>CAYWCV010000029.1:0-25530 GCA_964456845.1 uncultured Chitinophagales bacterium | reverse complement strand
AACCTTGTGTGCAGCTGTCTGCCTATAGAGGCGTATCAGTAGATGCCACCACCCCAGCCCCTCCACCGCTACAGCAGTGGAGGGGTGACTCCGTAAATCCAATGATCTTATAGATCTTGTCGATCCGCGGTCAAAATATGTGGTCATTTTTCCGCGGTAAGTGTCTTGAGCAGTGCATTCGTCGCCTGGGTCATGGCGGTCCCGAAGGAGGCATCGGGTTTGCGGTGGAACAGCTTGAAGGGTCCGTTGAGGTCGACCTCCCATTTAACATGGGTCTCTTCCTCAATGCGTGCTCGGATCGGGTCGAGACGCATCGGCCAGATTTCGAGCCCACTTGCATCCCGCTCAGTCAAGAACCGCCAGCCCTCCGGTGTCTTCGCGAGCATTCGACCCGCCGTCAAGGCAAGCGAGGCGGTCACCCACATGTGGCGCTCGCCTTGAAGTAGGGTGTCCCATGCGGCACCCGATCCCATTTCGTGCATGGCACGGATGATGTCGCCGCGGCTGCTGTTCAGAAAGGCGTAGGCCAGCCAGCCCCGCAAGGGCATCGGCAGGTCTTTGAAGAGCTCGGAATGAGTCGCTTTCCAGTACACCCCGCGCTCATGTGCTGGATTAAACGCGCTCTGCTCGGTCGCACATGGGTACCAATGAATGGGCAGGTCGGTCTCGAAGAGCCGTGCATAAGCATGTGGATCGAGCATTACGTTCCATTCTACCTTGGTACCTCCCGTATAGCCCGCATTTAGAATTACGGCAGATATCTTCTCTTGTAGAAGTAATGGATTGCGGTTCCAGGCCGCTGCCAACACCCTCGCCGAACCGGTAAGGGTTACCACAACAGGATCGGGTGCGTTTTCAAGCAACTCAAAGAGCAAGCCAAAAGCCGCCTGCTGCTGTTTTGGCTGATCCTCGGCCGTGTCAAGCCTAGATTTCAGGGGTTGGTGGGGTCCAACAACCGACGGGATGTGTTTGCCAGTCATCCACGCCATCTGAGCCACGGGCACATAACCCGGTTCGCGGGGAATGTCCCATCCTTCGGGCGCTGGATCCAAGAACCTCTGAGTTATGTCAAAAATGACCCCCTTGAGATCAAACTCCTCGAATGCCATGATTGTGGCAAGGTCCAGACTGTCGTCAGGATCTTGTGGTGGGTGGTACAGATCGGTGATATGGATGAGAGGGATTTTTCCCCCAGTAAACCTCGGCCGCACTAGATTCTGAGCCGATCCGCTTTGCACCCCCATGAACGGCAACGCTGCAGCACCCATCAGGCCCGCTTTGATGGCTTCCCTACGCGTGAACTTTCTCATGGTATAAATCTAAGAAAATTATGGGTTGGTTCCTCAAATGCCACCACCCCCGGCCCCTCCACCACTTCGTAGTGGAGGGGTGACTCCATATATGCAACAATCTAGTCAATCCGTTTGATCCGTGATTTAATGATCTCTATGATCAAATAGATCTGCGGTGAAATTGGTGGTAGCTTGATTCAGGTACTTAATTTTACGTTATTTCGTCAAGCCCAGTCACATTAAACTCAACTAGAAAGATTTAGCAATGGGAATGATCCAAGAATTCAAGGAATTTGCCTTAAAGGGCAATGTGGTAGACCTGGCTGTTGCCGTCATCATTGGTGGTGCATTTGGGAAGATCACCACATCGTTGGTCAACGATGTCATCATGCCGCCAATTGGACTACTATTGGGTGGCGTCAACTTCAGTGAATTAGCCATCACCTTGAAGGATGCAACGGAAGAGGCGACCGCTGTTACCATCAATTATGGATTATTTTTGCAGACCGTGATCGACTTCACCATCATCGCTTTTGTGATTTTCATGGTGATCAAGGGCATCAATGCAACCAAGCGCAAGAAGGAAGAAGCTCCAGCTGCGCCGGCCGCACCGCCGGAGCCAAGCAACGAAGAGAAGCTACTGGCCGAGATCCGGGATTTGCTTAAGAAATAACAACCCGCCTCACCCCCGGCCCCTCTCCTCCCAACAAGCTGGCAGGAGATGGGAGTCTATGGTGAAGCCGAGCAAAGCGAGGCATCTTTACTCAATACAAAGCGAAGCTTGTCATCCTGTAAGGACCCATGCCGAAGGCATCACATAAGAGCCTCTACATCAATTACTGGTGGTGATCATGCCCTCATTTCTATTGCTACTTTCCCTTTTTCTGCTCGACCCGACGATTCGGGCCGAAATGAACCGCAATGGCACGATCAAGGTGATCTTCGAAGGCGTCGAGCGTCCGTTAGATAAAGATGCATATCGACTTGAGGACGCACGGGGCAATGCAATTCCTATCGGATTGGCGCTGCCCAACGGTGCATCCGACATCCTGCTCACACCATCTGACCAAATAGACCATCGCCGCAATGTCAAGTTGACCGTACCCGAATACGAATTGCAGACCTGGGTAAGTCACGACGGCTGGTTTCGGTCACTCAGCTCGAACAAGGAGCTTGGCGCCAACATCAGCGAGGATGGCAACAGCACATCCTTTCGGGTATTTGCTCCACGGGCAGAATCTGTGATGCTGTACCTGTACGAGAGCCACAACGACCCCGCTGCAAAAGACACCATCTCCATGCTGGTCGACGAGCAGGGGGTCTGGGAGGCCGACGTTGCCGGCAACCTGCACGGAACCTGGTACGATTTCACGGTACATGGATCGCTCGATCCTGGCAACCATTTCTACGAAACCACTCGCTCCCATGCATCCGACCCCTATGCCAGAGTGCAGTACGACAGTTGGGGACGCTCGCGTGTCTGGACCAAAACCACCCCCGCCACGCCGTTAAAGGAGGGCATCCCCGACCACAACAGCATCATCGCCTATGAGGTGCACGTGGTCGATTTCACCGACAATCTGCCCGTTGATAATAACCTCAAGGGCACCATCCCAGCCATGGTCCGCACAGGATTGCTCAACAACAAGGGCCAGCCGATAGGTTTCGACCATCTTGTGAACCTTGGAATAAACACCGTGCATCTGTTGCCAATGCAGGAGTTCTTGAACTACCCAGACGATGCCTGGCAGAGGTCGTTCGGAAACGATCCACGCATGAGGGAATTGGGCATCGATCGCGAAAATTACCAATGGGGTTACCGCACCACCCATGCCTTTGCAATCGAATCGAAATATCGCTCGAAAGACACGGAACCCGGAGTGGAACGCGAGCAGTTTCGAGATCTAGTTCAAGCATTTCATGACAAGGGGATTGCCGTGATCGTCGACCTCGTGTTCAACCATACCGGTGAGAACATGGAGCGGCAGCATCACAATTTCAATTTCAACGCCTTCGACAAATTGTACTATTATCGTACCAAAGACCTCGAGCATAACGGCGTCTTTGGCAACGAGACCAAGTCGGAAGATCGTCCCATGGTGCAGCGTTGGATCATCGACCAATGCCTCGCCCTTATCAACGAGTTCGGTGTGGATGGTTTTCGGGTCGATTTAGGTGGTCTCACTGACCAACAGACCTTACTTGCGCTGCGTGAGGCGGTCGGACCAGACATCATCATCTACGGCGAACCCTGGATATCCTCGAACGACCCGGCCTACAACGCCAATCCCGACTGGGCCTGGTACAAGGCCGATGCTCCCATCATGTATTTCCAGGATGACGCGCGCAATGCATTCAAGGGACCTGTTTCCGAACCGAAGGACAAAGCGACCGATCGGGGCTACGCAGGAGGCGATATCTCTCAGAGGGAGCGGGTGATGCTGGGCCTCACCAACGGATGGCCTGAGGAGGGTGATCCGGTCAAAGCCATCAACTACCTCGACATCCACGACAACTGGACCTTGGCCGACCAGTTTGCGTCGAAGGATTTCGATGGACGCTTCGGTGTGGACGAAGGTCCGTACAGAATTGCAGCCACGCTCTTGTTTACGTCGATGGGACCTGTAGTTCTGCACGGCGGGTCTGAGTTTATGCGCAGCAAGGGTCTGGCCGGGAAGGAGAGCTACACAAAAGATTTGGATGGAATTACGCTTTACTTCCATGGGGCAGGCGACACCTACAACCTGAGAGCTCCCAACCGGTTTGAATGGGAGAATATCGGCAAGACAACACGCGACCGCGGCAGCTATGCCAATTACCGGGAGATGCTCGATTTTTGGAAAGGGATGATTCAGCTACGAAACAGCGAGGTTGGCGAGGTTTTTCGTCGGCCAGGTGTGCCGCCTGAGGGCTACTACGATTTCATCACACCTGAAGACGAATCGATGCTGGGATATGTGGTCGACGATAAGGTGCTCGTATTGGTGAACACCTCCGACAGCGGACGAACCTTCCGCGATGTGATGATCCCGGAAGGCCGCTGGATATTGGTAAGCAACGGTCAGCGTGTAGACCTGGATGGGCTAAGGGGTGATCTTCGTGGTGGAGTCCTAACTGTCACGGTGCCGTCGCAAACGGCTATGATTTGGGTCAAGGAGTGAGGTTGACACCGGCTGCTACGATCGGTGATTTTTTAAATTTAGGCAGTTTCCAGTTTTGGTGAAATTTGTGAAACCCTAGATACCCCCAAATAGGGTATTTATTAAAAATTCGCCAAAAATTAGCGAAATTTAATGTGTTAATACCCCGCAGAGGTGTTATTGTTGGGTCAATTCGATGCGAATTCTGCTTGTTGATACAGTCCACAAGCCTGTCAGCAACTTTCTGAAACGCCGTCGGTCACCTCACCACAAGAGCTCAATCGGGTCAAACATGTTTAAGCCTCTCGCCAGACTCTACAATATTGTAGGTCTCATCTTCTCGATCGTATTGCTTCCTTTTGTGGCACAAGCTCAGGCCACTTGGGAGAGCGGACAAACCTCATTTGGCAACAGTCAGACATTCACTGTCAACAAGCCTGCCGGTGTACAGGCCGGAGATCTGCTTGTGGCAGGGCTCATGTTTGGTGGTGGGAACACCGTCATCAATATAACAATGCCGGAGGGCTGGCAGCAGGTGGATCGCGCGGACGAGGGTAATCAGATCGGCATGGCGGTCTATTACAAGATCGCCACAGCCGGTGACGCATCTTCAGCTGTGACATCATATACATGGGCGAAACCATCTGAAGGGGGAATCGTCCGTTTTGCACTCGGCATATCACGTATATCTGGAATTGAGACGGCTAACCCCATCATCGGGGCAAATAGTGCGGTAGGAGATAGCAACACATTGACTGCTCCCGGTTTAAATGTGCCTGAGGGCGCCCTTGTTTTGGGCTTCTTCACCCATCGTAACAACTCGAACCTTGGTTCTATTGACGGTACCGAGCACCGCTACGGCAACTTCAACACGAATCCGAACGGGCCATCGAATATGCTGGTCTCGTTTGTGGCCAGCGAGGCAGGCATGACGGATGATCTTTCCGTCACCGATGCATCGGCCAATTGGGTGGCCATGCAGGTTGCGATTACCGGTGTTGCAGTACCACCTTCGCCTTTCGCATACGTGCTTCCAGTCGATCCATTCGTGTATGGAACCGCAATCACGCCGATGCTTCCACAAAGTGTCTCTTCGAATGCCATATACCTGAATCCAATTACGTATTCTGTCCAACCTGCGCTTCCTGCTGGGTTGCAGCTGAATTCAGCAACCGGCGAAATTTCTGGCACTCCGACATCGATTGCCACGACCGAAACGTATACCGTTACGGCGGCCAATCTCGACGGATCGGAACAGGCTACTGTACAATTCAGTATTCAGCCTCGTCCAATTACGGTCTCAGCCACATCTGGCCTGCAAAAAGTGTATGGCGATACAGACCCGGAGTTGACCTTTGGCATCACGGCTGGCACGTTGGCGTTCCAAGACGCCTTGCAACCAGGTTTACTACGTGATGCTGGCGAATCCGTTGGCACCTATGCGATCGTGCAGGGCAGCTTGTCGGTCATGAATGACCAAAATATCGATGTCACCCCGAATTACGCGCTCACATTCGTAGGCAGCACACTCGAAATCACTGCAAAAACACTGACGATCGGTGGCAGTTTCGAGGCCAACGACAAAGATTTTGACGGCACCCGCGCCGCGACCTTTGCATCAAACGCACTTGAATTGGTTGGTGTTGTGACCTCCGACGTCGGACAGGTAAGCCTCAGTGGTGTAGTGATCGAATTTGATGATGCCAATACAGCTGGCGAGCAGCCCGTTCGAATCACAGATGCGGCGCTCGACGGTCCGACATCTTCCAACTATTCCTTGGATATCGAAGGAGCTCCTACTGCATTAGCCGAGATACGTTTCCCAGTTCCGCCAGCGAATCTTACCTATCCAGTAAGCGAGATCAACATCAAGTACGGTGATGTATTAGAGCCAATCACACCTGTACTGGGCCAGGGCGAAGGCACGTTTTCAATCGAACCTGCACTGCCAACAGGTTTGCAATTTGATCCTGAAACAGGAACCATCTCGGGTGTTGCCGGCGAAGTGTCGCCGCCCGGTGTCTACACGGTGACGGTCACAAACCCAGACGGAAGCACATCAACCGATATCACGATCAGCATAGAACCACGTGTCTTGACCTTGTCGGGCTCCTTCGAGGCCAACGACAAGCAACACGACGGAACGGTAACCGCCACGTTTAAATCAAATGCCCTTGCACTGGTGAACGTCTTGCCGGCCGATGCTCCTGACGTTGCACTGGGCGCAACTGAGATTGCCTTCACAGATGCCAATACCCCGGGCTTGCAGACGGTTTCTATCGTTTCTGCAGAACTCACAGGTTCTAAAGCATCCAATTATGAGTTGGACCTGACTGGGGCACCCACGGCCGAAGCACAGATTTTCATGTACACGATAAGCGGAGTTGCGTTTATCGATATGAACGGCAACGACGAATTTGATTCGAACGAATCTCCGGCTGCAAACATCGTGATCACGGCGCAGTCGAATGGCGCGTCGGGATCGGCCACCACGGATGAAAACGGTGCCTATACGATTGAAGCCCTCCCTGCCGGTACCTATCAGGTCGGTGCAACTGTTCCGGATGGCATGTACCAATCCATGCCAGCTACTACTACCGCATCTGTCGAACTCGGCCAAGGCAATCCAGACGATACCGTCGATTTCGGATTCTTCTTCATCACCAACTTAGAGGGTCGCGTTGTCGTAGGCACTGCATCTAAGACAAGCGGGATTGCAGGTCTGATGTCGGCCTTGCCTACGGCTGATACACGTGTCTCAGGCGTGCGTACTGGACCTGCTCCGCTGAAGGGTGTTGCACAGCCTAATAGCATCCAAACTGTAGGGGTGTCGTCTTTCGAGTCGGGAATCGACGCTGACGGATACTTTAAGGTTGAGAATTTGATTCCAGGTGTATACTTGGTTGAACTATCGGTTCCATTTCCATGGATCGCCGTCTCTCAGAACCCGATTGAGATCGTGCTGAATTCAGGTGGATTTATTGAAATTGCCTTCGTCATCGAAGAAGACCAAGAAGCTTTGCCCGAACCGACCAACAGCAGCATTGCCGGTTCAGTGATAGGTGTCGGCAATACGTCGGGTCTGTGGAACCCTGCCACCGACCGTGGCTTGCCTGGTCAGGTCGTTTCGATATCAGGTAAGTCTGACAAAGGCACCGAAGTGCAACGGTTTGTCACTACCAAGGAAGACGGTTCCTACATATCCGAGAATCTGCCTGCAGGAAACTATACCGTCGAAATTAATCCGCAGTACGGCTTCTCCCAGGGTTGGCCGACAGCACTGTATTCTATTCGCCTCGACGAAGATCAATCGTACGGATTGTTGCCAACCAACCCAGTGCTCCAGTCGTCATCGGTGCTCGACGCATCTGCAGGCAGCGATGTGTCTGTGGGTCGTATGACCTTGGCCATCGATACAAACCTTGACGGCAAACCGGATATGCGGGTCGATTCGCACGGTCTGCTACAAATCGTATTGTCTGGCAATTCGGGTCAATCGCAACGCCAAACCTACATCCAAGGGTATTCTGGCACAATGCTAACTGAAGATGGTGAAAAGATTCTGGTGTCGGCCCCTGGTCGCCAGCAGGAATTGGGTGAACTGTCCACCTCTTTCAGCTTGAGTACCTTGACATATAATACCGGTATCACTGTGGTCATAGACGGCCAGCCATTGTACAGTGATGACGCTCTTTCGCTCTCGTCGGGTGTCGATTCGTGGCCTGTTCGCAACAAAGCTCTCAAGATGCAGTCAGAACCGATTAATTTGCGTGATGTAAACGGTGTTATCAAGGCGAGACTGTTGTATGCTGAGCTTGTATCACAGCACGGAATCGATTTTGGCTTGGAGAAGGCCGACTACGGCGATGCGCCGAATACTTATGGCACCATGAGGGCTGACCTTCAGAAAGACATGGCTATCGTTAGTGGTGGCTTGGCCTATCCGAACGACGGTGCAAGGCACTTGCAGCCCGTTATCGGTCAGCCTGAGATATACCTTGGTACAACTGTAGCCCATTCTGCGAATGGTAATCCATCGATGCTGGCCGACAACGATTCCGACGACGACGGTGTCGTACTACCCACTTCGATTGCAGCAGGCGATACGCTTCGTTTTGATGTGACTGTAGCCGGCAACGGATATCTCCACGCTTGGTTCGACTGGAATCGTGACGGATCTTTCGGTGAAACCGAGAAGATGCCGATGGGTTCAGCAATGGAGGCTGGCGCGACGCAGCTTTCGATCATCGTACCTGCCGATGCCGGACTTGGTGACACATTTGTGCGCTTCCGCTACACGACTGACGAGACCTTGGGTCCAAATGGACCTGCCTCAAACGGCGAGGTGGAGGATTACATGTTCACGATCGTTGCACCAACCACCGATGGTGATGGCGATGACGATGGCGACACCGGAACGCCTACGAGCGACGAAGACGATAATACCGGTCTGCCAACGGACTTCCGCCTCGGCCAGAATTACCCGAATCCGTTCAACCCGACCACGGTCATTCCGTTCGACCTAGCTCAATCGGGCGACGTACGCTTGGCCGTTTATGATGTGACGGGGCGTAAGGTGTCAACCTTGCTAAACACTTCGATGGGCGCAGGCCGCCATTCGGTCACCTTCAACGCGGCGGGCATCCCGAGCGGCGTGTACATAGTACGCCTCGAGGCCGGCGGACGCATCATGACCAGCAAGTTGACGCTACTCAAGTAAAGTTTTATATATTTTCGAATCTAAGATAAGGGTTAGTGGTGTTCCACTAGCCCTTATCCCTTTTTGGGTAATAACCATACCATGTATTTAGGGTGAAGGTACTTAGTGAATTGTTAAAAAATCTTAACATGAAAAGGTTAACCAATCGTAATTCCTGAAAATTGTTCATATTTGAACTTATACTGATCAACTTCGGTACTCCGTAACAATGTGACTTCCATGTGATAGCAGCGTTTGTGTGTCATCAATGAAAGTGAATATCAGCATTTCATGGATGCTCCCGTTTACGGACTAAAACAAAGTGGGTTGGTCATCGGGTTACTCTGGGGCAAGCAATTCATGTTGAGCCTAAAAAAATGTGTCCACCTAACCGACAGGATTTGATATGACAAATCGATACACAATTACAACTGCACGACTTTTTTTAATGACGCTAGTATGGGCGGTTGCAATTCTACTCGCCGGGTCTGTCACGACCTCGGCCCAAACCGCCGGCCCGAACAATGCGGGGACGGGTAGTAACGTTGCCGCATCTGTTGGAAACGTTGCCTGGTCAAACCCAGGGAATATTACTGCAAGTAACAACACCAGAGCTATTGCAAGCTTATCAGGATCTGGTGACGCTCAGTTTAGTCAATACCTTAGAGCTTCTGACCTTGATTTTGAAATCCCAACAGACGCCACTATTCTGGGAATCTCTGTTTCAATAGAGCGGAATTCTCAAAATTCTATCCGAGACAATGATGTAAGATTGCTGAAAAATGGTGTGCTAACTGGAAACAATAAGGCCTCAAGCACAGAATGGGGCAGCACAGACGCTTCCGTAGCATATGGCGGTTCGGCCGACTTATGGGGCACAACATGGACTCCAACCGATATAAACAATGTCAATTTCGGTGTATCATTGAGAGCTGAACGATTTGGAAGTGGTGGGGGGACGCGTGAAGCTCGTGTCGACGCCATCACTGTAACCGTCACGTACTCTGTTCCTGACGAAGAACCCGAAGGTCCCGGCGACCCTGAAATCGGCGATGAAGCACGCCCGACTGGCATGTACCGCTCAGTCAAGACCGGCACTTGGAGCGACCCGACAACTTGGGAGCAAGAGATGATCGACGATGAAGAGAATACAGACTGGATTCCAGCAACACAATTCCCATCGACCAACATGGAAGTGCTGGGCTCCGCCAGCGGCACGCAGGAATCCGCTTCGCCGACGCACGTGATCACACTTCCCACTGGAGTTGCAGTCGGCGACATGATCCTGGTAGCCTTCAGTTCACGATTTGTCACCGGGGCCAATATCCACATCGGAACCGGCTGGACTAAACTCGCGCAGGGTAATGATGGTGTCTCAGGAAGCGAAACTATTACTGGTGCGATATTCTACAAAATTGCCTCCGGAAACGATGCCTTGACGATCTCGACGACCAGCAACGTACAAAGCAGCCACGTTTCGTACCGTATCGCTGGAGCAAAACGGGTTTCAGGCACATTTGCATCAGGCAGCGATGATGCTCCTAACCCACCCCTATTCGCGCCAACCGACGGCGCAGGCGACTATCTCTGGTTGGCCACCGCACATTTACGCGGAAATGTTGTGATAGTAAGTGATCCTGAAGATTTTGATGCAGCAATCAGTAGTGTAGGTTTCGGTGGAACGAACAGCGCGACAACTGCAATGGCATCGCGAATGGTGTTAAACACAGCAAGTTTTGATCCAACAGCGTTTTCATCGGATGAAGATACAGAGTGGCTAAGCTTCACGCTCGTTCTCGACGCCGGTAATCCCACGGCAGCTGCCATCGTGCGCGACGAGCACGTCGTTACCACGACGGCTTCCGTAAAAACGCTCAGCGTGATCATTGAAGACGGTGGAACTCTCGTCGTGAACAACGACGTCTCCATGTCGGTCGCCAACGGTTCGACCATGGAAGTCCAAGATGGCGGCACCCTCGACATGCTGACTGGCACATCGTTGGTGGATGGTCCGGGCAGCTTCAACCTGCAGTCCGGTGGTATCTTGAAAATTGGTTCAAACCAAGGTATTCACTCATCCTCGAATTATGGCAACATTCGCGTAGACGGAACCCGTTCGTATAGCACAGGCGGATACTACATCTATCAGGGTACTTCGATGCAAGATCCGGGTGCAGGTCTGCCTTCAACGGTCGCCGGCCTCGGAATAAATAATTCAGGTGCAGGTCTACACTTCTTGGTAAATCAGGAGGTTACTGATTTGTTGACCCTCACTCAGGGTATCATCCACATGAACTACAATGTTCTTACAGTGTCGAATGATGATCCATCGGCCATTTCGGGTGGATCTGCCACTTCATTCGTTTCGGGTGAACTACGTCGCGGTATCGGTGAGGGCGCCGGTGTGTACCCATTCCCGATCGGCTCGGAAGAGGCCCTGAACGCCGGAAAAGCTGTGGGCTTACAAGTCGACGATGAACTAGTGCCGGTATATGCGCCGACGTACGCTCCAGTAACCGTCACGTTCCAAGCAGGGTCATCATCGGGTGTCCTGGCAGCGTCGACTTCCGACGGCGACTTCTTCGTCGTCGGCGATGGAGAGACCCGCTTTGACCCCGACCGAACGGTGAACCGCCAGTGGAACCTGAATCCGGTGTCCGGCCTCGGCAGCGTGAACTACGATATTAGCTTCGGATGGAACTCCAATGATGCAGATGTAGGCTTCGATCACACGAAATCCCACCTCGGCAAGGTCGACAACGACAACTGGACCTACCCGAGCATATCGTCGCGTGCTGCCACGGACATCACGGCAACGGGCCTGACCTCCTTCAGCGGATTCCAGGTCGGGAACATCATCCCACCAAGTGTCATCACAGACCCTGTCGACGTCACCATCACCTATGGCGATAATGCGTCGTTCAGTGTTGGTGTTGACTTTGACGAGTCCGACACAGCCTTCCAATGGCAGATGCGCACGAGCTCACTAGGTACGTGGGCCGACGTCACAGACGGAGGCATCTACTCGGGTGCCACAACATCGACCTTGTCGCTCACACTTCCGACCGTTGCCATGAGCGGCTATGAATACCGCGCCGTTGTGACCTGTGCATCCCCGATCCTATGCGATACGGCAGAAAGCAATGAGGCCGTTCTGACCGTGAACAAGAAGACGCTTTACATCGTCGGAAGCTTCACCTCACCTGACAAACCATTCGACGAGAACACATCCGCCACGTTCAGCTCCAATGCGTTGAGTCTGGATGGTATAGTTCTTCCAGAAGATGCCGGCGAGGTGAACCTGGTCGACGTGGTCATCGAGTTCGACGACGCCTACTTCGACGGACAACAGCCGGTGCGCATTACGTCTGCGGCTATTTCGGGTTCGAGGTCTGATAACTACGAGTTGAGCTTGGACAACGCCCCGACAACCCTGGCACGCATCATCATGTTCCGCGTCTACGGCTACAAGTTCAACGACCTCAACGGCAACGGCACATGGGACAATAACGAGCCTGGCCTCGAGGGTTGGACCATCCAGATCCAAGGGTCGGCTGGCTCGTATACGCGCACAACCGATGCGAACGGGTTCTACGCCTTTGACCACATCCTGCCTGGCAACTACCAGGTGCGCGAAGTGCAGCAAGAGGGCTGGGTGCAGTCTGCCCCAGGCGGAGAGGGCTTCGCAAATGTCACCCTTACCGAACCTCGACAGTTATCGCGGGTTGACTTTGGAAACTGGAAGTACTCTACTATAGCTGGAAGTGTCTTTAAAGACCTCTCTGGCGAGGGCGCCCGCGACGCCGCCTCGCAGGACTTCCCAGGTGTGATGGTCGAATTGGTCAATATGAGTAACATAGTCGTGGCAAGTGTGGAGACCGACGAGAACGGCATGTTCACTTTCGGCGACCTAGCACCGAACCATTATGCTATCCGTGCGATATCTCCACAGGGCTACAGCCAGTCGTTCCCAGGTTCCGGCATCGGCCACAGCGTGATCGTGACCAGTGGAAGCGAGCTCAGTGGCTTCGAATTTGGACTGTTCCAGCCCGTGGTCCTTACCGGATTCGTGTATCTGACCGAGGTATCCAAAGCGGTGGGCGGCGACGGTCAGGTCCAAGAATTGATTCCTGCCGGCATAACTGTTTCGGGTGTCAGGACAGGTCCGGCACCACTCAAGCTGGCCTATGCTTCGAACAGCTTCTTCTTTGAGATCCCAGAGGATGGGTTCTTCTTTGCGGACAATCTATTGCCGGGCCTGTATGAAGTTCAAATCACGTTGCCGGAGTATTACTACACGGTAACTCAGAATCCAATCATTGTGGAGCTTAATGCCGATATTGAGATTGAAATCGCATTCGGCATAGCCTACGATGTCGATAATGCGCCTGAAGTCGCGACGAGTTCGATTTCTGGCTCCGTGTTCTTCGATGCCGACGGTTCGGGCACATGGACGTCCACCGAGTTGGGCTCAGGCTCGCAGACGGTGGTACTGACTGGCAAGAGCCAGCGAGGCAAAGATCTGTCGCTAACAACATCTTCCGCATCTGACGGTTCCTACACTTTTGTAGGACTCCCTGCAGGCGAGTATCACATATCGGTTAACCCGACAGGTGGTTTATCATCTGCTTGGCCGATGCCGGGTGGCCAGATTGTAAAACTTGGACAAAACGAAGCAGTGGGAGGAGCCCGATTGGCCGTATCTCCAATAGCTACAGCCCAAGCCGGTAATAACGCATCCTTTGCCAACCTTACGCTGGCCATCGATACAAACCTTGACGGAACTGCCGATACACGCGTCGACGCGAGCGGTAAGATGGTGGCTACGCTGGGTGGATTCCCTGGGCAAGCTGTAAGGCCTGCTTCGGTCGTTTCGTTCTCAGGTCTGGGCACCGATGACAAAGGAAATGACGCAACAGTTACGGCACCAGGCATGAGTGGATCGACAGGTACTGTCGCATCCACTGCTGGTCAGTCGACAGCGACACTTGGTATGGGCTTGACGTTGGTGCTCGATGGATACGTATTATACGCATCGGCGCCTGTTAGCTTGACGGGCAATGTGACGGGCTGGCCGTTCAGGGGAGTGGCATTCTCGAATGCAGGCCAGACAACGGTCGACTTACGCGACCCATTCGGTCATGTGCGTGCACGTATCGTGCTGGCTGAGTTCACGCCGCTCCATGGTGTTGATATCGGTACTGAACGCGCCGACTTCGGGGATGCGCCGAACACATATGGCACGAGCCGCGCCACCTATGGCGACGCCTTCGTGGTACATGGTGGCAAAATGGTATACCCGACTGCTGGCGCGCGCCATCTGATGCCGCAGACGGGCAATCCGTCGCTCATGTTGGGCACGGGCATCACGGCCGACACCAACGGCAAGCCATCCGATTTGGCTGATGCCGATGCTGACGACGGCGTAACCATGTCGGCCGATGTGTCGCGAGGAGGTATACTTACCATGGACATCACCTTAACCGGTGCAGGTAAACTCAGTGCCTGGGCCGATTGGAACCGTGACGGCAGCTTTGGCGCCGGGGAGCAGATCCTCACCGACGTCGATGTCGACGGAAGCTTCGGTGTGTACAACCTGAGTGCGATCGTACCTTCTGATGCCACCGAAGGGCTAACCTTCGTTCGCTTCAGGTTAAGCAGTGCGGCAGGCGTGGGCCCTACTGGCATGGCATCCGACGGTGAAGTTGAAGACTATGCCATAACAGTTGGTGGTCTTGCTTCTGGCGACGACGATTCCAGTGGTGATGGATCGGGCAGTGGTGGAACCAGCACGAATGACGATGATGAAACAAACGATCAACCATCCGACTTCCGTCTAGGCCAGAACTATCCAAACCCGTTCAACCCTAGCACGGTCATACCTTTCGAGTTAGCTCAGACGGGTAATGTACGATTGGCCGTGTATGACGTAACAGGTCGCCAGGTTACCTTGCTGGTAAACGCCTCCATGGGCGCAGGCCGCCATTCGGTCACCTTCAATGCGGCGGGCATCCCGAGCGGGGTGTACATCGTTCGCCTTGAGGCCGGCGGTCGCATTATGACGAACAAACTCACATTACTCAAGTGATGTAGTAATTGTCTATCTCACTTTGAGTGAAAACTTGGGGGGTGGCATTCGTGTCATCCCCCTTTTTTTATTCCAGATAGATGAAAATCGAACCTTGAAAATTGCAGTTTGAAATTTTAAGATTGATATTGGATTGATGTTTACAATTACCACCAATCCTGACGGAGTCATAACCCTTGCTGGTCGATTCGACGCTGCACAGGGTAGGTATGCTGAACCTATTTTCGATAAAATTAACACAAGTGTCGTCTTCGAATTGTCGGGTCTAGAATACATCTCATCCATGGGGCTTGGGATCATTATCAACACCTATAAACGCTTAAACGACAAGCAATGTACGATCACGCTACGCAACCCTACCAAGCACGTTAGGGATGTGTTTCATTATACTTCTTTGGAAAAATTGTTTATAATAGAGCAGCATATTTAGTCGGTCTGGATGTTTTTTGGGCTTGTTGTTGTCATCTTGTGTCACCCACCTACTCTATGGATTACCAACTATTGTCAGACAATGAATTGGTTGAACTCTGCTTGGAGGGGGATCATCGTGCCTACGAGACCTTGGTTCGTAAGTACCAGCAAATACTTTATACTACCGCCTGTCAAATAACGGGTGACCAAGTTGCGGCGAAAGACGTCGTCCAGAATGTCTTTATCAAAGCATGGCAAAAGTTAGCCACATTCGATAAGCGATTTCGGTATTTCAGTTGGCTTTACCGTATTGCAGTGAACGAGTCGCTGAACTATAAGCGAAACAACCACACTGACGAAGAACTGCCCGTCGAATTAAGCCATGATTCCGATCCGCATCAGGATATGGAAGACCACGAGTCAAACATCCAATTGCAGGAGGCCATCGACCAACTGCCGCTCGACCAAAGAATGGTGCTCTACTTGAAGTATTTCGACGATATGCCATACCGCGACATCGCATACATTTTGGACATCGAGGAGAGCTTGGTAAAATCGCGACTGTATGCTGCCCGTATGCGTCTAAGGGATATGTTGGCCAGTTAAATATTTTTTTTCGAAACCTGCCAACTTTTTTCTGATCCCCGTGTACTTCTACTAAAGCGACTGATATTGTCGTAACGTTTCACGGATATACATCATGGATCAACGAATCATACACCTTATCAACAACGAGCTGGACGGACTCAACACCGAAGAGGATCGCCAGGAGTTGATGTCGATATTGGACACCCATCCAGAGGCCAAGTCCCTTCATGGCGATTTGTTGAATCTGGAGGACCAGTTCGATATGTTGAAGCGTTCCGTCCCCGCCATCGACATTGTCGACAGCGTGCGTCACGAAATCGAAAAGCTTGATACTCAGGCTGCTGTATATGAACTCCCTACCAAAAACACACAAATCACGGAAGACACCATGACAAGCAAATTCTCACTTGGCAAAATCGCAGCTAGTGCTGTCATTCTGATCGCCGTCGTTGCCGTCATCTATGTAACGGGCATTAACGACCAACCTAACCCGCCCGATATCGTCGGAACCATTGGTCCAGACAATGGCATTGAGCGCGCCCAGCGTTTCCGTCAGTCACAGATCACCGACACGGACGTGATTTTAGAGAATCAGCAGTACCAGAATATCCTCCAAAGCGACGAGTTCATCAATTTGGTGCAATCGGGCACGCTCACAGAGCTTTCGTCAAACCCGAGTTTTGTCGAGATGATGAATAACCCTGGCATCTTTGAGCTGCTTTCTTCGCCCGATTTTGTCGAGTTGATGAGCAATGCTGAATTTGTTTCACTTATGTTGAGTGCTGACTTCCAAGAAATGATGGCGACTCCGTCTTTTGCCGAAATGATGGCAAATCCAGCCTTTGTCGAGATGATGTCGAGCCCCTCTTTCTTCGAGATGTTCAGTTCCGCCGAAATCGGTGAACTCTCACGTTTCTCAAATTTCCGAGTCATGCTCGAGAACAATCCATCTTTGGGTGAATTGTTCGCATCCTCCTCTTTCCAGGAATTGATGAATGCCGCCGCCTTCCAAAACTTGGTCACGTCCGATTCGTTCTTGCAGTATGTGCAGCTGGATGCCAACTTCCGGGCTCTATACAATAACCCTGCCTTCCTAGAGCTTCAGAGCAATGCTTCTTTCCTTGAGTTGATGAATCGGGTCGATTTTGTCCAGCTTCTCAACAACCCCGACACTCAGCTCATGCTGAACTCGGCCGAATTCAACCAGCTCTTCAGCTCTGCCGACTTTGCCGAGCTCCTAAATAGCGCCGATTTCCAGCTCATGCTGAATTCGCCTGCCTTCTTCGAATTGATGAACAGCGAAGCCTTGTTGGGAAGCCGCGCTAGAGTACAATACTAATTTGATGAACGTGTGTCGGACAATGCAATGACACCGCATTCGTGTCAAAAACCAACCCCTCCCATTAAGCTAATGGGAGGGGTTTTTTGTTGGTTTTATTCTATATTATTTCTGTAAATCGGCCCTAATATTCGTCGTATGTCAAACTATGCTCGTCTGGTAGTATGCTGCTGGCTTCTTGTACTATCGGTGCCTGCAAAGGCCCAATTCAAGATGATAGAGACCAAGGATTTCAAGCTGGTCTATTACGATTTCGGGCATGAATATCTTATCAACCATACCATCCGCAGTTATACAAATGCCCTGCGGTACCATGAAAATCGATTTGGTTACACTAGGAGCGACCGTGTAACCATCGTCATGGAAGATTTTGGAGATTACGGCAACGCGGGCGCATCGTCGGTGCCCCGTAACATCGTGATGATGGGAATAGCGCCATTTAAGCATGCCTACGAAACCAACGCCACCAATGAGCGTATCAATGTTCTGGCCAATCACGAGCTGGTGCACATCGTGGCACTCGATATGGCCAACGAGAAAGACCGTGCATGGCGCAACATATTCCGTGGTAAGGTGGATCCGGTACAGGCCGAGCCGATCTCCATGTTTTACGGCTACCTCACGGCGCCGCGGCGCTATTCGCCACGTTGGTACCATGAAGGTATTGCCGAGTACATGACCACATGGATGGCCGGCGGTATTGGTCGTGTTATGGGCAGCTACGACGAAATGCGCTTCCGTACAATGGTTCGCGACAATTATCCAATGTACGACGCCATCGGCCTCGAGAGCGAAGGCACGACGGTGGACTTTGAGGTGGGGGCCAATTCCTACATGTATGGAACGCGCTTCATGTCGTACCTGTCGCATGAATATGGTCCCGACAAGCTCATTGAGTGGGTAGCCCGTACCGACGACAGCAAACGATACTACGCATCCCAGTTCCGCAATGTGTACGGAAAGTCGCTCGACCACAGCTGGACGGAGTGGATCGCATGGGAGCGCACGTGGCAGAACGCCAACTTGGAGCGCATCCGCAAGAATCCGATCACACCCGTGCGCAGGTTGACTGAGCGCCCATTGGGAGGCGTATCCCGCCCAGTATTTGACCCATCTACGGGCAATTTTTACGCTGGCATCGCCTACCCTGGTGCATTGGCGCACATTGCAGAGATCAACCCCCGTACGGGCAGCACACGGTCGGTCGTCGAAATCGAGGGCCCGGCGCTACATTTCGTGACGTCGCTGGCAATAGACCCAGAGCAACGCATCCTGTACTACACCAACGATAACAATAAATGGCGCGACTTGGTCTCATTCGACCTGAACACACGTAAGGTTACCCGACTCATCAAGGATGCCCGCGTTGGTGACCTCGTGTTCAATCCAGTCGATAAGTCGCTGTGGGGAGTTAGGCACCTGAACGGAATATCATCGCTCGTACGCATTCCGCAGCCCTACTCGCAGTGGAACCTGCTCCATGCCATGCCTTACGGCGAGGAGCTGTTCGACATCGACATCTCGCCCGATGGATCCAAGCTGTCGGCTGCTGTTACCGATGTGGCCGGCAACAAGAAACTGCTCATGATGTCGACCGACTCGTTGATGAGCCGTAAGTATCGTCCTGAGGTATTAGGCGAATTTGCCGAGAGCTCGCCGGCCAGTTTCGTCTTCTCTGAGGATGGCAACTACCTCTACGGATCTACCTATTATACGGGGGTATCGAATATCGTGCGATATGATCTTCGCAACGCTAAGCTGGAATGGCTCTCCAACGCTGAGACGGGCATGTTCAGGCCCGTTCCGATTCAGGGAGACTCGCTGGTGGCGTTCGAGTACACGGCCGAGGGATTTCTGCCGGTTGTGATGGCCGAGAAACCGATCACCAGTGTAGGTGCCATCGAATACTTGGGCAATGCGATCGCCATGAAACATCCGACGGTTACCCGTTGGGGAGCGCCCTTGCCACCCGTATCGCGGTTGAACGCCGACAGTTTGATCGTGAGTCGGGGAGTCTATGATCCAATGAAGCAAATGAGTCCTAGCGGCATCTACCCAATCGTGCAGGGGTATAAGAACAGTGTTGCAATTGGGTTGCGGGGCGATTTTATGGATCCGATTCGGATGCGCAAGTTGAATGTGAGCGTGAGCTATTCGCCCGACACCGCCTTGCCCGCCGACGAACGCATTCATGCAGCCATCAATTTTGAGCGTCTGAACTGGTCGATGTTCGGAAATTACAACGGGGCCGATTTTTATGACCTATTTGGGCCGACGAAGACTAGCCGCAAGGGCTATTCGATCGGAACCAGATACAAGAAGAGTCTTCTGTACGAGCCGCCGAGGTTGTCGGATCTCACTGGCAGCGCCGTCTACTATGGCAACTTGGAGCGCCTGCCAGAGTTCCAGAATGTGACCACCTCGTTCAGTAACTTCCTCAGCCTGGCCGGCAGCTTCAACTACCAGAAGTCGATGCACTCGCTCGGAGCGGTCGACAGCGAGAAGGGCTTCAAATGGCAGCTTGGTTTTCAAAGTAACGCTGTGTTGGAGGACATCGGCAATCAGCGTGTGCTTTTCCCCCGGGTGTATCAGAATTTTGATATTGGCACACCCCTGCCGATTAAGCACTCAAGCTTCTGGTTACGCACCAGCACCGGTATTTCGTTATCGCCCAAGAGGGAGCCGTTGGGCAACTTCTACCTTGGAGGATTCGGGAACAACTGGGTCGACTACCAACCACAGCGCCGTTATCGCACGATGGCAAGTTTCCCTGGGGTTGAGCTAAACGCCATTGGTGGAACCAATTACGCCAAGGTGATGGGGGAGTGGGTGCTACCACCGGTCCGCTTCAAGCGCCTTGGATTCATGAGCCTGTACTCGAATTGGTCGCAGCTCTCGCTGTTTACGTCTGGGTTGGTAACGAACATAGGATCACCGGTATATCGGTATTCGGGTTTGGTGAGCCCTGGCGTGGGTTCACCCGTCACACGCACCCGTGAGCAGCATCGCTTCTACAACGTTGGTGCGCAGCTCGATTTCAAGCTCGTGCTCTTCTCCGTGCTCGACGGCACAATGTCGTTTGGCTACGCCAATGCCTTCGATTATGACTTAGGCAACAAGCGCACCGACGAGTTCATGGTGTCGCTGAAGCTTCTGAGGTGAGGTAGTGATTAGTGACTAGTGATTAGTAATTAGTAACTAGCACAGTCATTATATTTGCTCATGATTAAACTCTTAACAGCCCTCCTTCCCGTGACGGTATTTTTACTGGCCCTACGGCATTTCGACAGCTTCAAGCTGGTGGCTTGGAAGGCGCTGTTAATTGCCATCAGTTATGGGGCATTGAGCGCCCTGATGTCGTACTTCGCAAACGGGTGGATCATGGAGCTTTTCGACCTCGACCGCAGCCAGTTGGCCCGATTTGGCGCACCGGTTGTAGAGGAGGTCATCAAAGGTGTGCTCATCGTAGTGCTTTTGGCGCGTAACCGGGTCGGATTTGTGGTCGACTCCGCCATTATGGGATTCGCCATCGGTACGGGATTTGCCATCATCGAGAATCTGTTTTACCTATACAATGTCGATAATCCCAATATGGCGGTTTGGATAGTCCGCGGTTTCGGCACCGCCATCATGCACGGTGGGGTCGTTGCGATGATGGCGATCATCGCCAAGATGGGCTACGATCGATGGAAGGGGATGGGACCCCGTACCCTTGCCGTAGTGCTAGGGCTGCTGGTGGCTATTGGCATCCACATGGCCTACAACAACCTGATCCTGCCGCCCGTGCAGTCGTCAATGGTCGTGTTTGTGACGATTCCGGTCATCATTTTAGGTGCCTTTGCCTACAGTGAGCGCCAGACCCGGAAATGGCTAGGAGATGGGCTAGACAAGGATGCTGAAATCCTCGAGCTACTTATGAAGGGAGATCTGCCCTCAAGCCGAATCGGCGAGTACCTCACATCGTTGCGCGAGCATTTCGAGGGTCCGGTGATGGCCGACCTCATCAACTACCTCCGTCTGCATCTTGAGCTGTCGGCACAGGCCAAGGGCGTGCTCATGATGAAGGAATATGGTATTACCCCGCAGCCCGATCCCTATATCGACGCCTATTTCGAAGAGCTCGAGTACCTCAAGAAGAGCATCGGCAAGACCGGGGTGTTGGCATTGCACCCGCTGCTCGACATGAGCGACCGTGACTTGTGGCAGCTGCGCATGCTGAGAGAATAATTATCAATTTCGTATCTTTATCGTCTTGCCGCCGTGGTGAAATGGTAGACACGATGGACTTAAAATCCATTGGACCTCAAAAGTCCGTGCCGGTTCGAGTCCGGCCGGCGGTACATGCTTCGAGGAGTGAGGATTGGGGATTGAGGATTGAAGTGAGGAATGAGAAGTAGAAGTAAGTATTAGGAGAAGAAAAAGAGAGGGAAAGGCGAGGAATTGCATCATTGAGCGCCAATCCGTAACATGCGCCCATGAGGATTCGAGGATGCGACGCCATCCGCCCATCTGATTATTATTCCTGTCGATTCGTTCACTTTAAGTCGTTGCTCTCTATGAAGAAGACCGTCATGTTCCTGATGGGTTTCGTGCTGCTGTTCACTTATGCCGCCGACGCCCAGCGTAATACACGCACTACAACTGCCCCATCCACCCTCCAATACAGTGATGCCCTTTACAGTGGGTTGGAGTGGCGGGGGATAGGACCCTTCCGCGGTGGACGCTCTGCTGCCGTTGCTGGCGTGCCTGGTAAACCGAATCTGTACTATTTCGGTGCAACAGGCGGTGGTGTTTGGCGCACAACCGACGCTGGCACCACCTACGAAAATATCTCGGACGGATTCTTCGGTGGATCGATCGGTGCCGTGGCCGTGAGCGAGTGGGACAACAACGTAATCTACGTGGGCGGCGGCGAGAAGACGGTCCGCGGCAACGTATCCTACGGCTACGGCATGTACAAATCTATGGATGCCGGCAAGACCTGGAAGCATATCGGTCTGCCCGAGTCGCGGCACATCGCCCGCGTTCGTATCCACCCGCGCAACCCCGACTTGGTCTACGTGGCGGTAATGGGCGATCTGTTCAAGTCGAGCGACGAGCGTGGCGTGTATAAATCGACCGATGGTGGCACAACCTGGCGGAAGGTGCTTTTTGCGAATGCGGATGCTGGCGCTGTGGACCTCACCTTCGATCCGAATAACCCACGAATTTTATATGCCACTACCTGGCGCATCCGTCGTACGCCCTACAGCCTCGAGAGCGGCGGCGATGGCTCCGCTATGTGGAAGAGCACCGATGCTGGTGAGACATGGACAAACATCTCCGCCAACCTTGGTCTCCCTGGTGGTGTCTGGGGTATTTCAGGCATATCGGTGTCGCCCGTGAACTCAAACCGTGTGTACGCCATCATCGAGAACGAGCGAGGCGGAGTGTATCGCTCGAACGACGCCGGTGAATCGTGGCAGCGCGTGAACGAAGACCGATCCCTGCGTCAACGTGCCTGGTATTACACTCGCATTGTGGCCGACACGCAAGATATTGACCGTGTGTACGTGCTCAACGTATCGTTCCACCGCTCGGATGACGGCGGACGCACATTCGCCACGTTCCGCACCCAGCATGCCGACCATCACGACCTGTGGATCGACCCTGCCGACAACAACCGTATGATCGTGGCCAACGACGGTGGCTCGAACGTATCTTTCGATGCTGGCAACACGTGGAGCACCTACATGAACCAGAGCACGGTGCAGATCTACCGTGTGGCGACCGACAATGCCTTCCCCTACCGAATATACGGTGCCCAGCAGGACAACTCCACCTTCAGGATCTATCACCGCTCGAGCAGCACCTTCATCACCGAAAGCGACTGGGAGGTCACGGCCGGTAGCGAAAGTGGTCACCTTGCGCCTGACCCGAAGGATCTGGACGTGGTGTACGGCGGTAACTATGGCGGCCTCCTCGAAATGCAGAACCACCGTACGGGTGAGTCACGTCGCGTCAACGTATGGCCGAACAACCCGATGGGACACGGCGTCGAGGACATGAAGTACCGTTTCCAGTGGAATTTCCCCATCTTCTTCTCGCCGAACGATCCTGAGGTGCTTTACACAACCTCAAACCATGTGCATCGCTCCCGCAACGGTGGTCACTCGTGGGAGACCATCAGTCCTGACCTGACCCGCAATGACGCATCGAAAATGGGTCCGTCGGGTGGCCCCATCACGAAGGACAACACTAGCGTTGAGTATTACGGAACGATCTTCGCAGCCGGTGAATCACCCTTTGAGCCGGGCTTTCTGGTGACGGGATCCGACGACGGACTCGTGTATGTGTCTACCAACAACGGTACCGATTGGACCAATGTGACCCCACCCGGCATGCCCGAGTGGATGATGTTCAACAGCGTGGATTTCGACCCATTCGTAAAGGGGGGCATCTATGTGGCGGGCACACGATACAAGATGGGTGATTATCGTCCCTATCTGTACAAAACGAAAGACTATGGCAAGACGTGGACCCTCATCGTGAACGGCATCGATCCGGGTCATTTCACACGCGTAGTTCGAGCTGACCACAAACGTCCGGGGCTGCTCTATGCCGGAACCGAGACCGGGATGTACATCTCGTTCGACGACGGCGCCAGCTGGAAGTCCTTCCAAATGAACATGCCCATCGTGCCGATCACGGACCTTACCATCAAGAACGACAACCTGATCGCTGCCACGCAAGGCCGCGGATTCTACCTTATCGACGACCTGACGCCCTTGCATCAGCTAAACACCGAGGTGGCTTCAGCGGATGCCTGGCTCTTCAAGCCGATGCCAAGCTACCGGTTTGGTCCGACGGTCGGCTTCGGCCGCACATCTCTCACGTCCGGCACCAACCATCCAGGTGGGGTGATGGTGAACTTCTACGTGGCCGACACGACCAAGGCGCAGGTGAGCCTCGAGTTCATGGAGACGGGAGGCAAGGTGATCAAGAAGTTCTCCACGCGTCCAAATACCCGTAATGGCGAGGAGCGGATGTCGCTCACGCAGCCCGGCATCAACAAATTTGCCTGGAACATGCGCTATCCCGACGCCGAGCGTTTCGACGGGATGATCTTATGGTCCGGCTCGATGAATGGTCCGCTGGCCGTTCCTGGCATGTACAAGGTGCGTCTTACTGTGAATGGCAAGGCAAGAGAGAGCGATTTCGAGATCCTGAAAGATCCCCGCGTGTCGGTGAGTGTTGCCGACATGCAAGCGCAGTTCGACTTCCTGCAGTCGGTGGTGGCCAAGGTGAGTGAAACCCATGTGGCCATCCGCAATATTCGCACGGTGCGCGAGCAGATCAACCGGGTGACCGAGCCGCTTCGCAGCCAAGGCGATGCCATGAAAGATGTGCTCGACAAGGCGAAGGCGATTCAGGATGCCATGACTGCCATTGAGGAGGAGCTCTACCAGACCAAGAACCGAAGCGGCCAGGATCCGCTCAACTTCCCGATCCGCCTGAACAACAAGCTGGCTCATCTTAACAGCCTGGCCGGCAACGGCAGCTATCCGCCCACCGAGCAGATGATCGGGGTGCGCGACGAGCTTACGGTGCTCATCGATGCAGAATTGGCCAAGCTCAAGCGCGTATTCGACACCGAGATTCCGGCGTTCAACGCCTTGGTGAAGGCCAAGAACTTGGATGCGGTGACGGTGGGTGATTAAAAGAAGGTTGTTCGCCGACACCTCGCTTCGCATCGGTGTGTCTGCTCACAATGACACGACATTGTCTTATTAGAAGGGATCACAGCCACGATACGTCGGTGCTGTGATCCTCGATCACTGATCACCGAACCAAACTCTTCCCCTTCTCCTGCCCCTCCCGGATTGCCAGCTGGCCGCAGCCTGCGTCGATGTCGTCGCCGCGGCTGCGTCGAACGGTGGCACGCACGTCGTATTTAACGAGCTCGCGAAGGAAGGTGTTCAGTCTTCCTTCTT
>CAYWCV010000028.1:17649-27494 GCA_964456845.1 uncultured Chitinophagales bacterium | reverse complement strand
CTGTCATTGCGAGCCCATCCCCGAGCCGTGCGTCCCGAACGAAGTGAGGGAGCTGGCGAGGGGTCAGTCGAGCAACCTTGTATTTTCAGTCATTAAAAAACAAATTGCTCTCGACCTCAAGCACGAGGTACCAGGTCATGTCCTTCGAGTCGTACACGATGTCGAAATACGGCCCCTGCGCGGTCTCGACCACGAAATGCACGTGGAAGGTGTCGCCCACCCGCTCCTTGTAGCTGGTGCGCACCCGCGCGATCTCGAACTGGCGTCCGTCGGCCAGCGCGAACCGGTGCGGTGTGATGCGCTTGGCGATCCCCTTGTCGCGGAATCCGGCAAAGGTGGCGTTCACGTTGATCTTCTTGAAGTCGGCTTTCTGCATGGGATGTGGACATCTATTTGTACATATATTACACATATATTTAGCCGACCGCAACATTGTTTGCGGATATATGCGCGCGTGGTGACAGGTTCTGTCACGCATACCGAGATCGGGTGATACGGCCCCAAAATCGCAACTTCCGCCACAGTGCCGCCGTATCTTTTGCCACGCTGACGTGAAGAATCACCAATCCGTCAGTGAACGAGGATAAACGATCAAACATGCACTATATGAAACTCACAGCACTTCGCAGCTCACGCACTTTTGTCAAATACGCATCAATGGCCATACTGGCGTTGGTGCTCATGCAGCCACAGTCGGACGCACTCGCCCAGGGCGGCAGCCTGTACGGCATGGGATGGAACGAAATTGGCCAGTTGGGATTGGGCATGAAGCCCTACCGCAACACGTACGAGCCGTTCAATATGAACAATGTCCAAAAGATCGTAGGAGGCGCCACATTCACACTAATCCTGAAGAAGGACGGAAGCCTTTGGGGCGTGGGTCGCAACAACGACGGTCAATTGGGCGACGGAACCCGAGACATTAGGCCAGTCGCGATCAAGTTGGTCGACGGCGATGTGGTGGATGTGGAGGCAAGCCCAAATTTCAGCCTGTTTCTGAAGAGCGACGGCAGCCTTTGGGGCATGGGAGGGAACAGCTTCTGGCAGTTGGGGGGAACTCCCAACACGGCCGTGCTGAGCCCTCGCAAGTTAGTGGAGAATGGCGTCGTGGACTTTGCTGCTGGCGATTTCCACACCGTGTTCATCCGCAGCAACGGCAGTCTTTGGGGGTTGGGTGCCAACGCATTTGGCCAGCTTGGATTGGGTAACACAACGGTGCAGATCGCACCTGTCGAGATTCTGCCGTCGGGCGTTTCGAAGGTGGCAGCAGGTGCGTTTCATACGGCGATCATCAAGACCGACGGAACCGTATGGACCTTCGGATACAATAATGTGGGTCAAATCGGTGATGGCACGACGGCCAATCGAACCTCGCCTTTTCAGACCAGCATCACCGCGGCTGAAGGTATCTATTGTGGCAGCTCGACCACACTGGTGCACCTCCAGGACGGAAGTCTTTGGGGTATGGGGGGCGGCTCGTTCGGCCAGTTCAACAGCCCCAGCGAGGCAAGCCGACTGGTTCCTACGATGATCATCGACTCAGGTGTGGTATCGGTGGCTGCAGGCAACAATTTCACGCTCATCAAGACGACGGACAACAGTGCACGCGGTTTTGGCTACAATTTGAGGGGTCAGCTTGGCACGGGTCAGGATGCACACGTGCGGAGTTCCACCAAACTCGCCGATGGAGTGGCCAATGTGTTCACGGGCAAGACGTTCAGCTTCATCGAGTACTCGAATGGAACCGTTGTGGCCTCTGGCGACAACGTCTACGGTCAGTTGAACTCGGGCACGCTCATGGGTGCCGCAGATTTCACTCCCATAAAGGAAAGTGTGGTGATGGGTATAACGACAGGCAGAAATCGCTCCTTCTACCTAACAAGCACTAACGAATTATGGTCAATGGGCGACAATACCAGCGGCGCAGCCGGCTTCAACATCAGTTCTGGCATCTTTGACCCGATGAAGGTCAGCGAAAATGTCAAGCAGATAGCCTCCGGATACGATCACAGCCTGTTCGTGAAAGATGACGGCAGCATGTGGGGGATGGGCACCAATCAGGCCAAGCAGCTCAGCAACATTCCCTCAACGGCGACTTGGGGTGTCATCAAACTGGCCGATGGCGGTATTGAGGCCGTGGCTGCAGGTCATAACACGAGCCTCTTCATCAAAACGGACAAAACCCTTTGGTCAATGGGATCCAATGCGTACGGCCAATTGGGAAATGGAGGCAATACGACGATTACCGATGCAACCAAGGTGATGGACGGAGTCAAATCCATCGTCACCAAATACTACCACTCATTGGCGATCAAAGAAGACGGCAGTCTGTGGGCGACTGGCTTTAATAGTCGCGGCCAACTGGGGGATGGCACAACCGTCGACAAGAACACGTTCCAAAAAGTGGTCGATTCAGGGGTTGTCTCAGCCTGCACGGGCGAAAACCACTCCCTCTTTGTGAAGGACGACGGAAGCCTGTGGGGCATGGGTCGTAATTTGAACGGTCAGCTTGGTTTGGGCACACAAAATTCAGCCGGGTCGACGATTCCGGTGAAGATCATTCCACAATATGTGAAGAGCGCGACGTGTGGAGAGCTTGTGTCATTCTATGTGATGGAGGACGGCTCCTTGTGGGGATTCGGAACCATCGACTACAACAATGTATCGCCCAGCGCCAAGTTTGAGGAGTATCTTCCTAAAAAGGTTCTCGCCAATAGGACGATGAGTGCAAGCGTGGGTGTGAATCACCTGGTCGTGTTAAAGTACAAAGGCGATCTCACTGCAGCTCCAAGCCTGCAGCTTCCCGCAAACGCATCGGTCACCACCGTGCAGCGACCCACCTTCACCTGGGCGACGGTGTCGGGCGCCACGTACTACCGCTTCCAGATGGCGCGTGATGCGGCCTTTAGCGACATGGTCCTCACGTTGGATTGGCATGAAACCAACACACACCAGCTGGCCGACATGCTGATGCCGGGCACCTACTACTGGCGGGTGGCATCCATCGGCGAGAACGGCATCGGCGAATGGAGCCCGACCTTCAGCTTCCAGCGCCAGATGGGCGTGTCGATCAACGATGACGAAACCCTCCCCTCGCACTTCGAGCTTCTGGGCAACTACCCGAACCCCTTCAACCCGACCACGACGGTGAGGTTCCAGCTGGCCGAGTCGGCCCAGGTCGACATCCGTGTGTACGACCTTCAGGGACGCCTGGTGATGTCGCTTCCCGCGCAGAGCCTATCGGCCGGCACGCACAGCACGGTGGTCGACGCCTCCGGCCTGAGCACCGGCGTGTACCTGTACCGCCTCACGGCGGGGGCGAATGTGGCGAGCGGGAAGATGGTGCTGGTGAAGTGAAATAGCGAGATCCGTGCGACATAGATCCCGACTTTGTCGGGGCCTATGTCGCACGGATCTCGCTATTTTTCAAAGTGATGCCGTCTCGGCGGGTACTTAGCAAGGTCAAGGTCGCTTATATATTTTCATGCACACCAAGTTTAATGGTGCAATATTGACTTATTTTGATTGTGTCATTAAATCGAATTTATTATCCTACCCAGGTTAATAAAACTGCGTAGGTACATTTTATTGGGTCTGCGTTCAATATAATTTTCGGCACATCATGTTCTCGATTGCACGATTCAGGTTCGATCATAGATACATCGTACCCAATACAATAGCGTCAATTTTATGCACTGGAATCATCGTGGCCCTTTTGATGGCGCCATTCACAGTAGCACAATCATTAAACCTCTACGGTTTAGGATCAAATCAGGACGGACAAATCGGCGACGGCACATCTCCCTTCATCAACGCGTTCACCGACATCAATTTTGAAGACGTCGCTAAAGTATCCAGTGGCTTGAATCACACCCTCATCCTCCGCAACGATGGTAGCCTATGGGCTGTTGGACGGAACTCATTCGGGCAGCTCGGCGACGGCACTTTCACTGGCAGAGATGTTCCGGTAGCCATCATTGAAAGTGGGGTTGCTGATATTGCTGCAGGTTTCGATTTCAGCCTTTTTGTGAAGTCTGACGGCAGCCTGTGGGGAATGGGTTCAAATTTATATGGGGTAATGGGGAACAACACCTCCCTCCTTTATAACGAGCCTATCAAGCTCCAAGATTCAGGGGTCGTTCAGGTTACCGCAAATCAAGCCCATGCCCTTTTCAGGAAATCCGACGGAAGTGCTTGGGGAATGGGCTACAGCCATCAGGGACAACTGGGAACAGGAAACACCAACACGCAGACAACACCCTACGAAATCTTCAGCAGTGGGGTGGTCAATCTATGTGCCGGCCGAGCACACTCACTTTTTGTTATGGACGATGGATCTGCCTGGGGAGCCGGCTCCAACACCAGCGGACAGCTGGGCGACGGCACCAACACCAACCGTTTGTCGCCGGTAAAATCCGACATCCAGGATATTGCGGACGTCGGCTGCGGTTACTTTCATTCCATTTTTCTGAGGGACAACGGAACGCTTTGGGGAACGGGCAACTCCCAGTCGGGCCAGCTTGGCTTCTTCTCACAAAACAACACAGTCACACCTGTACAGCTGCGCGACGCCCCGGTGGTTAGTTACGGAGCGGGACAGGACATCACCATGTTCTCGGATGCCGATGGGGGCCTGTGGGTGTCTGGCAGAAACGCGACCGGACAAATAGGCGCAGGCAGTGCATTTTCGGTTTCCTCGTTCAAGAAAATCATCCTCAACGATATCAAGAACGTGTATCCTGGAATTCTTCACAGCGGCATAGTAACCAACGACGACCGCTTGTTGATGTCCGGCCAGAACACATTCGGGCAGATAGGGATTGGCACCAATTCCATCAAAACCGATCCATTTCTCATTGTTGCAGGTAATGTCCAATCTGTTTCAGTAGGAAACTTCCATTCTCTGTATGTCATGGATGACGGTAGCCTATGGGGTATGGGCTCGAATGGTGTGGGACAACTTGGCCAAGGTTTCGAAACAAGTTTTTACGAGCCTGTTCGTATTCTCGAATCGGGTGTCCTAATGGCCTCGGCAGGGTTCAACCACTCACTTGTGCTCATGACGGACAGCACCGTATGGGGAATGGGGATCAACGTCAATGGAGAGCTTGGTGTTGGGGGCAGCCAACTGCGTGAACTCACAAAACTCTCCGACAAAAAATGGGCATCCGTGATGGCTGCGACGAATTACTCGATTTTGCAGAAACCCGACGGATCCATTTGGGGGATGGGCAAGAACACGGATGGTGCGCTGGGCTTGGGCAATTTCGACAACCAACCGTCAATTGTTGAACTCCCGTTCGACAATGTCGACCAAGTATTTGATAGCAGCGTCACGACGTTAGTCCAACGAAACGATGGATCTTTGTGGGGAACCGGATTCAACTTGTCTGGCCAACTGGGAACCGGTAGCTTTGGCAACAACAACACGTTAGTCCAGATCAACCAGACCCCCGTTCTCAGCGCCTGTAACGGAAGCAATTTCTCTCTTTTTGTAAAGGAGGATGGCAGTCTTTGGGGCATGGGCAGAAATGAATCAGGACAACTCGGTCCTTCGCTCCAATTAACCATCACCGATCCAATCCAAATTGTGTCATCGGGCGTGAAGGAGGCCGTCTGTGGGTATAATTCATCCTTTTACATTGCGGATGATGGTTCACTTTGGGGTTTCGGCAACAATGACTACGGCCAATTGGGGGATGGATCCACCAGTGAGAGGCGCTTACCCGTGATGGCCAGCAGCGGCCCTGTTGCCCAGACGAGTGCCGGGAATGTCCACATGCTGTTCATAAAGGGTGATGAAGCAACGACTGATCGAGATGCAGACGATCATACCGACATTCCAAGCACGTTCGAACTGTTGGGCAACTACCCGAACCCCTTCAACCCGACCACGACGGTGAGGTTCCAGCTGGCCGAGTCGGCCCAGGTCGACATCCGTGTGTACGACCTTCAGGGACGCCTGGTGATGTCGCTTCCCGCGCAGAGCCTATCGGCCGGCACGCACAGCACGGTGGTCGACGCCTCCGGCCTGAGCACCGGCGTGTACCTGTACAGACTCACGGCAGGCAGGAATGTGGCCAGCGGGAAGATGGTGCTGGTGAAATAGAAGAAGGTCCTTCGCCGACATTTCGCTGCGCTCAATGTGTCAGCTCAGGATGACAGCCTCGCTTTTAATGGGGGGGGGTAAAGCAAGCGCGGCGCAAGCGCCGCGCTTGCTTTCTTCTCTTAAATAGCACAGCATGTCATTGTGAACTGACACACCGAGCAGAGCGAGGTGTCGGTGAACAACCTTCTTTGCCACGCGTATGCACTGCCAAGCGTCAGTGAACAACCTTCTTATTTGGTCTCCAACATCTGCTGCGCGTCCATGTGGAACGGATTGGCCTTGACGGACTCCATGAGCGCCTGACGGCTGCCATCCACATCGCCGGCAAGCTTGAGCACATACGCTCGCGTGAAATGCCACTCGGCGAGCTCATAGCGTGAGAGTCCGGCGGGCATCTCCGCAAGTCTTGCCTTCGCTGCCTCGACGGACGACAAACTGGCCTCAAGACGGATCTTCAGCATGGCATCCATGCGGTCGTTGGGCTCGAAATTGGCAACATCCACATACAGCTCCTTGGCACGTTCGACATCACCCGCACGGTTTGCGTAGTCGGCCATTTTGAGCACAAAGTCCCTCCGCGGTGTGCCGGCAGCCCGCAGGATGGCCTGCGCCTCCTCGAGGGTGGCTGTTGCCGCGTCATACTTTTCGATGCGCGCCAAAGCGTCGGCGTACATCTTGCGGTAAGAATAATTCTGCGGCTTTCGCTGCACCAGCGTTGCCAAGCGCTCGGTGGCGGCACCGAATCCAAGCTCGACCCGCAACACGGAGGCAATGGCAATGGCGTCGTCGATGCGGTCGCGCAGGTAGGTGGACACTGTCGAGCCCTCCTCAGCGTATTTCTCGGCCATTTCGATGGACTTCGTGACCTGCGCATTCTGCTGGTAGAACAGGTACAGCATCCGGGCATTGCCGGCCTTCTCCATAAAATCCCCCTCCAGCTCGTACGCCTTGAGCAGATACTCCTCCTGTTGCGCGAGCGCTGCATCGCGGTCACCGTCGGTGCTCACCCAGCGCGCCAATCCGATATAGGTCGGGGCGTAGTTGGGATCCATCGCCAAGGCTTTGTCGAGCCAGACTTTCGCCTCCTCCCTCTCGCCTTTCGCCAGATGCGCATCGGCATAGGCCAACTTCGCAGGCAAATAGTCATCTTGCCAGGTTAGCGCCGTGTCGAGCAACGCCATGGCTCGCGACTCATCTCCCCTCCTCACCTGTCGGCTGAGGGTCACATACGCCTGCGCCCAGTTACCGGCAAGCGCCTGGCGGTCGCCATTCATGGCTGAACGCTCGGCAGTGACTAATGAGTCCATGAAGGCATAGGCCTGCGGATCCTTCCGCACTATGTCGGCGCGGGTGTTGGTGGACTTGAAATCCAACGGATGCACCTTCTGCTCGGAGAAATATGCCGGATAAATCTGTGCAAAATATTCGCTCTCGTTGTTGCCGGCGTAGTAATCCAAAATAAGACCATCCCGCATTGCCTGGTAGTACAGCGCGCGGATGCGCCTCACCTGGTAATCGGTGAGCACCGTGCCATGAAACAGGTGCACGAACTCGTGGAGGAGCACATTGCGGTCGAGGAAGGCCGCCTTCTGCACGTACTCGATGGCCGCCGCGCCGCTGCCTACGCCACGGATATCCATCCACTGGCGGTTGTCGAAGGTGGTCGACTGACGGAAAAACGGCGAGTTCATCGCAATGGTCAAATCTTTATGCAACGGCGGAATCACAAATGTGCGTCCAAGCCGGTCGAGCAGCGGCAGATAGGCCTTGGCGGTGTGCATCTGGGTCCAGGCCATCTTGCGCACAATCTGGCCCGGATAGTAATCCATGTCGGGGAAGATACGCGCGAAGAGCCGCTCGTCGGTGACTGGTGCATCCCGGAGTGCCTGCATGATGGAGTCGTGGATGGCGATGTAGGGAATTCGCTGCGCCCTTACCACCGACGCGAGACTGTTGTGCGCCGGACCATAATTCGGTTTCACACGGAGGATGTGCTCGAAGATGACCCTGGCCGAGTCGAGACGGGCCTCCCCTTCGCGGTCGAAGGCCGAGTAGAAATAGGATCCGCGGTACATCCATGGAAGCACCGAATTCGGATGCTCCCGCCCGACGGCACGCGTGTGCTCGATGGCCTCGTCGATCTTGTTGGACACAAACAGTGCCTCGGCAGGCTCAAGCTTTTCCCGGACTTCGCCGTCGTCAGGCGCGGCATAGTCGCGATAGGTCAGGTGGGTGTGACCGTTCCCCCAATGCCAGTGCGTGAGGTAATGCAGCGGATCGACCTGTAGGGCAATCTCCCATTGCGCGGCCATATCCGGCAGTTGGCTAGCTATGACCCTGCGCCAGATGGCGTACCCGTACAGGAAACGGGCGTCGGCGTTGAAGGGATTGATCGACAGCGCCTTGCGCAGTGGAACCTCCGCCTCTGACGTCTTCTGTTGCCAGATCAGATAGTCGCCCTCGAGGATGTATCCGCCCGCCTGACTCGGATATGCCTTCTGTAGCTGCTTGGCCACTTCCAGGGCCTTGTCGTACTCCTTCATGTGGAAGAAAATGCGTCCGCGCTGCTCCATGAGGTCGGCTTTGCGGTGCCATGCTAGAGATGGTGCCCCATAGTCGCGGGTAAGCTCCTCCTCGTTGAGACGCAGCGCCTCATCGAGCTTCCAAGCCTGAATCAATAGATTGACACGCAGCAGTGTTACTTCGGGACCGTCCGTTTCGTGTGGATCCGTGATGCCGTTCAGGATCTGCTCGGCTTTGTGGAATTTGTTCTGCCGATACCAGTACCAGACCCATCCCAACGCAACCTCTTTATTGTCCTCACCGGCCAGATCGAGCACTTGCCGGGCTCGGTCCCAGTCGCCGAGACGCATAAGCGCCTCCGCCTGTGCAGCCGGGTTCGTCTTCATAGTGGCCCACGTGTTTTCACGAATCAACTCCAATGCCTGCAAAGCAGCCTTCGTGCTGTCGGCATTAAGAGCAGCGGGCTGCTGCATAAACAGCATGAACGGGATCACGATCAATTTGACGGCGGAGATCAACATAATGCTCTCGACAAGATGAAGTTACGGGAAGGTCGATGCGGCCGGCAGGCCCATTCTTTCAATATCGCAAATTTGGAGAACAGGTGCTTACTGAAGACTGCGGCTTGGCGGCTTGGTGGTTTGCCGGCTTGGTGTCATGACGCCAAACGGACGACCGCAGCCTAAAACACGTACTTCACATTCACCCGTACATACCCGTTGCGCTTCGGACCCGGATTGAAATACCGACCGCCGGCACCGTTGAGGGCGAGCAGGTTGTCCCAGTACACGTCGGTGAGGTTGTCGACGCCCACCCTGGCACCGACCACGATGCCGCGCAACACCTCGCGTTCGGCATCTACCCGGGCCGACACGAGCAGATACTCCTTCGAGTACACGTCGTTGGCGTCGGTGATGGGGATGCGGTCCATGTACCGCGCCCCGAGGTGGAAACTCACCCCAAACGGCATCTCCAAATCGGCCGTAACCGAACCCGACCATGGTGCGATGCCAGGCATGGCCTTGCCACTGAAGTCCCGCGAGGAAACCTGCCCGCCGCTCGACACCTGACTCACATATTGGTCGAACGTGTAGTTGTTCCAGGCCCCCGATGCATTCACAGATAGCTCATACCCCGCATCCGTCCGAAATGCCACCGCTGTGGCCGAGAGCTCGACACCGTCCTGGATCGTGGATCCCACGTTGGAGAAGAA
>CAYWCV010000028.1:0-17549 GCA_964456845.1 uncultured Chitinophagales bacterium | reverse complement strand
CTGTGGCCGAGAGCTCGACACCGTCCTGGATCGTGGATCCCACGTTGGAGAAGAACGGCAGCCCTTCAGGTGTGAACTGCGGCAGCAGGGCCTGTTTGAGCCCGAAGCGGTAGGCGGTGACGTCGGCGGCAAAACGTGCATCGGACGACTGCCAACGCACGCCCATCTCCGTGTTAAGTCCCTGCTCCGGTCGCAGATCCGCATTAACGCCGGCAAGCGTCTTCACCTCCCATTGGGTTGGCACGGAGAAGCCGTAGCTCAGACTTCCATGCGCGGATGCATTGTCTGCCAGCTTGTACACCAAAGCCGCACGGGGTGCGAGCGTCGGACCAAAATCAAGGACATCGCGTCCACCGAGCCCCTGTGCGCCAAGCCGGTCAATCACATCGTAACGGGTCGCGTTAAGGCTTGCCCCGACGGTGCCGATGAGCCGGTCCGTGATGTCCTTTTCCATCTGCACGAACGCCACCAACGCCGTTGCATTAATTTCGGCGTCGCTGCGAAGGGTTCCCGGCTGACCCAAGTTCGTTGAGTAGTACTTCTCGAGGCTGAAACCCGTCTGTGCCTCCACACCAAACTGGATGGTAAGGGGTAGGTCGGAGCCGTCCTGAAACTTGAACAGTGTTCTTCCCGTAAGACCTTGGAAGGTGGAGATTTCGTGCTGGCTGAAGAAAGATGATGTTCCCGACGGGTTCTCCTTGTCCTGTACGATTACGCCCAAGCTCGTCGTATTCTGCCATTTCTGTGTGAGAATGAGCCGCTGGCTGAGTGCAAACCCGGTGTTGCGCAGACTCACGTTGGCGTTAATCGACTTACTGAACGGCACGGCCATGCGAGGACTAGCCTCAACCTGGGCCGCCGTAAGTCCGCCCGGAAGCTGATAGGTTCCGTCGTAATGAAACACGTGAAACCCCAGATCCCGCGATGACGACGGAGTAAAGCCGGCCGAGAACTGCAGACTACGCTTCCACACTCGCTGGTGGTCACGGTAGCCGTCGCTGTCCTGGTCGAGCACCGACAGCCGAACCCGGGTCTGTCCTTCCGCCCAGTTCGCGCGGATGGTCGAGCGGTTGAGTGCAAAGGCGCCGCTGGTCTGCTCGAACTCGACCGCGCGTGTGCCGGGCGCTGCCCTGCGGCTGTCGATGATCATCACGCCGCCCGTTCCGGCGCCGTAGAGGCTGCCACCCGGACCCTTGATCACCTCGATGCGTCCGATGTCGGAGGCATCCAGCGAGTTGAACCGTGAGGTGGATCCGCTCGGATCGGTGAGGGGGATGTCGTTCCAGTACATCTTGACGTTGCGGATGCCAAAGGGCGCCCGCAGCAGGCTGCCGCGGATGCTCACCCGCGAGCTGCCGCCGTAGCCGCTCTCCTCCATGCGCACGCCGGCGATCGTGTTCAGTGCCGGCGCCAGCGATAGGTTCTGCGAGCGCTCGATCGTGGGCGTGGAGATGACCGCGATGGATCCGGCCGTCTCGAGGAGCGGACGCGCCGAGGCGAAGGCCGATACGGTGACGCCGTCGAGCGCGAGCGCCTTGGGCTGCAGCTCGATGGTGTACGGGCTCCGATTGGCAGTGATGCTGAGCCTGAGCGTGGCGTATCCTGTGAATCGTACTTCGATGGTCGCGGTGATGGTGGGTATGTCGATGCTGAAGCGTCCGTCGGCGTCGGTCACCGTGCCGGTGACGGTGCCCACGATCGCCACGGTCGCGCCGGGCAAGGGTTTGCCGTTGGAGGCGTCGCCCACGGTTCCGGTGGCCGTGAACTGGCCGATGACTGGGGAGGCTCCTGCGAGGAGGATGAGAATGAGGCTAAAAATCGACGACAGGGTTTTACGCATACCCCAATAATACGAAGACTTGTCTGGTAGTTCCTTTTTGTTAGGGATCAGATTCGTATTATTGCAAAAAATTACAAATGGAAAGAGCAAGAGCAACGACAAGGGAAAGAACGGGAACAACACAATGAGCACGAGTGCAAAAGGAATATTCAAACGGATTCTGGTTTTCCTGCGTGAGCGGATCAACCTCGACGACGACCAGGCCAACGAGCAGGAAATCGTTGAGTCGGTGCGCAGGGGCATCGAGTTCAAAGGCACCAATCTGTGGGTCCTCATCTTCTCGATCTTCATCGCCTCTGTCGGATTGAACATGAACTCCACGGCTGTCATCATCGGCGCGATGTTGATATCGCCACTTATGGGACCGATCATGGGTGTCGGTCTCGGGGTGGCCATCTTCGACTCGGAGCTCACGCGCAAGTCGCTCAAGAATCTAAGCGTGTTCGTGCTGTTCAGCGTCATCACTTCGACTTTGTATTTCGCGATCAGCCCCATTAGCGATGCCCAGTCGGAGCTTTTGGCCCGTACTACGCCCACCGCCTACGACGTTCTGATCGCCTTGTTCGGCGGGCTGGCCGGCATCGTGGCGGCTTCACGCAGAGACAAGGGCACGGTGGTTCCTGGAGTGGCCATCGCAACGGCCCTCATGCCGCCGCTCTGTACGGCGGGGTATGGTTTAGCCACCGGCCAGTGGAACTTCTTCTTCGGTGCCTTCTACCTGTTCTTCATCAACAGCGTGTTCATCGCCTTCGCCACCTACATCGTGGTGCAGTTCCTCCAATTCAGCAAAAAAGAGTATGTCGACCCAGAAACCGAGCGGCGTGTGAAGCGGTACACGATGATTGTTGTTCTGATCACGGTGCTGCCGAGCATTTGGCTTGCCTACGACATCATCAACAAGAGCGTGTTCGAACGCGACGCCCAGCAGTTCCTGCGTTCATCCTTCGATTTCCCACGCACTCAGGTGCTTCAGCGCACACTCGACTACAAGCGCACCAACCCCGAGATCGAGGTGCTCCTGATCGGAGACCCCCTTTCGGACGAAGACATCGAGTACCTTCGGGGCAAGCTGCCTGATTATGGGCTGGCTGGCGCCGTCCTGAACGTTCGCCAAAGTGGGCAGGACAATATCCGCCGTGAAGAGATCGGCCAGCTGCGCAGCGTGCTGCTCGAGGACCTCTACCGTCGCAGCGAGGACGAGCTTAGAACCAAAGACGAGCAGATCGCCCTTCTAGAGCGCGAACTTGTGAGGCTGCAACGCCAGGACATCCCCGTGCTCGACATCGCCCGCGAGGCCAAAGCCCTGTTCCCAGGCATCCGGCAGTTCACGGCCTACCGCGCCATAATGCCCGACATGAGCGGCGACTCACTCGGCCGCGTCGACACCGTCACCGTTGCCTATGCCAATCTGACGTCCAGACTGTCGGCCAACGACCGCACGCGCCTGATCGACTGGCTCAAGACGCGGACAGGCAGCGAACGTCTGCAGCTGGTTACGGAGTGAGCAAGAGCAACGGCAACGGCAACGCTACTTTGAGAGGGCGCTTTTGGTCTGGGCGCCGGCCCAGCTGCGACGGGCGGGTTTGCGTCCGCGGCCCACATTGCCCTCGGCCAGCAGGCGGATGAGCTCCTCGCGGGTGATCACCCTGATGCTGTAATCGGTCTGACGGTTCGTTGTTTCCATGATGGTCTCCATGTTGAGTTGCTGGTTACAACTCCATTGTACGGAGCATGGGTGACAGCGTGGTGTCATCATATTTTCCGAAACACCACAATCCCATTATGACCACCAAAACCAAACGTGTTGCTCATGGCCACGTTCACGGTCTTGTGCCGGGCCTCGCCGAACACGATGTCGAGCGTGGCCGGGATGGCAGGATCGACGTTCTCGGTGTTGATGGTCGGGGCGATCACGCCCTCGGTGATGGCCATGATGCACGCAAAGGCCTCAATGGCGCCAGCCGCACCCAGCAAGTGACCGGTCATCGACTTGGTGGCGCTGATGGTCAGGTTCTTGGGCGCATCGCCGAACACGCCGCGGATGGCGGCGATTTCGCTCAGGTCGCCCACCGGCGTGGAGGTGGCGTGGGTGTTGATGTAGTCGACATCGTCGGGCGTGAGACCGGCATCCTCGAGCGACAGCCACATCGCCTTCTGCGCCCCTGCCCCCTCGGGATGCGTGGCGGTCATGTGGTAGGCATCGGCGGTGCTCGACGCGCCCACCACCTCGGCATAGATTTTGGCCCCGCGGGCCTTGGCATGCTCGTATTCTTCGAGGATGAGCGTGACGCCACCCTCACCCAGCACGAATCCGTCGCGGTCGGCGTCGAATGGACGTGAGGCGGTCGCCGGATCGTCGTTGCGGGCCGACATCGCCTTCATGGCGCTGAAGCCGCCCACACAGGCCGGGGTGATCGGAGCCTCGGAGCCGCCGGCCACAATGACCTTGGCCTTGCCCCAGCGGATGTAGTTGAAGGCATCCATGAGGGCCGTGTTCGACGTGGCACAGGCCGAATTGGTCGTAAAGTTGATGCCCATGAGTCCGTTGCGCAGCGATATCATGCCCGACGCCATGTTCGGGATCATCTTCGGCACGAAGAACGGACTGAAACGCGGCACGCGTCCGCCTTCCACATAATCAGTGACCTGTTCTTCAAAGGTGGCCATGCCGCCCTGGCCGGTACCCCAGATCACGCCGATGTCGAAGGGATCCATGCCCTTGACGTCGAGTCCAGAGTCCTTCAGCGCCTCGTCGCTCGATATGAGCGCATACTGCGCATACAAGTCGGTGCGCTTGATGTCGCCACGGTCGAGCCACCGGCTGGCGTCATAATCCTTGAGTTCGCACGCCATCTGGGTGCGAAACAGCGATGCGTCAAAGCGGGTGATGATGGCCGCGCCGCTCACGCCCGCCTTCATGTTTGCCCACGTCTGTTCAGCAGTATGTCCGAGCGGGGATATGGCCCCTAGTCCTGTCACTACGACACGATTCATGAATGCCTGTCTTAATTTTGGGTGATACTAGTTAGGTAAGATAATCAATTTGGGCATTTTGGCAGCTACAATTGATCCCATCCGAATAGGTGTTTTTAGTGGGATCAAAAACGATCGTATGTAGTCTAAACTGTTACTAGGGGGTACGTTAAAATATTCGATCAACACATGGTTACCGACAACAGTTTAGTACGTCTTCTGTACGATCACACCTCCTCTGGGATCGACCACGATCAGATGAGCGATTGGCTTGCAAAGAACAAGTTCGCATCCCTTGTACAGGCGATCAACGACACCGTCTTCACACTCGACAGCGAGCAGCGCTACACGGGCATATACGGCGCCATCCTGCGCGATAACCAGCATTCGCCCGCCAAGTACCTCGGCAAGAGGGTGTCTGAATTTTTCGACCCCGAAACGGCCCAAATTCATGCGAACGCAAATCAAAAAGCGCTCGAAGGGCTGCTGCTCACCTACGACTGGCATCGCGCAGGAGACGGACCGACCGAATGGTACCAAACGTCGCTTGCCCCGCTCACAAACGCCGAGGGTGTCGTGTATGGGGTCGTGGGCGTGTCTCGGAATGTATCGGAGCTGCGCAGGGCCATCGAAGACTACGTACAGCTGTTTAATGCCAGCCCGCTTCCACAGTGGATCTACCGATTGTCCGACTACAAGTTTGTGGCTGTCAACGAAGCGGCCATAGAGCACTACGGATACACGATCGACGAATTTTTGTCGATGTCCGTCATGGAAATCCGCCCGGCAGAGGATGTCGTCGAATTTCAAAAGATGATCGAGAACAGCGACAAACGAGAGAACAACATATCGTGCGGCCACTTCACGCACGTCATAAAGGACGGCACCAAAATCCAGGTTCAAGTCAGTGGGCATCGTCTGGATTTCAGCGGCGACGAATGCGCCATAATCGTGGCTCACGACATCACGCTCAACGAGCGGGCGTTGACCGAGCTGCAGATTCGCAACGAGGACATCCATAGCGTAAACCGCAAGCTCAAGGAACACCGGCTGGCGCTCGATCAGACCGCCAACATCCTGATCACCGACACGGATGGGTACATCCTGGACGTGAACGACAACACCTGCGAACTGTCGGGCTACAGCAGGGTCGAGCTCATTGGCCAACACACGCGCTTCAACAAGTCGGGCAAGCATTCCGACGAATTCTTCAAAAATTTGTGGGACACCGTCAAAGGCGGCAAAATCTGGCGGGACGAAATCTGCAACCGCCGCAAGGACGGCAGGCTGTACTGGGTCGACACGACCATCGTGCCCCTGCTCGATTCGGATGGCAAACCGTACGAGTACCTGGCACTGCGATTCAACATCACCGAACGAAAGGAGCAGGAGGCCACTCTGCTCGACCTGAACTCCGAGCTGGCAAAAAAGGCAAAAGCCCTGAGCACATCGAATTTGCAGCTTGAGCAGTTCGCCTTCGTGATCTCACACGACCTGCAGGAGCCTATCCGCATGATTGTGAGCTTCCTTGCGCTGCTCAAGAAAAAATACGACCACGGTCTCGACGACAAGGCACAGTCCTACATCGATTATGCCATGAGGGGTGCCAAGGACATGCGCGAAATCATCATCGACCTGCTCGAGTATTCGCGAGTGGACGAGCGTTTCAAGATCATCAAGAATGTCGACCTCAACAAAGTCGTGGCGGACGTGCAATTGCTGTACAAACGGAAGATCGAACAGTGTGGCGCAAGCATCACCACCGGCAAGCTTCCGGTGATAACGACCTATGAGTATCCGCTCGAGACGATCATCAGCAACCTGGTGGACAACGCTCTTGAATACAGAGACAAGGACCGCAAGCCCAAGATCAACATATCGTCGGTTGAAAACGGCGACCATTGGACCATAAGCGTGCGCGACAATGGCATCGGCATCCACCCCGACTATTTTGGGAAGATCTTCGTCATCTTCCAGCGACTGAACCCCAAATCGGAGCATGCGGGCACCGGCATCGGCCTGGCACTTGTCAAGAAGCTGGTCGAGGGGCTGGGCGGCGAAATATCTGTCCGATCGCAGGAAGGCTCCTGGACCGAGTTCAGCTTCACAATCCCGAAGGTGACGACTTAGGCCCCGCCCGACCCGCACAGCGCCTTGGCCTCGGCGAGCACGGCCGCGATGCGCTTTACCCCGATGCCGAGGGTGCCGAGGATCTGCTGGCCGGCCACCAGCTCGCGGCAGGTCACGATCTTGGCATCTAGGATCTTGGCCATTTCGGCCTTCTTGAGGTTGGTGAGCACGGTTACGGGGTAGAGCCCGGCGCGCTCGATGCGGTCTTTGAGGGCCTCGCCCTCGGGGTAGTCCCAGCTGATGAGGCGCAGGCCCATGCACCTCCCGAAATCCATCGCGTCGCCGCTGAAGCGCGTGTTGGTGACCACCCACCCTTCGGTGATTTCAGGGCCGTTGCCGTTCTCGCGGCTGGCGCGCTGCAGGTCGAGGAAGCGCGACTGGATGTACAGCGGAACCTTCACGTCGCAGATGTAGCCCTGACGGTTGTGGTACTTGCACTCGATGGCGATGCGCGTGCCGTCGCGCTCGGCCAGCACATCCACCTCGTGGGTCACGCAATGCCCCTGGCGCGTCACCCCCACCTGGGTTTCGAAACCGTGGCGTTCGAGGATGCGCGCAATCAAGTGCTCGAAGGGGTAGCCCGACGGACCCATATCCATGATCGCGCGCTTGAGACTGTAGCGAGGAGCCGTGGTGGTCTTACGCGACACCTGCTTGAGCAGCTTGTAGGCCCGGCGGTAGATCGTGTTGGTGGTCATTCCGTCGTGCAGACTGGCCGTGACCTCGTCGACCACAGCGTCGATCGTTTCGTCCGACGCACCCGAGCGGCGCAGCGACTGCCGCAGCTTCTCGACCTGGAAGGTGTCGGTCTCGCCGTTGGCCTTGATGATTTTGACGGTGTTCAAGTGATTAGTGATTAGTTACTAGTGACTAGTGATTAGTGGTTAGTGGTTAGTGGCGAAGCCAAACTGAACTTAGCGAAGGGTCTTGTGTGATTAGATATTCAGGCGGGATAGGCGTTCGTGGATGATACACTTGTACTGATGTTTGTAATCTGGACTCAGGAAACTTGAGTCGATCATCAACATCCACTTCGGGACCGCCCCATTCATTTTACGGAATATATTTTGCTGTTGCTTCTCATCGAGCGATGAGGCCGTCATAGCAGCGACGAAATCCCGTATCCCAATTTTTTGCTTCTTTCCATTGAGTGTCAGCGCCATCTCTTCCGTGTCAGCCGGATTTACCAATGTCGTGTTTACCAAATCATATGCCGGCGACAGTATCATTCCCAATTTTGGATGCTCGAGCAATGAAAAATTTTTCAAGTGCATGTCGGCATTGCCCGTCAGAAACGAAAATAGCACCATTTCAAAGAAGTTGTTCACATCCAAACCCGGTGCATTTGAGTACAGGCGAATGGCCTTGGCGATCTGTTCGTAGCTGCTTCGGTATTTATATTCGGTGAGGCGCTCAGTGAGCTGGCACATGTCCTCCATGGCGAGCTTCTTTTTGGCGACTCGATCCATCCGTTTCGTGATGTAGGCCAAGTTGCCCGAAGCCATTCGGATCAGGCTGTGGGAAGCCGTTTTTATCTTAGCAGCACGAGCTAATTGCATCGTCAGATCTTCCACCTCCGGCAGTTGGGGATATGCCGCCGACGGTGGTTTCAAAATATACCCCCCCCATAAGCCTACAATGGTGAACCTTCTGGGCATGCTGTCTTTGTGACCTCCCAAAATATGAAGCGATAGCTTTGCCTGTACCCCCGTCACAGCCGTCTGGCTCTGGATAACCTGCTTGGCCAATGGCTCCAAATCATCCTCCGTATATGGCAAGAGGGGCGGCACTGGCGTGCCAAATATCTTTTTTGAGCAGGACGAATGAAATTCCACACCCTGTTCATCGACTTCCCTGTAGCAATAGAGACATTTCATGGGGAGTTTGAATCTAGGCCGACTTCGATTACGCTCACATTGCCGATGCAATCTTTGCAACACGCCAAAAGCAACCCCATACGGTCACGTGGACTCAGCTTCCAGTTTTTTTCCGCAATGTCGAGCAGCCAGCCTTCGGGAATCAAGCCGTCAAAAAATGCAAACATGGTCTTGGATACATAGGGCTCTTCTCGGATGGGGAGCGTAAGACTGACCGGCTTGGGGTTGGGCATGTTGAGGTATGCCGAATCGTAGACGAAACGGTAGCCTTTATCGTCCTGGGTGAGCCAGCCAGTGGTAACATCCTCAATGCATATGGCAGCTTTTCGCATGGTTTTGGCAGATGAATCGGAATTTATAGCTCTTGCGGTCGTTCCATGGGAGTTGGACCGATTTCGTGGCCGAATAGCTGTAACACCTGGTTCACTTTGTCGAGGCGCAATGTTTCCTTGCCCTGTTCGAGCTCTCGCAAGAAACGCAGACCCACACCGGCTTTCTCTGCCAATTCGGTCTGCGTGAGCCCGACGGCCTTTCTTTTGTCCTTCACGAATTGCGCTAATGCCATATCTATACCCTTTCGGGTGTTAATATTCAGTATTTAATTAAATATATACCATTTCGGGTATAATTATTACTAATAAATAGAATTCTATACCCTATAAGGTATAATACTGAATATTTATTCCAGCAAAATCATCACGGCTTCGTTGAAGATATATGCATTCAGGAAAAGGTAACTTATTGCGGGCAGCATCGCCCATAGGGAATCTTTGACCTTTATTCGGGCCACGATGGCTAACAGCATCATCAGCGTGAGGCCTGCAGAGGCTATCAGCAGAATGGCGTTGAACATCAAACCAACCAGTAATCCTATTGCTCCCAGAATCTGAAAAATCGCCGTTAACATCCCTAAATGGCTCAGTCCAAAGCGGGTGAATTCATCTTTCAACCTAGGGGAGACGAAGTACGCTACCCCATAGGCGAAAAACGAGAGGCTCGAAATAAGGACGATAACTTCCAGTAAGTGTATCAGGAAAGTATACCGTACGATACCGAAGCAATGAACAGGCACAGCAGCAGAAGCAGCAACGAGGGTAGACGCTTCATCCACGGGTTATTTGCCTTGAAATGAAAATACTGTGCACTCAGCATCAGAAATGCCATGAGCAACGATGGAATGAGCACAAACTCATTATGCCATATCCCAACGACAAGCAGCGTTGCCAACACGATCTTGGCTGACCCAACAAACGTACGCGTTAAGTCGCTCAAGCCATATTGTTTGAATTCTTTGACGACGTTGTCGAAGCGCAACACCCATACAATAAAAATGGATGCGGCAACGATGACCTGTGCTGCCATGGATAAATCTGCCATTTGATCCTCTTTAAACTTTCTTTGTTCGAAATACTTTCAGGTTTTATCCCCTTGTTGCGTGGTTCCGGCAACCACTTTGCAACGATATTGACCGATTATGGCATGATACAAAATATTTCGTTGATGCCTCCTTTAGTAGGGTATTGGGGAATGAATTCGCCCATCGCCCACGACAGTGATCTCGCCGAGCTTGTAGCGCTTCTTGCCATCGCCACCTGGGTAGGGCAATTCATACAGCGGAGTGCCGTCCTGCTGCCCCACCGACACGAACAGGTCGAAGGTCCCGGTTTCAAAGGCACGGAAAAACACGCCGGCACGATCCGAAAACTTCGGGGCGATGCGGAAACTAGAAACCAACCGGCGCGCATCCGCCTGCTCGGGCTCCGCCACCGAAAGGTCTTTCACATCGAGCGAGCTATCGACCAACACAGCGACAATGCCGCCTTTCTGGTCCTTCAAGGTGAAGCAGGGATGCCCCCCTTTCAGGCAGGGAGCGACACCCGCATTGCTCCAGGACGATTCCACCACGAACTCCTCCCCGACTTGCACTTCCTTGGGCCAGACCACCTCATTGACCCGAAGCCGGTAGCCCATCCTTCGGTTTATCTGATCGATGGAATCGCGGCAGGCCTCCAGTAGTTCGCGGGGCCACCAGTGGATCGACATATACGAGGCGTGGTAGGCCTCGACCGACTCGACCAGCTTCGCGTCGATCCATCTCCCCCGCCCTTTGGATATCCCGTAATGCTCGTGCTCCAAAATCACCGGCATGGTCGGCCAAAACAGCTGCGCCACTTCGCTGTGGAACCAATGGTCGGGGGGTTCCATCACCAAAATACTGTCGTCGCGCAGAGTCACGCCCCTCGATAGGGCATAATCCAGGATCGGGAAGCGGTCGCCGCGGAGAAAGGGACCCGCAAAATCGTCCGACACACAGAGCAGCGTCTTCTTGAAGTGCCGACAATAGATGTCGATGTGTTTCTTTTGCACCTCTATGCCCCACGACATTCCGTGTTTAGGGGTCGTCGCCACGGTGTGTCCTTCACCCCACATCCCGAAGTGCCCGATGTCCACAAAGGCGACATTGGGATTGCCGTCGTAACGGACGGCCATGGCACGGACAAACTGCTCCACCTTTTCCAGGAAAATCGGATCGTCGTAGTCGGGTTCGACCAGACGATCGTTGTCGACCCCGTAGGATTTTGCTCCCGCGTCGAACACCCACTGCGGCGTCGCCTTCTGCAGCCAGCTCTCCATCGAGGTGATCCGAAACGCCACTTTCTTGCCCTGATCGATCCACCGTTGGGCGGGGGTATCCAACATTTCCCAGTTGAACATCCCCTCTTCGGGCTCGATAAACGCCCAGGGCAGGCGCATGTAGATCGTGCTCAGGCCGGGGAAGTCGTCCACCGTGTCGGAAGGCGCCAATTTCGAGCCGTAATTGGCCGGGATGTTCGAGTAGTAGTGCAGGGTCCAGCCCATGTCCGGATTGATCAACGCTCCGCCATGGTCTGTCGGGGCGGCCTTAAAGGTTTCTCCTTGGTCGACCGCGCTGTTTGGATTTGGATCAATTTCGCCCGAAGCGGCACTTCCACTGCCCTCGGCCGGCGCCGTATGGGGCAGGAATCCGGCCGTGGTTGCCCCGGCTGTGACCAAACCTGCCTTTGCGAGAAACGATCTGCGATTCATGATGTTCATTGTGTTGCGTTTCGGCCAAGTTACTTGAAAATTGGGGTTGTGCCAACAAGCAACAGCCGTGCTCTTGCTCTTGCCCTTGTTCTTGTTCTTGCTCTTGCTCTTGCTCTTGCTCAGTCTTCCTGTTCGTAATAGTAGGAGTAGTCGATGCCTTTCAGGTACATGTCTCGGCTGTCGAGCGTGTCGGTCAGATATTTTTTCCCATCGGTCGCAGTCAATTTCAGTTGGGTAGTGACACTAACCAGCTGGTTTCCCTCATTCTTGAGTTTTGCCTTGAGGTATTTCCAGTAGTTGCGGGTTTTGGCGTAGTCGTTTTGGTCGGTGAGCACGGCGACAACGTCCACAACACTAAACCACCATTTCGCGTGCTGCTCGTCCCACACGGCGCGCACCTCACGGTCGTTGAAGAATCGGATGGATATTTTGGTGTTGCTCATGGTGGGGGCGTTTTGGGGCAATATCGTTACATGACAGCTTTCTCATGGGTAAATAAAGGTCAGTTTTATACATGACCCGATTATCATGAGTAATAAACTGAATAATTTACCCATGACAAAAGTCGTTTTTGCACAATGATTTCGTCTGTGCCCTATCTGGCTATCATACTTCCATTCAGCCAATTTAAAGCATAGCCGGGCACGTCTTGGGTGTGTTGGTCAATGTACCGATCCGGTACAAAACCTCCAAGGGTGCTGTGGGGGGATGTCGGGATCACCAACGTATCGAAGGCTACGGCGACCCGCGAGAAGATGCGGATCTTATTCAGATTATCGTATGTTTTAATTGTAATGTATGCATATGTTCATGGCTACAGTAATTGGTGCATCGAAATCAGAGTGATGTTTTGACCTAGACCCAATATGCCTCATTCATGCTTAGAGTATTGATTTCGCAAGTTTATAAACCGTTGAACCGACGCCACGCGGCCAATCGATAGTGGCAGGTCGATCTCGAGCTTCAGCTCTTCGAATTGCATCAGCCACATGATCTCTCGTGAAATCGTTTGATCGAATATGCTTTTTATAGGTGGATAGATATCGCTTCAAGCGATCTGTGCATTGATTTGCCGTCGATACCCCAAACCCATCTTCATAGTGTAACAACAACCAGTACTCGAACATAGGATTACTTACTGCAAGATGGTAGTTCGCTTTTTGATGGCTCCAATGTACTAGTCTCTGCAACTCCCAATCACTCCAATCATCCTTGTCAACCACGATCCACGCCTCATCTTCACGTTTTAAGCCTTCCCTTTCCAAGACCCCTTCAATACGTTTTAAGACATGGTTTGGAGTGCTCTTTTTGCCGTGTACAACTTTTACAGTACGATTTTCGGAATTCATCTGGTTTAAAATTGCAAAATATGTAGGCTCAGTTATTTTGCCCTCCGTTGCAATTAAAATCATTTTGCGAATTCGCCGTGTGCCCGTCGGCCGACTAAAACGCCTTCTACCTCTAGACATTTGACTCGTGCTCCCCGATTTCTGGTTTCGATGGAGACAAGTCTCCAAGCAAAACCTTTGGGATCCCACCTAAACGGCCCTGTAAGTAGCTCTTTCGTATGTCCTTGTCGTAGCGTATGTCTTTGTAATCACTCAACGATATCAGTTTTGAGGCACCACGACTGTCTCTCTCGGCAACCCACATTTCGTCGCGGCGCAATAAATTCTGATCCATGAGAAGTACGTCATGCGTCGTGAACAGCAGCTGAGTACGAGAGTTATCTGAACAGTTATTTAAATACGTTTCGATGAATGTGCGTACAAGCATGGTATGCAGACTTCGGTCAACCTCGTCGATGATGAAAACCTTTTCAGATTTTGTGTTCAACAACGCTAAAAATGCAGGTAGTAAATCTATTATACGTTGCGACCCATCCGACTCCTGCCGCATATCGAATCGAATTTTAGTGCCATCTTCTTTGATATGAAATGTCACCAATTTTTTAGCGACCAATTCGCCTCGCTTGCGTGTCACAACAAAGCGTTCATTTGCCGTATTGGACATAACTCGTACGGTTTCACCTTCTTTCACATCCTCATTTAGCCTCATTTTTATAGCCTCAGGTATGTTGAGGTTGTCAAATGGCAGCTCTTCGCCTCCAAGTTGCGAGAGGCCCATATCCAGCTGAGGAATAGCTTCGTTCATGACCGCATACAGTGGGTGAAGATCATCGAGGAAATGCTCATACCCACCAAATCGCGTATCGGGTGCGATCAGCTCCAAGGAATCCCGAAACCATCGGTAGATCGGCAGATAGGTTTCAATTTTCTGGCTTATCGTATTTGTAAGGAATAGCACATTGTCGCGTGTTCCTTGATACACAATCTCAAGTCTGTCTTCCATCACTGCATTCTCGACTGGAAACTCTTCTTTGAATCGGTCAAACAATATCTTTTCGCTCGTGCCTGATATCTGGACGAGTCGCTCTTCCGTAACCTGATATCTGTTCACAGCGAACAGATACTCATAAATGGTATCGTTGGCCAGGATTTCAAATTTGAATCGTGAAGGTTTGAGAATGTACTCATCATCGAGCCGATATGGCTCAACAGGTATGTTTGAATCAGGTTGCGAACCCTTTACTATAAATTGCTTGGCAAAATTCAACGCCTTGAAAAAGTTTGTTTTGCCCGAAGCATTTCCGCCATAGATAGCTGCAACTGGTAAGACACTCACTCCATATCTGTCCAACTTGGCTACGCGTTCCCGATGTTGACGTTCTCGGCTAGCAACCATTGAAAACGTGACCCGGTCACGAAACGACATCCAATTTTCGAGTTCGAATGAGATTAGCATATATTTTAAATGAGATTATTTCTCGTTAAATGTAAATATAATGTAGTTATGCGATTAATTATTTATTCTAATGTGATTTTTTCTCTTTATACATGTTATATGAGTAATTCATCGACAATGAGGGTTAGAATAGGGGCAGCATGTCATCCTGAGTTGACACGCCAAGTCGAAGGTCCGGAATGAAGTGAAGGATCGAGCGAAGGGTTGCGCATTTTACCATCGTCTGCGGCCATTTTCAACTGTCCGATTTTTTCGGACAGTTCACTTCCCTCTTTTTTCAGTTTGGCTTTCAGATCACTCCAATACTTTCTGGGTCTGCCCGGTTTATCGTTTTTCATAGTTGCCCCGTTTAGGTAGTTGTGATGATGATGTTCATGTCGCCGGTGACCGGCGGTTTAGCTGGAATGGGGCAACTCAAAGAAGGTTGTTCGCCGACACCTCACTTCGTTTCGGTGTGTCAGCTCACAATGACAGCGCCGCCTTTTTTATAATAGGGGCAGACACGGGCGGCGGAGCCGCCCGTGTCTGCCTTCTCCCCCTACATGCACAGCATGTCATCCTGAGTTGACACATTGAGGGCGCAGCCCGAAACCACAGGTTCCGAACTAAGTGAGGAATCGGACGAAGGACCTTCTGCCCTGTACCAACCCCCAACCCCCTGCCGCTTACGGCAGGGGGCTTTGCCCCTACCTCCCAAAAACATGCCTCACTTCATCATCGCTGAGGGCCCGCGAGAAGATCCGCATTTCGTCCATCGCGCCGTGAAATGAGTTCTGGTAGCCTCTGCCGATACCTGCATTCCTGTAAATGTCGTCTTTGCCAGATGAAGGTCTCACATTTGCGTAGACAGATGTCCGGCCGATGTGCACAAGTTGGCCGTTGATGTAAAGATGAGGTGTTTTATCCCTGTAGACTACGGCTACATGATGCCATCCATTGAGCACTACTGACCAAGATACCACCGGAGGCTGGTGATTATGGGCATGTTCAATCACATGGATCACATTCCGTCCAACCGATAGACCCACACCAACCGACTGATTGTCCCAGTTTTGGCCATGGGTGTGAAAGATCACCGTCTGGTTAGGGATAACCGTCAAATTTCCTCGATCGCGCTCAGCAAGGACCATGTCGTCGATGTCAGGCCTGACCCAAAGCATCATCGTGAAATCGTTGGATATCCCGTCGATCCGCCTGCCACTCAGATGCACGCTGTTCTGCCCGTTGAAGAAGGCGGCGCTGTTCGCCCTGCCCGCCCTGTCGGCCACATAGACGATGCCCTGCGACGAGCCCATCGCTCCGGAGTGGGTCTCCATCGTGCTGCCGTCGTAGTTCAGCCTGAACACCTCGAAGCGCTGGTAGTCGGGGATAATATCGCCCACGTCGATGGGCGACTCGCAGGCCATGAGCATGGTGACCATCAAGGCGATGCAAACGGTGATTGTCGACAGTCTGGGCATGATGATCCCTCTCCTGGTGTGTTGGCGGATGCCACGTCATTGTTCGATACACTTAATATATAGAAATTTGATATGTATTATCTACATTGAGGGATATGCATGGTTTTAGATGTCCATGAGGATCATATTGCCCAATAATCGATGGGAACATCACGAATGACTATATATAAATACTTACACACGATGGTTCGGATCCATGTACTGCTCGTCGTGGCCGGCCTGTTCATCATCGCACCCAATGCCGTTCATGCGCAGACCGAGTGGATGAACCTGAGCTGGGGGATGAGCTATCAGGAGGTGGTCGAACGCCAGCCGTCGGCGCGGGCCATGGCGGACAAGCACAACCGCCAGGGGATGTTCTACGACGTCTTCGCGCGCATCGATAATGTCGTGGTGGCCGATGTGCCCTTCCGCGCGGACCTCCTGTTCGACAGCGAAATCCGCCTCACCGGGGTCGTCATGAAGGCCTACGGACCCAGCGCCGCGCTGTCGCCCGGTTATACGCGGCTGCTTCAGGAGCTCACCGACCGGCATGGGCGTCCGACAGCCAACCGGTCGATACCCAACCATCCTGGGAACTACTCGTGGAACACGGATGTGTCCGAGATCCGCCTGTCGTACACCGAGATGGTGAAGGGCGAGGCCGACATCGTGCTGGCGTATTACCAGACGGCCATCATCGTCCGGCAGCCCGCGGTCGTGGTGAGGCGCGACACAGTGGTTGTGCCCCCGCCTGCCCTGTCTACCGATGCTGTTCCAGTTGTCACCACCACTCCGGTCAGCGATACGGCAAGAGAGCCTGATCCGGTTGTGGCGGCATCCAAGTCGGTCAGCTTTTCGGAAATATCGGTACAGGCATCGTCCGACCTTAAGACCGATGGTTTCGTGAGTTTCGGCGCAGGTATTGGCGGATACGGCTACGATCCGGCCATGGAATGGATCCGGTTTTACATGAATGGATTCTACAACAGAGGAAAGTATGAGGAGAGCAGCCCGGGTAACGCCTTCGAGGATAGCTACAAGACCAAGGTCGTAATCACATCCGTCGGTGCACGCGTGGGGATAGGGATACCCCAGACCAACGTGGTGCTTTTTGGCATGCTTGAGCTGTTCAAGGCCAAGTACGACTTTCAGAGCGGAAGTTTCAGCCTGAGCGATTCGAACGACGGCTACGATAACTCCTTCGGAGGCGGCATCAAGGTTTTCGCGGATCCATCGAAGAGCAACGTTTCGTTTGGCATTGAGTACTCAGAGTTACGGAGGTTGGGAGTTAGTATCGGGGTGACGTTTTGAGGGGTGGGAGCAGCTTCCATACGGCCCGCCACAGCTTCAGCGACCTAGCACGCAAGTCCGAGGCCGACCTGTACTCGATCTCGAAGATCCTGGGGCATTCGTCGC
>CAYWCV010000027.1:15803-27973 GCA_964456845.1 uncultured Chitinophagales bacterium | reverse complement strand
GCGTGTTCGTGCGCCTCACCGGCAGCAGCCCGAAAACCTACAAACGCCTGGCGGCGTTTGCAATCACGAACAGTCATGATCGATCGTGATCAGTCACGAATGATCATGAACGATTATTAAGATCTAACTTGATAACTAAGTCCCAGTAGGTCAACTAGTTCGTGCTTACTAATCATTCGCCGCGACGACGTCGCTTTTTGTAGGCAAATACGCCCACGGTGAGCGCTGCCATCAGAACGATGGTGCCAGCCATTGCAAATAAAGCGCTCAAGCTCGATTTAAGCACAGCAAAGAATACTACGGCGAACAGGAACAAAGTAGGAACCTCGTTAAGCAGCCGAAGTTGGGTCGAGGTGAAGCGAAAAATGTCTCTGCCTTGCTCCAAGCTTTGGCGGTGCAGTAAATAGTGGTAACCGTACAGCAATGCGACAAGCACCAGTTTCACGATGAGCCAGTTCGGCAGATAGCCGGCACGCAGGTAGTATAAAATCAGAAGATATGTTCCGAATAACAGCGTAATAACCGCGGAAGGCCACGTGATGGCATAAAGAAGCCGTCGGATCATGATGGAGAGCTGATCTTTTAGGATGGTCTGCTCAGGCTCAGGCTTGTCGAGGGCCTCGCGATGGTACACCAGCAGTCTTCCCAAATAGAACATGCCGCTGAACCAGGTCACCACAAAAATGATGTGTAGTGCTTTTAGATAAATGTAGAGCATCGGAAATCGTGTCAGATGGCCTTGCTGAACAAAGATCCCTCGGGCCGGCTTCTCCATAGACGCGCATCTATTGTGGCCGCAACTACCCTTACAAATGAGCGTCCAAGCTCCGTTACCTCAATGGTGCTACCATCCCAGGCCAAAAAACCGTCGTTTTGCAGATGGTGCAGTTTGTCGTCAACGCTTGAGGCAAAAGCTGAATCGTACAAGCTCAGGTCTAATGTTGCCTTGTCCCTACACATGATATCGAGGATGAGTTGCCGAATGCTCAAATCCTCGTCATTCAGTTTGTGTCCGTTCACGAATGAGAAGCTACCGGCTGCAGCATCTCTGATATAAGTATCCACATCCTTTTCATTCTGGCGAAAAGCGGACCAGGAGTCGCTTATGCTCGAGGCACCCAAGCCGATCAAAAGCTTGTTTGTGGTTGTTGTGTATCCCATGAAATTACGGTGTAGGTTACCCTTGCTCCACGCCTGCATCAGGCCATCGTCATCAAGTGCAAAATGATCCATTCCTATGCTTTGGAACCCCATGGCTGTCAGTGCCTTTTTCCCTGCCTGATACATCTCCCACTTTTCTACGGCAGGTGGGAGGTCTGCATCGGTATATCGGCGTTGGACCTTACTCTTCCATGGGACGTGGGCATATGAATAGAAGGCAATGCGGTCGGGTTTAAGCAGCTCTATTCGCTCCATGGTGTAAGCCACGCTAGTTAGAGTCTGTTTTGGCAGCCCATAGATAATGTCTATGTTCACGCTTTCGAACCCGATCCTTCTGGCTTCTTGAACGGTTTTTAGCGTGGTTTCAAACGATTGATTTCGGTTGATGATGTGCTGAACCACCGGGTCGAAATCTTGCACTCCGGCGCTGATTCTTCTGAACCCACAATCGTAAAGTGCCTGCAGGTGATCTGAAGTGGTGTAATTTGGATGCACCTCAACACTGAATTCACGATCGGCCGGCACGATATGATCAGCAACCAAGCCGGCGATTAGGCGCCTTAAATTTTCCGGACTGAAGAATGTGGGAGTGCCCCCACCGAGGTGTATCTCCTTTATGATCGCCTTATCGGGCAGGAGCTCCATGTAATACTTCCATTCCTGTAATACGGCATCGATATATGGATCCTCGACCAGGTGATTTCTAGTTATGCGCTTGTTGCATGCACAGAATGTGCACAAGGTCTCACAGTATGGGAGGTGAACGTATAGGCTGATTTCTCGGCTGTCAGAATCGAAGGTGGCTTGGACAGATTGCTCCCAGGCAGCGGTGTCTAGTGTTTGGGCCTGCCAAAATGGTACTGTTGGATAGGAAGTGTATCTTGGGAGAGGGATGTCGTATTTCGACAGCAGCGCGAGCAGTGAGGTTTCGGATTGCATCTTCAGATGTCAAAAAATTAGGGAATTCACTGTGTGTTCGATGTCTGATTGCTCAAGGGCATTGCTTAGAAACCAAGACTCATAAGCAGAAGGAGGCAGGTAAACGCCTCTGTCGAGTGCGTTTTGAAACATAGCGGCGAAGCGTGCCGCGTCCGTTTTTTTTGCCGACTGCAAATCAACTACGGACTCCCCGGTAAAATGTAGGCTGAACATAGAGCCAACGCGGTTGATTTTGTAGGGGATGCCGATACGATTCAGCTTGTCTGTGACCAAAAGCTCCAGTAATGCACCTTTTGATTCCAGTGTGTCGTAGACTTTCGGGTGTTCATTGAGCCATTTCAGCTGAGCCAGACCGGCAGAAACGGCAAGAGGATTACCCGAGAGCGTGCCTGCCTGATATACCCCCCCAAGCGGCGCCAAGTGCTCCATGATGTCTGACCGTGCGGCAAAAGCGCCAACAGGCATACCGGCACCGATCACCTTGCCATACGTGCAGATGTCTGCTCGAACGTGAAATTTCTCCTGAGCTCCACCCCGAGCCAGACGGAAACCTGTCATTACCTCGTCGAAAATGAGAATTATGCCGTTATTGTCGCAAAGTGTTCTGAGCCCTTCCAAAAAACCAGTTGCTGGAGGCACGCAGCCCATGTTACCAGCCACAGGTTCGACGATAATGCAAGCAATTTGAACTGGGTTGGCGTCTATAAGATCACTCACCGACTGCAAATCGTTGTACCGTGCCGTGAGTGTGTCTTTTGCAACACCAGCCGTCACTCCTTTGCTGTCGGGCTTGCCAGCCGTTAGAGCGCCACTGCCGGCACTGATGAGGAACGAGTCGGCGTGGCCGTGATAGTGCCCCTCGAACTTGAGTATTTTCTCGCGTCCAGTCGCGCCTCTGGCAAGACGTATGGCGCTCATGCACGCCTCGGTCCCTGAGCTCACGAGCCGGACTTGGTCCATGTTTGGGACCATGGATATGATCAATTCGGCCATTTCGACCTCTAGATCAGTAGGTGCCCCAAAAGACATGGCTCGATTCAGCTGGTCAGAAACTGCTTCGATGACCGGTTCGAATCGATGGCCAAGTATCATTGGACCCCATGAGTTGATTAAGTCGATGTATCGGTTGCCATCAACGTCGTACAAATAGGCTCCCTTGGCTGATGCCATGAACACAGGAGACCCACCAACCGACCTGAACGCCCTGACAGGAGAGTTCACCCCACCGGGGATGACGCGTGATGCACGCTCGAATAGCGTCTTGCTCACGACATGATGTCGTTTTTGAGCCATTTGGCGACCTCCTTTGCGAAATAGGTTATTATTACGTCGGCACCTGCACGACGGATCGCCGTGAGGCTCTCCATAACAGCGTCCCTTTCGTTCAGCCAACCATGTTGTGCGGCGGCTTTTATCATGGCATATTCTCCCGATACCTGGTAGGCAACAACAGGTACATCACAGATCTGAGACGCTTCACCGATGATGTCCAAATATGGCAGAGCTGGTTTAATGAGGATCATGTCGGCGCCCTCTTCAAGGTCAAGCTGGATTTCGCGAAGAGCCTCTCTGCGATTGGCCGGATCCATTTGGTACGTTTTCTTGTCGCCGAATCCCGGGGCCGAATCCAATGCCTCTCGAAATGGACCATAGAAGCAAGATGCGTACTTGGCACTGTATGCCACGATGCCGGTGTCGCTGTATCCGTTTTCGTCGAGCTCGTTTCTAATGAAGCCAACTCGCCCGTCCATCATATCGGAAGGTGCAACAAAATCGGCACCAGCTCGGGCATGGCTAACGGCCATTTTGGCCAAAACCTGTAGTGTGGCGTCGTTGTCGATCGTGTAATTATTTACAATGCCGTCGTGGCCGTAAGACGAATAGGGGTCGAGGGCCACGTCGGTAAGTACGGTGACTTCTGGGTGATGCTCTTTGATTGCACGTATAGCTCGTTGCATCAATCCGTCGTCGTTCAACGCTTCACTGCCGGCGTTGTCTTTCAAATGGTCGGGGACTTTCACGAAAAGAAGCACTGATCGGATTCCGTGTTGACTTAAATCTCCTACCTCTTTGACGGCTAGGTCAAGACTGTAGCGGTTGTAGTCGGGCATGCTTAGTATCGCCTCACTGAGTTCTGATCCTTCAATAATAAAGATCGGGGCAATGAACTGTTCGGGCCGAACCACGTTCTCGCGATTCAATGATCGGATGGACTCGCTTTTGCGCAGACGTCTGGGGCGTTTTGGAATCGAATATTTCATAATTCTATCTATCGGAGTACTCTTTGACGGCATTCACGAATGCTTTCGCATTTTCGACGGGGATGTCTGGCAGGATTCCATGACCTAAATTCGCCACATACGATTGAGTTCCAAACTTCCTGATCATGCTTTGCGTGTCAGCATAAACCCTCTCCGGATTTCCATACAGGCACGATGGATCAAAGTTACCCTGAAGTACGACCTTCGAAGCGACTAGTGCACGAGCGTCGGATGGTTCCACGGTCCAATCCACGCCCAAAGCAGCCGGCCCGAGATCGGCCAATGACGCAAGAGCATGACGGCAACCTTTGGCAAACAGAATCACTGGCACCCGCTCTCGCAGAGCCGAACAGATCTGGGCCATATGAGGGAACGACCATCTATGGTACATTTCAGGTGACAGTACGCCACCCCAAGAGTCGAATATCTGGATAATCTGAGCACCTGACTCAACTTTCTGCAGCAGATAATTGATGGTCACTTGAGTTATCGACTCGAGCAGTTGATCGGCCAAGGCGGGTTCTTCGACCAGGAACCGTTTCGCCCGGCTGAAATCCTTCGAACCACTCCCTTGAACCATGTAACACATGATGGTCCAAGGTGAGCCGGCAAAGCCGATGAGTGGAACGGCATGATCCAGATCTGCGAGTGTCTGCTTTACGGCATCATACACATAGAACAATGATTCGTGTGCCGTTTCAACATTTAGACTCTCAATCTGCTTCTTATGTGTTATGGGATCCGGTAGCCAGGGGCCCTTGCCAGGAAGCATCTGCACTTCCATGCCCATGGCCTGTGGCACCACCAAGATGTCGCTGAACAATATGGCCGCATCAACCCCGACTTGATGGACCGGCATCAAAGTGATCTCAGAGACCATCTCTGGGCTTTGTACCCTCTCGAAAAAGGAATATTTCGCCCTGAGCTTCTGGTAGTCTGGTAAATACCGACCCGCCTGGCGCATCATCCAAACGGGAGGTCGCTCCACGAGTTGCTGATCAAGCGCACGGAGTAATAGGTCATTCTTTGTTGTACTTTTTGTGGTGTACATGTTGTCCTTCCAAATAGTGCATGGCACTAAAAATGAATGTGTTGAAATTTGGTTTATCGGGCATGAAGCTTACATTGATGCCGATTTGAGACAAAGCTTCCTGTGTGGTACGGCCTATTGCACCATACGAGTGCCTTGCGTCCAGCGTATTCTTTTCATTGATGCTCTCAACGCCGCTTGGGCTGAAAAACAAAAACGTTCGTGGCTCTGCTCCAAGTACTGGGTGGCATATAACCTTCCTGTATAGAACAATACGATGGTAATCGACCTTTTTCTCCTCAAACACAGCTTCTATACCCGGCACCGGCCGATCTCCTGAGAGGTGGACTAAATGGCGTTTGCCGTTGCTGTGGAGCCATGATGCAAGCTCACTGAGATAATGGAACGTTTTTTGGATTTGAAGGCCAGTATTCGCGGCCAATGCAGCCGTAGAGGTTCCAACAGCGTATAATGGCCTGTCGGACAGTAATATCGACTGCTTCTGAATTTGATCAACCGCATAACGGCTGCTAATGACAATTGATGCGTCCTTTGGTAGATCTAGTGGTTTGTTAATCAATTCCGGATGTACGATAAGTGGAACTACATCTTCGTAGTCTACATTCATATCGTCCAACCATTCTCGTTTCTGATCAGACAACGTTGTAACCAATGTGAGTTTCCCGCTCATTGATCTGGGCGATTTTGCGGTGGTTGACGTAATGTGTCCATCGTAGCCCTCCCACCTGCCGACAAAATTGACTCGGCCAAATTCAAACCACGCTCCCATGGATCCTTAGAAGAAACAGATTCGCTAATTCGATGATGTTGGCTTCCGTCAGGGCTAAGCAAGGAGCCCGTAAACAGGAGTTCGTCAGTATTGGTCCAATTTGCCAAGGCACCTATTGGGGCCGAGCAACCACCCTCAAGGTGATTGAGAAAAGATCTCTCCAGCTGTGCCTGAATCCAGGTGGCGTTGTCAGTTATGGAAGATATCTCCGATAGGGTGGCATGGTCATCTGATCGGCACACTATTCCGATAATGCCTTGAGCCGGCGCAGGAGTCATCCAATCCAGCTTGGTATAGTTTTCAGGTAGTAGTTGGAGGCGATCCAGTCCAGCTTTCGCAAAAATAGCACCAGCCCAATCATTTTGATGAAGTTTCTGCAATCTAGTGGGCACGTTTCCTCTTAGGTCTACCATTTGGTGGTGCGGATACCTGTTTTTCCAAAAGGCAATCCTTCGAATGCTGCCAGTTGCAATGACGAATTCCTTTCTGTCCAGTTCGGTTAGGTCGCATTTGTACACGAGCACGTCAGATGGATCGTGACGGCGAAGAACGGCAGCCAGAGCGATGCCCTCGTCAGGTACAGTGGGGTAGTCCTTTAACGAGTGGACGGCTATGTCGATGTTTCCATTTAATAGTGCTGAGTCCAGCACTTTTGTGAAAACTCCGACAACGCCAATATCTCTCACAGATGATGTCTGGTCCAAGTCTCCGGTGCTCTTCATTGGTACAAGCTCGGAGACTGTGCCTCGTTGCATCAGTATGTCGGAGACGGCATTTGCTTGCCATAACGCCAGCTTGCTGTCTCTTGTGCCAATTCTTATCATTGAAGGATGCCTTCTTTCGCACCCAGCAGAGCTGTCAATATCGATGAGTCACTCATGTCAGAGGGATGATGCCTCTTCAAATGATGCATCAGTTGCTTGGTCAGCTTTAATTTTAGCCGTTCTGAATAGGCTTCAAGAAGCACCCTGTCGATATTGGGCTGATGTTTCGCAAACATGTCCAATTCATGGTCGTGAACGGCACTTATGGTGCTATGAAACGCTCTGAGGTATGGCAGCCAGACCCGAGATTGATTCCATTCATAAAATGTGGCCAGGCACTCATCTACAATGGCACACACTTTAGGCATCTCATCTAAGCGGTCTTTTATGGATTCGTTGACTTCGTCGGCCAGGTCATCGACGTTTATCAATGTCACAGTTTCTAGTTCCGAAACACACGGATTCACGTTCCTTGGAACAGATAAATCCACGATAAGCTTGCTGTTCGTGGTTTCGTCGACATGGTCGCAATCAATCAGATAATGCGGCGCTGAAGTTGCTACAATTACAATGTCGTGCGAGGTCAGCAACTTTGGGAGCATGTCGAGATTGTAGGCCCGGATATCGGCAGAACCGAATCGTGAAAAGCTGTCGAATTCGGACCTGTTGACCACACTAATCTTTGTGGGGTTAACTTTTGCCACCAAACCTTTTACAACAGATCTTGCCATGCTACCCGAACCAACAACAAGCACGTTCTCACTTCCATTATCCTGCATGTGGCATTGAGAACGTTTGACTGCAGCATAGGCCATCGATGTAGTTCCATTGCTAAAATTGGTTTCATTTCGAACCCTGCGGCCTGCGTGGATGCTCGATTCAATCAATCGTTGCAGGACAGGGTGGGACATCCCATGTTCGACAGCAGTTGCCCATGCGTTGCGAATTTGGCCAACTATCTCAAAATCGCCAGGTATTTTCGAATCCGCCCCTGTGGCTACATAGTGCAGATGACCGATTGCATCGCTCCCATGCTTAATATATCCGTGACGGACAAACGTGGAGGCATCCGACAAACCATCTATCGAGAACATGCCGATAAGTTCGTCCGCACTGTACCCTATTCCGTATATTTCGGTACGGTTGCACGTGTTCAGAATTATGAGAGACGCTTTCGATTGCGATGTGGATCTGTTAAGAACCACTTTGTTGTAAATATTGGCTACATCGTCCTTGTCCAAGGCGTACTTTGCCCTGAACGCTACATCACCCCCTCGATGACTAAAACCGACTAGAACTACGACTTGGCTTATCTCCATGTGCTCTTTTGACTCCAACCTGTTGGATTTCGTGATTAAAAGTATCCTAAAAAACACTGAGGTAAATAACCCGTTCTGTATTATTAATACTCCATTGTGGCGAATACTATTGAGAAAAGGGCATTTTAATTTACATTTTGGGCACTAAATTCTAACTCTGATCGATTTTAACCGTGCTGTTCTATTGTATTATTGTACATCGTGCAGTATGACGGATAAAAAAATACCCGTAAAAGGAAATTTAATGTCAACTAATATTGGTGTCTTGGTGGTAAACTTAGGCTCGCCAGATTCGACTCAGGTCCACGATGTAAAGAAGTACCTTAATGAATTCTTGATGGACGAGAAGGTCCTCGACATACCATATTGGAAGAGGTTTCTATTGGTGAAGGGGATCATATTGAACACGAGGCCTAAAAAGTCGGCAGCCGCATATCGTAGAATATGGTGGAAGGAGGGATCTCCGTTGGTCGTTTTGTCAAAAAGAGTGCTGGAAAAATTAAGAAGGCGACTTCCGATGCCTGTAGAGTTAGCGATGCGATATGGAAACCCATCAATCGAATATGGAATCGACAAGCTTTTGGCCACCGGGCGCGGCCTACAGAAGATGTATGTAATTCCCCAATATCCTCATTATGCCATGTCTTCATATGAAACGGTCGTCGAAAAGGTAAAGGCTTACTGCGAGGTGAACTATCCACAGATTGAAGTTAAGTTCAAGGAGCCCTTTTTCGATGAATCGGCGTATATCAGTGTTTTGGCAAACTCCATTAAAGAGGCATTGCCTGAGCATTATGATCATCTGCTGTTTAGTTATCATGGTATCCCCGAGCGTCATGTCAAAAAATCGGATCCTACTGGTTCACACTGCCTGTGCGCTGAGAACTGTTGCCAAACCCCATCCGAAGCCCATGCAACGTGCTACAGACACCAGGTGTACAAGACAACGGAACTTGTGACCACGGAACTTGGAATTCCACCCGAACGGTATAGCGTGTCGTTTCAGTCGCGATTGCTTAACGACCCATGGCTGAGTCCCTACACGGATAAGACCATTGAAAATTTGGCGGAATCAGGCATAAAATCGCTCGTAGTGGTATGCCCGGCATTTGTCACTGACTGTTTGGAGACGCTCGAAGAGATCGAAATGGAAGGCAAGCACGCCTTTGAGGAGGCCGGAGGCGAATACTATAGGATGATCCCATGCTTGAACGACCGTGACGACTGGGTGGATCTGCAGGCCCAATGGGTCGTTAACAATGAATAACAATAATTGATAATCATTGCTAGTAATTGCTAATCATTCGCTGTCGCCGCGGCGGCGACGCAGTCTTGCTCTCCACCCAATAACCTTCCCCGCCGCGAGCCATCGCTCACGCTCTTCCATCGAGCCGGGATAGGCATACGCCCAGTAGATGATGGCGGCAAAGGCCGCGCCGGCATACGCCAAAATGATGAGGTTCTCGACGGTGAAGTACATCACGACCATCGAAATCGCCATCATGGCCATCATCGCATAGCGGCCGTGCTTCGGAAAGATGCGATACTGCTCCCAGCCGACAAGATAGGGACCAAACCGAGGATGCTCATGGATCCACTTGTCCCACGTGGGCGACGACTTGGCGAAGGCCCAGGCAGCGAGGATCACGAAGATCGTGGTCGGCACACCGGGAAGGATCACCCCGATGTAGGCCAATCCCAAAAATCCGAGTCCTATCGTTATCCAGAAAAGACGGGCCAATAGTCTATGGTGGCAATGGGGTAAAAAGAAACCCTGCCGTGGATCCGCCGCTTGGGATGATCCACGGACAGGGCGAACATCCGACAATTACATGTTCTTGACGATGGCCTTGCCAAAGTCGGAGCAGCTCAGGAGGGTGGCCCCGTCCATAAGACGCTCGAAATCGTAGGTCACGGTCTTCTGGTGGATCGCCGCTTCCAGGCCTTTCTCGACCAGATCGGCAGCTTCGTTCCAACCCATGTAGCGCAGCATCATCACAGCCGAGAGGATGAGCGAACCCGGGTTCACCTTGTCCTGGCCAGCGTACTTAGGTGCGGTTCCGTGCGTAGCTTCGAAGATGGCGAAACCGTTCTCGTAGTTGATGTTGGCGCCCGGAGCAATGCCAATACCACCGACGCAGGCGGCGAGGGCATCCGAGATGTAGTCGCCGTTCAGGTTGAGGGTGGCAATGACGTCGTAATCGGCTGGACGCGTGAGGATCTGCTGCAGGAAGGCATCGGCAATCACATCTTTGATGATGATGCCGTTCGGCAGCTGGCACCATGGTCCGCCGTCGATCTCCACTGCGCCGAACTCCTCTTTGGCGAGCTCGTAGCCCCAGTTCTTGAAGCTGCCCTCGGTGAATTTCATGATGTTGCCCTTGTGCACCAAGGTCACGCTCTTGCGGTTCTGCTCGATGGCGTACTTGATGGCGGCGCGAATCAGACGCTTGCTGCCTTCGATCGACACCGGCTTTACGCCGAACGATGAGGTCTCAGGGAAGCGAACTTGGGTGATCTTCATGTCGCCAAGCAGGAAGTTCTTGAACTTCTCGGCTTCAGGCGTTCCGGTCTGGAACTCGATTCCGGCATAAATATCTTCGGTGTTCTCGCGGAAGATAACCATGTCGGTGAGCTCAGGTTGCTTGACGGGGCTTGGTGTGCCGCTGTAGTAGCGAACCGGACGCACACAGGCGTACAGGTCGAGCAGCTGGCGCAATGCCACGTTCAGCGAACGGATACCGCCGCCGACCGGAGTCGTGAGCGGACCTTTAATTGCAACTAAATAATCTTTGACCGCTTGAAGCGTGTCTTCTGGGAGCCAAGTGTCGTTGCCGTAAAAATCGACCGACTTCTCGCCGGCGTAAATTTCGAACCAGGAAATCTTTTTGCTGCCGCCGTAGGCTTTTTCGACCGCACTGTCGATCACGTGGATCATGGCAGGGGTGATGTCGATGCCGATTCCGTCGCCCTCAATGTAGGGGATGATCGGGTTGTTGGGGATGTTCAGCGTGCCGTCGGCGCCGCGGGTGATGGTCTCGCCAACGCTCGGAGGGGTAATCTTGGTATAGGACATGTTGTGGGATTACTCGTGAATAATAGATTTGAGATAGCATCCGAAGATACGGAAAATGGGATGAAGTTCCCTACGGGAGAGGTCCCGACAAAGTCGGGATGACAATGACAATTTACAGGAGGAGAGATCCCTACGGGATACTGGCCGTCTTCGCATTGTATTTGACTTAAAGTGTTCATTTTAATAAGTTGCAAAATGAAACCATAAAGCAACCATAAAGCAACTATTATGCCTAGCATCACGATTAAAAATATCCCAGACGAGGTCTACGACCGCATCAAGCTGCGCGCAGAGACCAACCGGCGCAGCATCAACAGCGAAATCATTGAGTGTCTCGATCAGATCACGCGGCCAAGCCAGGTGAATGCGGATATCGTGCGGTATGAGGCGAAGCGTTTGCGCGATTCCATTAAGGTGAAGATTAAAGAGGAGGACGTGAAATCAGCCATTCGGCAGGGCAGATCATGATAGTAGTTGACACTAATATCATTACACACTTCCTACTTCCGTCTGATCTCTCTGCTCCATGCGTAAGGGTGCATGAAATTGACCCGCACTGGATAGCACCAAGTCTGTGGCTCAGTGAATTTCGAAACGTGCTTGCGTTGTATGTACGCAAGAAGATAATTACGCACGACAAGGCATTGGAGTTGCTTGATTTTGCCGAAGATATATTTCGCGATAATACTTTCGACGTGTCTTCAAGAGTCGTAATGCGCCTTTCCCGCCAATCGTCATGCTCAGCCTATGACTTGGAATTTGTCGGCCTAGCCCTTGAAATGGATGTGCGGCTAGTAACCATGGACAAACAAATTCTGCGAGAGTATCCC
>CAYWCV010000027.1:7146-15703 GCA_964456845.1 uncultured Chitinophagales bacterium | reverse complement strand
TGAAATGGATGTGCGGCTAGTAACCATGGACAAACAAATTCTGCGAGAGTATCCCTATCTGGCTATCAAACCCGAGGACTTTATTTGAGCCGGGGGAGAGTTATACAATCCTTCTTATATTCCGTGCGTTATATATAAATGCCCATGAATTTGAACGACTCATACATACATAACGCACGTATTTTCGTCGCTGGTCACCGGGGCATGGTAGGATCCGCCCTGGTTCGTGCCCTCGAGCAGCGCGGCGCCCAGAACGTCATCACGCGGAGCCGCACGGAGCTGGACCTCACCGACCAGCAGTCCGTCGAGGAATTCATGCAGCGCACACGTCCAGAGGTGGTGATCATTGCCGCCGCCCGGGTAGGAGGCATCCTAGCCAACTCGACCTATCCTTGGGAGTTCCTTTTTGAAAATCTGGCGATGGAGACGAACCTCATCGGCGCTGCGCACCGTGCCGACGTCCCTCGACTCGCCTTCCTTGGCAGCTCGTGCATCTACCCGAAGCTGGCACCGCAGCCGCTGGCCGAGGAGTCGCTGCTCACGGGTCCGCTCGAGCCCACCAACGAGGCCTATGCCATCGCCAAGATCGCCGGGGTGAAGCTGTGCGAGGCGCTGCACCGCCAGTACGGTCGCGATTATTACTCGCTGATGCCGACAAACCTGTACGGTCCGCACGACAATTTCGACCTTAACAGCAGCCATGTGATTCCGGCGCTGATCCGCAAATTCCACGAGGCACTGCCTGACGCACCGGTAACTCTATGGGGCACAGGCTCCCCTATGCGCGAGTTCATGCACGTCGACGACCTCGCCGACGCGGTGCTTTTCACCCTGGGCAAGCCGGTCGAGCACACGCTCATCAACGTCGGCACTGGTACCGATCTACCGATCAAGGATTTGGCGCTGCTCATTCAACGCATCACGGGTCACACCGGACCCATCCATTGGGATTCCTCCAAGCCTGACGGCACACCCCGCAAGCTGATGGATGTGAAACGTCTCGAGGGACTCGGATGGAAGTCGACGATACCGCTTGAAGAAGGGCTGAAATCGACCTATCATTGGTTCAAAACACATCAAGATTCCTACAAAGCAGTACATTTTGAGCAATAAAACCGCACTCATCACCGGTGTTACCGGTCAGGATGGCGCCTACCTCGCCGAACTCCTGCTCGACAAGGGCTACACCGTGCACGGTATCAAACGCCGCTCGAGCTCCTTCAACACGGGACGCATCGACCATCTGTACCAAGATCCCCATTTTCGTAAGCTGCCGTTCATCCTGCACTATGGCGATATGACCGACGCCACCAACCTGATCCGCATCGTGCAGGAGGTTCAACCCGACGAAATCTACAACCTGGCCGCCCAGAGCCATGTGCAGGTGAGTTTCGATACCCCCGAGTACACGGCAAATGCCGACGCCATGGGAGCGATGCGCCTTCTCGAGGCCATCCGGATCCTAGGTCTCACGGAGAAGACCCGCTTCTACCAGGCGTCGACCAGCGAGCTGTACGGCAAAGTGCAGGAGATTCCACAGAGCGAAACCACCCCGTTCTACCCGCGTTCGCCTTATGCGGTCGCCAAGCTGTACGGATATTGGATCACCGTGAACTACCGCGAGGCCTACGGCATGTATGCCTGCAACGGCATCCTGTTCAACCATGAATCGCCCATCCGCGGAGAGACCTTCGTCACCCGCAAGATCACCCGTGCAGCGGTGCGCATCGCACGTGGCGTGCAGGAGAAGCTTTTCCTCGGCAACCTGGGCGCCCAGCGCGACTGGGGCCATGCCAAGGACTACGTTGAGGGCATGTGGCGGATGCTGCAGCAGGACCAGCCCGAGGATTTCGTGCTGGCGACCGGTGAGACCCATACTGTGCGCTCGTTCTGTGAGATGGCCTTCGACCATGCGGGCATCAAGCTACGCTGGGAAGGTGAGGGCGCCGACGAGCGAGGCATCAATGTGGCCACGGGTGTGTCCATCATCGAAATCGACCCGAGGTATTTTCGTCCGACGGAGGTCGACCTTCTCATCGGCGATGCCACCAAGGCCAAGGAGAAGCTCGGCTGGACCCCAACGTACACCCTAGATGAGATGGTAGCCGAAATGATCGACTATGATAAGGTCGATCTGGAGCGGGAATTGCAGGGTGGCGGCTCGAATGGCTTTTGAAATGCGAGCCTGATATCCTACCTTACCCCGAGCGCCCCATTCGAAACAAAGCTTCGTTATCATGAAAATCCGGTCCATGTTTGGGGCGAACCGCAAACCGAAGCGGTTCGAATACACCCCACGCTATTACAAGCCGCCAAAGCAGGGCGGCTACCGCGACATCCAGTTCCAACGGATCACCCGAAGAGGGCAGACGCGATCCGTATTACTGTATGCAGCCCTTTTGTTTATGGTACTTTACCTGATCGTTTTTATAGCAAGCCGATACAATGTCTGAACCTGATATTTCGACATCGGCCGACGGCTTGATCCATCTGCTTGATCCGGTAATCGCCAACAAGATCGCCGCGGGCGAGGTTGTGCAGCGTCCCGGGTCGGTGGTAAAGGAATTGCTCGACAACGCGGTCGACGCCGGTGCCGATTCGATTCAGGTGATCATCCAACAAGCAGGCCGAAGTCTGATTCAAGTGATCGACAACGGCTGTGGGATGTCGGCCGACGACCTGAAGATGTGCTTCGTACGCCACGCCACAAGCAAGATTTCTAAGGTGGAAGACCTGTTCCAAATCCGCACGCTCGGTTTCCGTGGCGAGGCGATGGCATCGATCGCATCGGTTGCGCAGGTGGTGGCCAAGACGAAACGGCACGAGGACGACAACGGCCATGAAATCGAAATCTGGGGAGGGGAGGACCGTCATTTTATACCGGCGGCATGCCCTAATGGCACGAACATCGCCGTCCGCAATCTGTTTTACAATGTGCCGGCACGTAGGTCCTTCCTGAAGACCGACACGACCGAGTTTCGGCACATCCTCACGATATTCCAGCAGGCCGCAATGGCGAATCCGGAGATCGACTTTGAGCTGATTGCCGATGGAGAATCGGTGTACCGCCTCGCTTCGTCGAATCTCGAAGACCGGGTGGTCGCCCTGTTCGGGAAAAGCTACCGTGCCAGCTTGATACCCGTCGACGAAGGCACCTCCATGGTGCGCGTTCACGGGTATATGAGCGATCCCAAACTGGCCAAGCGCAGCAGAGGGGAGCAGTTCCTGTTCGTGAACGGCCGCCCGTTCCAGCACCGCTACATCAGCTACACGATTCTCAACACCTATTCGGGCTGGCTGGCCGACGGTGAATATCCGTTTTTTTGCATCTTTCTGGACCTGGATCCATCCGTCATCGACGTGAACGTGCATCCGGCCAAGATGGAAGTCAAATTCGAGGACGAAAAGTCGGTGATCCACGTCGTCCGATCGGTGGTGACCCGTGCCCTACATGAGCGCTTTCATGTGCCACATACCGACGATCCGACCGGTTTCATGCCGCAGGAGCATGGCGACCTTAGCGGAGGGTTCAATTTCGAAGCCTCATTCCAGAAGGGGCACCTGCAGCAGGTGGGTGACCTACAGCAGATCAACATTCCATCGAGACTCAATTTCGACCGTCCGTCCATTCCGCACGATGCCGCCGAACGGATGTATGGTCCGCTGCCATCGGAGGAGGTCCCGCGCGACTCCATGGCCAAGCAGCGTGCTTACGACCGCGACCGTGGTTTCTGGCAGCTGCATAGCTCCTACATCGTGGCGCAGACCCGCACTGGACTCTGCCTCATCGACCAGAACCGGGCACATCGGCGCATCATCTACGAGAGGGCGCTACAGGCGGCCGAGGAGAGCATCCCCGCGACGCAGCAGTTGCTGTTTCCGGTAACCATCAATCTATCCGCATCGGATTATGCATTGCTGAAAGACCTGCTCCAACCTATCCTGGATTTAGGGTTTGACGTGAGCCTGCTCAGCGGCAACACAGCCCTCCTCAATGGTGTGCCCGCCGACATCGGTGCCGGCGACGAACATCGGCTGCTCGAAAACATCCTCCAAAATTACCAGGAGCTTGGATCCCGCCTCAAAGTGAGCGAGCGTGAGCGACTTGCGATGGCGTTCGCATGGCGCACGGCCATCCCTAAAGGCAAAAAACTCACACCCGCCGAGATGGAGTCGCTCGTCGATCAGCTGTTCGCATGCGATCAGCCCTTTATGGATCCGGCCCTTAAGCCTACGGTCGTTTTCATGACGCTCGAGGAACTAACCAGACCGTTTCAAGGAATTGCATGAACATATTGATCCTCGAGCCCTTCTTAGGCGGATCTAGCAAGGCGTTCTTAAACGGTCTGCTCGATTACAGCCGCCATAAGCTCTTTCCCATCACACTTACCGAGAAATACTGGAAATGGCGGCAGCACGGCAGCTCCATCAACTTGGCGGATCTTGCGATGGACATTAAGGAGCCGATCGACTTGATCGTGGCGAGCAACTTCACGAACCTGCCAGCATTCATCAGCCTCGTCCGTGAGCGGTATGCAACTACGCCGATCTTGCTGTACATGCACGAAAACCAGATCACCAAACCCTTACCGGCGGGCGAAGACCGCGACGTGACCTACTGTTATGTCAACTACCTGAGCACGATGGTGGCCGACCGCGTGGTGTTTTCGTCCAAGTTTCATTTCGACACGTTTTTTGCCGCACTACCTGAGTTTTTAGACCAGTTTGGGGAATTTGCCCACAAGGAAACCATCCAATCGATTCGCAACAAGAGCGAAGTTCTATACCCAGGCCTGTTCCTGAAACGGCATGACCAGTGGCGAAAGCCAAAACGACCCAACGACCGTCTGGTAGTGGTTTGGAACCAGCGATGGGAGTTCGACCGTAATCCGAGCATGTTCTTCCGGATCATGAACCGCCTCGACGACGCCGGCTGCCAATTCGACCTGATTCTGGCTGGCGACTCTGATTTCGAGAAGCCCATCGAGTTCGAGAAGGCGCAGAAGCGCTACGGAGAACGGGTGCTGCATTACGGATTCGTGTCGAACTACGAGGAATACAGCCGTCTTCTCGACATGGGAGACGTGGTTGTGTCGACATCTGACCACGAGTTCTTCGGTGTCGCCATCTTGGAAGCCATCTACTGCGGCAATCATCCGGTACTTCCCCGAAAACTGACCTACCCTGAGCTGCTCCCTGCAAACCTGCACGAGCCGCTGCTGCATGCACCGGTATTTTACGACGACGAGGACCATCTCTTCAAGAACATGAAACGCATTCTTGATCAAGACGTTGCGTTATTACCAGAGGCTAGCCTACGCTCTGTCAGCCAGCATATGGACTGGAGCGTCTGGGTGCGCAAGTTCGACGACCTCTTTGAAGAAACCGCCGGCAGAAAGACGTAAGACGTAGGACGTAAGACGTAGGAAGGAAGTAGGATTAGAGGTAGGACATACGCGCGACAATGATGCCTTTCAGTCCTTTGCGGTCGGCCGTGTATTGATGCAAGGTCTTTGGTTCGACGATGACCGCCCCGGTGGTGCTGGCGTGCCAGAATCCGACACGGTCGCCTTCACGCTTAACGATGGCCGTGTGCGATACGTCGAGTCCGTCGACCGTAGTAACAAAGGCCACGATGTCGCCCGTTTGGAGCTCATTTTCGATTGATGGGATGTTTTCGGTGGGCACATAGCGCAGCAGGCGCTCGTTGAGGGTGGCCTCTTGGTTCGACATCAACTGAAATAGCGAGTCGTTATCAGCCAGCTGTCGGTAGGCTTCTCGTTTCGTAGTCATGAAATGATACGGTTCAAGTCGTGGGAGATCTTCGCGGTCTTGGAACATCACCTTCATCAGACCCTTACGTTCATTGTCTTGCAGCCAGTCGCCAAAGTAGTGCAGACGCGAAAAATAGCCGTCGACCTTACCATCGCGGTAACGCAGCATGCGCACATTCGATTCGGCATCCTCCAAGCGTGTGCTTCCCGATAATGTGGTGAGGGTCATGGCGGTGGTCATCTCCACGAAAAGCACGCAGTCGGATCCTGCGAGCGTCACAACAAGCTGCTCGGTTGGGGGTTCCTCGAGCAAACCGGCGACATACGGTATTCCCAGCTGCTCTGCGGCATAAAAGCGGATGAGCGTGTCGACATCGGCCGTTTGGTCGAAGAGGATTTTCCCCTGATCCAGCAGCTGCTGTATGCGAATCGCAGTGGCGCTGTCGGAGGCCACCTGCGTTTGTGCGACCGATTGTTGTGAATCCGTGCTGCATGCCGCCAAAAGCGACACCATGAGGGTTACAGCCACAAAGATGAGCATGCGTGCCATTGGGATCAAAATACGTTGTCGTCGTCGTCGGGTACGAAACCGGTGCCAAGTTTCGGCGGACGCGGCTTCGTGTAGCTCTCCTCGTAGTCGGCCGGCATGAAGGTCTCGTTTTCCTGATGGCTGTGTCCATAGTCGATTTCGCCCATGATCAGATTCTCGAAGCGGGCGTACTCTTTGATGAAGGACAGGTATTTGCTTCCAACAGGACCGTTACGCTGCTTTCCGATGATCACTTCGGCCACACCTGCCGTCGACCTGCCGTCGTCGAGCGTCATGATGTTGTAGTATTCGGGTCGGTACAAGAAGAGCACCACGTCGGCGTCCTGCTCGATGGATCCTGATTCGCGAAGATCGCTGAGCTGGGGCTTCTTGCTGGTTCCCCGTGATTCGACGGCGCGGCTGAGCTGCGATAGGGCTATGACCGGCACGTTGAGCTCTTTGGCCAAGGCCTTGAGCGAGCGGGAGATGTAGGCGATTTCCTGTTCGCGGTTTCGTTCGTTTCCGAAGCCAGGACCTGCCGTCATGAGCTGGAGGTAATCGATCACGACCATCCCGATGTCGTGCTCGCTCTTGAGACGGCGGCACTTGCTGCGCAACTCCATCACGCTGATGCCGGGTGTTTCGTCGATGAAAATACCGGCTGTATGCAGGCGTCCGGCGGCCTCCACCAAGCGGGTGAAGTCCTGGTCGTTGAGCTTGCCGGTACGGGCATCTTGTGCGTTGATGCGCGCCTCCATGGTGAGCATACGCTGCACCAGGCTCATGTCGCTCATTTCGAGACTGAAGAACGCCACGTTGGCGCGTTTACCGGTTTCGGCATACAGGGCCGCATTTCGGGTCACGCTGAGCACGAAGGCCGTCTTACCCATCGATGGACGGGCAGCGACGATGATGAGGTCGCCTTTTTGCCAACCCGCGGTGAGCTGGTCAATATCGAGTCCTGAAGGCACCCCGGTGATGCCGCTCGATTGGCCGCGGATTTCAACGAGGTGGTCGAGGGTGTCCTTCAGGATATCGTTGATGTGCTTGGCAACGATGCGTGTGCCCGTATTGGCCAATTCAAAGATCTTCTGCTCGGCCATGTCGAGCAGGTCGTATGGATCGGTCACCGCGTCGTAGGCTTGGGTGATGATCTCTGACGAACTTAGGATCAGGTTGCGTTTGAGCGCCTTTTCACGGATGATCTGACAGTGGTATTCGATGCTTGCAGCCGACGAAACCGACCGTGTGAGCTGGCTGAGGTAAGCGGTGCCACCTACATTCTCCAGATGGCCTTGGTCACGGAGCAGGTGTTCCACGGCGACCATGTCGAGAGGATTGTCGCGCTCCTGAAGGTTCTGTATGGCCTGGAAAATATGGCGATGGGAAGGCTTGTAGAAATCTTCGGCCTTCAACAGGAACAGGGCTGTATTGGCCGCGTCGATGTCGATGAGCATGCTGCCGAGCACGGCCTCTTCCACCTCCATGGCCTGTGGTGGTACCCGGCCTCCCAGTTCGAGGGCATCCTTGATATCTTCGCTACGTGACCGACGATTTTTGCCGTTTGATTCCATGAAATAAAATACGTCCCCTAAGGTTTACAACCCAATTCATTGTAGCGTGCCCGCACCATTTTTACGTCGGCCCAGGTGTCATGCTTCCAGTTGGGATTGCGCAATAAGGCAGCCGGATGGTATGTCACCGTCAGTTCGTATCCGTGCCAAGGGTGAAATTTGCCCCGCATGTCTTTCATGGCATCGGTCGAGCCCAGCAAGGTCTGAGCCGAAATACGGCCCAAGCAAAGGATGATCTTCGGGTTGATGATCGCAATCTGTTTTATGAGCACAGGGAGGCTGCGCTCGCGCTCTTCGGGCAGCGGATCGCGGTTGTTCGGCGGACGATGCTTCAGGATGTTGGCGATGTACACGTCGTCGCGGGTGAACCCGATGGCCTCAAGGATCTTATTCAGGAGCTGACCCGCACGTCCCACAAAAGGCTCACCCTGTTTATCTTCCTGCTCGCCCGGCGCCTCACCGATCAGCAGCAAATCCGCATTCGGATTGCCCACCCCAAACACCAAATTGGTGCCCTCCAAATCCGTGCGCAGCGGCGCATACCCTTCGCAAAACACCCGCAACGCCTCCAAATCCAAAATATGCTCAAATTCTTGCCCCTTGCTCTTGCCGTTGCTCTTGCTTTCCCACAACGCCGGCTGCACCTGCCCATAGACTTCCTGGTGGTTCTGCAACCAAAT
>CAYWCV010000027.1:0-7046 GCA_964456845.1 uncultured Chitinophagales bacterium | reverse complement strand
CCCACAACGCCGGCTGCACCTGCCCATAGACTTCCTGGTGGTTCTGCAACCAAATTTCGATACGCTGATGGATGTCGGACATGTTGAGACGGTTTCAATGAAAAGCGGATTCGTAAAATAAAGAAAGGCCTCCGTTTAGCGAAGGCCTTTCTGAAAAATCGCAAATGATCCGTCTATATGAAGAAATAGATGACGATGGCGATGACCATGAAATTGATGATGCTCAAGGGGAGGAGCTTGTTCCATCCGAGGTGCATCAACTGGTTGAATTTGAAGCGCGGGATGGTCCAACGCACCCAAATGAACACGAAGGCAAAAAACAGGGTCTTAAACAGTACGACGCCGACATCTATGAGCACCATCACCGTCGGGCTGAACCACGTGCGGTCGAACCAATAACCGGCAAAGGGCAGATGGTAGCTTCCGAAGAAGAAGGTGGCTATGAGCAGGCTGCCAATCATCACGTGCATGTATTCGGCGAGGAAGAACATCCCGAATTTCATGCTGGAGTATTCCGTGTGAAATCCACCGACAAGTTCCTGTTCGGCTTCGACAAGGTCGAATGGGGTACGGTTCGACTCAGCAAAGGCGCACACGATGAAGATGATGGCGCCGATGGGGTTGATGAACACGTTCCAGATGTGTTCCTGGCCTGCAACGATTTCAGTCATGCGGAGGGATCCCGCAATCAGAATCACCGATGCAACCGACATACCCATCGGAAGTTCATAGCTGAGCATCTGCGCGGCGGCACGCAGGCCGCCGAGGAGGGAGTACTTGCTGTTCGAAGCCCATCCGGCCAACGTGACTCCGTAGACGCCAAGCGACGTGACGGCCAGCAGGTAAAGCGCTGCGACATTGATGTCGACGATATAGACGCCAGCGGCAAATGGAACCACCGCGATGGTCACCAATGCGGTGAAAACCGGGATCATCGGGGCCATCGTGTGCAGCGTCTTATTGCCGTGAATAGGCGTCACATCCTCCTTGAAGATGAGCTTCAACACGTCGGCAATGGGCTGCAGCAGACCGAAGGGCCCGACGCGGTTGGGGCCAACTCGGTATTGGATGAAGGCAGCGATGCGCCGCTCGGCATAAACAGCCACAGCTGCTGAATTCAGCAACGTAAACATGGCAATGCCCATCACCGTCATAGAAAATGCAAAATCACTCATAGGGGTGGTTTATTCGGTCAAATCCTCGTTTCAGGCTGTTGTTTTAACGGCGCTGGTGTCAATCGTCACTCCTTGTTCGGCGTCCATACGATCGTAGCTGACACCGCCAAGTGCAGGGATCTGCTCGGAGATGTGGTCGAAAAGCACTCTGGACGACGAAAAATCCATGCTGAAACCAAACTTGTTGGCAAGGTCGGCCACAATTTCCCATCCAGGCTTGCAGTCGACGCGGTTCTGGTCACTCACCCAGTTGTCGAACTTCGTGCCAAAGCGGTCAAGGCGTCCGATGGACATTTCTGGATTGGAGGTCCGGCTCGTGTAGATCGTCTCCTTGGCCGGAAGGCTGCGCTGGATACGTCCATCTACGCTCACGTAGCTGGCTGCATGTTCGGCCACACACGTGATCGGGATTACCATGTCGGATGCCGCCGTCGTCTGGTTGAAGTTTGTCGCGAGAGTGACACAGAACTTGCCGGCAAGCTGCTCAGTTTTCAATACGCCGCGCCCAACCAGGTCATCCTGAAGAATCACCACCATCTTTGCAGCGTCGACAGCTTTTGACAGCTGCTCAGCCGACAACTCGTCCATTCCCAACATACGGCAACCGTTCGTGTTCGGAGCCTGGTCGTCGGTGATGAGGAAGTTATCGCCAGCGCCGGCAACGATGTCGGCTACAAAGGAAGCACCCTTATGACCGAGGTTGGTGAACAGCTTGTCGAGCGCGAAATTATCTTCGACAGAGGCATGTGCCGATCCGACCACCACAACGTTCTGGACGCCGACCAGTTGGATTTGCTCATACACCGTTTCTACGGCGTTGGTCCAAGAGGTGAGCACCGACTTGCCGTCGATCATCATATGCGGACGGGATACACGATTTTCATTGAATGCCTTGTATGCAAGACGCGCCGCATCGGGCATCCAGTGGTCATTCACGGCTTTGTTAAACCGCGGGGTGATGCGCAGCACAAGGTTGTTGCGAACCCATAGGTCAACATTGGTACCCTTGCCGCCGGTGATGTCGATGCTTGGCGTCTGGTTCATTTCCCAAACGCGGGCGCGGAACCTGAAGTCGGAAGCCGTGAGGGCTCCGACTGGGCAGATGTCGACCGTGTTGAGCGAATAGGGGTCGTCGAACTCTCGGCCCGGCGCCGTGGCTGGGTAGTTCTTGTCGCCGCGCGAGACGATGGTGAGCTGGTCGGTCTTGCTGATCTCTTCGGTGAAGCGCACGCAACGGGTGCAGTTGATGCAGCGCTCGGCGTCGAGCACCACACGCGGCCCAAGCTGGATGCGCTTCGGCTTGTGAACCTTCTTGAACTCGAATCGGCTACCCTCAGGACCGTATTTGTAGGTCTGGATCTGAAGAGGGCACTCGCCGGCCTGGTCGCAGATAGGGCAATCGAGCGGATGGTTGATCAGAATGAACTCAAGGGTGTCCTTTTGGGCACGGCGCACCAGCTCGCTGGTGGCGTGCGTATGCACGACCATGCCGTCGGTGGCGTCGAGGCTGCAGGCGGTCATCAGCTTGGGAAAGTAGCGGATCACCCTTTCGCCCTTGTCGTCGAGGTCGTAGCTGCCGGTCTCGCGGTTGAACACGGGGGTTCCAACCTGCACGAGGCACTGGCGGCAGTTAGCCGGGATGGACATGGATGGATGGTAGCAGAAAAACGGGATTTCCACTCCTTGATCCAGCGCAAATTGAAGCACTTTGACGTTGCCTTCGTATTCGTGCCGGATATTGTCGATAAAGATTTCAGCCATAACGGAACTCAGGACAATGCGTAAACGGTGTTCTTGCAACGCGCCTCAAACTCGTCGCGGAATCGTGTGATGGTATATCGTACCGGCCATGCTGCGGCGTCGGCGAGGGCACATACCGTGCGTCCCTCCATTTGGGTGCACAGGTCGAGCAGAAGATCCAAGTCGCGAATCTCTCCGTCGCCGTTCTTAATTTTGATGAGCAGCTTCTCGAGCCAGCCCGTCCCCTCACGGCATGGCGTGCACTGGCCGCATGACTCGTGATGATAGAAGTGGGTGATGCGCCAGAGCATGTCGACGATGTCGGTGTCTTCGTCCATGATCACCATTCCGGCCGTGCCCAACATGGTGCCGGCGGTGCGCAAAGAGTCGGAATCCATACCGATGCCGTCGATCTGGTCGGCGCGTAAGATCGGCGTGGATGAACCACCCGGAATGAGCGCCTTCAGTTTTTTGCCGTTGCGGATACCTCCGGCCACATTGTAGATCAGATCCGAGATCAGCATGCCCGACGGATACTCATACACACCCGGTTTGTTCACATGGCCCGAAATGCCGTACAGAATAGGGCCGGGGTGCGTCGGTGCACCGATGCCCTTATACCAGTCTGCACCTTTGTTGATGATCAGCGGCACATTGGCCAAGCTCTCGATGTTGTTGATGGTCGTCGGACGTCCCCACAGGCCACGCTGGGCAGGGAAGGGAGGCTTGATGCGCGGATACCCGCGCTTGCCCTCGAGCGACTCCATGAGCGAAGATTCCTCGCCGCAGATGTAGGCACCGGCACCTGAGTGGACGATCATGTCGACGTTCAAGCCGGAGCCGAGGATGTTCTTGCCGAGGTATCCTTTGGCGTAGGCGTCGTCGACGGCCTTCTGCATCATGCGGATCCACGAACGATATTCGCCACGGATGTAGACGAACACCGTCTCCACACTCATCGCATAGGCCGCAATGATCGAGCCTTCGATGAACAGGTGTGGGTTGTACTCAAATAACTTGCGGTCCTTGAAGGTGCCCGGCTCCGACTCGTCGCCGTTGGCAGCTATGTAGCGGGGGCCGCCGTCAGGCTTGGGCATGAAGGACCATTTAAGACCTGTGTTGAAGCCCGCGCCGCCTCGACCACGAAGGCCGGCGTTTTTGACTTCGTTGGTCACGTTCTCCTTGGTCCAAGTCCCTGCCTGCTCGGCAAGCACCTTCTTAAGGGCTCCGTAACCGCCATGCTGCTCATATACACCGATTTGGTGGAGTCCCTTGATGTTGGGGATGAGCTGTGGTTCGTAGTTTTTCCAGTCGATCGCCATCAGGAAGCCTCGTTTTCGTGTTGGGGCATTTTGATGGACTCAAACTCCGGCATCTTGCCAGAACGGAGGGAGTCGATCACGTTGTCGCACTTCTCGGGCGTGAGGTGATTCACAAAGACATCGTTCGTGATCTGCATCATGGGCGCATAGCCGCAGGCGCCGAGGCACTCGACCGATTGGATGCTGAACATGCCGTCGTTGGTGGTCTCGCCGGCCTTGATGCCGAGTTTGTTCTCGAGGTGGTGGAGGATGTCGTACCCGCCGCTGATGTGGCAGCTCAGGCAGGTGCACACGTCGAGCACGTACGTGCCCATCGGCTTCTTGTAGTACTGTGTATAGAACGAGGCCACCCCGTGAACATGCGCTTCGGGCATGCCCAACACATCGGCGACAAGCCTCTGCACTTCAGGGTCGACATGTCCAAATTTGTCCTGCGCAAACCACAGAATAGGAAGCGTTGCAGCCATGCGCTCCGGGTAACGGGCGCAGATGGCCTCAATCTGATCGCGCTCTTCTTTTGTGAAGGTGTAATCCATAATTATTTGTCTGCTTCTCCCAATACGGGGTCAAATCCACCAATCAACACCACGGTGTCGGCTATCATCGCACCGTCGAGGGTGCGCTCCAGACCTTGGAGGTTTGATGTAGAAGGTGTGTTTATTTTCAGTCGCCATGGGTGGCCCGTGCCGTCGCTCTGAATGTAATAACCAAGTTCTCCCTTCGGAGCCTCAATGGCATGGTAGCACTCGTAGCCCTCTGGAGGACAGACACCTGTGTCGGTCATCATGAAGTCGTGGATGAGGCCCTCCATCGAGTAATACACTTCGTCTTTCGACGGGTACGACTGTTTGGCGTTGTCGGCCTTAATCGGACCGGATGGCATCGTGTCGAGGCACTGACGAAGGATCTTGATGCTTTCCGACATCTCTTCCATGCGGCAGTAGTAACGGGCAAGGTTGTCGCCCTCAAGGCGGGTCGGCACCTCAAAATCGATCTTGTCGTATTTGAGATACGGTTCGAAACGGCGGATGTCGTACGAAATGCCCGTCGCACGCAGTACGGGGCCGGTCACTCCGTACTCGATGGCAAAATCGCTTGTGATGGCCCCAATGTCTTTGTTGCGGTCAAAGAAGATCCTGTTCTTGTTGAGGAGCTTGTTCCAGTCTTTCAGCTCCTGTGGGAACGTGTCGACGAAGTTGCGAATCTTGGCAAAGGCCTCGGGTGTGAGGTCGCTCGCGATGCCTCCGATCCTCGAATGGGAAACCGTGAAGCGGTGACCTGCAAACTCGTCGAAAATGTCGTAAATGCGCTCGCGCTGCGTAAAGGTCCAGATGAACATGGAGATCGCCCCGGTGTCCATCACCATGGCTCCAAGCCACAGCAGGTGGGACGATATGCGCGCCAGTTCGCATCCCACCATGCGGATGTACTGGGCACGGTCGGGCACTTCGATGCCGGCAATCTTTTCGACGGCCGTACACAGCGCAACGTTGTTGCTGTAGGGCGAGAGGTAGTCCATGCGGTCCGTGTAGGGCATGAACTCCTGATAAGTCTTGTTCTCGGCGATCTTCTCGACTCCACGGTGCAGATAGCCGATGTCGATCTTCGATTTCATGATCGTCTCGCCGTCAAGGTCGAGCAGCAGGCGCAGAACGCCGTGTGTGGCGGGGTGCTGTGGACCCATGTTGAGGATCATCCTCGTCGCAAGGGGATCGCTGTGGTCGAAGTCGATCGTGGTGTGCTTGTCCTCGAGGCTCTTGTAAAGGGCATTTTGGTGCTCCTTGAAGAACGTGGGGTTGGCCCGATCAAGAAAAGTGTCCTGTTTTGCCATGGTGTTAATCGACGTCGGGTGATGTGGATGGCAACGGAATGGAGCCCGGTACACCCATCAATGGAAATTCCTTGCGCAGGGGGAAGTACTCGAAATCCTCGGGCAGGAACAGGCGGCGAAGGTCCGGGTGCCCGTCAAAGCGGATGCCCATCATGTCGAAGGCCTCCCGCTCGTTCCACTCGGCAGCCGGCCAGATGTCGGTGCTTGTGGGCAGGGTCGGGTTCTCTTCCGGGATTCGGGTCTTCACGAAGAGCCTGGTGCTGTCTTTGAGCGATACAATGTTCCAGATCATCTCGAACCGGTCTTCGGATGTGAAGCGGTCGGTGGCCACCATGTCGGAGAGGTAGGTGTAGTGGAACTCTTCCTTGAGCATCCTCAATACCGAATGCACGATGTCGCGAGGCACCAGCAGCAGGACGTCGCCGCGGGTTACCGTGACCGTCACGGCTCCCTCAGGGGCCAGTGTCTTGATGGCTGCAGCCATCGGGTTGTATTTTTCGGGTAGTTGCATCAGACGTCGAGCATCACTGAGTGTTCCGATTTCACTTTTTCCTGGATGCGGATCAGGGCATGGAGCACGACTTCAGGACGCGGAGGGCATCCCGAAATGTAGGCATCGACAGGAAGGAAATTGTCGACGCCCTGCACGACCCCGTAGCTGCGGTGCATGCCGCCGGTAGATGCGCAGGCACCCATGGCGATGCACCATTTTGGGTCAGGCATCTGGTCCCAGATGCGGCGCACGGCATGCGACATCTTGTACGTGCACCAGCCGGCCACGATCATCAGATCGCTCTGGCGCGGCGAGAATCGCATCACTTCGGAGCCAAAACGGGATGCATCGTATTTCGGGCCTGCGAATGCCATCATTTCGATGGCGCAGCATGCAAGGCCCATCGGCATGGGCCACATGGCGTTGGCGCGGGCCCAATTAACTACTGTGTCTAACTTTGTGGTGAGGAAGCCTTCACCCAAGGC
>CAYWCV010000026.1:0-28003 GCA_964456845.1 uncultured Chitinophagales bacterium | reverse complement strand
GCCAAGGCAGCACTGCCAGCTTTTCGTGGAGCTCGTCGGGGGTGTCGGCCTTGAAGTCGGCGATATGGTACATCACCCGGTGCGCCGTGAACAGGCTCTTGTTAAGCCGCATCGCGTCGTGCATCGTGCCCTGGGTCTCCACAAAGTGGGACATCTCCTTCAGGATCGGATACCCCATGCGCTCGAGCTCCATCCGAAGCATCGGCGCCATGTACAGGTTGGTGGTTATGAGGATCTTGTTCATTGTAAAAAGTTCATTCTGAGTAGAGTGGTTAGTGGTTAGAAGCTTACAGCTTAGGTCCCTGCGGGATGACAGAGGATGTTTTTTTATGAAAGATGCCTCCGGCATGGACCACTAACTACTAACTACTAACTACTAACTATTTCCCCCGATACGGTTCACCTTCGGTTATCCAGCTCGCTGCTGGCATCCCTTTGAGGTAATGGTCGAAGTATTCCTTCATCTTGATGCTGTAATCGAGCTTGTTGGCGTACTTCTGCAGGTGGTGGGGCTCGCCACGGTATTGCAGGAACACGGCATCCTTGCCAAGACGGCGCATGGCCAGGTACATCTCGATGCTCTGGTACCAGGGCACTGCTTCGTCGGCGTCGCCGTGCTGGATCAGCGTCGGTGTCTTGATGCGGTCGGCAAAGAAGACGGGCGAGTTCTCGATGTACCGCTCGGGGTACTCCCACATGCTGCCGCCGATGCGGCTTTGTCCGGTCTCATACTGGAACTGCCGGGCAACTCCGGCGCCCCAGCGGATGCCGCTGTACGCGCTGGTCATGTTGCTGACCGGAGCACCCGCGACGGCACATGCGAAGATGTGCGTCTGCGTGATCACATGCAGCGTCTGGTATCCGCTCCAGCTGTGTCCGTGCAGGCCGATGGCCTCAGGATCCGCAATGCCCATGTCGATAATCTTCTGCACGCCTGGCACAAGGCTTCGCGTCGCGCTGTAGCCGGGCAAACCAATGTCGTACCTGACGTCGGGCAGGAAGATGGCGTATCCGTTGCTTGTGTAGAAATTGAAACTTGGGCGGTGGTTGACAACCGTCTGGTTGAATTCGTGCAGCCTCTGGTTGAACAGCTCATAGTAGTACACGATAACGGGATACCGCTTGCCCGGCTCGTAGTTGCCCGGCTTAATAAGCACGCCCTCGAGTGGATTGCCGTTCAGGTCGGACCATTTCACGAGCTCGGAGGTGCCGATGAGGAACTGGTCGAGCTGCTTGCCGAAGTCCGTGATCTTTCGTCCGCCCTTGAAGTCCTTGTCGGCCAACCACAGGTCAGGAAATTCATTGGTGGTCTGGCGGCTGTACACCATCTGACCGGTACCCTTCACCTTGGTCACAAACAAGACGCGCCTGTTCTCGTCGATGAGGGTCGTCAGGTTCCCGTTCGTCGGATTCAACTGGTAATAGCCGTTCGATTTGCGGTAATTGTCGTATCCCGAGAGGATAAGCTCCTCATTCCGTCCCGTCGACGCACGGCTGTTGGCATCGACGTTTTGTACCCTCAACGTGATGTTTCTTGCCCTGCCTTCACCGCGGGTAATGTTCCTAAATTTGGACGGATCGGCCGTGTCGAACTCCCAGATGTCGAAGCGGTCGTACACCCTGAAGGCCACGTCGCCGGCGATCCAGCCGCCGAAGCCGTACGAGCCCGGAGGTCCCGGCGTGTCGGTGTCCTCGTCGAAGAAGATGGTGCCTGCACGTGAAGTGACCTCGGTGATTTCGCCGGTCGACATTTCGATGAGATGCCAATTTCCGTCATTGAAGAATACGGCCCATTTGCCCTCCGGCGACATGTTGACACCACCACCACGGTTCTTCTCGATCAATCGCAGCCGGGAACCGTCGCGCAGGTTCACCCGGTACACGTCGTTGTACGATCCGTCCCAGGTGGTCATCTGAGCGTAGGCACGGTTGTCGAGCCCAATCGCATAGTTGCTGTTGTCAGAAAACTGTACGGTGCGCATGGTTTCGTCGGCGAGGGGCAGCATGCGTCTGTCGGCCACATGGAATACGGCCATCCATGTGCGGCTCTGCTCCATGCGGTGCTGCGCCTTCTGCTGGGTCGAAATGGTCGGGTCATTCCAATGCCATACATCCAGTTCACGTGTGTCGAGCAGGGCGTCGATGTCGAACAGGTTGAACGGCTTCTTGCTGGTGTCGGGCGCAACGGCCTCCTTCCACGGACGAAGTCCCAAGAAGATGCGGTTTCCATCGGTGGTCCATCGTGGCGATGCGTCGTTTGGCATCATCCACCCTTGCGCAGCCTGCCCCGTTGCCAACGTGCTGATGTTCGAGGTTCCCGATTGCCAGAGTTTGAGGGCCGCCGGACCCGCTTTCTTGTCGACACCCGTCGCGGCAGCCATCCACACGGCGCGACCTGTCTTGTGGTGCCATGCCGGCATGCCGAAATGGCCTTCGGTCAATGTGTCGAGCATCACAGTCGACAGTTCGGGGCTCTTCAAATTGACAGCATACAAGCCGTTCAACTTGAGACTGTCGGCGTACGAATACACCAGCCAGCTCGATGTGGAATCCACCTGAAACGAGCGCACAAACGGGATCGACTTCTCCGAGCCGTCCGACAGCTTGCGCAGCACCAGCTCGGTGCCACCTTCCCAACGCTTCTTGGTCTTCGGCTCATGGTGCAGGCGGATGAGCCAGTTGCCGTCGTCGGTCAGCGCGAAGCGCGTCACCTCGGTAAAATTTGTGACAGCCCCTGACCGTGTGTCGACCAATGCCATGCCGCTTCGGGGGCGGTCGTCCTTTTTGGCGGGGTCTTCCATGTCGGTCGCCGGCGGCTTAACTAGGAATGCGGCCCAAGTGCCGTCGGGGCTCAGCTGGGCATTCGCACCACGCTCGACGGTGTAGGTCGATCTTCCGTCAGTAGAGCGCACTTCAGCGTGTCCGTCGCCTCTGTCGGGCACCGATTCATAGGCGACCCATCTTCCGTTGTCGGATACGGTCGGGCCCGCCATGTTGCGAAACGTCATGACGTCCTCGAACGTCATCGCCCTCTTCTGGGCTGTGGAGTCGGTGGCTAGGGCGGTGCAGAGCAACAGTGCACCAAAAAGTGTTACAGAGCGTCGGAGAGAAGAGACCATAGGAGTGTCCTTTGGGTGATGTATGACGTGTCAAAATCACCCAAAGGATACGAAAATTCAACGGCTGCTACCCGATATTTTCAGTGGCTGGTCGTACTTTTGATTAAAGAACAGATACATGTCGGTGATCTCGATCGAATACTCGTCGTTGCCGGCCCGGCGGTTCACGTCGAGGAACAGGTAAGACGGAAAGCCGAACTCATTGTCGTAGTTGACTTCGAGCACATCGAAGTTACGGTCGATGGCGCGGTAAATCTCATTGAATAGGTCCTGAACGGTCGGAACCTTATGAAGTTGGGAGCTTGGTACGTCGCGTCCCGTGTTGATGTTGTATGCGTCGATCACACGGCCGTTTCTCACACGCACCATGTAGCGGCCTTCCAAGCCGTAGGGATCGTCGTGATATCCTTCATAGTCGTAGTCGACGATATAGGCCCGGTTCCATTTGCGTTCAGCACGTTCAAGCTCCTGCTGGCGGTGGTCGTCGAAATAAAAGGACTCAACGCAACCGGTCATGCCAAGGGTTGCGATAAAAAGAAGGGTAAGAAGTGACTTTTTCATGGCGGTAGGCGTCTGATTTTTAGTAGCTCCAACTACCATAAATGACGTTCTACCTATGCGATTTGTTACATCACATAAAGATGCTATGCCTCACTGCGCCATGCCGTTAACTGCTCGACAATGAGATTGTGCACCTTTTCGCGCAGTGCCGGGACGTCGCTGCTGGTCATCCCCTCGGTAGGGATGGGGGCTAAGACCTTGACCTTCATGGACTCCGCCTTCCCGAAGATCCATGAGTTCTTCGGCAGGCAGTCGAAGGTGCCCTCAACAACGAGGGGAAGAATGGGCACTTGGTGTATCACAGCAAGGGCGAAGGCGCCGTCGGCAAACCGGCCCACGGATCCGTCTTTGGTCCGAGTGCCTTCGGGGAAGATCATCACTGAACACTTATTGTCTAAATAAAACCCTGCTTTTTTGGCCACTTGTTCCCATCGGCGTACACCCTTCCGGTTTACGGGGATGTCGCCAGCGAGCTTCATATGCCAACCCACGATGGGGGTCTTGAACAGCTCTTCTTTGCCAACCCACTTCATCTCCCAAGGCAGGTTCGAAATGACAGGGATGTCACCCATCGACTGATGATTAGCCACAACTACGTAGGGGTTTCGTGGATTTTCGATTTTTTCGCCGCTGATTTCAACCTTCCAGTTTGGGTTGACGCGCACCAGCACATAGCCAAGCCTGCGGTACATGCGGCCGGTGCGGTACAAAACCGGGTCTCTGTCAAACAGACGCATTACCGCCAGAAGGGGAACCCAAATCAATATGATGAGGGCGGAGACGGTCCAGATGTAGATGGATTTGAGGACGTTCATCATCGAAGTATTTCTACAAAGATACGGACGAAGCCGATATTGAATCCCATTTATACCAGTCGACGCTCCAATGTTTCCACAATATTCCTTAAAACGGTGATCCGTGCATGATATTTATCGTCGGCTGGGACGATCACCCAAGGAGCATCCGGTTTGGATGTTCGGTAGAACATTTCGTCTGCGGCATCGGAATATGCATCCCACTTGGCCCGGTTGCGCCAGTCTTCGTCGGTGATCTTGTAGTTCTTGTATTCGACCTCTTCACGGTTCTCGAACCGCCTCTTCTGCTCCTCGGGCGAGATGTGCAGCCAGAACTTGAGCACGATCGAACCCCAGCCGTTCAGGTGGCTTTCAAACTCGTTGATCTCGCGGTACGCCCGTTTCCACTCCGCTTCAGTTGCAAACGACTCGACACGCTCCACCAGGACCCTTCCATACCAGGAGCGGTCATAAATGGATGTCCTTCCTGCACTCGGCAATGTTTTCCAATATCGCCATAGGTAATGGTGTTGTCGTTCCACCTCATTAGGAGCACTTGATCCATGCACGGTCCACAGGCGTGGATCGATTGCTTCGGTGATTCGGCGGATGTTGCCCCCTTTACCGGCAGCATCCCAGCCCTCGAAGACAAGCACCAGGCTTTTCTTTTGATGCCATGCATTCCATGACAAGGCATAGAGACGGTCTTGTAGCAGTTGCTTCTGCTCCTTGTACGCCGATCGATCCACTACGGGGAAATCAGTCACAAATTCAAGAGACCTGTTCGAAACGGGACCAAGGCTAACAATTTCTGGATCAGTAGTATAGTCAGGTGCGACGCCTAAGATCAGTTCGGCCGTACGCGATAGCAGCCAATGAGGATCGGTTGCATCGACCACATGCCATGGCGCATACGATTTGTGTGTGGCCGTCAGTATGGAGTCGTGGATGTGCACCGTCTTCTTGTACGGCTTGCTTCGACCCAACTTCATGTTCAATACGTTGTTGTCGACCGTGAGCAGCGATTTTTTGGCATCGAGCCTTGACTTTTGGGTCTTTTTGTCGAGGTGCAAGAAGATTTTCAAGATGCGGGTGCCGTTGTCGGCCAGTGTCTGCTCAAAATCGCGGACGGTCTCGAGATCGGATTCAATGTCTTCCTTTTTAGCCGCCTTGTCGAACAGGCGTTCGTACCAGGCACCCAGATGGATGGACGTGGCCCCCTTAGGCGGCAGTGCGTTCCAGTATCGGGCAAAGAACGGCAGGGACGAATGGCAGGACTCGTTGTCCCAAAAGGAATGCGTACGAAACAGTCGCGGATTCATGCGAGCTCCCAGCTCGGTGAGCAACACGCCTTTTCCGCTTCCGTCTAGGCCGTGGATGACGATGAGCAGGGGTACGCCTGCCGTTTTGATGCGTTCCTGGAAGGCCAATAGCCTAGTGCGGAGATCGTGGTCGATGCCGTCAAAATCCGACTTGCTGAGGGTGTTGTCCAATTGGATGTCGAGCATGGGCTATGGTTCCGACTCTGGTGTGGCGACGGGGTTGCCCGATTCGAGCCATGCTCTGAAGCCTCCGTCGACCGACACTACGTTGGCATATCCCATCTTTTGGATATTGTCGGCAGCCAGCACCGACCGGTAACCGCCACCGCAATAGAGCCAGATTTCGGTATCCTTGTGCGGAATCCGATTTTCGATGTCGCGCTCGATGATTCCCTTTCCCATCCAGACCGCATCAGGGATGTGTCCGGCCCGGTATTCCGATTCCTCCCTCACATCGACAAGGACGAACGGCTCTGGTTGTTCGATGCGCGAGTGAAGGCCGTCGATGTCCGATTCTTTGACCGATGTACGAAGGCTGTTCACCAAACTTAAAAAGGCGGGGCTATGCTTCATGCGATGTTCTCGTGTCTGTTTACCGAGCTGTTTTGGCTCATTTTTTTGAACACTTATTCGAAATGCAATTTAAGTGTAAAAATGTGTAGTATAGTATTGAATCACTTTTTTTGAATCGAAAATTCCTTATTATTCGAAACAGATGGCGTTAATATAAGTCATGTTCGTATACAGAGTCGAAATTTTCCAACGCATATTATAGGGAGCGGTGACGAAGATGAGTGAACCTATCAACATGAAGGGCATCAGTCGTATTGATACCCGTGATACCCATGGGTGGTATGTGAGGATCTACAAGAACGGAAAGACCTACTCCAAGCTGTACTCCGATAATAAGTACGGTGGTCGTGACCGAGCCTTACAAGTAGCCTACAAAGCCCGTTTAGTAGCACTCGAAGCGCTGAAAGATATTCCCAGGGAGCCAAAGCGCAGGCTGGTTACCAGCGACAAGCGCAACAAAAGCGGGATCATCGGCGTGAGCAAGACCACGAAAATCAACAAGAACGGCACAACGAGCGACTATTATCAGGTCACATGGTCTCCTGAGCCCGGCAAGGTGAAGAATCGTCAGTGGAGCGTGCGTAAATATGGCGAGAAGGATGCCAGGAGGTTGGCGATCGAGTTTCGCCACTCGGTAATGAAGGAGATCTACGGCGATCGTTTCCCAGAGGGATACGACGAAGAGCAATAACAAAAAAAGGGAGCGTGTCTCCCTTTTTTGTTTATGCATAGGGTAGATGATCAGAACTGCAGCTGTACTCCCAGTGCGATCCTGTTCTTGGAAGCCTCAAGGTCTCTGAAGGTATCTTCGAAGCTGTAATCCTTTGTGTTTTGACTGAAGCGCATTTCGGCAAATGGGCGAATGGAGCTGCCAAGCCTCAGTTGGATGCCGGCGGTTCCGTTCAGCACCATGGTGCTTTCGTCGTCGGGGAAGTCCAGCCCATCGAAGGTGCTGTTCACGCGGATCTTGTAATTTTCGAATCCGATGCCGCCCATGATGTAGGGGGTCACGAATGGAATATTCACCGCCAGCTTGACGGCCGCACCGAAGTCGTAGGTGCTAAGCTCGGTGTCTGAGAATATGACGCCGGAGCCGTTTTCGCCGGATCGAAGGGTGAGTGTGTTGCTGAAGAAGGAAGTGTGGCCCACTATGCCAATGTTCACAATGTCGTCGGCAGTTCCAAACGTCTTCTCAAGGCGAAGGCCGATGCCTTCGCGTGGTTCGTCGTTGCGGCGTTCGTATGACGCCCCGATTCCACCTTGGGCAAGGGCGTCGCCGACCGTCATAACAGAGGCCAGAACAAACGCTAGAAGGAGGTAAGATTTCATAAAATTCTGTCCAAATTTAAGTTCAGGTAACAAAAAGTGATACTGCGGAAATGGATTAAAGTTCTTGAGCAAAAAGATACGCCATCGGCCTTTCTTGACGCAAACGGTGCACCTAGGCGTGTTATTCTTCCGATTTCTTGTTTCTTTTGTCGTTGGGGTCGAACAACATGGCTGTGCACAGGCAGTTTTTTCGGCCTGTGCGAGTAAGCACGTCATAGTTCACGCACGAACTGCATCCGTTCCAGAAGGCCTCGTCGGTGGTGAGCTCCGAGAAGGTTACGGGCTTGTAGCCGAGGTCCGAATTGATCTTCATCACTGCCAGGCTGGTGGTGATGCCGAAAATCTTAGCTCCGGGGTATTTTTGGCGTGACAGTTCAAAAATCTTCTCTTTAATCAATTTGGCCAGTCCGAACTGTCTGAATTCCGGAACGACAATGAGGCCAGAGTTTGCCACATAATTGCCGTGGCCCCACGTTTCGATGTAACAGAATCCTGCAAACCGGTTGTCGGAAGTGAGGGCTATCACGGATTTGCCCTCCATCATTTTGAGACGGATATAATCAGGCGAGCGCTTGGCGATACCGGTACCACGGGCCTTGGCCGACTCCTCCATGTGGTGACATATCTCCTCCGCAAATATCTGGTGTTGCTCGTTGGCTACATGAACGCTGAATTCCATCAAATGGCTTACTCGAAGGCAAAATGAGGTGAAATTGATTAATCGATCAATATACCGACCTTTTTAATTAATTCAATTCCATCAAAAACTGCATCCGATGTAAAAGCGCTTTCCGATTTGGAGGATCGAGTGTGGTATGTATATTGGTGACCTTACATCAATCGCAACGTTCATGTTCTGATATGCACAACGGACACAATTTGCTCATCGGCCTTGGTGGCCACTTGGAGCAAGACCTCAATCTGCCTTTTTCTGCCAGACTTGACCAACTCCAGCACGAGCTTCGGTCTATCGATCCAGACGCCCACATCGATTTTCTCGACGGGGTGCCGGCCTCCGAGGCCGATGCACGCACTGCCGTCGACTTTGGCATGCCCTATTTGACCTTTTTGGATTTGTTCGTGATCGGTGGCAGCGACACGTGGCCAGACGCTCTCACGTCGATGTACAATTGCATGGAGAAGGCGAAGCGTTTCGGAACCTATATTCGCCTCGACATGCAGATCAACGGCGATTCCCACAATCCGACCATCCCGCAGCTGGTCGAGTTTTTCCGCCGTGCCTGGGAGATGTCGGACCCCATGGGCATCGATATATGCGTCGAAACGCACATCGACCGCGTGAGCTACGATCCCCGCCACCTCATGCGCATCCACGAGGCCTTGCTCGACGCCACAAAAGGGGAGCGGGGCTTGCTTGTGTCGGCCGATTTCTCGCATTACATCCATCAGGTGGGCAACACACATGGGCTACACTGGCAGGACATCTCATCAGGTGCCCTGAATTTGGATCCGTACGACCCGGAAAATTTCGTGAGCAAGGTGCTCATCCCGTCCGGGCTCATCAAGATGGGGCATCTCCGAATGGCCGTTCCTAACGACCTCGACCGTACACAGGGCAGCATACAGTACCCCATCGTGAATCCTGCCGACGACCCAACACCAACTGGGTACGACGGCTTGTGGCACTACGGCGCGTTTGACGAACGTCGCACGGAGCCCTGGAAGGCCTGGTACAGGGAGCTGTTTCGTGCAATTTTGAGCTCGGACGATCCGACGCCGATCACGTTCAACACGGAGTTCATCCGATATGACGGCGACTACGCGCAGGAGCCATACCGCAACCAGTACCAGAATTTGGCCATGGTGGCTTGGGCGCAGCGGACCAAGCGTGACATCTTGGCCGAACTGAATGGCTGAACCACAGGTTGCACAGATAGCACTGATGCCTCCGATGTGTTATATCATCAGTGCTATCCGTGCGATCAGTGGTTGAATCCCTACCGCATCCGGCGAAGTTCGGCCTCGGCGGCTATGTATCCAAATGCCGCCCAGTTCTCCTGCATCGTGATGAGCTGAAAGATGCGTGATGCCCGACCCTGGTCGCCGTTGACCAGGTACCAGTGACCGACTCCAAAGCCTTGTGTGAGCAGATCGAGGCTGTTCTGTTCGCTGACGGCTGCCTCGAGCAGGGAATCTGCGGCAATTTCGCCTTTGTACATGAGCAGGCGTTTGTGGTAGGACGTGTTTTCGATGATATCCATTTCTGGCTTGATGTGTGCCAGCAGGCCCTCGGCGCGGTCTTTGCGGCCAAGGCGACGATAGCACATGTACAGCCAGTCGGTGGCCGCGACCTTCATGTCGTCGTTGGTGCTGAGGTCCACACAATTTTGGAAGGCTTCCGCCGATTTCGAGAACGAACCTTTAAGGAAGTGCGCTAACCCGAGGTGGTACCAAATGTTTGTTTGGTCGGAGCTCCGAGGCTGGTTGAGCGCATTGGGCAGGCCGTCGGGTTCGATTGCGTCGGGAACGCCCTGAGTGAGCGCCGCTGCCTGCTCCAGATCGGCTATTGCCTTGTCAAACATGCGCACGCTTATATAACGATGGCCGCGATGGCGACGCAGCTTATAGGATTCGGGGTGATGCAGCAATCCGTTGCTGTAGATACGAATGGCGTCGTTGTACCGTCCGGCGTAGGAAAGGCGCCTTCCATACCAGATGATGGCATCTTCCGAAGTTGAATCTGCCAACCATGTCTTCTCGGCCTCGTCGAGCTGGGCCAATGTCTGACGGCCAGATTCCCCGACGGGTTCGATTCGGTGCAGCGACGTGTTAAAAAGGGACGTCGCCTCGACCACCGGCTCCACTTCGGCTGTGGAGCACGATACTGCAAAAGGCAGCAGGAAAATGATAAACGAGCGAATATGACGGAGGGTCATCCTGATAATGTTAAATGAATGGCAAACGTGAAGATAATGTTACAGGGACATATCACGAAGTACTTTCGTAAATTAGCGTGCGAGTAGCGTACCAAACACCTTTTTGGATACGTTAGACCTCACGAATCTCCATACTGCACCATCTTTTATTTCATGAATCGATCGATCTCTCTTTTGCTGCTGTTTGCCTTGGTGTCTACCACCTTAACTTCCTGTTTTGACTCGAAAAAAGACGCATTCAATTACGAATGGACCGACTACGGCCTTGTAGCCGGCAATGTGACGGGCACATCCGTGACCGCATTTGGAAATCGAATCATCATAGGCTCCGACAATGGGCTTCAATACTACGACGTAGGGGCCAACGCACAATGGAGAAATTCGAATATTACGGGTGTAAAAATCACATCCATCTTAAATCATCCGCTCCTCGCAAACGTAGTCATAGCCACAGCCGATCCTAATGCTCCAAGCAACACGAACACGAATGCCTTTCCAATCTACAAGTCGATCGATGCCGGTTCGACATGGAGCGGAATAACGGATGGATTGGTCGCAGCTGGCAGCAACGAACGCCCCACCGTGAACTACATTTCTTGGAAACTGATCGACCAAGCGCAAATTGGCGCCCGTTATGCCGACATATACATCAGTCTGGCCGGAGGTGCTGTGGCGCGGTCGAAGAATGATGGGAACAGCTGGACGATCATCAAGGGCAACTTGAACCCAAGTGCGACGGATAATTGTCAGTTAAACGTGATGCAAAGCTTCTTTACGTACCTGTACCACAGCTGCGAGAGTTCAGACGGATCTACATACATCGAACGGATCGATTTGAATGATGATGATGTGGCCACACTGCCGCCAGGTAACCGGTTTCTGACTCAAACCAACATCGGTGGCAAGCAGGTCGTCGGATTGCGTCCAAGTTATTTCACCCCGGGCCTGTCGTACGGCTTGCTTCGCGGCGGACTCATTGCCATCGTCGAGAACGACTGGAGATGGGTGTACCAGCATCCGTCGAATGCGGGTCAGGGGCTCAATACCATCATGACGGCATTTTGGATCAATCCATCCGATTTCAATAATCTCGTTTTTGGCGGATATGAGGAAAACGATAATCAGACATTCAGTCTGTACGACTCGCCCGACCACGGGAAGACCTTCTCATTGATTCAACCGCCCACTTTCTTTACGCTTACGTCACCGAAGATCATGTCGAGCTTTGAGGCTGGGATAGGTGGTCGTAACCTGATGCTGGTTGTCTCCGGCAAAGACGCTCAAGGCAATACGCGCACTCAAGTTATTTCCCGTAATCAAGTACAGCTCTGATTTCCCGTTGAATCATTCGTTCTTGACGAACAATTTTCCCTGAAGCGACTGAACTTTCCATGCGCCGTCAACATTGTGGATGTTGCTAGACTCGATCAGGAATTTGACCTTGCCCGATACTGTGTCTGCAAGAACTGCATTCGTTTCGTTGAGATCGACGTAGCCCCGCTCCATGTTGTAGGGTAGCGTCCTGAGATGGGCAATAATACCAAGCCGTACAGTCTCACCACTGCGGTTGCTCCACTCAATAACGCCGTCATCAGGATACAGTTGAACAGTTATCGAGGCATTCTCGAACATCTTCAACGTCGCATTCTCCGAGTTGCTCGGAAAATACTGTACGGAGATATACTGATCATATCCGCTGATATCCGTATTGAGCCGGGTGTCAGCATTGAATGTGATGTATGACCCTCGCGTCACGTTCCAGGCAGTGGGGATGTTCCATTCCTCCATCAGACGGGTGGAAAATTGCCAATTTGAGATGTATTCGGAGGAGTCTTCGGCCTCGTAGCGTTGTTTGAGCACATCGACGGACTCGCCGATGAAGGGTTCCAGGCTGGACACGCCGTGGGAGTTCGACAAATAGATGATGATGCTGTTGATGCGAGCGATCGAAAGGGAGTCGATGTCGGCCGTGTTACGAATTTTTTCTGCATCGGAAGATCCTTCAGCCGGTGAAATCAAGGATCTGAGTTCGTTGACCTGGCTCGTGCGGCTCATCGACGATATTGAAATCGGACCAATCGATCCAAGAACAAGTACTGCAGCCAATGATGCCGGTATGATCACGATCGGACGACCCTTGGTGTAGATCGCCCACGCCGATATGGCCGTAAGCCACACACCGAGGTAAATAACCAAGCCGCGGAATAGGGTGAGCCCGTAATTGTCGACCCGCAACCCGATGGCAACCCAAAACAAGATCAAGACAACCGGCATGGTGAATCGGAAGAACTTGCCGAACCATAACGTCGACTTCGACCCCTCGTCCTGAAATGGCAACGTCAAAACATGCGTCACATATCCTACAATCGCATAATACAATATCATGCTCCCCACGATCCCCTCAGGCAGCGACCACTCCAGAATGACTTTGCCTGAGTAAATGAGAAGGATGGTCAGATACAGGAAGGCCAGAGGCAGGAGCACATACAGGCAGAATAGACGTAGCGCCTTTGGTACGGTCTCTTCCCATTCCATCTGATCCCGCATGTCAGGAATTCCGGCTATGATGATTGCCGTCATGAAAAGACCGTGATTGATGAACGTGACCCACAGGTAGATGGTTTCGTCCAGATCCAAATTGAACAGGAAGTCGGATGCAGCTATTGCAAGCAAAACTCCAATGTTCAACGCTGCCGTGAAAAGCACGCCGAGGATGAATCTCATCAATGTGTGCATATTGAATGCCCAGAATGTTCTGTCGGCCATGGTCCTTTCATGCACGGAAATGCTCACAAGGATGTGAGCTGCTATGAACAGAAGACCCCATTGCAGGAAAATATTTTGGGTCAGCCCCAACCGTGTGCCCGGGAGCCAGAAGCCGTACCCCACAACAACGGCAACAAGCCCTGCGAAAAGGGCCGCCTTCCAGCTGGCTGGAACAGGAGCCATTTCAGTTCGGAGATGTAGTGCGATGCTCAGGGGGATACCCATCACGGTAGCCAACAGCCAGGATATGGCCGAAGCTTGGATCTCGTCGGAATAATCCAGTTCAAGTATGTAGATGGCCAATACGGTGGTGGCAAGCGCAAAGAGCATCGTGACGGGGAACCGTTGAACCGAGTCGCGAATTAATTCGACAGAACGGGAAATCCATTTTGACAACATACATGACCCTCCACTTTTGATTTGCAGGATGCCAGCATTAACAGCTTATTCTGAAGGCTGTCAGCCATCTTTCTCAACGATGGTGGCATCTGGTTCAATGTATCTTTGAATCTATTCGGATTCAAGGTGTTTGCTGTTATTTGTAGTGACGAAACGTACATGAAGAGCCAATTTTGCGTATCGATTTTCGTATTTGACACGTTATTGATCTTGTGCAACCAATTATTTCGTCGCATTTTCCAACAATGAATACCTGTCTGCGTGTACTTATCATAACTGTGTTCCTGGGTTCAGCGGCCCAGGCTCAGCACGGAACTTCGCGCACCGTGCTTAAGGGGCTCTCTGACGCGGTTGCCCTGGATGTTTCGCCCGCTGGCGAGATTTTTGTTCTAGAGTCAGGCCGAGATCGCATACTGAAGGTGACAGCAGACGGAGTCAGGCTAGACTCTATCGGCAACCGAGGCTCCGGCGACTATCAGTTCGACCGTCCGATGGGCATAGATGTGACCAATGGAATGAAAATCTACGTTGCCGATCCTTCAAACCGGAGGATTCAGAGTTTTGACCGTAGGAATCAGTTTTTGGGAGGGATCACACACGGGCGTGACCGGAGCCTTCCTTTCGACCCGCATAAAGTACGCGTCAATACGCGTGGCGACGTTGTGGCTTGGGTGCCGTCGGAGGGCAAATTTGTGCGATTTGGCAACCAGGGCAGGGTGGACGTCGAGATCGGGCCCGTTCAACGATTCAACATTGGCGTCGTCTCCGATTATTTGATCAGCAATCGACACCTGTTTGTGCTCGACGGCAAAGCCGGCCTGCTGCATCGTTTCACAGTGGAGGGCGAATATCAGCAACTGTTATCCGGGTTTGCCGATGCCGTGGGCATGTCGCACCATGGTGACTTGCTCTATGTGCTCACGCCACATCATATCCTGCTTTGCGATGCCAACGGTAACATAGAGTCTAAGATTGAGATTCCGCTGCGCCGGTATGTTGGCATCCGCATTTGGGGTGGCGAGGCTTTCCTGCTCACCTCGTCGAATTTGTTTGCCGTGCGGTTGCCGTGATATTCACAATTGTTGCTCCCCAGCTGCTGTGGTCTTCGGCGAAGTGGTAGTCAGCAACCCACGGGATGCGATCGAGGATGCTATGGACGGTACGCCGAAGTGCCCCTGTGCCTTTGCCGTGGATGATCCGCACCCGGTAGATTCCTTTGTCTCGGCACGCTTGAAGGTACTCGGGTACGAGTTCCTTCACGTCACTTGGCCTGAACTGGTGCAGATCGAGGATGCCGTCGATGGGTACCTGAACAGGGGCATCAGGATCGAGGGGATCCAAGGCATCAGAGGCATCTGGGGGAATCATGTCAATTGATCGAGGAGGGCATTGAATTTTTTGCGGAGTTCGGCTATTTCCTCTCTAAGTTCTTGCACTTCGGAGCGCAGTTCGTCCAAAGTGGAGGATGCTGGCGTTGTTGAATAGGTGGATGCATGCTCCATCTGAGTTAAATCGAGCTCGCCGGTTAGCAGCTGGATGTAGCGATATTCCTTTGTGCCTGGAAGTTTGGGCAACTGCATGACCAGGGGGGCATCACTCGTCGTCATTTGGTCGAGCAGGGACTCCAACTCGGATAATTCCGCAAATTCATGCATGCGTCCAGTTCGACCCCTAATTTCGCCGGGAGTTTGCGCACCTCTGAGCAGCAACACGCACAGTACGGCCGACTCAGCCGATCCAATACCCAGTTTGGCCTCGATGAGGTGCAAGAATTTCTTTGCCCGCAAGCCAGCCCCGCTTACGTTGCTTACCAAACCTTTGCGATTTAGTCCGTCAAGCGCGATTTCGATGGTCTGCTCGTCATATTGCACCACAGGATCACGATTGGTCTTCTGATTGCAGGCATTCAGCAGTGCATTAAGCGTGAGAGGATAATACTCGGGGGTCGTTCGTTCCTTTTCGATGAGGCATCCTAAAACGCGAGCCTCTTCAGTGCTGATTCGTGGGAAAGTCATTGCGTCAATCGTTGATTGGGTAATACCTGATGATACGAAAGCCCGCAATCTAATGTTAAATGTAAAAAAAATGGTGTGGTCTTCAACCTTTTACGAAACGATTCGTATAGCTTCGAATAGCTGCTCGGGCGGCAAATATCGAGGTATTTCACGGTATATGAATTATGAGTTTGAAGACGATCATAGTTGACAACGATGCGCATTCTAGGGAATGCATAAGAGACGTATTGGTTAACTACCCGGAGTTTGAGGTAGTCGCAGAATGTGAAGATGGAGACAACACCATCCGTATGTTGAAATCGCTCAAACCGCACCTTGTGTTTATGGATGTCCAACTCCCCAAAATGGATGGAATAAGCATACTTAAGACGCTGTATCCCGAAACGGCTCCTTTAGCCATAATTGTGACTGCAGATCCCAATCATGCCGTCGATGCCTTTGAGGTCCATGCCGCCGACTACATCCTCAAACCATTCAACAAAGTTCGCCTAATCAAGGCTTTGGAATGGGCAAAGGTCCGACTTGGGTATGGCACAAACCACGGATACGAAAGTCCCCTAACTCAGGAAGACACCCGCGATGAGGCATCCAGTCAGGGACAGGTGAACCGAATCATGATCAAGAGCAACGGTCGCGTTAACCTCGTTAAAATCTCCGACATCGACTGGATTGAGGCCTCGGGCAACTACCTCAGACTGCACGTGGGCGACAAAGTTCACATGATCCGAGAAACGATGGGCAGTATGGAAAAAAAACTGCATGCCGACCAATTCATGAGGATACACCGGAGCACCATCGTAAACATCGACCGCATCAAGGAAATGCAACCTTGGTTCCATGGCGAGTATGAGGTTCACCTGCATAATGGAAAGCGACTGAGCATGAGCCGGGGGTACAAGGACAAGCTCAACGGATTCGTCAAGAAATAGTTTTCGAGCACTTGGGTTGGCCGTTTTATTTTGCAGGATTCCATGAAAGCGGTTACATTGGCGTATCCAATGATTTGACAGCGATTTATGACCATCTGCAGACTTCGAACTTTCAGCTGCATTGCAGCGCTGATCCTCTTTGTTGCGGGCTTACCCCTCCACGCATTCTCACAATCTGCCCCCAATGTGAAGGTTGAGCCGCCTAATTGGTGGGCGGGTCTGTCTCAACCGCACCTCGAGCTGATGCTATATGCCCCTGGCGTGGCGGACAGCAGGGTCTCGGTCGACTACACCGGCGTGCGTCTGGTGAGTCAAACCAGCCTTGGGAACCCCAACTACCTTTTTGTGACCCTCGAAATTGCGCACGATGTCCAGCCTGGCACCTTGAATCTCATTCTTCTGCGCAATAACGTGACCACCACCGTGCGTTATGAGCTGCTTGCCAGGCAGGATAATTCTGGCCGCCATCTTGGATTCGATGCCTCCGATGTGATCTACCTGATGATGCCCGACCGTTTCGCAAATGGCGACCCCTCCAACGACAGCGTGCCCGGCATGCTTGAGGCAGCAAACCGAAGCATCGATCGCGCGCGGCATGGCGGTGATTTCAAGGGGGTGATGGACCGTTTGGACTACCTCAACGATCTGGGAGTGACCGCCATTTGGTTTACGCCTGTCTTTGAGAACGACATGCCCTTCGAATACGGCGCCTACCACGGCTATGCCGCAACCGACATGTACAAAGTGGACCGTCGCTTCGGTTCGAACGAGGAGTATAAAGCCCTTGTCGATGCTTCTCATGCCAAAGGCATGAAAGTGATCATGGACATGATCCACAACCACATCGGTGACCATCATTGGTGGATGAACGATCTGCCGTCTGACGATTGGCTCAATGACTACGACACCTTCGGCATCACCAACTACAGGGGGGAGCTCATCTCCGACCCATATGCTTCGGAGTACGATTACAACAAAATGGTGAACGGTTGGTTTGTGAAAGACATGCCCGACCTGAACCAGAAGAACCCGTGGCTGGCACGATACCTCATACAGAACACCATCTGGTGGATCGAGTACGCAGGTATCGACGGCATCCGAATGGACACCTATCCATACCCCGACAAACATTACATGGCCGACTGGGTGAAGACGGTGCTCGAAGAATACCCGACCTTCAACGTGGTGGGCGAAGCGTGGGTGCCACAGGTTGCGATGGAAGCCTACTGGCAGCGCGGCTTCAACGGCAAAGACGGGTATGAGTCGCACCTGCCAAGTGTGACCGACTTTCAGATTCACAATACACTTCGTGAGGCCCTCAACCAAGACTATGGTTGGACTACAGGCATAGCGGCGCTCTACCAGACCTTGGCGCAGGATTTTCTGTACAGCGACCCCATGCTGAACGTGATCTTCCTGGATAACCACGACACGGAGCGGTTTGTGTCGCTCGTGGGCGAAGACAAGGAAAAATTCAAGATGGCGCTAGCCTATCTGCTCACCCTTCGGGGGATCCCTCAACTGTACTATGGTTCCGAAATTTTGATGAGTGGATTCAAGGTGCCCGGCGACGCCAATGTGCGCAAGGACTTCCCCGGCGGATGGCCCGGCGACGAGCGGGACGCCTTCACCCGAGAGGGGAGGACTGAATTAGAGAACGAAATTTTTGACTACACCCGGACCTTGCTTCGGTGGAGGAGGACCGCCACACCGATCCACAACGGCAAGTTCATGCACTTCCTGCCCGACAACAACACCTACAGTTACTTCCGCTTCAATGACGAAGGCACCGTTATGGTGCATATGAACGGATCTGAAGAAAACAGGACCATCGACATGCGCCGCTTTGCAGAGCGCACCGATGGTTTCAAAGGATGGCGCAATGTCGTTACCGGCGAGACCGGTACTTTGGGCGACAAAATGACCCTGCCCCCCAAGAGCACCGGTGTGTATGAATTGGTAAAGTCCGCGGATTGATAAGACGATTGAAGAGATGACCGCGGATCTTTAAGATCTATGAGATCATACAATCAAACGTTATTATAGCTCGATGCTCGATAATGCCACCTCCCCCAGCCCCTCCACGACTAACGCAATGGAGGGGTGACTTAATGGGGGGCTTCAGATGTTCTTACTCTTGCTCTTGCTCTTGAATCTGATTCCATTCCCTCAATGATTACCGCACAAAAAAATCTCACCAATCCCTTTTTTGCACTCCTCAGTTTGCCGGCAACGGCGATGGGGTTTGCATTGTCTGTCCAAATATCTGCTCTGAGCTGGATACTCAGCACCCAATTTGGTCTCGACATCCATGATGTGGGATTGGTCTGGGCCGCAGGACCCATAGCAGGCATCATCGGACAGGTGCTCATTGGTTTCATCAGCGACGGTGTATGGTTCTGGGGCGGCCGGCGTCGGCCCTTCATCCTCATCGGAGGCGTTTTGGCTGCTTTGATGCTCCTTGCCTTGCCGTCGATCGGCGTCATAACCGCAGCCATGGGTGCAGAAGCGCTCATTGGTGTGGCTATTACAGTGGCTTTGACCTTGGACCTGGCCATCAACATCAGTTTCAATCCTACGCGCTCCATCATCGCTGACGTGACGCCCGAAGGTGTGAAACGAACCCAAGGCTATACGTGGATGCAGACCGTTTCGGGGTCGTTTGGTGTGTTGGCCTATGCCATCGGGGCCATTTTTGGAAACTACGTGCTGATCTATTTCGGAGCCGGTTTAGTGCTGCTGTTCTCCATCATTCCACCGTTTTTTATAGAGGAGCCCCGCGACCTTCACTCAAACAGCGAATCGGGCGTTCAGCACAAATCGTCGCTTGGCGATGTGATGATAAGCCTCATGCCCCTCTGGGGTTTTGCTCTCTACGCCCTCTATGGAATGACAAAGCGCGTGATGAACCTCGACATCGACCATCACTACACGGAATGGTCGCTCATCGCACTTACGGTCGTCTTGATGGCGAGGGTGTTCATGCAGTCGGAGGTGGGAAAGACGCGCGAAGAAGCAGGCGCCATCGGTTTCAGGAAGGTTTTGGCCGCACACAGCTTCAGCTGGATCGGCGTGCAGACGATGTTCATCTACTTGTATGCGTATGTGCAAGATCAGAATCCGCAGCTCACAGCCGACGAAATGGGTCGGATCGTATCGATATCGTTCCTGATACTGAATGCCGTCGCCGCCATTTTGCCTGCATTCGCGCTCGAACCCATAGCACGAAAAATTGGGCGTGTCAAGACCCATTGGATCAGCCTTCTGTTTATGGCAGCCGGCTATGGAGGCATCCTGCTGTATGGCACTTCGCCGACCATGATCTACGTGATGATGGCCCTGTGTGGCATCGGCTGGGCGGCCATCGTGAGTCTTCCCTTTGCCATCATGTCGCAGAAGGTGGACCAGTCGAAAATGGGCTTGTACATGGGCGTGTTCAACCTGTCGGTCGTTCTGCCACAATTGGTGTCGAGTCTCGGCATCGGAGAAGCCGTGAGCGCATCGCCCGACAAATCGTTGATTTTCTTAATCTGTACCGGAAGCCTTCTGGTGTCGGGCCTGACCTGGATGTTTGTTAAGGAATAGGCCTTACTTCTCGATGATCACCTCGACCGACGACCTCGCATAGCTCCCGAAGACTCCTATGCCGTTGGTCACATTCGTGGCGACGTTGTTGATTTCGCCGGGCGACAGGGTCGATCCACCCAGTTGGACGTCCTTCGTGCGTATGAAATTGTACATGGCGTCGTCGATGGCGTTCGTGGTGATTCGTGTCGGTCCGTAGAATGCGACACCGATCCACGGCAGTTTGAACTTCAGGGTGTTAGTCACCGGGTTCAGCTCGGTGTTTGCCTCGAACAGGATTCCAGACTGATTTAAGAACACATCGGCGCGGTCTTCGTCGCCGAGCACGTCGGCATAGAACGGTGTCAGCTCTGCATTGTCAGGATCGAGTGTCTCGATGGTGAACACATAGTAGTTTTGGCGGCCGGGGTACTCACTTCGTGTCACCTCAATCTCCAATTGCTCGGTGCTTTGATATTTGATGCGGGAATTGTTTTGGCTAACGGTCACGAATCGACCCGGCACCAGCGTCTGTGCCGTAACGTCGGGCTTTCCGTTTATGCGCACAAGCAACTCGTACCGGCGCAGGGGTTCGACCAGAACACTACCATCCACCGGCAAAAAAATACCTGGTTCGCTATTGTAGTAGGCGAAGGTGCGTTCGACTTGCCCTGAAGCGTCCACCAATCGCACATCTACCATCGCGTTCGACAGCGCAGCCTTCTCGAACGTGTAGGTCTCGTTGATGGGTATCGTTTTCGACAACTTCAAGACGGGGAGCGGTTCGTCGGCGATGAGCCATGATTGTACAACCACCTGCTCAACGTAGTCGTCCTGTTGGTAGGGGTCGCATGCTGTTATGGCCGTCATGGAAATGAACGCAATGGCGGCAATATGAAATAAGTTGAAACGGTTCATTGGAATCAGAACTTGACGGTATAGGAAACAGTGGGTAGGATGGGTAGCAGGTTGACCGATTCAACCTTGACTGGATTCGCCTCAAAATCGTACGTGTAAAACCACACGTTGCGGCGCGAGTACACGTTGATCAGCTGCAGCTGCAATTCTGAAGTGCCAAAGTCAAAGAATTTTCCGCTTCGTGTGAAGCCGACATCCAGTCTGTGGTATGCCGGCAGTCTAGATGCGTTCAATCGTCCGACTGTAAGGACATTATCCCTAGGTGAACTGAATGGGTTGTCGAACTCGGTTCTGCCGTTCGGCAAGGTGTAAGCCTGCCCCGTAGCATAGCTGAATACCGCAGTCGACCGCCATTTGCGGCTGAGCTGGTAATTGGCTACAATATTTGCGTCGTGGGTGCGGTCGTACTTGGGTGGATAGAACTTCTGGTCGTTCACGCCGGGAAAACGACGGCGGGTAATGCCCCAAGTGTAACCGACAAAACCGTTCAGCCTGCCGAATCCTTTGTTGAAGAACACTTCAACGCCGTAGGCATATCCATCTCCGAATCTGAAGACCTCCGAATAATCGAGACCGGCGACGTCAGGCAGGAAGGGATCTAGTTCGAACAGGTCGTTCATGCTGCGGTAGTAAGCCTCCACATCGAGGTTGTAGCCCTCGAATGGCTGGCTTTTGACGCCTGCAACAAACTGGTCGCCGTAAGAGGGTGCGACGCCGGGCCCCGTTGTGAGCCAAATATCAAATCCGGAGAACGCCTCGTTCGTTATGAGCGATAAATTTTGTGTATAGCGTCCATATGCAAGCTGAAGCCGTGTCTGGTTCTCCAGCCTTTTTTCGACCGAAACCCGTGGTTCGACCCTGAAAAAGTCTCCCTTGCTGAAATAATTCGCCCTTACGCCACCAGTCACTATCCAGCTGTCGTCGGGGCGCCACGTGTCCTGCAGGTAAGCATTCAGGTAGCTCGTCTTGATCCGGTTGGTGAAGATGACCGTGTTGTCGAATGTGTCCTCCAGGCGCAGCACAAGGTCGCCGCCCCAAAATCCGGCCTGCAGCGTGTGCTCTGAATTCGCTATGTACTCGAAATCGGCCTTCGCAGACAGGTCATACACATTGTTTTGACGGTCAAATTCTGTGCCGCCAAATGTGAAGAATGGTTCGCTGAAGTAACGCGAACCCGTGAATGTGAAATTCGAGAAGAGCCTGTTGCTGAAAATGTGCGACCAGTTCAGACTGGCGGTGCGGTTTCCGTACAACAAATCAAACTGGGCATCGGTGGCGAATGGAAACTTCACATTGTCTTGCCCACCATAGAAGGCAAGACTGAATCTGTCGTTGTCGCCGGCGTCGAAGTTCACCTTGCCGTTGATGTCGTAGAAATAGAACATGCTCGGTATGTTGTCGTTGTTCTGACGCAACGCCGCCAGTAGAGGCTCAATGGTCGACCGACGTGCCGCCAACATGTACGAGCCCTTACCATAGGGCCCTTCGATGGCAACCCTCGAAGCCAGCATCCCCAACGTGGCTGTACCCTCGAACTCGTTGCGGTTGCCGTCCTTGTTGTAAATGTCGAGAACAGATCCGAGACGTCCGCCGTACGTTGCTGGATATCCGCCCTTGAAGAGTCGGATGTCCTTGATGGCATCGGGGTTGAATGTCGAGAAGAAACCAAAAAAGTGGCTTGGGTTGTAAACCGTGGTGCGGTCGAGCAGGATGAGCGTCTGGTCGGGTCCGCCGCCGCGAATGTACAGGCCGCTCGAGAAATCGGACGCTGCCTTCACACCCGGCATCAGCTGTATCGAGCGGAAAACGTCGGCTTCGAGCACGGCCGGCAGCTCCTTGATGAGGTTTACCTGGATCTGGGTAACGCCCACGTTGCGCGATTCCTCCTTGTAAACCTCGTCTTCGACCACTACCTCGCCGAGTAGTAGCTCGTCGGGTTCGAGGTTGATGTCGAGCCTCAGGTTCTGCCCAGCTGTAAGAATCACTTCTTTACGATACGTCTTGAACCCAAGGTAGGTGACTCTGATGGTCCATGTACCAGGCTCAATATTGGTAAGCGAGTAATAGCCTGCCGTGTTGGTGGCAACGCCCTTGTTGGTGCCATCGAGAATTACGTTCACAAGCAGCAGAGTCTCTCCGTTTGCCGCATCGCGGACATATCCGTTGATTGAGGCCTTTTCTTGAGCGTAAAGGCTGTTGGCGGACAGCAGCAGTGTAAGAGTTAACAGGAAAACGTGGCGTAGGGAACGCCATCCACCCGTTGATAGGTGCGCTTGCATAATTGGTGTGGTGCTTGTAGATGATGTTTGAAATGCGCCTATGGTTGTACGTTTCTTTGCCCCAGGTGGTTGCACGATATTTCACAACCTTTATGTTCTTTCTGCGTATTGATTAAGTACGGAACTACGGCATATTATATCGTCGTTTTTTGTATACTACATTCACGCGGCAGCGTTCACACTGCCCTAAACAACGGCCCACCATGAAACGTTTACTATTCGCACTCATTGGCTTACTTATTCCTGCCGCCCTTGCGGCGCAGGAGACGAGGGATGTCTACATCATCTACATTGATGGACCGATCGACAACGGTTTGGCCACGTATGTCGACCGGGGAGTCAAAGCGGCGGTCGAAGGCAATGCCCGTGGGATTTTGTTCCATATCGACACCTTTGGTGGACTCGTCGACGCCGCCGACCGAATCCGGAAGACGATCTTAGATGTCACCATCCCCACGGTAGCCTATATCGACAAGAATGCAGCATCGGCAGGGGCATTGATTTCATTGGCTTGCGATTCGATCTACATGGCCCCAGGAGCCTCCATAGGAGCGGCCACCGTCGTCGATGGAGCCGATGGATCGAAGGCATCCGAGAAGATGCAGAGCTACATGCGTGGACTCATGCGTGCCACGGCCGAGGCGAATGGCCGCGACCCCGCAATAGCTGAGGCGATGGTGGATGAGTCGATTGCCATTGAGGGTGTCGTTGCAGAGGGTAAGCTGCTCACGTTGAGTACACAGGAAGCCATTCGCCTGGGCGTCGCAAATGCCGAGATGGGATCCATCACGCAAGTCCGAGAATATCTGGGATGGTCCGATGCCGCCAAAATCGATATCAAACAGGAATGGACTGAATCACTGTTGCGGTTTTTGGCCAACCCGATCATGAGTAGCCTGCTGATGATGATGATGCTTGGCGGTCTATATTTTGAGATGCAGACCCCAGGATTTGGCTTTGCAGGCTCCATCAGCGCCGTGGGTGCCGTGCTATTTTTCTCACCGCTATACATCATGGGCTTGGCAGAGAGCTGGGAGATCGTAATCTTTGTGTTGGGGGTCATTCTCATTCTTGTGGAAATATTTGTGATACCCGGGTTCGGGCTGGTCGGGGCGGCCGGCATAACCGCCGTGATATTCAGCTTGGGCGCGGCCCTCATAGGCAATGTAGGCCTGAACTTCCCTGAGCTGCACCTTATCAGCAAGGCGATATGGACTCTTGCCATCACGTTGATCCTCACCATTTTGCTCATCAGTTCACTGGCACGATATTTACCTGAAAACCGGATGTTCAACAAGCTGGTTTTGTCGGCATCTACCGACACGGCATCGGGCTACATGTCCTACACGGCTCACGACGAACTCGTCGGGTTAACGGGAACCACGCTCAATGCGCTGCGGCCATCTGGCACGGTTCTCATCGATGGGAAACGGGTGGATGTGGTAAGCGACGGCGACTTCATCGACAAAGGGCAGGATGTGAAGGTCGTCCAAGTGCTTGGAAGTAAAGTAATTGTAAGTAAGTATAGTTAACCTGTTGTCACACAACGTAAAATAAATCTGAATTATGGAAGCAATTCTCGGCTCGGGACTCATTTTTGTCATCATCATCGCGGTTCTGCTGTTTTTCTACTTCGTGCCGATAGGTCTGTGGATCACGGCATTTTTCAGCGGCGTACGCGTGTCCATTTTTCGCGACCTTATCGGTATGCGCCTTCGTAAAGTGGCGCCAGGGCCGATCGTGCGTTCCCAGATTACGGCCACCAAGGCTGGAGTACCTCTGGATATGTCGAAATTGGAAGCCCACTACCTGGCAGGCGGCAACGTGCACAAAGTGATTCGTGCGTTGATTTCGGCCGACAAGGCGAATTTGGGGTTGACTTTCGAGAAGGCCGCGGCCATCGATCTGGCGGGTCGTGACGTGTTTGAGGCGGTGCAGATTTCGGTCAATCCAAAAGTGATCATCACTCCGCTCATCACCGCCATGGCCAAGGATGGTATTCAGGTGCGTGCGATGGCCAAGGTGACGGTTCGTGCCAACCTCGACCGACTCGTCGGTGGTGCCACCGAAGAGACCATTTTGGCTCGTGTGGGCGAGGGTATTGTAACCACCATCGGTTCGAGCGACACGCACAAGCGGGTGCTCGAGAATCCGGATTCGATCTCAAAGGTGGTTTTGGAAAAAGGTCTTGACAGTGGCACCGCATTTGAGATCTTGTCGATCGACATTGCGGATGTCGACGTCGGCGACAACGTCGGAGCCAAGCTCCAGATCGATCAGGCCGAAGCCGATCTCAAGGTGGCCCGTGCGAAAGCCGAAGAGCGCCGCGCCATGGCCGTTGCCCTCGAGCAGGAGAACAAGGCTCGCATCGAAGAGATGCGCGCACGCGTGGTCGAGGCCGAGGCCCAGGTTCCGGAAGCCATTGCCGCCGCATTCAGGGATGGCAAACTCGGCGTCATGGATTACTACAACATGAATAACGTCATATCCGACACCGAAATGCGCAAGAGCATTGCAGGTGAAGGAACGAAAAAGCCTGTTGAGTGAAAGATTGAGAATTAAAGATTGAAAATTGAAGACTTATCGTTGAAAAATCTGCAGATATGATTTGGCAACCATTCGGTTATACTCATCATTCAACTGTGCAGACTAAATATGACACAATCTTCAATTTTCAATTTTAAATCTTCAATTTTCGACCACTTTCAGATCCAGCCCCTTTTCAATGAGTCGCTCCAGAAACTGCGTTTTGGGGACGATGGACTCCGGAGAGAACACGCCGCCTTTGCCGGGCAGCTTTCCTTCGGTGATGAACTCGGCCATGGTGACGACCGGTATTGCCGTTGCTGCCATGATGGCCGACAATCCGGGCTCGTCGGATTCATGAAACAGCTCATAGTCGCGCAGGATGGTCTGGCCGTTTCGTTTGCCTGATACTAATACCTTTCCTACCACAAAGTCTTTGCCTCCGGATGGCAGCTTTCTGGCTATCTGCCTGATAAGCAGGTCGCGATAAGTGAGACTCGCGCGGATGTCGATGATCTGTTTCGAGTCGAATCCCAGTTGAAAGAGTGATTTAAAGATGTCGCAATGGCCTTTGTAACGGACAGTCTTGTAATCGAGGTATCCTACTTTGCCCTCCAGCTCGCGTGCTAGGGTGGTAATGCGGCTGCTTACGTAGAAGGATTCGAATTCGCCAAGGTCCTGCCTTGTGCGGAACGACAGCGTTTCGTAGCCGTCGAGGGCGTTCACGTAGGTCGCTACGCCGTCCTGGATGATCAGCGGTTGCTCGATGTACTCTTCGACGAGTCCGACGGGTGAGAATCCGAGCTGGTAATTGAGTGGCGGCACCGGATTCACCGGCAGGCCCGCGGCGCGGATGCGGATGGAGTCGACCGATTCAAAATCTTCGAAACCGTGCATGGCCATGATGTTGATCATGCCCGGTGCGAAGCCGCAGTTGGGGATGATCCACTTTTCGGCCAACACGGCGTCCTGATGCAAGGCCTTCTGCGACTCGAACATGCCGTCGCGGCCACCCAGATCGATGTAGTTGATCTCCATCTTGAGGGCAAGCTGGGTCAGTCTCAGATTGTGTTTATACGGCAGGGCAGAGACTAGGCAGTCATAGCCCTTGAGCAATCCGATGATCGACGACTCGCGCTCGATGCTGATTTTGAACGTCTTCAGCAGGGGGCTGTTGATATTTTCCTCGAGTTCCTCGAGGGCCGTCCCGTTGCTGTCGAGAACGACGACTGACTCTGTCTTACTGTTGGAACAGAACAGCTTTGTGAGTGCCGCGCCTACCATGCCGGCACCCAGGATGGCGATTTTCATCTGAAAGAATTTTATCTGTAGTGATGATCGGAAATATAATGAAAATATGAAGGTAAATGCTGCCCATGGTTTGAGTGACTCACTAGGGATCGCAACAAATGGCGGGGGATTTACGTATATTATAGGATGCTGCGGTGCACGTTTCGTGCGTTGCCAGCCCCAACTGGGGATGTACTGGTTTCGACGGGATACGCGTAGTTGCAGGTTGCATGTCGAGTTGCTCCGAGGGCTCTCGTAAAAAAGCTGTTGGATTAAATGTAGTTGTAGAAAACACAACCTACTCGCTGGCCGCCTAACAGCCGCTAGCTGCCCCTCACGGGTTTGTTTGCCGGTCCGTGATCCGGGTATTACCCTCAGACAAACTGGCGTTGATGGCTGACAGGCCCTGATGCGTGAGACTTTAGTCTGTCTGGCTTTGGGTTGCCTGCCGGTCGGCGCTACCCACGGCGAGATTCAAAGGCCGGACAAGCATGTAGTAGCCTGACGGCTTGCTGTCTCGGACCCGGGTTCGAGTCCCGGCATCTCCACAAAGACCGCGGTTCATTTCGACCGCGGTCTTTTTTTTTGTCTGCAGTTACTAGGGAGCGCGGATCTGTCAGATCGATGAGATCATTAGATGAACGATCCTTGATCCCCGATCACTGATCATTTTCCCATTGTGCCTATTGTGTTCTTGTACGACTACGTATCAGCCATTAATT
>CAYWCV010000025.1:0-28852 GCA_964456845.1 uncultured Chitinophagales bacterium | reverse complement strand
AAGTCGTTCACGTCAGCTCAGCTGCGCAACTGTTGCCATTGGCATTCGACAAGTCTTTCTTTAAAACATAGTTTTTTGCTATGAATCGCCCATTATCCATCGCTTGCATGGTTGTTTACATTGCAATTCTAGCCAACGATGTGCGAGGCCAAAACCATTTGGTTGATTACCGATGGTCACCGGAGAATTTTCTGACAGTAATAGGACTTCCCGACGATTGGCAGAAAACCATGGCAACCGAGAACGGGTCGTTGGCTTATGACTTCGGTCCAGGACCATATGCTCGCAACCTTACAAGCGTGAATTTTGGACTAAAAAATCGAACGCTCACGCTAAAACAACAGCAGTTGCCCGACGGGAAAACTCCAATCGTAAAAACAACGTTGGCGGCACCAGGCATTGAACTCAATTTGACCTCCTTTGCCGTTGTACCCGAGGAATATGTGAGTCCTAAACTTGAATACAAACTCACCGACAAAGTGACACGACTCGACGGTCTAAATGGCGCCAGAGGATGGGCAACACCCGCATCAGGACTCGATCCCGCCTTTGCAAACGTCGCATGGGGCACAAATAGAGCCATTCGATACAGAGTTAAGGTCGATCAGGGGCAAAAGTATCAAGTTGCTACTGGTTTCCTGGAGGGATGGAAGTCGACAGCAGGCGCACGACCCCTCGAAATCCATGTAGAGGGTAGTCAGATCAAAACGATAGATCCGCTGGCTGATGGCGTTAAAGGACGAGCATATGTGCATTTGACAGACGGGATAGACGCCGATGAAGACGGCTTTCTTAGCATTGAAATTCACCCATCCGCCACTGGTCCGGATCCGAATACCATACTCAACGTTTTTTGGGTGTTTTCTGAAAATTTCGAGGGCCAACCCGATGCTATAGCAGCCGGGTCGCACAATAGGGATGCAATTGTGTACTTCGACTGTGGCCTTGATTCGGATTTGGCGGCCGATACTGTCCGATATGACATCATTCATGCATCAACTTCCGCCGTTGATTCTGGACTCATCCTCACCATTGCGACTAACCGAGTACTTTCATGGAGTGAAGGCTCGAAAATTATTTACAGCCAACGTTTGCCGTTTATTCTTTTGAGCCATCCGCCAGTGTCGGTCGATGTTTCTGGCAGGGAATGGAAGTTTAACATGCCTACTGGTGTTACAGAGGCATATGCGGTTGTAGCAAGCGGGGCGAAAAGTTTGAACGGTCTTCAAGTCGATTTCGATGTTTCGACAGAGCTAAGCCGCGCTGAAACATTTTGGAAGTCTAACCTCATCATCCCGAATAATGCCATCGAAGTACCCGATTCTTCCATACAGTTCTTGGCCGACGCATCATTGCGTAACATGTACCAAGTAAGGGAATTCGTGAACGGGAAGATGCAGTTTCATCCGGGTCCCAGTGTCTATCGAGGTTTGTGGGTCACCGATTTCAACATTGGAGCAGCGTTGGCCACAAACGATACTACTTCAGTGCGAATCTACATTGAGGCAATACTTAACATGCCCACTGAAGACGGTCATTTTCGGGCGATGGTTCCAAATCTGTCGTTATATGAAAATCCAACTTTCTTGACACCCGTTTTCCACTACGCCCGTTCTACCGGTAATCTTAAGTGGCTTGCACATCATTGGACGACCATAGAGCGGGGAATGGATTGGATGTTACGCCAACGCGAATCTACCTTAAAGAATCCAGAGGCCCCCAATTATGGTCTTTTACCAGCCGGATTTGTCGACGGTGGCATTTCTGAGCTGAACGCTGATTACGGAAGTGCCTTCTGGACACTCACTGCAATCGAATACGGCATTCATGCCGCCCGATCAATCGGCAGACATACACAAGCAAGCATGTGGCAAGGTGTTTTCGACGACATGCTATCATCATTGATCAACGCAATGGAACGCGACCTACAATATGACGTTAATGGTATCCAATTTTTACCTACGGTTGTAGGCGCGAAAAATCCTGCAGTTCCTCAGCTAGGTTCCTATGGTTTTATATGGCCTGCGAAATTCAGCCACTTTATGCACGACACTACAACCACTCTCAGTTCGGTTGTAGATATTAATTTGAGCTATTACGAAACTCAATTGTCGCAAGGGCTGCTATCGGGGGCAGGTTGGTTGTCTGGTGGACTTTGGCATTGGCTCAGTGCCATGCATGGATCGGTCCAACTCGAACATGGTTGGAGAGACAACGCCATAGAAACGCTATACGCACTATCTAACCACGCTAGCCCGACCGGCGTTTGGGTAGAAGAACAATTACCTGCGCATCTTGGCAACAGAACTACAGGTGACGTTTCCAACGCACAATCGAGTGCAGCCTACTTTATGTTCGTTCGTGATCTCATTGCCTACGAAAGGGAAGACGAGATCGTTCTGTTTGCAGGTGTACCCAAGCATTGGCTAGAACCAGGAAAGTCGACCAAATTAATGAACTCGCATACGCTCTTCGGACCCCTGTCTGTAAACCTCGAAACCACTCCTGATGGTCAAGTTTTAACCGTTAATATCGAAGCCACCAATATGGAGCAGTCAAATGGTCGGATTATCATTGATCCAAGGGTAATTAGGGAAGCTGGGTTTAACGTCGCCGACAACTTACCAACCGTTCAATTTGGCAATTCTCTTAAGTATACTTTTCATAAAGAATAGCCGCCCGAAAGTTTAACCAAATACTTGGTCATAGGCCTGCATGAACCGCGTCAGATCGTCATGACCGGGTATGCTTAGCCTGCACCAATCGCCGTGAGGCGCGAATGGGCGGCCAGTGACGAACCCAAGCGGTCGAAATTTGTTTTGGTACTCAGTGGCGTCAAGACCGGAATGGTACCACACGAAATTGGTCTGGCTATCCATCACGCGCATTCCCCTGTCACGCAGGAATTTCGTGAGCCTCTCCCGTTCAGCAACAGTGCCGTCGTTGCACCTCTTAAGCCATTCAGTGTCTTCGAGCGCCGTCATGGCTGCCCGAACACCCACTGCCGTGACGTATGTTGTCCTCAATTGGTTCAGTTCTGCAGCCACCGCTTCGCTTGCGATTCCGTACCCTATCCTGAATCCGGCCAGTCCGTAGGCCTTCGACATCGTCCGGCTAATAATCATATTGGGATGGGTGTCGAGCCATGGCACCAAACTTTTGAAATCGGATGCCGTCGCCAATTCGGCATATGCCTCATCGACAAAGACAAGAACTGTTTTCGGTATGCTGTCGACGAAAGCCAAGAGCTGTTCGTGAGGGATATGCAAGCCGGTCGGATTGGCGGGGTTGCAGATGTATACCATGCCTGTGTCTGAATTGATGGCGGCAGACATGGCATCTAAATCGGTCTGCATCTCGTCATCAAGAGGGATCCATCGTACGGTAGCACCCAAGTGCTCGGCAAATACGCCGAGATTGTCGTACGTTGGTCGTGGACTCACGATCGTGCCTCCCTTACGTTGTGCCATCAAGCCTGCAGTCTTCAAAACCTCTACAGATCCGTTCATCACAACCAACTGCTCGGGCCTCACGCCGATCACACCTGCCGCCATGTCGCGTAACTCTGTAAATGCTGGACCCGGATACTGGCTGTATTCGGCACTGAAATCCATGAACCTCTCGAAGACCTTTGGCGAGGGGCCATATGGATTTTCGTTCAAGTTCATCCGGACAGGGCCCGGATTGCTCGCCGTTGTAAGACGTGGAAACATCTTGTTCCCGATTAACGGTAAGGCAACAGATCCCAATAGTGCTGCACCACTTGTTTGAAGCCACTCTCGCCGGTCCATATTATATCGATTGGTTCTAGGTTGACGACGCTTTAGAGTAGGTAAAAAGTCGGTCTTCTTCAACATTATTTGCCTTTCGTTTTCTGAACGAAATCACTTAAACTTAAAACTCATCGTCGTTCAACCCATCAATTTCAATGTTCAAGTTCATCATACTTGCTTTCTTTGCAGTTTTACTGCCACTTGCCTCACATTCACAAAATGCACCAGACCCCAGAATTCAGCAGATGATCGCTGAAATCTCTGCCGATTCGCTCAAATCGTACGTTTACAAGCTGTCATCATTCGAAACACGCCACTCATTCAGCTCATACACCGATCCCAACCGGGGCGTTGGTGCGGCAAGCAACTGGGTGCTCTCGAAGTTTCGGGAATGGTCTGCCGCATCAAACGGACGGATGACCGCCGACCTTGATCCGTTTGTGGTTCCACAAGGTGGACGTATCGCCCGCGAAATCACGATGAGAAATGTGATGGCGACATACAAAGGCTCCGATCCGAACGACGACCGTGTATTTGTGATAAGTGGCCACATCGACACCAGGGGCACCAGTGTTATGGACAGCACCGTCACGGCTCCCGGTGCCAATGACGACGCCAGTGGCGTCGCCTTGGTAATGGAACTTGCACGTATCATGTCGAAGCAGAACTTCCCTGCGACCATCATCTTCGTGGCGGTATCGGGCGAGGAACAGGGTCTCTTCGGTGCCCACCACCTGGCGCAACGCGCCGTCGACGAAAAGTGGAACATCGTTGCCATGCTCAACAACGACATGGTGGGAAACGCCGTATCCAGCGAAACCAATATCTTCGACAACACGCGCGTCCGAATATTCAGTGAGACCATCCCACAGATGGAATCGGATGTCGAAGCAAGGACACGACGTCAAACGAGCGGCGAGAACGACAGCAGCAGCCGCCAGCTGGCACGTTACATCAAAGATATGACCGAGCAGTACGTCGATCAGCTTGAAGTGATGCTTGTATACAGAAACGACCGTTTTTTACGGGGTGGGGACCATACACCATTCATGCTCCGCGGCTTCACAGCCATCCGCGTTTGTGAAATGAACGAAAACTACCTCTATCAACACCAAGACGTGCGTATCGAGGATGGCGTTCAGTACGGTGATCTCCCCGAGTTCATCGACTATGAGTATGTTCGCAAGAATGCAAGCCTCAATTTGGCCACATTGGCCAATCTTGCATGGGCACCCTACGAACCGGCAAACCCGATCATAGACACATCCAGATTGGGCAATACGTCGACGCTGGCGTGGCAAGCGCCGGAATCGGGAAACAAACCAGCCGGTTATTACGTACTGATGCGCGATACATCCAGCCCTACATGGCAAAAGAAGTTTTGGACAACCGACACCACCATCACTGTGCCTTATTCGAAGGACAACTACTTCTTTGCCGTACAATCTGTGAGCGAAGGTGGCCACCCGAGCCTCGCCGTCTTCCCCGCACCGGGCAGAATCCCACGTCCATCATCAAATTAATTCCAATGATACCACGCATCATCTCAATTCTGCTGCTGGCAGTTGCAACATTACCAATCACAGCCTTAGCTCAAAACGACGATGAGGCCGCAATTAAGGCAGTGATCATCCAATTGTTCGACGGTATGCGAGTGGCCGACAGCACCATGGTTGCGTCGGCCTTTGCTCAGAATGCTATCCTTGCTGGTATTGGCTCACAGGCCGATCCAAATGCGATCACACACACACCCGCTGCGGTCTTTGTGCAAAACGTGACCCGACCAAGGGCCGACATCCTCGACGAACGCACTGGCGACATGGAGATACGCGTCGACGAAAGGTTGGCTACGGCATGGGTGCCATACTCGTTTTACATCGGTACCAATTTCAGCCACTGTGGCGTGAATGCCATACAGCTGGCCAAACTTGAAGGTGCGTGGAAAATTACGTACGTGATGGACACCCGTCGCAAAGACAACTGCATCATCAACTGACGACCATGATCAGGCCAACGCAAGCTCAACCATAAGCTTTACGCCCGTCTTCATGCAATCTTCGTCGGCGTTGTATTTGGGGTGATGCCATGGCCAGACCGATCCTGTCGACTCGCCACCGCTGCCTAGGAAGAAAAACGTGCCGGGTATCCTCTGCTGGTAAAAGGCGAAATCCTCGCCGGCCATGATGGGATCCGCTAAACGGTGAACGCACGATTCACCCAAAACGGAACTAGCCACTTGCACCAGGTGAGCAGTTGTATCAACGTGGTTCACCACTGCTGGATAACCGTAATTGAATGCAAGCTCACCACTTCCACCCATCGCCGAAGCCACGCCTTCAACGATCGACCTTATCCGAAGTTCAATTGCTTTCAACGTCTCGAGCGAGAATCCGCGCACCGTTCCCTTCATGTCGACACGTTCAGGTATCACATTATAAGCCGATCCGGCGTGAATACTCGTAATGCTGACCACAGCCGGTTCTGTTGGGCGAACCATCCTGCTTACGATGGTCTGCAGCTGGCCGATAACCTCAGCGGCGATCACAATGGGATCGACGGTCTCGTGGGGGGCAGCTGCATGGCCACCCTTGCCAAAAATGCGTATTTCGATCTCGTTGGTCGAAGCCATGAGAGGGCCGCTTTTAACGGCAATGTGCCCGGCCGGTAATCCTGGATACGTGTGAAGCCCGTAAATGGTCTGAACTCCCAAACGCTCTAGAATCCCGGTTTGAACGAGGAGATTTCCTCCACCGGGCAACTTCTCCTCAGCGGGTTGAAATATGAGCACGAACCTTTTCGGGTGCTTTTTGACTTCAGCAGCCAAAACCTCGGCAACGCCCAATAGGTTGGCCATGTGAACGTCGTGCCCACAGCAATGGGCCGCTCCAGGAATATGGCTCATGAACGCCTCTTTATATTCGCCTTCCTCCTCCATGGGCAGTGCATCGATGTCGGCACGAAGAGCAATTGCCGGATGTGAGGCATCGCCCATGATGGCAACGCACCCCGTTTCGAGCGGTCGCTCTATGGTGTACCCAAGTTTCTCTAAATATTCGACGAGATATGCTGTGGTTTTGAATTCGTGGAAACTGACCTCAGGGTTCTGGTGAAAGTGTCTTCGATGATGAACCATGCGGTCAAAAAGACCGTCATTAAGGTAGGTATCGGCTATCGTTGCCATTGTAGATGTCATAATGTTACCAAGGGGCCTTCTCTTCGCCGCCAAACTCAAAGGTCAGCAGCGTTCCATTGCTTTTGTCAATATAAAGAGTGGAACCCAGCTGCCGTACTAACCCATGTATTAAAACCATGCCGAGCGATGACGCATTCTCCGGGTTGAAATCTTCGGGAAGACCGACACCGTTATCGCGTATCATCATTCGGTATGTACCTTCATGCTGTGAAAAATCGATCCATATCTCGCCTTTTTTTGCATCCTTAAAGGCATGTTTGTATGCATTCGACAACGCTTCGTTCACAATGAGCGCACACGGCATTGCACGATTCAAATCGATATAGGTTGGAGGCGTGTTCAAATTGACCGCGATCTCACAGCCATTATTTTTATAGGTGCTCTCGATGGTAGCAACCAAGTCCTTCACGTACGATCCAAACTCAATACCAGAGTACATGTCGTGGTGATACAGTTTTTCATGGATCATTGCCATCGACCGGATACGAATTTCGCTGTCGTAGAGCACTTGTTTCATATCCTCGTTCTCGAGATTCTCGGCTTGCATGAATAACAAACCCGATATGACGGCAAGGTTGTTCTTAACCCTGTGGTGGATTTCCTTGAGCAGGACCTCCTTCTCGCGAAGGGATCGTTTGATGCGTAATTCGGCCCTTTTTCGGTCGGTAATGTCCTTATTTATGCCAATCAGACCCACAATGTTTCCGTCTTTGTCGAAGTACGGGAACTTTGATATCAGCGAACTTCTCTTAATCTCCGTCTGACTCTCGTCGGCATATGAATAGCCTTCATGATTGACGAGCGGTATGCCCGACTCCAACACCTGCTGGTCTTGCGAAATGACCGTGTCGTGGTGTTTTTGGCTAATTAAATCTTCATCCCTCTTTCCGATCACTTCGTCAAAACTTTTCTTGCCGAGCATGTTCAACACGCCCCTGTTCACCATCACAAACCGCCTGTCAATATCTTTAAGGTATATCTCGTCAGGTATCGCGTTGATGATGGTATAAAGTAAATTGCGGTCGGCTTCGATCCGATGGGATACTTTCTTCATTTCAGTGATGTCGCGCACTGTAATTGCAATTCCGTCTCCCATTGGTACTACTGTGTGATGCGCCCATCTTGGCTTATAGTATTCCACATCAATCTGATACTCTTCATCCAAAATTTCGCGCAACTCAACTACACGAACATATTTGTCAAAAAAGCGTGGTTCCTTGTTAACAGGGAGTAACTCGCACAAACGAGCCCCAATAACTTTATCCGGCGACATATTGAGTAGGTCATTTCCCGCCTTGTTCATTTCAACAAAAACGAAATCGATGATTTTTCCATCTTCGTCGCGCAAGCTCTCGAGCATGTAAAAAGCTTCTTTCGTGCTGTTAATTGCCGTCCGAAATAGCTCGTCCTTTTTTGCGATTTCAAGCTCGATTTCATTAATAGACGTAATATCGCGAGCAAGGCAACGGATGGCTGTGTCGGCTGGCTGCTCGGTGGGCATGAGTGACAATTCTACAACTCGGTAATGACCAGATGAAGTTTTCACCTCCCAGCGCTCCCCCTTCGAGTGAATCCGGTGTTGCAGCACACGGTCGATAAGCATCGTGAAACGACTGGCGGATTCCCCTACCAATAGTTCATCCATTGTGTGTCCCAGGACCTGCGACCCCGACAAGGCGAGAATTCGCTCCATTGAAGCATTCAGAAACCGTATGCGTCCCTTGTGGTCGATTTCAAAGTAGCCATCCTGAAGTGAGTTTACGATTGTTCGGTACTTGTCCTCCGAAATTTTCAACGCCTCATTGAGTATGTTCGACTGCATAACCTCGTTCTCTGAGCGGACTAGCCTGACCAACAAAGAGACATTTCTGCGGATTTCGTCGAAGGTTGGCATACCGAAAAGCAGCTGGTCGAGCCTACGAAGGATATCTGAGCTGATGTCTTTAAGAATCGTTTCATCAACGATAGCCAACGTCATAACCTTGCGCAGCCTAGCCTGATCATCCAGCCATTTTATTAGCAACTCACAGTTTCGCATGCTACTGTCATATCGGCATATGACGACGTCGGGGTTGAACGCCAACAATTGTGACCAGTCCTGCTTGCCTAAGTCATACTTTTCAACGATAACCTGATCGATGGTTTCAATTGCCTCAATAATTCTTACCCTCTCGGGGGTGTCCGATGCGGCTACCGCTATCTTAACTTGGTTATGCATATATCGCATTTACATCGACTGCCTGAAGAATAGGTGTCACCCGACAAAACAAATTGACCTCTCCCAATTTGAAAGAAAATATGGTTGTAAATTGGAAAATGAAACATTTCAGCTAAAACATCATAAAGTGATAGATAACTTAACATCATATACTTTCCTACAGCGATGAGCGAGTTTGAGATTCAAACCACTGGAGACGGGTCTCATACACTTTTTTCACACCGGTTTGGCCAACAGTACCACGATACTAATGGCGCCATAGACGAAAGCAGGCATGTTTTTTTGCTACATGGTGGGGTTGATGAGCTAGTTGAGCGCAATCAGGATGTAAACATCTTCGAGATGGGATTCGGAACAGGATTGAATCTCTTGCTGGTCGCCGATAGACTCATTTCAACGAATTCCACTTCAAGGGTTCGTTACACCAGCATCGAGGGTTATCCGATTGACGCTGGCACTGCAAGCAGCCTGAACTATTGCGAATTTCTTCCATCGATCCCAAACCGGAATATTCTTACGTCAATTTTCTCGGAAGCCACACCTGGTTACAACAGGCACGATGTCCTGCCCAATTTGCAGTTTGACCTTTACATTGGTATGTACGACTCGTTCACCTATCCAAAAGACCCCATCGACGTTGTATTCTTCGATGCATTTTCTCCAAAAGCAAATCCAGAGCTTTGGAAATCGAGTGTGTTCAAAGATCTGATCGATCATGCCTCGTCGGGTTGCGTACTCTCAACCTACTGTGCGGCCGTTTCGGCCCGAGCCGCCATGTGCCATGCAGGTTGGTTTGTCGCCCGCGGCCCCGGTTTTAAAACCCGCAGGGAAATGACCATCGCCTCGAACGATGAAGCGACATTACTCGGTCACCCAAGGGTGGACGAGGCACGATACGCCGAACGTTATGCCAATGGTGACTTCACGAGTTAAGCTCGCCGGCTCTCTCCATTAATCTGCCAAGAAACTTGTTGTGGTACACGGCCCTGATGTGCCGCATGTCAGCCACGAGAATGAGCCTGTCTTTCGCACGCGACAGTGCGACATTCAGCAGCCTAGGCACGCTCAAACCATTTTTGTCCTCATCGAACGGCCTCACGGTATAATGACGCACTCTACCATATGCCGTGACCTCGCCCGTCATTACCGTATCAAAAACGATCACCCTTTTCTCTCGCCCTTGATACGTATGTATGGTTCCAACCTCAACCCCGTCGAGTCCCTTTTCACGTAACCACTTCCGATATGAGTAGACACCGGCCCTGAAGGGCACGATGATTCCGATGTCTTCCAAGCGAAGTCCCGACTCGACGACATATCTCCTTATAACATCCGTCACGAGTTGCCCATGCACCTTGTTCTCGGGCTGAAACCCTCGACCACCCTCTTTTTTTTCCAAGACAGGCGAGAAATCCGAGCTGTCGACGAGTCTGACAGATGCCGACCTACCCTCAGCAGCCTGAATCCGTTCTTCGCTGGACCTAAGCCTCCCCTCGTAGAACACTGAAGATATGAGACCAGCCATGTCGTCGCGCATACGGTATTGAATGTCAAAAAAGCTAGTAAACGACGGGTAGTCATCATGCCAACGAAACAGGTCGGAGGTACTCTTGGCTCCCGATATGCTCGAAAAGGCATCCTCCTCCAAGTAAAGCCGGGCATCAGGATCTTGCGTGATCGCAATTGGCGGCAGTTGCATGGGGTCGCCAGCAATGACTAACGACGCGTTAGATTTCGAGGCCAATGCCATGATGTACGGCAGCGAAGCCATCGAGGCCTCGTCGATCACCACCATGTCAAAACGTAACCCTGCAAAAAGGTCCGACGTGCACACCCTCGCCAACGTGGTGCATACCAGCTTTTTTGAGCGAAGCAAGTTCATCTCATTCGGCACATACGGCTCTTCGATGCGCTCTTCCAGTGCGTCCAATCCACCCCATGAATGGAGTTTCTCGTCTAATTGCCTCAAACGCTCAGTGATCATCGCGTCGGCCGCGAAGCCATCTCGAATCAGCTTTTCAGCTCGGTCGGTCAACGTTCGGTGTTCGTCAATCACCTGCCGAAAGTATCCGAACTGATCCAATCTTTTCCGTATGAGGCCTTCGACCTGCGCGCCAAAAAAACATTGCGCCAAATCGGAGTCGTCTAATGCAGGTTCTCCAAATCTGGTCACCTGGTCTACGAGCTTTTCATACCCGAGGGATCGCAGGGCCTGAATCGCGCTCAGGCATCCAACATCGACAGCCCTGTTTGTGTTCGAGGCAAACAGGACCGACTTTCCATACATGAGGGCGTTGGCCATAACATAGCCGAGGGTGCTCGTCTTGCCGGTGCCCGGTGGACCCCAAATGAAACTGACTGGCATGTCAAGGCTTTTTTGCACGGCTTCAGACTGAACGGTATTCAGATTGCCGTCATCGACGGCTACGAGCCCATCATCGAACGGTGGTAGCTTTTCAGGGTGCCATATCGATTCCATCAGCCCCAATTCGGCCTCCTTGACCGTAAGGCGCACCAATGTCTCCCTCACCTTGCGTAGCACAAAGTCGTTTTCCCACTCAATGGCAATGTCATTGACTGTTCCCCCCCTGTCATGGTCGAACCGTAGCGTAATGTATTCGGCATCGGTGTTCACAATGGGCAGGTTGACGACCTTCTCATCGACAATGGTCTTAACCGTCTCCACGAACCTGAGCGATTGCGTCGCCGTGCGAAACTTGTAGTCGAACTGCTCATCGCTGCCTGACCTGGGCAGATATTCCCCGTTTGTGAGCGTCTCCGATGATGGGTTTTGCAATACAGCCTCAATTTCGAGGTCGAGCGCCTGCAGTGCTTCCGATACCCTGAGTCGGGCTTTTTTCGATAGTTCCATACTCATAAGATACATGTCAACAGCCGTTCCTTACGCGTGCCGACGAAAATAGTAGCATTTTCATGTGATGCGGTAACGCATTGCATCACATGAAGGTGCGATTTCAGCAATTCGCTATCTGGCGTATCGTTCTAACAGCAACCGGAAACGGAAACCTTTAAACGCCACGACCATGAGAAACTCCCTTCTAACCCTCACCATCATTGCCGCATTTGGCATACTCGGGTTTGCAACATCTGCTTCGGCCAACGTGGCGAATCATGCAGACCCAACGTTTAGGATCGGCAAAGCCAACATCCACATCGTTTTCAATAATGGTATTCGTTACGAGCGATTCCACTACTACCCAGGATATGACGTCTACTACTCGTATCACAGCAATCGCTACTACTGGTATGAAAGGGGCAGGTGGCACCATGCTCGCAAGCTTCCTATCGACTATCGCTACATTGTTCGTGAGCGCTACATCGTGATTTCGGCACGCCACGACCGTCCATGGACCTACCATGAGAGCCGCTGGCGGTACGATAACCGCAATGACCGCTGGGACCGCCGCGATGACCGCCGCGATGACCGGCGTGATGACCGCAGAGGCGACCGCTGGGATCGCCGAGACGACAGGCGTGATGACTGGCGCGACGACCGTAGAGGCGATCGCAGAGACGACAGACGCGACGATCGTCGTGATGATCGTCGTGATGATCGTCGTGATGACCGTCGTGATGACCGGCGCGACGACCGGCGCCGTAATTAAGCCTGTCGGTTGCACCAGATGGGGCGACTCTTCACCGAGTCGCCCTTTTTTTGCCTAGTTGTTCTTACGAAAGAGGTTCTGTAAACGCTGGCGCGCCTCATCCTCCAGAGAGTTCACTTGACGTTTGACATACTCATCCACCAAAACTTTGACGGCATCCTGATTCAGTGACACTTGGGGATTCGTGTAGGTTCCGCTGACGAGCATGGGCAGCACAATTGAGCTGTCGGGTCGCACCAAAGCTGCAACTGCCTCTTTCGGCAGTAGCGCTGAAATGGTGTTTGTATAGCGACTTGGCAGGTAGATGCGAGCCTGATACGAAATTTCCTGTGTTGTAAGATTCTCCGATCCGTCTAGCTCGAATGTGAATTCGCGAGCCGTGATTTTCATCTCCTGAAGATTCAGCAGGGACTGTCCGATCACGAAATCCGTAGTCCAAGCATTTAATCCGATATCCTTTAATTCGGGTATTTTTAAAAAATCGGAAATTTTGATTTGTACGGGGTGATTCCGAAACCGTACTTCCGTCATACCGATGCTGCCTTCCGCTTGTGTCGTCGCTGTTTCAGGGTTGAGGTAGGAATCGAGAGCCGTCTTATAGCTGGTTTCGAAGTTTATCCCCCCGCTTAGATACTTGTGAATCTGCGTACCCGTGCCGAAGACGGGAAAGTCGCGAAAGAATGACTCAATTCGGATGTCCTGCAACCGGCCGGCAAAATCGAGCAGGGATGCCCTTGGGTTTAGGACATCGAATGTGAAGGCTCCACGAATGCTGCCACCAAACAAGTTCAACGATCCGTTGCGCATGATAATGCGTTTTGGGGTCGACTCTAACGTCGTAATCAGATTTGTGACAGGGCTCGCAAAAACGATCATCGAATCGATATTGGCCGACAGACTTGAGTTGACGTTCGGTAAAACCAGGATGATCTCGTCCTCACTGCCCGACATGGGGTAAATCTCGTCCACGTTCAGGAACCGGCTCTTAAAACTGCCGCTCAATTCGGCAGGCTGGGCATTGGGTTTATCGCTGAACAAAGCCATATAACGACTCATGGATCCACTGATGTCAATATCGGAAGACCCGATCATAAACTTCAGCTCGTTTAGATTGGCCTGCTGCTCGGTGAATGCCAACTTGGCTTGCAGTCCCGTAATCGGCTTGGGCAACGAGTCATGGTCGACCGATACGTCGTTCAAATCCAAATCTCCGACAAAACGCAGATCTTCAAAGGAGTAAAGCGGCCCTTTTAACGTCAAGTTGCTTGTAGCTAGGCCCTTTAGTGACTTGATTTGGGGATCCAATGGGATAAAGTCACCGGCTTCCGACAGATTGAACGTAGTGCGCACGGTGATGTCCGATATCGGGTTGCTACTGAGATAATTGGATATCGAGCCATCTGCATTAATGCGGTTGGAGCCGGCTCGCAGAGATGCTTGGTCTAGCAAGATGCGCTGGTTCGAAATGGTGCCGCGAAATCGGATGTCTTCAAACGGGCGCGATCCAAGCGATTTATATGCCAAATACCCATTTTCAAGTTCCACATTGCCACTGGCGTTTGTGTTGTCGAAGTCTCTGTACGTGCCTTTTGCCACACCTTGCGCAGTCATCGTTCCTCGCATGGCGAGGGTGTCTTCGCTGATGGGGTAATATTCCTTTATCGTGGCCAGATCGGCATAGAAGTCGAATTCGAGATCAAAAGCCGTTCGGTTGGTGTCTAGCGGCTGCGTTACAGTTCCCTTAAGGCTGAGCCTGTTCTCACCAGCGCGGGCACGGAAGTCTTGAACGAGCATCACATCTCGGGTAGTCTGCACTTCAATAAACATGTCTTCAAACGGCCTCTCAACATCGGCATACTTCAAAAAACCCTCCTTGAGCAACAGGTTGGCATCGAATCGCCCGTTGGCAAGATCAGACAATGATGCATCCACATCGGCGTCTACGTTGAGTTTGCCTCTCATCTGCTCGATGCCCGACTGTCTTATATCATAAAAATCTTTGACTGTACCTAAATCGATGTCAGCCAATATATTCATCGTCAACGAACCAATTTCTGAATCAAGCGGGTTTCGAATAACTCCTTTACCCTCAAATTTATTCAAACCGGCTACGGCACGAAGTTCACTCAGGTCGATGAGTTCGTTGGTTGCCGTGAACCGAAGATTGATGTTCTCGATGGCCGTTGGCAAATTTTTATCCTTGAGGTAGCCGTCTAAAATGCTTGCTTTCAGGTCGAAATTCGGAAACGATTGTTCAGATAGTTCGCCGAGTATCGTTCCATCGATATTGAACGCACCGCGTGTCTCATAATCCGCAAATTGTCCACGAACATCTGCTGGCATAAGATTGAGAAGCTCCGAAAAATCGGATGAGCTGCTGGCAAGCTTAAGGTCAAGAAAAAGCGCCTCCGACCAGTTCGACAACATGCCCGTCAACCCTAATCGAAAATCGCCAAAAAGGAGGTTGCCGGCGTTTAAAGCTACCGTTTCGTTCTCGAGGTCAATTACCGATTCCTGTTCCAATCCCAACGAGAAGTTGGACAGCAAGGCGCTGCCTGAGCTTACAACACTCATACCCTCGACACGGGCGTCGAAGGTGCTGTTAATGACATTGGCCATTTCGAGTGTCGCGTCCAAATTCAGCTTTTCCACCTGTACAAGAATGCTGTCTGGTCTACTGTCGTATAAGATTGAGGCCTGATTCAGCACGATTCGCCTAAGATCAACCTCCCATCCCTCCTGATTTCCCCCCGTTGCCGTAGTGTCGCTTAGTGCTTTCGTTATGGAATCAAGATTTGTGGAGCCGTCTTCATAGACGAGATATTGGACGACCGGTTTGTCGAGCTGCAGACGGGAGATATCCAGTTTGTTCGACAGAAGCGGGAATATTTTGACGGCAAACGACATCGTCTCCATACCCTGTAGTGGCTTATCTTGCGTATCGCCCAACGAGAGACCCGTGACCTCTATGCTGGCCGACGGAAAGTGCCTGAACAGGCTGAGTGACATTGATGTTGCAGTGACCTTCGTACCGAGCGATTCGGAAGCGATGGGAAGGATCAGCGATTTGAGACGGGCATCCGTAAAGTAGATGTACGTCCCAACAATGACTAAAATGATCAGGCCAGCAATTCCGATTGCTATGTTTCGAACCAATTTCATAATAATAGCCCCTTAAATCACCGATTGTTGCAATTTACTCAACATATTAGACTACTTATTGGTCCCATAGTTCCGCACGTATGGAAGCAAGGCTCGGCTCGGCGATGGCGTAGCGCCATGCAATTCTTCGTTTCTCGGGCACCAATTTCTCGACCAGCGAGGCTGCCATGGCAGTGTAAATAACAAGATCGACATCACGGACAAAAAGTGGCAACGACTTTCCATAGACGGCACCCGCCATGATAGACCCAGGGTACTTGAGGGATGATTTCAATTCTTCTACGATGACCGGAATCGTCGATTCTTCGGTCGTTACGATGCCAATTCCATCCATCACGGGGTTGTCGGCCAAAGCGAGGATCATGTCGGGATCCGGTGTGTGTACGATTGGTATCAGGAGCATGTCTTCATGTTCGAGGCGCAGTGCACGTATCATGGTAACTGGCACAAACAGGGCGTCATAATTGGCAAACCGCGTTTCCTGGCCTAAGGTCAGGACTTCGCTTGTCACACCCACCTGCTGCTTGATGGCCCTCGAGAGTTGGTCGCCAACTTCTTTATTGATTGCTACCGTGGCACACGACTGCAGACGTTCGGGCCAGTCGACAAACCGGAGCTGTTCCTCAAAGATGGATTCAATTTCATCCTCATTCAACCCAAAACCGATCAGCTCCTCTAGCAACTGCCTCATCTTCGCAGCACCTGTCTCCAAACGCTCCGACTTGTCGAGATGCACGTTCTGGCGGATCACAACGAACCCTCGACCTGTCTCTCCGCGTAGGAGCCCCTCTTCCTCAAGTTGATGGTATGCCTTTCGCACCGTGTGGAAACTTGCACTCAGCTGTTTGCCAAGCACCCTCGTCGACGGCAATACCTCGCCCACCTGAAACTGCTTTGTGGCAACCATCAGTCGAATACGGTCGGCGATATGTTTAGCAGATGAAATCATTGGACATTGAACATCGAGCATCGAGCATTGGACATTGGACATTGGACATTGGTCACAGTTGTCCTCGTTAGTTAAAAGATAGTAACTTCGTTGTCAGATTCTGTATTTCTGTATCAGCATCATTAAATTGCTCAATTGCCCCATTTATTCGATGCTCGATGCTCGATGCTCGATGCTCGATGCTCGATGCTCGATGCTCGATGCTCAATGTCCAATGTCCAATGTCCAATGCCCCTGATCATCGGTCTTCTCTTCGACTCCCCCTCCGACTACCCGCTTGCAACGGGTCCAGCCGACCGTTTTGCAGAATTCGAACCCGAGTCGACGATACAGCTCATGGAAGAAGCCATCCGACTGATGGGACATCAACCAGCCCGCATCGGAGCACCATCGGCAATGCTCGCATCAAAGCCCGACGTCGACCTGATATGGAACATCTCGGAAGGCTACGGTACACGCAACCGCGAAGCGTGGGGGCCCGTTCTCGCCGAAATGTGGGCGATTCCCATGTTGGGCAGCGATGCGCACACCCTCAGCGTAAGCCTGGATAAACACCTCACCAAGCAGATTGCTCGTTCGATCGGAATCCCAACAAGTGACTGGAAAGTGCTCAACGAAGTTGATGAGATTTCGACCGTACCCAACAGCTGGTACCCTGTCTTTGCAAAACCTCGCTATGAAGGTACTGCGAAGGGTATCGGACCCTGGAGCAAATGCGATGACGCTAAGAGTCTCAACGTTGTTATGCGTCAGCTCACGGCCAATTATGCCCAGCCCGTTTTGGTCGAAAGCTGGTTGTCTGGTGCTGAATTCACAGTTGCCATGATCGGCTCGCCGCTTCGGCCGCTCCCCGTTCTCGAGCGTGCGCTGCATGGCCCGTCTGGAATTGGCATCCATGCCATTTCGGCCCATGATAGAACCGCCGATGGGCACGCTTATACATACGACACACTCAACCCAAAGATCGAAACGACGCTCCAAGCATGGAGTTTGGAACTTTGCCACGAAATGGGCGTTCGACATTTTGCAAGACTGGACTTCAAGTGCGACCGTAATGGCAACCCAATGTTGTTGGAGATCAATCCTCTGCCTACTTTTGCTGGCGACAATACGTTCGGGATCCTTGCTGAGATTGACGGGATTTCGACGGCTGCGTTTTTAGCCAAGCATTTGTCCAAATGTGTGGATGAGTGCTTGCGTACGATCTGATTTGCGAATTACGTACCTTTATCCCGTATGAAACGCTATATCTTGCCGATTCTCACTGCGATGATGTTCCTCACCTCCGGTTGCCTGGAATCTCTGGGGCCGGCCGAGGAGGAATTGGGGCCAACGGGTACCATCCGTGGCCGTGTGACCTACACAGGGCAATGGCCACCTGAGTCCCAATTGCAGGACATCCGCTTTGTGGCCATGAAATTTAAGCCCCGGAATGCACAGGATATCCTGTTTGCGCTGCTGACGGGCGACCTTGTGTCGACGGAGGGCCTTCGCAGGAACGTGGAGGTCGACACCTTTTCCATAAAGGATGTACCCAACGGCACCTACGTCTACAATGGCATCGCCAGGCAGTACGGCCCCAACCAGTTGAACGACTGGGATGCGCTTGGTTTGTACAAACCCAACAACGGCACATTCACCATCCGCGGGAATGAGATCTTCATCGAAATCAATGTCGATTTCGGCAACTTGCCGCCATTTCCGCCAACTAAAATCGTGGGTGATTGATTATGAGACACCTTTTTACCCTTGCGTTTTTGTTGGTGATGGTCTCATCGGTATCCTACGGCCAGACGGGTGAGGTGAGGGGTGTGGTCACCGATTTGGACGGAAAACCATTGCCATCGGTCAACATTATTTTACTTGGAACCACGATTGGCTCGGCAACCGACGCGAACGGTGAATTCCTGATTCAACGGGTACCTATAGGCAGCTATCGTGCGCGTGCCAGCATGCTTGGATACGAACGCCAAAGCCTGGATATCGTCGTTCAAGCTGGAGAGACCTCCATCCTTTATTTTGAGCTCCGTGCCATCAGCTTGACGAGCGGGGAACTCGTCGTGACGGCATCACGCAGATCGCAACTGCTCGGCAGCGTTCCAGTGACGCTCAACACACTCGAAGGCAGCAGCATCGATTCGCGAAACATCCTGACCCTCGACGACGCGCTGAGGGTCACTCCGGGGGTTCAGCTGGCTGGTAACCAAGTAAATATCCGTGGGTCGTCGGGTTTTTCGTACGGCGTGGGGAGCAGGGTGCTCCTTTTGGTTGACGGGGTCCCACTTCTGGGTCCGGACACGGGCGACATCCGCTTCGACGGCTTACCCATGGCTCAAGTCGACCGGATCGAGGTCGTCAAAGGGCCAGGTTCCGCACTGTATGGAAGCGGTGCCCTCGGCGGCGTGGTCAATCTGATCACGCGGGGATTTCCACAGGAGCCGCAAACATCGATCAGGGTGTACGGTGGCGCATACCAACCCTTCAGCCATGAGCAGTGGAAGCTGAGCTGGGACGAAGCTGATCAGTATCGTCCGATGGGCGGCCTTGTACTTTCACACGCTGCTCAAGTATCAGAGACGTTCGGTTTCTGGGTAAACGGGCTCTATCGCCAGGATACAGGTTACTTGAAGCAATCGACCGATCAAGGTGCCGAGTTACATGCCAAGCTCGGATGGAAGTTCAAACAAGGGAACCGCCTTGAGGTGCTCACCGGATTTAAGCGATACAAAAGGGACAATTTTCTGTACTGGAATGGGATCAATGATCCCCTGGTGCCTGGCGTTGCCAACTTGTTGGATGGTTCATCAGGTGCCGGCACGAACGACGGCCTTTCCGATCAGTTGAGCGTGTTGCCCGTTTGGACCCATGTGGTCAGCGAGGCATTCAGCTACTCGCTGAAGGGACGCATTTTTGGTGTGGCATTCCGCCCTCTTGACGACAGTACCGGCGCAATTAGGCCTAAAGTGAAGCATAATCGCGGTTTACGCTACGGTGGAGAAGCCCAATTTAATGTGGCGGCCTCACAGACCAGTCTGTTCACATTTGGAACATCCTTCGACGCAAATGCAGCCGAAAGCGAGTTTTATATCGGTGTTGATTCGTTGATGGCGCGCCAACAGCCTGAAATTGGAGTGTATGGCCAGTTCGAGCAGCAAATCGGCCGTCAATTAACACTAACGGCTGGTCTGAGGTACGACGGTTACAAAGTCCACCGTGAGGAATTTGCCAACAAAACGAGCCCCAAAGTAAGCTTGTCTTGGGTTCCTGCCACGTTCCTCAGCTTCCGTGCCAGCTATGGTCAGGGCTTCAGGGTCCCAAGTGTGGCTGAAAGATTCATCAGCAACCGAGAATTTTTCCCGGTGGAAAGTAACCTGGCCTTGATGCCCGAAGAGAGCGAGGGCTACGAAGTGGGTCTCCACTTAAATGTCGGCTTAGGCAAACGGGCGGCAATGGAGTTTGATGTCGCCGGATTTCAGAACGAATATGACGGCCTGATTGAGGCTGTATTTGTTCCAACGCTAGGTGCATTTCAGTTTCAGAATTTGACCGAGGCCCGTATACGCGGCATCGAGACCAGCCTTCAAGTGGGTACGATCAACAACCGCCAGAAAATGTCGGTCAGCTATACGTTGTTAGACGCCCGAGACTTGAAGTTGGACAAACCACTAAACCAGCGATCACGCCATTTGGTGATCGCATCGGCCAACAGTTACTTAGTCGGACCCATGTTTGTCGGCGCCGACTACCGGTATGCATCGAAATCAGAGGCCATCGACAGCGACTTGGGACGCTTTGTGAAGAGCGCCAGTGCCAGGGTGCCAGTGGGTGTGCTCGACATGCGGATCGGATTTGACAAAGATGCAGGGATGGGTCGCGCAGGTTATCGGCTCGCCTTCATCGTCAAGAATGTAACAGACCAGTACTATACGGAGCGTCCTGCGTTCTTGGCACCACCACGACACGGTATGCTTCAGTTAGAGGTAATGTTTTAGGACGATTCGAATGATTGCAACGCGCAACGATGTGACTACCGAGAAGTGGACGGACTGGAAGTGGCAGCTCAAGAACCGCATTCAGACACTCGAAGAGTTGCGTGAGTGGATTGACCCAACCCCGGAAGAGATAGCAGGCATCGAGGCCACGAGAGGGTTGTTTCGCTGGCAGATCACACCTTACTATGCGAGTTTGATGGACCCATCCGACCCAGGATGCCCCGTACGCATGCAAGTGGTGCCCCGCATCGACGAAATGTCGGACGACATCGACATCCTGGCTCTCGATCCGCTCGAAGAGATGGCCCACAGCCCGGTAAAGAACCTCATCCACAATTATGGCGATCGGGTGGCCTTCTGCGTTGCGGCCGAATGTGCCGTGTATTGCCGTTACTGCCTGCGCAAGCGCATGGTGGGTGATGGCGAGTACGCCATGAACAAGACCGAATTGCAGGAGGGCATCGATTACATTGCCCGCACACCACAAATAAGAGATGTACTACTTACCGGCGGCGATCCACTGGTATTGAGCGACAATAACATCGAATGGATCATCAGCCGTCTGCGTGCCATTCCGCACGTGGAGCTGATCAGGATAGGGTCGAGGTTTCCAGTTTTGAATCCATTTCGGGTGACCGACGAGCTGTGTAGGATCATTAGCGAGTACCATCCGGTATGGGTAAACACCCACTACAACCACCCGAAGGAATTGACTCCCGAGGCTGCACAGGCCTGCGACAAAATCACCCGGGCCGGTGCACCGCTAGGCAATCAGACAGTGTTGCTCAAGGGAGTAAACGACAGCTCGGAAACGTTGCGTCACTTGTTCAACGGACTGGTCAAAATGCGTGTACGTCCCTATTACCTGTATCAGGCCCAGCTTATCGGCGGGACTCGCCATTTCAGGACGACCATCGAGCATGGGATGCAGATCATGGACGAGCTACGGGGCACGACGTCAGGGTTTGCGATACCCACCTATGTGCTCGACACGCCCCACGGCAAGGTTCCGCTCACTCCGAGCGGATACCTTGGACGTGAAGGCGATGTGGTGAATGTGCGTGCCTATGGCGGCCAGATTTGGGGCGAATACAACCCAGAATAACCGGGTCTACTTGATAAGTGTCATCTTGTGCGTAAAGACCTGATTGTTGGCGGCCAGGCGCACAAAATACACGCCGCTGCCGAGGCGGCTGGCATCAAACACGGCCTGATGGCGGCCCGCCGTCTTAAAACCATTGTAAACCACCGCAACGCGCTGGCCTAAGGCGTTGTATACGGCCACGTCAACATTACCGGAGCTGGCCAACTCGTAGGCCAGTGTCGTTGTCGGGTTGAACGGGTTGGGATAATTGCCCGATATGCCCGTAGTGAGCGGCACTTCCGGTTGCACTTCTTCATCGGATGTTATAATACCCGGCTTGGTGACCTGAATCCACTCATATGCGCGTGCAGCCGCCGCCTGCGACCTCAGCTCGTCCAAGGTATTTCCATACACATAGATGAAACCGACAACCGCCTCCTGCTGGGGCTGAATATGAAACGGTCCAGATGCGACCACTGTGGATACATCCGCGTTGTTAGCGGCAAGCACCGTTCTTCCGGCCTTCAATGAGCGAACTTTCTCAATGGTCGAAAACCCGTCATAAAGTCCAAAATCCAAACCGGTGCCTGTCGCCGAGTTGTTGATGGCAAGCATGCTGAAGATGTTGCCCACCGGTACGACCGCCATGAACGGCGTGCCCGGCTGGTTGGGCGCATACACATACAACAAGCTGTCGGTCGGGCTGTAAACTACCGAGTTGGCGTCCGAATTGTTGATGTCGATATCGTTGAACAAGCCGATAATGGTCGAATCGGCGTTGGTCTGCGAATCGTTGCGGACGGTGTACTTCACAAACAAGGCCTTGTTGATCTCGGGCCGGTTGAAAACAAAGCTCTCTATCTTCACCGAGAGCGAGGTATCGACCGACACAAAATTCACTTGATCTCGCAGCCTGAGCCGCGCCGTGCCAGATCCGTACATGTCCCAACCTTGACCATTTTTGGTCACTTGGGTCACAAAAGGTGACCGCGGTTCAATGCCGGTAGACACAGACGTCTCCATGTCTCGAAGCCTATCGGCCAAGCGGTTCTTTGAAAGTACCATCAGACCACCTTCGAACAATACATCAAACCGCTGATTTGCCGGTTTGTCCATGTTTACGATGTAGCCCGTAAAGCCAGTTCCACCAATGGCGTTGATGGCTGCCAAGTTTCCAAAGCTGTTCAGCGATGTGCTGTACGTCGAACTGCCGATGACATCATAAAATATGGAGTCGTAGGAATAGTAGTTGAAATCGTAGTATCCTTCAAAATTGTTGTTAAACTCAACTTTAAACAGGGGGATCGTATTCGAAACGCTGTTGATTCTAACCGGGAAATCAACACTGATCGTGTCTCCAGTAGCCGCCGATACAGACACTTCGCTTCCTACGATCGATATGCCCGGAAACGTCGTAGTCAACTTGGCCGTGGCCGACTTAGCCGCACCATGGTTGACAATGCGATAACGCATGAATGCGTCTTCGTTGATGGTGGCTTTGTCGCCGTCGGCATTTACCAGAATCGCATCCACGACCGTATATCCGGGTAACTCGCGGGTGAGCGCAGCAAATGCATTGATGTAGCCGCGTCCAAGCGCACCGGCAAACCCGACACTGTTCACATCGTCGGCCAGAGTAGCTGTAACCCTAATTTGGGTTTTGATCCGCTCGGGCGACCAATCCCTGTTGATGTCGGCAATTAATGCGGCTAGACCTGACACGATCGGAGCTGCCATGCTGGTGCCTGAAGAATAGGCGTAACTGTAGGCGGTAGGAACCGACAACGGCTGCGTGCTCGTACCTCTCCAGGCACTCAGAACACCGGCCGGACTCAAACCTGGACCTCTGTTGCCGGTAGCCATCACATCCACAAAATAGTTATAGGTCGAGAATCCAGACTTGCGGCCGATCGGTACTCCGTCATAATCGGTCGACGCCACACTGAGAACCTCGGGGTATGCACCTGGATAGCTGTTCACAAACGTGCCACTATTTCCTGCCGATGCCACAACCACTGAACCCAAGGCATTCGCCAACCGCACGATCGTGCGGGCGGTTTCGCTGTAGCCACCACCGCCCCAGCTGTTGTTGATGACATGCGCTCCGTTTAATGCCGCATATAAAATCCCGTCGTATCCAAAACCGATCGCTCTCGACTCATCCGAATTTGGCGTTGCCGGATTGTCCCTTACGCCGCCCGCCTTGATGGCCATGTAAACCGAATTGAAGCCGGTACCGGCAACGCCATCCGCATTGTCGGTGTGGGCGGCTGCCAAGCCGGCCACGTGCGTGCCGTGCATGCTGAATTCTCCGTATGGATCATTATCGCGCTGAATGGTCGCAAACGTATACCCAGACTCCCAAAAATCGTAGCCCAAGATATCGTCCGGAAACCCGTTGCCATCAGAATCGATACTGTTCGTGAGGGGGCTCGACGGATGGATCGCATCGCGTAGGTTGACTACACCGTCGCTGTTGTAGTCGATATTACGAGCCCTGATCCAGTTGAAGAGCTCCAAACTTGTGACAATCCCGTCGTTGTTCTGATCGATTTGCGACCGAAATTCTGATGGGATCTCGTCCTGGTTCACCCATGCTTTTGCCAACAAGTCGGGATGGGTGTAGTCAACACCTGAATCCACAATGGCAATGATGATGTCTGCCGAACCCTGCGTGATGTCCCACGCTTCAAAGAATCCCTGTGGACCAAAGTAGTCGTGGCCAATTTCACCGACATATAAGTCGCCCGGTCTGTAATGCTGCTCATGGATGTACCATGGCTCCGCATACGCTACGCCCGGCATGCGTGAGATCTTAGCAGCCAACAATGCGGCATCCATGTCGCCGATATAGTCGTACACAAACGTCCTGCGCAGCTGATTGATCAGTTTATTGCCCTGGGCCACAGTCTTCTTGGCACCTAATCTCTCTTGGATGCGCGACTCCATCGAGTGATCGATAATCGGATTCGATGGTCCGGAACCCATCAATCCCAGCAGCTCTTGAACTGGATTCTGGCCTGGTATAAATTTTGAAGCACCCATCACCGCATCTTCGTACTGAATGATGATCCGGCCGGGCATATACTTGGTGTCTTGCGCTGCGCCACTGGTTCCTATCGTAAGCAATAGCAGAAAAAGGGCAAAAACTTTTTTGGTAATCGTCATCTTAATGGGGAATGGTCGTCGGTTCACAATGTCAGATCTCAATGATACATAAAAAAATGATTTGACGTTCTCACAGCCAGTCACAAACGGGTTGAACCAGCACAGAATCTCACATGATCATGGTATACAATAAGAGGAACTTTGTGATACCAAAAACGTAGGTTTTCGGTTATCAAGTTATATCTTCGACTGAAAGGAGGCTACCATGAATTATCGCGTGCAGAACATCACTTTATGGATCGTCACATCCATCGTTTTAATTGCTGGATGTAATACTGCCCAGAAAGCACTGAACAGAGGCGACTACGAACAGTCTGCCACAATGACAATCAACAAGCTCCGCAGCAAACCCGGCGACAAAAAGGCCCGTAGCGTGTTTCAACAGGCTTGGCCGCTTGCGGTCGAGTGGAACGAGAATGAGATCGCCGAGATGATGCGCTCGAACGACCCACTCAAGTGGGAACGTATCGCCGATGCATACGCATCACTCGAGCGGTTAAGCACCGACGTGCGTCGTTGCCCAGCTTGTCTTGAATTAGTTGATCGTCCACCGAGCTACCTCGACAAATGGGCGGATGCCAACGAAAAGGCTGCTGAGGCCAATTATGAGGCTGGTATCCGCATGATGCAGGATCCGACCAGGGAGAAGGCTCGCCAGGCTACCGTTTACTTCCGAAATGCCGAGAACAGAATTACCGGCTATCGCGATGCGAACCAAAAACTGCAAGAAGCCCTCGAGATAGCCACTCTCAAAGTTTTGGTTGAACACCTGCCTTTGAACATGCGCCGCTACGAGCTCAGCAATGACTATTTTCGCGATCAGGTCTACCGTTTTATCGATAACGACAACCGTGCCAATCCATATGTGCGCTTCTACAAACCGGACGAGGTTGACGACGCATTGTTCGAAGACATCGACCACATCGTTAGGATCGAATTTGTCGACTTCACAGTCGGACAAGTATCACGTGATTCCGACACGAGAGAGGTCTTTAGCAAAGACAGCGTGAAGGTTGGCGAGACAAGGATGCCTGATGGGAGGAATCGTGCCGTTTACGGTATCGTGAAGGCCAGATACACCACATACCGTAAGACGGTCGAGTCGGGTGGAGAACTTGAAATACGGATTGAGGATGCTCGCTCGGGCAGATTGCTTGATACACGACGCTTCCAAGGGTCGTATGTGTGGTCAGAGTCGTGGGCAACTTATAATGGCGACGAGAGAGCCTTAACCGACAACCAACTGCGGCTTGCCAGGAAACGCGAGCTCCCACCGCCACCCGACCAAGATCTCTTCATCGAGTTTACAAAACCCGTACATGGCCAGCTCACAGAATACATTCGTAGATATTATCGAGGCTATTGATCATAAAAGCGGGGTTGTCGTGTCATAACCCCGCTTGCAATTTGATTCCGGAAATTGTCGTATCATCGAATATGGGCACCTCACCGTCTATATTGAACGTCGTCACCGAATTTGCAGCACGTTACAAGCCCGAGCTGGCTTCGAATTATGTCGGCACCATCCATCTGATTCTTACGGGTGGTGAATCGCTGCAATGCACGCTTCATTTGTCGCAGGACGGCTGCATGATGAATGAAGGCCTTGATGGCCGGCCCGACTGTGAAATCAAGGCCAAATCGGAGGCGTTTCGGAGAATTGTGAACAACGAGAGCTCCGCGCAGCAGGAGTTCATCATGGGCAACATCTACATCAGCAACGTGCAAGTCGTGCAACTTGTGGCAAAGGCATTCCGCTAGTGGTCCTCTTGGGTTAATTGGAGAAGGGCAGGATTCGCCGTATTTTTGGGTTTGTACAATTCCCAATCTGATTTAAATAAAATTCTATGGCATTATTCTTGATGTCCCCCGATGGCGGTGGCGACGGCCTTATTGGCTTATTATTTCCGCTTCTTCTTATCGTCGTTTTCTATCTTTTTCTGATCCGTCCACAGACCAAGCGCCAGAAAGAAATCCAAAAAAAGGTAGATGACATGAAGAAAGGCGACAAAGTTGTCACGAATGGCGGCATTGTCGGAACAGTCAATTCCATCGAAGATGATCACGTATTGGTTGAGATAGACACGAACGTAAAGGTTCGGTTTATAAAGTCAGCCGTAGTTGACGTGAACCCAAACAAAAAGTAAGGTATTGGAAACTCCCAAATTCAATACGATCGCAGAGGCCATCGAAGAAATTCGGAACGGCAGGATCATCATTGTCTGCGACGATGAGGACCGCGAGAATGAGGGAGATTTCGTGATGGCGGCCGAGATGGTGACCCCAGAGGCCGTCAACTTGATGGCCAGTTATGGCAAAGGCCTGATCTGTGCCCCCGTTACTCGCCAACGCGCCTATGAATTGAACCTCGACCGCATGGTGGTCGAGAACACCGATGCCATGGGCACGGCATTTACTGTGTCGATCGACTCGCGCGACGGCACAACTACTGGGATATCTGCGGGTGATCGCGCCAAAACCATCCGCGACATGATTAAGCCCGAGACAAGACCGGCTGATTTCCGTCGTCCGGGGCATATCTTTCCGCTTATCGCCGTCGATGGGGGCGTGCTTCGCCGCGCTGGACACACCGAGGCTGCCGTCGACTTGGCCCGCTTGGCGGGACTACAACCAGCCGGGGTGATCTGCGAGATCATGAACGACGACGGCACCATGGCACGTGTGCCCGACCTTTGGAAAGTGGCCGAACGCTTCAACATGAAGTTCGTGACCATCAAGGACCTTATCGCCTACCGGATGGCAAATGAATCGCTGATTCAGGAGATTATTCGCGTGAATTTGCCCACGGTCTACGGCGATTTCACACTTGTTGCGTTTGAAGAGCGACTTTCTGGTGCCAACCACATCGCCCTGCTCAAGGGTGAGTGGACGGAAGACGAGCCAATACTAGTACGCGTACACTCGTCATGCGTCACAGGCGACATCTTTGGCTCGAAACGATGCGACTGCGGCGACCAGCTGCACCGCGCCCTTTGCCAGGTTGAAAAAGAGGGTAAAGGCGCTGTGCTCTACATGAACCAAGAAGGTCGAGGCATCGGTCTGATGAACAAACTGCGCGCCTATAAGCTGCAGGAGTCCGGGCTCGACACGGTTGAGGCCAACGAAGCGCTCGGCTTCAAGCCCGACCACCGCGACTACGGTGTGGGAGCTCAGATGCTGCGTCATCTTGGCATCCGTAAACTCCGCCTGATGACCAACAACCCGACCAAACGCGTCGGACTAGAGGGCTACGGACTCGAAATCGTGGACCGCGTCCCAATCGAGATTCTCCCACTGCCCGAGAATGAGCGGTACCTGAAGACCAAGCGCGACCGCATGGGCCACGAGTTCGACATCGACTCACTGCGGGTTTAATCGGTTATCGGTTATCGGTTATCGGAAAATAAATTTAACCACAGATGGCACTGATGACACAGATAATTTCAGTCGTTAAGCCATCTGTGCAAATCAGTGTAATCAGTGTTTTTGTAGCCGGGCCGATGTTCATATAATCGACAAACACCACCTTATCGACGTCCTACGTCCTACGTCTTATGTCTTACGTCCTTCCGTCGTCTTTCTTCTTTCCGAACGGGTTGTCGACAGTGAAGCCGGCTTCGTCGCGGATGGCGTCCATGTCGGCGGCGGGTTTATCTTCGGGATCGAGCGTTGACTCCAACTCGCTCA
>CAYWCV010000024.1:20405-29162 GCA_964456845.1 uncultured Chitinophagales bacterium | reverse complement strand
GCACCATTTCGACAACACCGCCGATGAGGATCACAATGAGGCTCCAGAACAACATGGTCCATGGGCGACGCTCAATCTTGCGGTGCCAATGTTCCTTACCCTCAACCACATGTTCGCCAATCAGAGCCGGGGCTTCAGCCTGCTCTTCTCTGGCAAGGCTGCCCGATTTGGCGGTCTTCCACAGGTTGTAGACCATCAGGAGCACGCCAGCAAGGTACAAGGTGCCGCCAACAGCACGATAGGCATACATCGGGATAATCTGTGTGACGGTCTCCAAGAAGTTGTAATAACGAAGGAATCCATCGGCTGTGAATTCTTTCCACATGAGGCTCTGCACCCAGCCGGCCACGTACATAGGGATGGCATAGAAAAGGATGCCGAGCGTACCCAACCAAAAGTGCGTCGTCGCGAGTTTTTCGGAGAAGATGGGCTTGCCGTACAATTTCGGGAATAGCCAGTAGAGCATGCCGAAGGTCAGGAAGCCGTTCCATCCGAGGGCGCCCACATGCACGTGTGCCACAATCCAGTCAGTGAAGTGCGCCAGCGCATTGACGCTCTTAAGCGAGAGCATCGGTCCTTCGAATGTGGCCATACCGTATGCGGTAACAGCAACCACGAAGAACTTGAGCACCGAGTCGTTGCGAACACGGTCCCAGGCACCGCGAAGCGTCATGAGCCCGTTGATCATACCACCCCAGCTTGGGGCGATGAGCATGATCGAGAACACGGTTCCAAGGCTTTGGGCCCAATCGGGCAGCGATGTGTACAAAAGGTGGTGCGGACCCGCCCAGATATACAGGAAGATCAGTGCCCAGAAGTGTACGATCGACAAGCGGTAGCTGTAAATCGGACGGTTGACGGCCTTCGGCAGGAAGTAGTACATCAGACCGAGGTAGGGTGTGGTGAGGAAGAACGCCACGGCGTTGTGGCCATACCACCATTGCACCAAGGCATCCTGAATACCCGCATACACCGAGTAGCTCTTGAAGAGCGTTACGGGAATGGCGAACGAGTTCACGATGTGAAGCACGGCCACGGTTATGAACGTTGCGATGTAGAACCAGATGGCCACATACAAGTGACGCTCACGGCGTTTCAATATGGTGGCGAACATGTTCCAACCGAACACGACCCATATCGCTGCGATGGCGATGTCGATGGGCCACTCGAGCTCGGCATATTCCTTCGAAGAGGTCATTCCAAGGGCCAACGTGACCGCCGCGGCCACGATGATGAGCTGCCATCCCCAGAAATGGATGCGACTGAGCACATCGCTGTACATCCTGGCTTTGAGCAGTCGCTGCAAGGAATAGTACACACCCATGAAGATGCCGTTGCCCACGAAGGCAAAGATCACCGCATTGGTATGTATCGGTCTGATTCGACCGAAAGTCGTGTAGGCAAGGTCAAAATTGAGAGCCGGGAATACCAGTTGAAGTGCGATGATCAGACCGACGGTCATGCCAATCACACCCCAGAACACGGTTGCAATCGCGAAATCCCTGACAATCCTATTGTCATATGAGAAGCGTTCGATGGCCATAGAGTTTAGGTTTCGGTTTTTGTAGCGGGTTTTTGTGTTTCGTTTGTTCTTTCCGTTCGTATCTCGTCGTCAAAAAGCATTCGTATCGCCGGCGTGTGCGTGTCGTCGTATTGACCCGAGCGCACCGACATGATGAAGGCATAAAGAAATCCAGATGCGACTAGCAGACTAACGCCAATCAAGAGAACCATCACCATCATGCCCCTGCCCTCCTCTCGGCGTCGGCGCTGACTTTAAGGCCGTAACGGTAGGCAATCCACGTTCCGGTGAAGGTGGACAGCACTACGATGCTGATGCTCATAATGGGCATGAGGATTGCGGCTATTACGGGCGAGAGTGTTCCGCTCATCGCAAAGCTCAATCCGATTACATTGTACACCAGCGACACGCCGAATGCCAGGTTAACAATGCCGCGTCCACGACGTGCGAACTTGATGAGCGTGTCGAGCATGGTGAGTTTCTTGCCGTCTAAGATAGCGTCGCAAGCCGGCGAAAACCGGTTGAGGTCGTCGGTAACGGCAATGCCGGCATGACTTTGTGCCAAGGCTCCGGCGTCGTTGAGACCGTCGCCTACCATGATCCACTTCTCCCCCGTCTGCTGGAGTTGCTGAACGTGGGCCATTTTATCTTCGGGCGACTGGTTGAATTTCATGGCATTGGCTGACCCGAAAATGGGCTCCAGCCGCTGCGCCTCCCGCTCGTTGTCGCCGCTGAGCAGCGCCAATTTGAAACGTCTGCCAAGTTTGAGCATCAGCGACTCAAGACCATTACGGTACTCCTGCCGAACCGTGAAGTAGCCCACGACAGTGTCTCCCAGCCGGACCCATATCGACCCCTCGGTTTGTGCATCAGTGTTGATCCCTCCCGTGAAGGCGCGGTTGCCAACCTTGACCGGCAATCCATCGATGATTCCCTGTAGACCCATACCTGGAATTTCCTCAAACTGCTCCGGAACGTGCCTGTTTGAAAAAGCCCACTTCTTGGCGATCAGCCTTGAGTACGGATGGGCCGACTGCACTACAAGTGCATAAACGGCCTGGCGCTGGTCGTCATCTAACTCGATGCCATGCCAGTCGAGTGTGGTGCGCTGGCTGTTCGTGATGGTGCCCGTCTTGTCGAAAATGATGCCTGTGGCCTCAGAGAGCCGCTCCACAACCTGAGCGCTGCGCAAATACAGCCCGTTGATGCCCATAATTCGCAGCATATTGCCGTGTGTAAATGTAGCGGCTAGCAGAAGTGCGCACGGGCAGGCAATGATCAACACAGCCGTGAAGGCGTTCATGGCGCGGGTGCCATCGACCGGCATCCAATACCCCAGCGAGCCGAACGCCAGAATGAGCGTTATGGCCGTGAACCAACGGTTGATGCGTTCTACGTACACAGTCTGGTCGGTATTGGTCGACCGCTTGAAAATTGGGTTGTTCCATAGCCTTGTGAGATAGCTTTGCTCCATAGGCCGTACGACTTCCATTTCGGCCATCGGACCGTTCAAACGTCCACCGGCGTAGACACGATCTCCTTGCTTTTGTGCTACGGGGACCGATTCGCCCGTCACAAAACTGTAATCGATAAGGGTGTCGTCGCTCATGAGCACGGCATCGGCTGGGATAAGCTCTTGATTACGGATGATCAGCCGGTCGCCGACGGCGACATCGGCCACAGGGATGGCCTGCTCGGTACCGTCACGCTTGGCCGTAACAGCAACCGGGAAGTAGGACTTGTAGTCGCGGTCGAAGGACAGCTGCTGCCAGGTTCTGTTTTGAAAGAACCTCCCCACAAGCATGAAGAATACGATTCCCGACATGGAATCGAAGAAACCTGTTCCTGCACCTGTACCCAAATCCCAGATGCTTCTAAGGAAAGTAACGCCTACAGCCAGAGCGATGGGTAGGTCGATGTTCAAGAACCGACCGCGCAAACCTTTCCAAGCAGACACAAAAAATTCGCTCGCCGAGTAGAAAACAACCGGTATGCTCAACAAGGCGCTCAACCCCATGAACAGCTGGTGCAGCTGCTGGTCCTGCGTGAACGCACCTTCCGCGAAGTAGTCGGGAAGGCTGAGCATCATGATATTTCCAAAGCAAAAGCCGGCTATCCCAATCTTATACAGAGCTGTGCGGTTGTTTTTTGCATTGTCTTCCTTCGCGGCTTCGGCCTGTGTAAAGCTGGGCTCGTAGCCGACCCGAGCCATCCATTCCACGACATTCCGTAGAGTGGTTTTGTCTGCATCGAACTCCACACTCACTTTTCTGGCAGGGAAGTTGACGGTGCTTCGGGTCACACCCGAATCAAGGCGGTTCAGGTGTTCGAGCAGCCAAATGCACGAACTGCAGTGCATGACCGGAACCGATAGTGTGACGTGCCTACGGTTGCCCTGTTTGAATTCATACAGAGGAGCGGCCAGTTCATCCTGGTCTAACCACGCGAACTTTCCACTTAATGTCAGCGTATCGGGTGATGAGCCCGGATTTTGGTCCATCTGGTAATAGGTGCACAGATCTGTCTCATTCAATATTCGATAGACCGAACGGCAGCCATCACAGCAGAACGACTTGACGCCCTCGGTGATCACTCCAGCTTGGCAATCATCCCCACAGTGGTAACATTTGACCTCTTCGGCAATCATGCGTGCGGATCTGTGCTGACCTCTTGAACTAACTGAGAATTCTCGAATTGCAGTAATTTGGGAAACAATATGTTGTTCTCCAAATAGATATGTTCCGTAAGGTCATATTCAAACTCGTTCAGCACGGCCAAACATAACCTAATCTGGACGCAAGCATCGTCAGGAGCGGTGTAATTGTTCGTCAGCTTTCTGATCTGCGACATGGTGTCGGTGTATTGTCGGTGCTCCCGCCGCATCTGCTGAAGCACGCTGTTCAGCAATGGCATGCTCTGAACCGATTCCGACATGCGCTGTTTGATGTAGGGAAAGAGGACAAACTCCTCCTTGCGCAGGTGGCTCGACAAGTCGTCGACAAGCCGTTGGAATAGCCCGCTAACAGCCTGCAGCTCCTGCTTCATGGAACTGTCCATTTCGCGTACACGAGCCAGCTGTGCAGCCAGGATTGGACCGAGGCTTCTCACTTGGGCGTGATACCGACCTGTGATGAACTCGGTGAGGCACGGGGGGTCGAGTTCATTAAATGATATGTGTTGGTATGGGATCATGGCAGATTTTTAGGTTACAGACCAATATCACTCCAAACACGGGTGGTTACCAATGACCGCAATCAACGTGAAACATGACATATATCATGTTTTTAGTGCGCTCCATACCGATACTCATTGATCGCATCCTTCAAGTTCAGTACCTTTGGGGAATATAGGTAAGGTCAGTATTTACGCATTCTCATGCCGAAACCAGCGTTAGCACATCCCCAATGCCAGCATTGCGAATCCAGACACAAGTCTATATTCTGTGATTTGCATTCCGAGGAGTTAGCCGAGCTCGAATACGCAAAGGGCTGCACGACCTACAAAAAAGGCCAGCTAATTTTTGGGGAGCACGGATGGCCCCTGGGCCTGTATTGCATCAACACCGGCAAGGTGAAACTTTCGCAGTCGGGCGCAGACGGCAAGGATCAGATCATACGCCTTGCAAAGGATGGCGACGTGCTTGGGTACCGTGCCCTTCTGAGTGGCGACCGCTATAGCAACTCTGCTACTGCGTTGGACGATTCAAATATATGCTTCATCCCAAAGGAAGTATTCTTTAAGCTGATCGAAAAAAATGCATCCCTGTCGCTTCAGGTAATGCGCATGCTCAGCGAAAACCTCAAGAATGCCCAACAGCGCATCACCGACATGGCGCAAAAGCCTGTGAGGGAGCGCTTGGCGGAAGCTCTTCTGTTCCTGAAGGAAACTTACGGTTTCGAGGATGACGGTGTGACGTTGAACGTGCCCGTTTCGCGCGAGGACCTTGCAAACATGGCAGGAACCGCCACGGAGACGACCATCCGCCTGTTGTCGGAATACAAACAGGAAGGAATGCTCGAACTACCTGGAAGGAAAATTAAGATCACAAATCTGCCAAAACTGGTAAAGGTCGCCAACCTGCACGACTAGGCCCAAGGGTCAAACAAGATCTTGATTGCCTTTTTTTGACGCAGTAATTCGACGGCTTGATTGTAGTTCCGAAACGACATCTTCTCGGTTACCAACGGCGCAAGTTTAAGCGTGCCGTCAATGATCATTTGGAGTGAGGTCTCAGCAGCTTTTCTGTTATGGTCGGCATAGCCCATGAGTATGAGTCCAGGCCCGAACATCTGGCGACTTGTGAAGCGCACCTCTTCCCTGAGCACGCCGAAAAGAGCGACGGCACGCTTAGTGCGATCCATCAGGTACTCGATCGACACTGGTAAGCCCGTCATGTCGATGGAATCGTCCATGGCACCATCAGAACGGGATGCGGGCCATACGTCATGGGCCGGGTCGAGCACCAAATGTGCACCAAGATCATGGGCTAGATCCCTGCGCTCGGGCATGGGATCAATGCCAACCACTTCGGCTGCACCATGGGCACGAGCCATCTGAACCCCTAAAAGTCCGGCTGGCCCTAAGCCCGATATGCCGAGCCTGCGTCCCTTCACACCCCCGAGCACTGCAAGCTGCTGAAAGGACACCTCAACACACATGGCCAGTTCGAGTGATGCGATTTCTTCATCCTTCAAGAAACGGGGTACCTTCAGAAGGTCATCTTCATGAAAAGTGTTGTACTGCGCATAAAAACCCTGGCGCGGTTTTCCCGTGTCGCGCCACGCAGCCACTCGGTCGCCGACTTTTAACTGCGATACGCCTTCTCCCAGTTCGGCAACTTCGCCGACAGCCTCGTGACCTGGTTGTCCCATCAGATAGGGATACTCCAGCTTCATGCCGGGGAAGATGGGTTTTCCGCCAAGGATATGCATATCCCAATGTGGACATGTAGTCACACCCGTCACTTTCACCAAAACCTCGCCCTTGCCTGGTTTTGGGATGTCGGTATCAGTCCAAATGGCACGGCCAGGCTCAATTATCTGTAGAATTTTCATTTCATGGGCACATTTGAGTTAGTAGCGGGATGCGGGCCAATCTAGCACCACACCGAGGACCGGCTCCTGTTTCGACTCGATCAACTTCCATGCGTCGGCGGCTTCCTCAACTGGGAAACGGTGTGTGATGAGGTCCACTGTATGGAGCTTACCGGCAGCGATCCATTCCATCGTGTCCTGCATGCGCTGGGTGGTAGCCCCCGACACAAGATCGAACGAAATTTCGTAGTTGCGGAAATCCTGCAAGGCCGTCTGAATGTTTACATCACCCGAAGGCTTGTAAAATCCTGCGACGACAATGTGACTGTTCCTGTTCATTCGCTGAAGCCAGGCATACATCGCCGAAACACTGCCAACCGTCTCAACAAGCACTTGTACCTTACCAAGTCCCAGTTGGTCATAATCGGACGTACCGTAGTCATCAGGACTCTTCAGGATGTGCGCGTGATCCGCGGCCTTGCTTAAACGGTCGTCGTGTTTTCCCACCATGACGACCTTGGCGCCTCTCTGCTTGAGCGTCTGAGCCGCCCATTGGCCGACCAGCCCATCACCGATTACCACAGCCACCTCTCCTGGGCGTATCTGGGGCCGAGCACCACAATTGTAACCAACTTGTGTGAGCACCAGACCCGATACTGCAATCGGATCCACACCTGCGGGGATTTTCATGACGGCGCCCTTGTCGCATACCGATGGGCTTACGTGACCGGCAAACCGGTTGTCGAACATGCCAGTCACCTTGCTCATCGAGGCAAAGACCATTTCTCCGACTGTAAAACCGGTGACATTCGCACCTATAGATTGAATACGCCCAACCTTCTGGTATCCGGCAATCATCGGGAAAGGCATCGGGTCGCCTGGATGCCAGGCTTCGTCGCCCGACAGACGCTCACCACGCAGAAAAGACCCCTCCGTGCCATTGCTGATCCATGAGTGGTGTATATCGATGACGACGTCGTCGTCGCCCGGATCGGGAGACTCAACATCCATCCAGCGCACCTCATTAGGCGCGGTGAAAACTACAGCTTTTGATCGCATGGAATACTTCGAATCTAGAACATGATAATTGCCTAAAATGCCACTTCTGGCCGTAAGGTTCAAGCGTTTTCGGTACGATTCAGTAAATTGCCGTAATCTTTATAAACGACAGAACATGAATTGAGATTTTTACATGAGACCTCCCAAAGGTTCTATACAGGATAAGCTGCATACGATTATCTATGAAGCCGACACAAAGGCCGGCAAGCTGTTCGACCAAGTGTTGTTGGCAGCAATAACCGGCAGCTTGATCGTCGTGATGCTCGACACGGTGGAGTCTATCCACCGTGCATATGGTGAATTGTTATACGGGCTCGAGTGGTTTTTCACGATATTATTCACCGTTGAGTATATAGGGCGAATCATTGCAGTGGCGCATCCTCGCAAGTACATCTTCAGTTTTTACGGCATCGTCGATCTTCTGTCGATCATTCCTACCTATATCAGCATCTTTCTACCCGGGTCGCAGTATTTGATGTCGGTTCGGGCATTGAGGCTCATACGCATCTTTCGGGTGCTCAAATTGACACGATATTTGGGTGAGGCGGCCGAATTGCGAAAGGCTTTGAGGATGAGCCGGCCCAAAATTACGGTGTTCCTTGTTGTTGTACTTACTGTGACAATTATAAATGGGACATTCATGTATTTGATCGAGGGTCCGGCTAACGGCTTCACAAGTATCCCGAAAGCCATTTATTGGGCGATCGTAACGCTCACAACTGTGGGTTACGGCGATATCTCACCACAGACACCCCTAGGCCAATTTATCGCCTCTTTGATCATGATATTAGGGTATGGAATCATTGCGATACCGACCGGCATAGTGACAAGCGAAATAGCAAAGATGCAACACAATACGCCTACAAATACACAGGCTTGTCCAAGCTGCAGCCGTGAAGGCCACGCCGACGACGCCAGGTATTGCAAGTACTGTGGGGAGAAGCTGTAGCGAGACACGAGAAGCGAGACACGAGTGCGAGAAATTAGCACTTAGATCTATGCCGAAGGCATCATTCTTCGTTATCATGCCAATTTCCATCCAGTAGAGTCTAGTCTCGTGTCTCGTGTCTCGTGTCTCGTGTCTCGCTTCTCGTGTCTCGTGTCTCGTGTCTCGTCACAGCCAGCCTTTTTTCCTTCGGGTAC
>CAYWCV010000024.1:0-20305 GCA_964456845.1 uncultured Chitinophagales bacterium | reverse complement strand
TCTCGTGTCTCGTGTCTCGTGTCTCGTCACAGCCAGCCTTTTTTCCTTCGGGTACTGCCACCCAGGCCCAGCACACCGAGCAAACCGCGGGTTATTTCACGTGCGACCGTGTTTCCGATGGTGCGGCTGGCTCCGGTGCCCAGCACGCTGTCGAGCGAATTCGGCAACGGTTTGGAGCGTGTCCCGGTAGATCGCGATGACGACCTTTGGTGGGACCGCTCCTGCTCGAGGCGAGCTTTCTCCCATTGGGCCTGCATTTCGGCCCTTTGTTTTTCCTCGTGAGCGGCCTCCAGCTTTCTGGTGATGATTTCATGCGCGCTCTCGCGATCTACCACCATCGAGTACTTGTCCACCAATCGTGATGATTTCACAATGTCGTCAATTTCGCCCTGTGTGAGCACGTCCATCCTTGACTGCGGCGCCCGTAACATCGTGTGCACCAACGGAGTTGGGATGCCCTTCTCATTCAGTGTCGTGACAAGTGCTTCGCCTATCCCCAACTGGGTGAGCAATTCATCGGTTTTATAAAACTCGGTGATTGGGAAGTTTTCCGACACGAGCTTGATGTTTCGACGGTCTTTCGCCGTGAATGCACGCAACGCATGCTGAATCTTTAAGCCAAGCTGGGCTAACACGGCGTCGGGCACATCTGTAGGATCTTGGGTCACAAAATAGATACCGACGCCTTTCGACCGAATGAGTTTAACGATCGACTCGATCTGACTCAACAATGCCTTCGACGCCTCACTGAAGATCAAGTGGGCCTCGTCGATGAAGATGGCGAGTTTGGGTCGGTCGGCATCCCCCTGTTCGGGGAAAGTGGCATAGATCTCCGCCAAAAGTTGCAACATGAAAGTTGAGAACAGTTTGGGCCTGTCCTGCAAATCGGTCAGTCTCAGCACGGAGACGACGCCGCGGCCACGGTCGTCGACTCTTAATAAATCTTCTACCTCAAATGATGGTTCTCCAAAAAAAAGATCTGCCCCCTGTTGCTCCAATTCGACAATTTTCCGCAAAATTGCCCCAATCGAGGCCGAAGATATCATTCCGTACTCTTTTTCAAGATCTGCCTTGCCCTCGTTGTTCAGGAATTGCGTGACGCGCCGGAAGTCCTGCAAGTCTAACAACGGCATGTTGTGATCGTCGCAATACTTGAAAATGAGTGCCACCACCCCGCCCTGCGTGTCGTTGAGGTCCAGTATTTTTGAAAAGAGGACAGGGCCAAATTCCGACACGGTTGCTCTCAACCGTACCCCCGGCTCATCTGACAGTGAAAGAAGCTCCACCGTACTGTACGACGGGATGAAAGGTTCACCAATTTTCTGATGGCGTTCCTCAATTTTCGGGTGTGTTTCGGCAGACTTTGCAACACCGCTCAGATCCCCTTTGATGTCCATCAACAGTGATGGCACTCCTTGGTTTGCCAACTGCTCAGCCAGAATCTGAAGCGTTTTAGTCTTGCCCGATCCCGTTGCGCCTGCAATTAAGCCATGGCGGTTCATCATCTTCAAGGGCAGTTTGACGAGAGCGCCGGGTACAACCTCACCATCGAGCATGCCAGCTCCAAGAAGTATCGAATCGCCCTTGAACGTGTGGGTCGATGTAATTTTTCCTAAAAAAGTGTCCTTTAGACTGACCATGGCAGATTTTTTGTAGTTGCGGTGAGCTTTCGGGCATGATTGGGGATAATCAAGAAAATACTATAATTTGGGCGTTGGTCTTACAGTTCATCCCTAGTTTTTATCCTATGCGTGCTTTATTCGTGTGTCTTTTGGCATTGTTGGCCGGTTGCTCAACCGAACCTCAAACATCCATGTTCGGCGGACTCCCCTTGACTGGCGAAGTCAAACCATATCAAGGTAATCCGACGATTCACATCAACGGTGAGCCTCAGATCCCCTACATCTACGCCCTGCCCGATATCCCAGGTGGTAGATGGACGTGGGAGGAGGTGCCCCAATGGAACATCAAACAATTCTGCGATGCAGGGGTGAAGCAGTTCTACCTAGGCATCTTTTTCGAGGACATGTGGACCTCCGACGGCAATCTAGACATCACGCGAGCGCGCAAGCAGATACAAGGTGTGCAGGAGGTATGCCCAGGTGCAGCGATTTACCTGCGTTTTCACTTCCACATGCCCGAGTGGTGGCGCGATCAAAACTTGGGTGAAATGACGGTCTACACCGACGTCGATGAGTACCAAGTGGGCGTAGATTATGGGTTCAAGAGAATTATCGACGACGACTTCAGGGCGCAGCGGCGCGAGAGCCTTGCGTCTGAAAAATGGATGGAAGATGCCACAAAAATGACCGTCCGTTTTTTAGACGAGTTCAAGCGCACCCCTGAGGCCTCTTATCTGGCCGGCATCCACATCGCCGGTGGCGTGTACGGTGAGTGGCATTACTGGGGCTTCATGTACAACGAGCCCGACCAGAGCGAGGCCATGCACCGCTGGTTCAGGGCATGGCTGACAGAAACATACGGAAGCGACGCTGCTTTACAGGCGGCATGGAACAGGGACGATGCGAGCATCGAAACGGCCCGTGTACCCGACATGGACGACAGGATAGCCAAAGAGGGTCTGTTTCGTGAACCCGTTTCGGAAAAATGGGTAGGCGACTACTACCGTGCTCAGCACGAACTGGTAACCAACAGGGTGCTTCATTTTGCCGAACTGGTAAAATCGAACTGGGACAGGCCGATCATCGTGGGCACATTCTGGGGGTATTACTTCTCGGTGTTCGGACGCGAAGCTTCGGGCGGCCACCTAGACTATCATGCCGTTTTAGAGTCTCCGCACATCGATTTTGTTTCGGCACCACAGGTCTACGAGCCTGACGCCCACCTTCCGGGGCACCCTTACCGATCACGTGGGCTGCTGCAGTCCGTAAGGCTGCACGGCAAAGTGTGGCTCGATGAAATGGATCAACAACCTGTGTTACTCAGTAAAGTTTCCCCCAATTATCAGTCAGAGCTCGACAACAGCATTGCCGTCATGAAACGAAATGTACTTTGGAGCTTAGTGAAAGGAAACGGTTTATGGTATTTCGACTTTGGTCCCGGTGGTGTCATCTTCGACAACCCATTGCAACGTCATCGCGGAAAATACGGTTGGTGGGACCACCCCGACCTGATGAGCGATGTAGCCAAGATGCGCGAGGTGTATGAGGCGAAACTGCACGAGCCGTTTCAAGTGGAGTCCGATATCCTTTTCGTGTACGACACAGAAGTATATTACCATACAGCTTCGAGACGGTTTTCTGATGCCCTATCGAATACGGCCATAAATTGGGCCACATTGGCAGCCTACTACTCGGGCGGATCGTTCGAATCGGTCCACTTGAACGACCTAGGCGATATCGACTTAAGCCCGTACAAAGTGGTCATCTTCGGCAATACCTACCACATGTCGAGCGACAAAATCGCCGAGATAAAGGCTCTGGTGGCCAACAACAACAGGCATCTTGTATGGTTCTATGCCCCAGGCTACACCGATGGCAACAGCTTAGATGTAAACCGAATAAGCCTTGCTACGGGTATTACCATCACAAGAGGCCCTGATGCATTCCCATTCCCGAGGGTGTTGCCCGACAGCACGATTGTACCGGGTGCCAAACCCTATGCCCTCAAGACCTATTGGGGCAGACCTGACACGACTCTGAAACCGATGTTCATCCCTCAAGACCCTGACGCATCCGTCTATGCGCGCTTCAGCCACGACCGGAGCCCAGCATTGGTGAAGAAATCCTTCGACAGCCATACCTCCTGGTACGCATCCTTCCCAGTAACCGATGCTGCAACGATGCGTAACATCTTCAAAGAGGCTGGAGCCCACTTGTACACAGAATCTACCGGCGATGTGATCTACGCCGGTAACGGGTTGGTCGTCTACCATACGAAACGTGGCGGGGAACACAGAATAACATTCAAAAATGGGCAGACGACCATTCTGAATCTGCCAGAAACCCATGCCACAACCCACCTATTCGACGCTCGTACAGGCAGTGCGCTTTTGACGAATGATCGATGAACTATTGTTTTGTAGTCACGATTCCCTGGTTGAACGCATAACGTACAAGACCGGCCGTGTTTTTCACGCCGGTCTTCTTCAACAGGTTCTTGCGGTATGTGTTGATGGTTTCGACACTCAGATTCAATAACTGGGCGATTTCGACATTGCTGTGCTCCTTTGCGATCAGTTCGATCACTTGCCGCTCACGCCGAGTCAATTTGATAATCGGCGAATTTTGGCTCCTGTTGTAGTTCAACACGGTGAGGATCACGTCGTTTGAAAAGTGCAACTCACCTCTGTGCACCTTTTCGATTGCCGCTAGTATTTCATCGATGCTGGCGGTCTTAAGAAGATACCCAGATGCTCCAATCTGGTACATCCGCTCAATGTAAGGTCGATCGTTATGCATGCTGAGGACGAGGATTTTTACGTTTGGGAAATTGTCCCTGATTACGTTGGCAGCCTGAAAGCCATCCATTTGGGGCATCTGGACATCGATGAGCACCACGTCCGCTTGAACCTCGTAAAGCTGCTTGATCGCCTCAGAGCCGTCGTTTGCCACACCCACGACTTCAATATTGGGGTACTGGTTCAATACCATCGACAACCCGTCGAGTAGTATCGTGTGGTCGTCGGCCAGCAGCACCCGTATGGGTTTTGAATCAAGCATGATTGGATCCGTTTGTGGGTATCTGTATGGTTACGGTTGTGCCGCTGCCGGGAGCGGTGTCGAATTGTAATTTACCACCAATCAATGAGACTCGCGATATGATGTTGTGAAGACCATTGCCGGACCGAGACCTGATGGCTTCCTGAAAATCAAACCCGATACCATCGTCCTCGATGGTGAAACTGATGTCTTCATCGTGCTCGATAAGCTGAACACTGATTTCGCTGGCATTCGAGTGTTTGATACTATTTGCAAGAAGCTCCTGAAATATGCGAAAAATTGCCAGCTGCAGGTTTTCATCCAATTCGCCACCCCGCATCATGCAAATGAAGTTGATGTGAAAGCGGTCGTCAATCTTAACCTTATGAATTTGCTCCTCAATGGCTGTCTCCAATCCAAACTTTCGCAACGACGCCGGTGCCAAATTGTTCGAAATGGTTCTGATCTCGTCGGCCAAACTGTCGATCACCGCCTGCGATTGTACAATCATGTCGCGAATTGTGTCTGGACCAGAATTTTTGTGCTGGGCATAATTCAACATCATCTTTACAGACGACAACGACTGCCCTACGCTGTCGTGAAGATCGGCCGCTATGCGGCGGCGTTCAGCCTCCTGGGCATCCAATACTTGCTTAAACCGTTGATTTTGCTGCGCATTGTACATGCGAATCGACACCATCGCGACAATGCCGACAACTCCTAACAATATCACTGTCAAAAAGAACTTGAAAAGAACCGATTTGTGAAATGGCGGAATAATATCGACGACGATTTGCTTTACTTGAGGGTTCCACAAACCCCCTCTCAAGCCTGACTGTAAAATGAACGTGTACTGGCCAGGCTCCAATCGCGGATACACGGTCGTAGTTTGAGATCCAGTTTCATTCCAAGTATCGTCGAATCCTTGAAGCATGTAACGGTATACCGGATCAGCATTGGATTCGAAGTACGGTGCAGCAAATTCAATCTCCAGTCTTCCATCTCTGTATGGAAGTTCGATTCGTTCTCCCGGATGATAAAGTGTCGAACCATACACGAAATTGTCGACGAGAGGATTCGGCACATTGCCCGATGGAGCTAGTTTTGCCAGATCCACTTGAATAAAACCGTTGATGGAAGGAATTACAAATTCGGTCTCTGACAACATGAGTGCCGAGTTTAGGTATCCTCCATGAAATTCATTCGAAGGCGAACCGTCTTTTCTGTTGAACAGCGCTGGATGCACCCTGCTTTGAAAACCGCTTAAATATCTGTCCAATTCAGAAACGGCCAGCAGTGAGAGACCATTGTTTCCGCTCATCCACAGATAATTGTCTTTGTCGAGATGCAAATAGGAAACGACGTTATCGTGCAAGCCTTGCTGAGTTGTAATGCGCTTGCTATCACCTGTGTTCAGATCAACCATTAACAGTCCATTTCCATAGGTCCCTGCTATGATGCGATTGTTCCCAATTTCCACAATTCCTCTGAAAAAGCCTTTTCCACCTTCACTGTCATGCCACAATTGAGTCCATACTCCGTCATTGTGTTTGTAGAGCGTCTCCTCGGCACTAAAAATCAGAGATCCATCCTTAAGTTGAGTCACAAAAGAGAACCTTCCATTCGATAAGTTTGCCGGCAAACCGGGCACTTCTTTGATGGCTCCATCTACTAACAGAAACAGCCCTTCGCGGGTCAAAATCCAAACCACCGCATTTCGATCTTCAAAAAAACCATACACCCAGCGATACCCTGCGTCGGGGAACTGAATCTGAGTTAATGCACCTTCGTCATATCGATAGATCCCTTTATCGAACGACCCCAAATAGGTGTCACCTTTTGAATCTTCAAAAAAGCTGTATACCAAACCATTCGCATTTGGAGGCATTGAATGAGGCAATACTCCACCATCGGGGTCGACCCTGTAGAATCGTTCATTTTGATACGAAAGCCATAGCCTACCAGATTTGCCCTTATATACGGCAATTGCATTTTCATTTGTAGACTGCGCTCCAGATGCTACCACCCGAAATGCATTTGGCCGTATGCGTATCAGCCCTTCTGTGAGTGACCCAAACCAGCGGTTTCCGTATTCGTCGATATACGAGCATTTTACGCCTTTCACATTGTCCGAAAAAATCACCGAGGTGTCGTCGACAAACGATTCATTCACGGTGTCGTACGCATGGCTTTGGTCGTTGATCGATACAATGAGCCTGCCGGGCACATCCGGTATTAACCTGATTCGATACCCACGAAGTAAATCCGGGTCAATCTTGGTGTCATGGACCTTGTCGCTGATCTTCAGGAGTCGCTCTGTGGTAAGCAGCCAAAACGCATTCGTCTTTTCGTCAAAAATGGCTGATCTGAGTTCTTCGTCTCCATCGGGCTCAAAAATGACCCTGGGTTCTCCTAATTGAAGCTTGAAAAAGAATTTTGTGTGCACGGCATACGGCTCTCCATCACCATTCTTCAGAAGGTGTGCCACAGCTTGTTTTTCCAATAGCGGCATAGGGATTGACCAGACCGAATCTCCGTCAAAACAACGAATCATGTTCTCAAAGGAGCTGAACCAAACACGGTCATCTTTGTCTACGACGATAGAATTGACGGTTACATCCCCCAAATTGAACCTGTCGTTCAGAAATTGAAAATTGTGGTTTTCGTAATACCCAATTCCGCCGTCGAGGGTGCCGATGTATAACCGGTTTTTTGAGTCTGCACCCAATGCCCTCACACGGTTCGTTGTCAACACAGGGGTGTTGCTTCTGTCGAAGGTTTTGAACGTAAATCCGTCGAAACGTGCCAGTCCACCTTCCGTTCCAATCCATAGAAAGCCGTCGCTTGTCTTTACGATGTCGTTTACGGTATGCTGCGGCAAGCCATTTTCGACAAGCCACGTGTCGACCATTTCGTTTGATACGGGTTGGGCGTACGAAGCTGTCGATATACCAATGACGCCATTAAACCATAACAAGACAGGTAAGAATGACCTTGCTATGCGTCCAATGTTGTTCATGCTCTATTGGTAGATAATGTTAATATCAGTGGGTCCTGCGGAGATCTTAAAAACAATGGTATTGGTTCTGGGCTCGTAGAAGTATACAATATTTCGCCCATTTACCGTAATTCGGTCTGGCTTGCGTTCAAGGCCGTGGATTAGGTATGAAAAGCGCACTGCGGCTTCATCATACTGCCCTTCCGATGTAACCCGAATTCGAAAACCACCCCTGTATGCCTCCGTCACGAAGGTGAGGGCCCTATAATTGCCTCTCTCATTGGCATACGTCTCACCGTCGTCTTCGTAGAGATAACTGGTTTGGTTTCCTCCCGCGAATACCTGGAGTTGCATCTCCTTAACGGGCTTTTGGGCCACATGCTCCATTTGCTCTCGCTCGGCGACGACTGCCCCGGCACGCGCATACATGGGCATGGATCGAAGCAGTAGTGTTTCGTCGCTCGCTGAGGGAAGACTTCCCAGGCTGGGTGCCGACTCCACAAAACGCCGGCCTCCATTGATTTTTTCCCGTGTGTGATATTTGTACCACAAGCCCTCAGGGAGGTAAACAGATCGCTCATTGACGCCCACATTCAGCACAGGAGCGACCAATATGTGATCGCCAATCATGAACTGATCCTCGATCTGTACCACATCAGACACGTTCGGCCAATTCCAGACCATCGGTCTGATAATTGGGGCTCCCGTACGGGTGTGTTGCCACCAGGCGGAGTATAATGCAGGTATCAGTCGATAGCGCATGTTCATGAATGCGAGATTGCCCTTTTCCCAAGCATCACCATGCGACCAAGGATCTGCAACCAATTGCTCGTGGTGTGAATTCAGCTCCATTCGCGGCATCACGGATGCCAACTGCAAAGATCGTGAGTAGAGGTCAGCATCTATTTTTTGGGTGGCTCCCCCTACCCGCATACCGGCACCCGGCACACCGGAGATTCCGACACCCATAACCATTGGCAACGTGAGCGCCAGCTCATTCCAGTTTTCCGAGTTCATTCCATTCCAGACACTGGCATACCGTTGAATCCCAGCAAACCCAGACCTTGATTTCAGAAAAATGCGTTTGTCCGGCAACGCTTTCCGTATTCCTTCGTATGAAGCCTTCGCCATCAGCAAAGCATACTGGTTGTGCATTTCGAGCTGGCCGGCGCCCCTCCCCTCGTTGTCATACTCGGCAACCGCCGCCAAGGTGTTTCCGGTGAACATGCGTGGTTCGTTCATGGTGAGAACAAACCCTGATATGCCGTCACCAATGCCCCGCTGATGCAGTGTTGCCCACCAGTCTCGGGCCGCAGGTTTCGAAAAGTCTGGAAATAATGACCGCCCAGCCCAAGTGTCACCCGAAAGATTCGTGCCGTCGGGGTATTTGACATATACATCTTTGGTAATACCCTCATTGCGGACATCGAAAAATGCGTCATCCTTGATGCCTGGATCGATGCTCTGCACCATTTTGATTCCACGGTTGCCCATTTCTTGTACAACCGCCTGTGCATTCGGGAATTTTTCGCCGTTCCAAGTGAAGGACCGGAACTCCGAGGTGTGCGTGCGATTTAAATGGATGGCATCGAGTGGGATTTTTCGGCCTCGGTACTCGTTAGCTATGGTGTAAACTTCAGGTTCCGACATTTGACCCAGCCCCACCACTTGCACGCCTAGCGTCCATATTGGGGGCAGGCTCGTCCGACCAGTCAATTGCGTGAATTTGCGCACCACATCGGCAGGCGTCGGACCCGAAAAAAGATAATATCGCAGTTCGCCACCGTCAGCGTAAAAGCCGATGTGTGTGTTCAACTGGGCGCCAAGATCAATTTCATTCCTCCATGTGTTGTCGTAGTAGACGCCCCAAGCCTTCCCGTCTCTCAAACCGATAAAAAACGGTATCGATTTCGACATAGGGTCCGTGTTGAATCGAAATGAATTCACATCCGTGTTCCATTGCGTGAAGGTCTTTCCGGTTCGGTTGAATTCGGTTGCCTTCTCACCAACCCCAAAATAATGCTCATTTTCAGGTTTCGACATCACATGGGCCACCCTGTCTCCCATTGAGCCCGCCCCGAATGATTCACGGGACCAAATGCTGCCGTCTTTATGCTGAAATGTCAACCTCACAGGCTGCTTTTGGATCAGGAGGACATCATCACCGAACGTCAACTGCAGCACGCGAGGGTCATCCTTGAGCTCAGGTTTGGCGTATGCGACCCCTGACAAATCGGTGGCGTTGCTGAAGATGGTCGCAGACAGGTCTTCCTTGCCATAGCGAACCCTGAACCCTATTCCCGTCAAATAGTCGACTCTGATTTTTCCGCGTTCATGTACAATTTCGACCGTATTATCGATCAATTGGTGGGAAACATAATTCCCACTGAACTGAAACCTGCTAGATTGTGCTTCAGATGAGCCTGATACTGTAACAATGACACTAAAAAAAATGAATAGCAGCTTCATTAACATGCAGGTAATCGGGTAGTTCGCCAGTTTAATTTTAAGCAAGTTCAACTCGTAACAATGACCGATCTGTGACATAAGCCAAAATCAGCAACAGGATCCCAGGCAAAAGGTACGAAGGGTAGAGATCTTTGTAATCCGTGTAGATGAGTTCGTCGACTTCAGTAGTTTCGAGCGCATCAATTTGCTCGTAAATCTGTTCAAGAGATTGAGTGTCGGTAGCCCTGAAATATTCGCCGCCGGTTTTTCGGGCAATTTCGGTGAGCATGTCTTCGTCGATGTCGACGGCGATATTCTGGTATCTCTTCCCAAAAACGGCATCATACACGGGGTATGGTGCCATGCCCCTGGTGCCTGCGCCAATGGTGTAGATTTTTATTTCGTAGGTAGCGGCAAGATCGGCAGCCGTCACAGGATCGATCTCGCCAGCATTGTTCTGACCGTCGGTCAAAAGGATGATGACTTTACTTTCTGCAACGCTGTCGCGCAGACGGTTTACACCGGTCGCAAGCCCCATGCCAATGGCCGTGCCGTCTTCGATCAGACCCATCTCAATCTCATCGATCAACTTCTTCACCAACCCATAGTCGAGCGTGGGCGGAACCACTGTGAAACTCTTCTTCTGAAATACGGCCAACCCGATCCGGTCTGAGATCCTTCGGTCGACAAAGTCTTTGGCAACAGTCTTGGCCGCTTCAAATCGGTTGGGTTTGAGATCTTCGGCCTTCATCGACGTCGATATGTCTAAAATCAACATGATATCGATGCCCTCGGCACGACGCTCAACGATCGTATTCTCCAACTGTGGTCGTGCCATCGCGATAATAACTAATGCTAGCCCGGCGATTAAGAGCAAAGGAGTCAAACTTAGAAGCCATACTCTCCAGTTACCACGGATGTTCCCAAAGTCGGACAAACTTGAAAATGTTATCGAAGCCGTCCTTTTCGTGAGGTAACGCCACAGATAAAACAATAGCGGCAGGGGGAGCAGCCACAAGGCCAGGAACCATTCTGGATTAGCCCACGTCATTATTTCACCTCCATTGCGGCAATCTGCTCGTTGTTGCTCGTGCCTTGATCCACAAGATCACCGGCGGCCATTCGGGCCTCACGCTCTCGGCGGGCAATTTCCTCGGCCTGATGTTCGTCAAAACGGCGTTGAAGATCGTTCACCCGGCGCTGGTCTGTCATCCGTGCAATTTGGAGAAACTTTTCCGCCTCACGAATGGATTCCAGAGCCTGTTCGATGCCGGGTTCGTATTTTGCGAACTTGACAATGTCTGCCAATCGGAGGACGACGCCGGTCTGGCGCGTGAGGTCGGGGTCGACCATCTTCCGTTCCATGTCGCGCAGAAGTTCCCGGGTGGTCATTTCGAGTGCGAGCAATCCGTGAACGTTTTCCAAGTACTCCCGTAAAGCATCTCCCAATAAGGTGTAAAACGGTTTGAAATCCCGGTCAATGAGCGATGCATCCGACCGCAGCGACAGAAGCTTTTTTTCGAGCAGGTCGAGCGGATTCAAAAATATGTCGATTTCGATGGGAACGGGTTCAGGTTTGCCCTTCAGGTATTGCCTCATGTAGCGGATCAACACCCATCCTACAAGTAACAGCAGCAGCAGTAAAAGAAGGTAAGGGATCCAATTGATGGCGAAGGCATAGATGTCCTTCATCGGCCTGAGCTGTGGCTCCTCCTCCAAAAGCAACGTCTTAAAAGGAACGGTGACCGATGGAAGCTCTACAGCGAACGTTTCTCCATCGTTTACCAATCCAATCGTGATACCGTCGAGTTGTACATCGGCTGTCCCAAAATATTGAAGCTGAAATTGGATGCTGTCGGATTGGGCGGGGGTTCTGAACTGCTTACGGTCAATAATCTCCAAGTCTTTGCCAAAGGCAGCAGTATCCGGATAAATGATGCTTTGATAGGGAATGCCTTGAGGTATGACGATCGTGTACGTCACGATATCGCCGATCGCCACTGAGTCAGGCTGCACATAAAGCCTGGGTTGCTGTGCCAGAACGGTGAGCGCTTGAAGAAAAATGAAGATCAGAGCAAAAGAGCCGTGTTGAGCAGCTTTAAGGGATATCATCAGTATCTGCCTCCTCTGCGCTTGAAGAAGGCCATCAATGGCTGCACATAGCTTGTGCTGGTGTTTACATCTACTGCATCGATTTGCTGCTTCCGAAACTGCTCGCGCCGCTTCGCCAGCCGTTCAAGCCTTCGTGCCCGGTATGAGGTGCGCACAGCCCGGCTAGAAGTGTCGATCATCTTTGTTTCACCAGTCTCGGCGTCCCTTAGGTTCACAATGCCGATTGCCGGCAATTCGTCTTCAAGAGGGTCGGATACCGACACTGCAATCAGGTCGTGCTTTTTATTGGTGATTTTGATCGACTTCTCAAAATCTGGCGCCACGAAATCGCTGGCAAGTATCACGATTGCCCTTCGTTTTAGCAATCGGTTGACAAAAACAAGCGGCACGTTCAAGTCGGTGCCTCGTCCAACAGCCTCTGTGGTGTAAAGCTCGCGAATGAGCCTGAGCACATGCAGACGTCCCTTTTTCGGGAGAACGACCTTTTCAACCCTGTCGCTGAACAGTATCAAACCTACCTTATCTCCATTTTTGATGGCGCTGAAGGCCATGACGGCGCACATCTCTGTGATAAGGTCCGATTTACGCTGCTTGGACCCAAAGATTCCCGAAGGCGAAATGTCGACAAGCAGCATAAGGGTCTGCTCACGCTCTTCTTCGAATATCTTGATGAAGGTGTCGCCGGCTCGAGCGGTAACGTTCCAGTCGATTTGGCGGATATCATCTCCGTACTGATACTCGCGCACCTCAGAAAACACCATTCCACGACCCTTGAAAGCCGAATGGTACTCCCCCCCAAAGAGGTTGTTCACCAAGCCCTTGGTGCGAATTTCTAACTGCCTGACTTTTCGGAAAATCTCTTTGGATATCATGGGGTATATGTCGACGTAGCATGGGGGCTGTGTCGGACAAGTAAGGTAAGGGTTTTCGGTTGTGGTACAAACGTATTACAGTGGTATGAAATTACCGAATTGAGATAAAACAAGCCCACAAAACTCGTATCTTTGAAGGATGTAACAGAATGGAAACCACTTATTTCGGGTAGCGTTTCCAGAATTAACGATTTTTAACAACGCGGCAACGCAATAACTGTACTTGTATGATTATTGGAGTCCCAAAAGAGATTAAACCCCAAGAAAACCGCGTGGCCCTCGTACCATCTGGTGTTCTGGAGATGCGCCGAAACGGCCACCATGTCATCGTCGAAAAGGGGGCTGGAATTAATTCCGGCTTCACGGACGAAGAATACCGCCAGGCTGGCGCCGAACTCATCGAGGATGCTGACACCGTCTGGGCAAAGGCCGAGATGATCATGAAAGTGAAAGAGCCCATCAACGTCGAATATTCCCGCATGCGCGAGGGGCAGATCATCTTCACCTATTTTCACTTCGCCTCCAGCGAAGAACTTACCAAGGCCGTTGTCGATTCCAAGTGCATCGCCATCGCCTACGAGACAGTGGAAAAAACGGACCGTTCACTGCCTTTGCTCGTGCCAATGAGCGAGGTTGCGGGCCGAATGTCGATCCAAGAGGGAGCAAAGTACCTCGAGAAGGCCACCGGTGGACGCGGTGTGCTCCTGGGCGGGATTCCGGGTGTGAAACCCGCAAACGTGCTAGTGCTCGGAGGCGGCATTGTAGGCTACAACGCTGCCAAAATGGCCGCTGGACTCGGAGCCAATGTCACCATCATGGATCTTAGTGCCTCGCGTATGCGATACCTCGACGATGTGATGCCGGCAAACGTGACCACCATCATGAGCTCGGAGTACGCCATCCGCGAATACCTGCCGTTGATGGATCTTGTTGTTGGCGCCGTGTTGATCCCAGGGGCAATTGCACCAAAACTGATCAAACGCGACATGCTCAAGCTGATGAAGCCGGGTTCTGTGATCGTAGACGTGGCCATCGACCAAGGTGGATGCTTCGAAACATCCAAGGCCACCACTCACAGCGACCCAATCTACACCATCGACGGTGTGATCCACTACTGTGTGGCCAATATGCCCGGTGCGGTGCCCTATACATCCACTACAGGCCTTACCAACGTGACGCTCCCCTACGCCATCGACCTCGCCAACAAAGGCTGGAAAAAGGCATGCCAAGAGGACAAGTCGCTCGAGTACGGCCTGAACGTCGTAAACGGCGACATCACCTACAAAGACGTGGCCGAGGCATTCGGAATGCCGTATGTGCCGGTTGGCAAATACGTTTGATCGGTGACCGTTGACCGGTGATCAACGAGCCGAGTCTTTGAATGTAAAATACTTGCTACGAAAAAGGCAGACTCGCTCGAGTCTGCCTTTTCTTTTGAAACAAGTGATGCACAAGAAATCTGTGATAACGTTCGCGAAACTCCGATCCCTGATCCCCGATCACCGATCACCGACTATTCCCCACAGTCGAGCTTGAAGCCCTCGCCACGTATGGTCTGGATGTACTCGTAGTCGGTAACTTCCCGGATCTTTTTGCGAAGGTAACTGAGGTACACGTTCACGAAGTTGGTCTGGGTGTCGAAATTGATGCCCCAAACGCGTTCCGACAATTCAAGACGGTCAATAATCTTACCTGGATTCTTCAGAAAGTAGACCAAAAGGCTGAACTCGTTGTTCGTGAGCGGAACAATCTGGTCTCCGATGGTGAACTCGCGCGTCACCAAATTCACGGATAGCTCACCACAACGGAGCATTTCGCTCGATTCGACCTTGGTTGTCTTGTTGCGGCGGGTAATCACGAACAGGCGCGCCAAAAGCTCACGGAACTCGTAGGGTTTGGTCATGTAGTCGTCAGCACCCGACTCCAATCCCTGCACCTTCGTTTCGGTGTCGTCATAGGCCGAAAGGAGAAGAATTGGGGTGGTGTTCTGATTCACTCGCAGGCGCTTGAGGACTTCGAGGCCACTGATGTCTGGCAAACCGATATCCAGTATGATACAGTCGTACGGATCCGATTGGGCCAAAGCAAATCCTTTGTGTCCATTTTCAGCACCAACTACCTCGTAGCCGTTTTTTTCAAGGGCAAATTTTACGAGCTTCAGACTTGTAGGATCATCCTCGATAACCAGAATTTTCATGCTTGAAAAAGTATAGGTACTGGACACTTGTTAACATGACTCAATGGTGCTAGTCCTCCCATTGGTAATAAACTAGCTTTGACTCAAAATTATACACTTAACCGCAACTTACATTGTTCTAATTTGATAAGCAAGAGCCATGATTATAAAACCCTAACTTTATGTAAGGCATCAGGAATCTACCGTTTCATAACCCAAACCGATTAACCACTTCTGCATTTTCGAGAAATAGGCGCTCGTAAGCTTGTGCCCCGAATTAACTTCGACGTATGTGGCGTTCAGCCCTTTTTTTTGCGCCAGCTCAATACTTTCCTTCTGCTCTTTGCCGCTCACAATTTCATCCTTGGACCCGTGAAGCGCCAATATGTTGAGGTGTTTGCGCTTCTCCCAATTCCGCTCCTTAAAAAACTCCACTTTGAGGCGTCCACCAATCATTACGAGCTCATTCGTGTGTTTCCACCGAGTGAAACCGAAGTAGCCGGCCTGGTAGGCACCCATAGAATAGCCAATAACGGCGCATCGAGTTACCTTGATGAACGGAATCAGGGAGTCGATCACGCCCTGAATGAATTCGGAGGAATACTCCAGCGACTTCTCAAATGAACCTTGCTTGCCGCTGTACAAGTACCAGCCGAACCCTCTTTTGTCCTCTCGCTCGATCCCGCGGTAGTCGGCATACGGTCCCTGAATGTATAGATGATACGCCTTGATGTTATGCAATGCCTTGGTCTGCTGCTCAAAAACGCTGTTATCCTGACCAAATCCGTGTAAATAAACGATCAATGGCTTGGGGCCTGCCTCACCTTGTTCGTATAGTCTGTAGGGTACTTCAACTTTGAATGTGGTCTTACCTGAATTGAGAACTTTCATAAAATGGCCTTGTGAAGATGATAACCGAAAGATACTTAATTGGCCGGTTTAGGACTATTTTGATCGCATCGGATCTAAGAAGAGATTTTCAAAGTTCGTACATTAGGCCAACAACAAAGACAGAAACAAGGATTATCAATCATGGCCTTGATCCGAAACGACTGGACGAAAGAAGAAATCGCCGAAATATTCAATAGCCCCGTCATGGAGCTGATGCGTAGGGCAAGCGCCCTTCACCATGAGGTCAACGACGCCAGCGAAGTTCAAGTGTGCACCCTGCTTTCCGTCAAGACGGGCGGATGTCCTGAAGATTGTGCGTACTGCCCCCAGGCGGCACGTTACAGCACCGGCATCGAAGGACACAATCTTCTCTCGAACGAAGAGGTGATCCGAAATGCGGAGGCAGCCAAAGCAAACGGCAGCACACGTTTCTGTATGGGTGCAGCTTGGCGCCAAGTGCGAAACGACAATGATTTCGAGCGGGTTCTAGAAATGGTGCAAGACGTGAACGAACTCGGCCTTGAGGTCTGCTGCACGCTGGGTATGCTTACCGAGCACCAAGCGCAACGCCTCAAAGAAGCCGGCCTCTATGCTTACAACCATAACTTGGACACCAGCGAGGACTTCTACGACGACATCATAACCACCCGTAAATACGACGACCGCCTGCGTACCATCGACAACGTCCGCAAATCGGGCATCTCGGTGTGCAGCGGGGGTATCATCGGATTGGGCGAAACGGACGCCGACCGTATCGACATGATCCACACATTGGCGACGTTACCTGAGCATCCAGAATCCGTTCCCGTAAATGCACTCGTTGCCGTTGCCGGCACCCCGCTTGAGAACCAAAAGCGGGTATCCGTCTGGGAAATGGTGCGAATGATCGCCACCGTGCGCATCACCATGCCGAAAGCCATGGTCCGTCTTTCAGCCGGCCGTGTGAACATGAGCGTCGAAGAACAAGCCTTGTGCTTTCTGGCCGGCGCCAACTCCATATTTGCCGGCGATAAGTTGCTGACCACACCGAACAACGACGTGGATGCCGATAAGCAGATGTTCGAGCTTCTTGGGCTCAGGCAGCGAGCCGCCTTCAAAGAAGAGCACAGCCACCATCACCATCACCATGCGTGATGCCAGTAACGGTCAGATCTGAATCAAAGCCACCGATAGATACCGGTGGCTTTTTTTATGCAAGCACACCGGCAATCTCATCGAACACGATCGAAAGCTCTTCATCGCTGATCACATAGGGCGGCATCACGTAGATCGTATTCCCCAGGGGTCGCAACAGTGCCCTTCCCTTTGCAAAGTGTAGCTTGAGTTTAGGACCGATATCATCAAAATAGCCACCATGTGATGATTTTATATCAAATGCGATTATAGTTCCACACGCTCGAATATGCTCAACTAGGTTACTGCTGGTCAACTGCTTGATGAATGGTTTGTACCTCAGCTCGAAATCTCGAAACATCTGCTCGTTGTTTAAAATCTCCCAAGATGCCAATGCAGCGGCACAACCTAGTGGATTCGCAGTGTAAGAATGTCCATGGTAAAACGCCTTTCTAGCATCTTTGGAATAAAATGCGTCATAAACGGATTGGGTAGTAACGGTTACCGCCAAAGGCATAAAACCGCCTGTGATGCCCTTCGACAAACACACGATGTCGGGTTCAACACCCGCTTTTATGCAAGCGAACAGCTCGCCCGTGCGTCCAAATCCGGTCATAACCTCATCAAATCCCAACAATACGCCATATTCCTTGCACAAGGCTGCAACCCCTTTCAGGAAGCTAGGTCGCACCATGTTCATTCCACCTGCCCCTTGTACAAGTGGTTCAACTAATACCAAAGCAACCTGATCGGCATATTGCCTGAAATAAGCGCGCATGAGTTCAAGTGCCATCGCCTCCTTGACCTCGCACTCGTGATCGCCTACCCACGTGTGTGGATACGGCAGACGGTCGACCTCAAACAGCAATCCATCGAAGGGTGCACTGAAGACCGATCGTTCTCCTGCCGCCATGGCTCCAAAAGTGTCGCCATGATATGCACCCTCAAAGGCTACGATTCTTGTGCGGGGTCTGCCGTCGTTAAAGGATGACTGAACTGCCATTTTGATGGCCACTTCAACGGCAGTAGAGCCGTTATCGCTGAAGAATACCTTCGACAGATCGCCCGGTAGTGCCTCGACCAGGATGTCTGCCAACTTCTGGGCCGGAGCATGAGAATACCCTGCAAAGATGACATGCTCCAACTCATTGGCCTGTTGGTAGATAGCCTCTGCAATTTCAGGCCTTGAATGCCCATGCAAATTTACCCACCAGCTCGAGATAGCATCTACAATCATTCGTCCATCTTCTAACTCAAGCCACACACCTCTACCACGAACCACTCTGAGAGGTTCCGGGGCCGTCGCCATCTGAGTGAAGGGGCGCCAAATGCTAGACAATGGTGTGAGAACTGAGGGTGGAGGATTGAGGATTGAAGTGAGGATTGAGGCAGAAGTTTGAAGATAAGGAGAGGAGTGATGAAATCGGATAGAAGTGATTAGATAGTGAACATTACACCAACGCGCCTCTTGCTCTTGTTCTTGTTCTTGCTCTTGTTCTTGTTTCTCGCTTCTCGCTTCTCGTTAGTATATTGACTCATCCAAACGAAATCGTAGATTCAAATCTATATGACGTACCACATTCCGCCCATGAGATCATGCAATGCCACTTTAATCACGTTTGTATTCATTTCGGCATTGTTTCTGCCGTCCTGCATTCCCGCTGAGCGAAACGCATCCATTCAGGCAAGCCTCGAGCGCGAGGCCGAGGAAATTCGGAAAACTGTCGTGCCCGACCGGCGCATGGGTGTGTTCCAGTTCGTGAAAGACGAAAACGGCGTGATCACCTCGTTTGAGACAGATCACCCCCTCGCTCAGACCAGAGTGGACTCCCTGCTCAAAGCGAAAGGATTCTCCGAAATCCCAATTCATTCCCTACCCGATCCGATCTTGGGAGACACCGTTCACGCCGTCGTCCGGGTCGGGGTGGCAAACCTGCGGCGAGAACCTCGTCATGGAGCGGAGCTGGTCGATCAGACCATCATGGGCACGCGATTGAAGCTACTTCGCCGACAAGGCGGATGGGTGCAGGTGCAGACACCCTACAAATACCTTGGCTGGATGACGCTCGATTCGGCAACGCCCATGACTACATCCGAAATCGAACAATGGGAAGCAGCACCCAAAACGCAGATCACGGCCGTCTTATCCGGTGTGTTTGAGAAAATGGATCCAACTTCACTCAAACTTAGCGACCTTTCGATGAATGCAACGCTTCGTCTAGTCGAGGCACAAGGGGCCTGGACACAGGTGATGCTCCCCGACGGACGCACCGGCTACACACCCACGGCAGACTTAGGCAACCCAGTCACCGCGACTGACCGTATTCCAGCAGGCTGGGAGGTCGTACAGACCGCATCCCAGTTTCACGGTATCCCCTACCTTTGGGGCGGCAACAGCAGCCGTGGACTCGATTGCTCCGGATATACCCAAACCGTTTATGCCGCCAACGGATTCCTGCTGCCCCGCGACGCCAACATGCAGGTCCAAATCGGGACGGACGTGCCCATTGACACCACGTTTGCCAATGTGGTGCCGGGCGACCTTTTATTTTTCGGCGAAAACGATCGAATTACACATGTTGCAATTAGCCTCGGTGGACCCCGCTTCATTCATGCTTCTACATACGTCATGATGAACAGCCTGTCTGCCGACGACCCCGATTACAGCGATTACCGTCGTCGCACATTGCAACGTATCAAGCGACTCGAAACAAAACTGGAGAATATGTGATGTTGAAAACCCGCCTTCTGCTTTGCTTTACAGCCTTAGTCCTCCTGTTGCCATGTGTGGTACTCTCACAGACGCCCGTCACTGATCTGTTCATCGTCCAATTGGAAATGGAAGCTGGAGTATCGGTGTTTGGTGCACCTAAGCGCATAAGCGTGCACAACGGTTACAACAACCAGCCGGCGTTCACGCGCAACGGCAAATCAATCCTCTTCAATGCCGACCCGAGCGGCAACACCGACATTTTCCGTTATGACATCGATAACGACACCACCTATCAAGTGACCCGCACCGATGTCGGCGAGT
>CAYWCV010000023.1:9897-30033 GCA_964456845.1 uncultured Chitinophagales bacterium | reverse complement strand
AAAGGTTCAGGAGATGCCCGAAATCGGCGACGCCAAGTCGATTGTTGCCACGGCAGGATCTCAGATTTCCAGTGATTTTGGCGGCGGTGGCTCTTCGACACACCTTGGAACAGTGGTCGTTAACTTCAAGGAGTTCAACGAGCGCGAGTATGATTCTTTTGATGCCCTCGATTGGATGCAGAACAACCTTGGCACCGATCTTGTAGGGGCGGAAATTAGGGTGGAACAACAACAAAATGGTCCGCCGACAGGCAAAGTAGTCAACTTGGAAATTAACGGGAAAGATCTCCCGCAAATCATTCAACTCTCGAATGAGGCACTCCGTATTCTGGAGAACCATCCCGTGTACGCCAAGTTGGAAGGTCTGGAGACAGATCTGCCCGATTCCCGCCCGGAGTTGCGCGTAGACGTCAATCGGGAACTCGCAGCTAAGTATGGCTTGAATACTAACAAGGTCGGCATGACGGTGCGTAGTGCCATTAATGGTGTCGAAGCATCGAAATTCCGCGACGGAAAGGAAGAGTACGACATCACAGTACGCTTGGCCGAAGCATACAGGAACGACCTCTCTCAAGTTGGCGATTTGACGGTCATGGCCGAAGATAACCGCCAAGTGCCCATCAGTGCTTTGGCCAGCTGGAGCATCGACAAGAGCCCAGGTGGCGTGAAGCGAATTAATATGGAGCGCGTCATTACCGTAAGTGCAGATGTGAAACCAGAATTTCAGGCTAACGAAGTTCTTGACGAGGTGAAAGAGGTGCTGGCACCTTTTATCGATCAGATTCCCCAGGGTGTGGCCGCGAACTGGACGGGTCAGCAACAAGAGCAGGACGACGCTCAGGAGTTCTTGACCCTAGCCTTCTTGATTGCCTTGTTCTTGATCACATTCATCTTGGTTTCACAATTTAATTCCCTGGCGAAACCACTTATCGTGCTCACCTCCGTTGTTATGTCGGTCGGTGGAGTACTTTATGGACTAGTGGTATTCCAGATGCCGTTTGGAATTATCATGACGGGCATCGGAATCATATCGCTCGCCGGCGTCGTGGTTAATAATGCGATTGTACTCATCGACTATGTGGATATCTTGAGGTCACGCGATGGACTGGGCGTTTACGATGCTTTGCTTCAGGGTGGAATGACACGTTTTCGCCCCGTTATTCTTACAGCCATCACAACAGTTCTTGGCTTGGTTCCACTGGCTACGGGTTTTAATTTTGACTTCTTCACCTTTTTCGCCAATCCGGTCGAGTTCTTCAGCAACATGCATCTGTACGTGTATTCTGGTGGTGCCCAAGCGGCATGGTGGGCTCCGATGGCCATAGCCGTTATCGTTGGTTTGTCGTTCTCGACGTTGATCACATTGATTTTGGTTCCGGTGCTCTACTCGCTTTTCGATTCGGCCGAACGCAGAATGAAACTGTACTTTTACGACAGGAAAGAGGCCAAATTGGCGACAGCCTCAACATCGAATGGTACAATAAAGCAACGCATCCCATCCAGTGAGGTTGAGGTAGAGGACGAAATTTTTGCCGCAACTGCCACCAGTCGAATAGAGCCTAGTCCATCGACCTAAGTTTTGTATAACCAAAATGCCACCCAATTTTGGGTGGCATTTTTTTTGATACCTCCACGAATTATACCGTAAAGTAGTATCTTGACAGCTCGTCCGTTGTCGTAAACTCATACCTGTTCAAGACAGTGATTCAACGAATTCAACACGTATTCTTAGCCTTGGCCGTTGTGTTAAATGCGGCCTATCTGTTTTCACCCCTGTTTGAGCGTGCAGCCGAAGATCCTGCATCATGGATTATGTCGGGGATTTTAGCAGGAGTGGGAATTGCAACCATCACTGCCGTGACCGTGATCTTCATGTATAAGAATCGCCGAACGCAAATGGTGTGGCTTCGTCGAGGATTGATCTTTCAAGTCTTGGGTATGGGCTTTAGCGCGGGAGTCTTATTTTCGATGGGTGGTATTGGAACCCATCTCATCGACGAGGGTATGTCCATCTTGTTGCCCGCGGTGGCTTTTTTGTTCATGATCATTGCACTCATCTACATCCGAAAAGATGAGCAACTGGTCAGGTCGATCGACCGGCTTCGCTAATTTGTTGTGACCGTGATTAAACCTTCCGCATTCAAGCTGATTGGAAGCCTGTCAGCGGGTTTGGTCACATTTGGTCTGGCTGCCATTCTGGTGCGCTTTGCCAACGCAGACCCAATCGCAGTGGTGATGGTTCGAACAGTTGGGGCGTTTCTGATCCTGCTTCCGTTTTATTGGACTCGACCGGCTTCGGGACGAACACCTTTCAGCGGTCGCGACGGATTCTTGTTCGCTCTCGCCGGGATTTGCCTGGGGCTTCACTTCACGCTTTGGACGGCCTCTTTAAGCTATACTTCCGTCGCCTCGGCATCGGTCTTGGTCTGTATACACCCCATCATTCTCATTATTGCCGAGAGGATTTTTTTCAAGTTCCGTTTTGCCGTCGGTGTATGGATCGGCGTGATTACAGCGTTTGCAGGTTCGGTAATGCTAGGGCTCACCGACCAGACATCCTCCATAGGTAGCCACCCAGTGCTTGGAAATACCATGGCATTCATGGCTGCCGTGGCATTTGTAGTCTACATATTGGTGGGCCAAGAGCTACGAAAGAAAGCTGGTTGGCTCGAGTACATTTTTCCTGTGTATACGTGGTCGGCCGTTTTTTGCGTGGCGGTGTTTGTCGCCGTCGGCTTCCCCATGGGAGAGGGGGCTTCCTTTTGGTTGGCGTCTCTAGCTTTGGCGCTCGGTCCCCAGCTCATTGGGCATGGATCGATGAACTACGCCGTGAAGTACATCCAGCCGACGATGCTTTCGATGAGCATATTGGTGGAGCCGATTCTTGCGACTATTGCCGCCATCATCTTTTTCTCAGAAATCCCTCCATTGGCATCGGTCACAGCCATGGTCGTGATCGCTGGAGGGCTCATTGTGGCTTGGTTCAGCAGATTGCGTCAGATCGCAGGCTCCTAGAAAGCATAATTCAGACTGAAGGTAAGATTTCGTTGCATCCCATCGAGCGATGATGCGTGTTCCCGGTATGCGGCGTTGGTGATATTGTCGGCGAAAATCCGCAGCTGAAGCGATCGGTGTAGATCGACCGTCGAGATCAGCTGGACATTGGCAAACCCGTCCGTACCGTCTGGCGATATGCGGTCGTCCCCAATTTCCTCGGTCGCCAACCTTCGTTTTGCAAGTGCAAACCGTGCCTGTGGGCGCAGACGGAACCTGCCATCAAACGCCAGCATCTCAACGAATAGGATTCCATTTGCCGGTGGAATCCGGTCCACGTAATCACGAACCCCGTCGGCATTTCGGATGCGGCCGTACGTGTAGTTTGCAATAAACCCAGCACGGACGCTCTCGGCGACCATGCCCTGCACCTTGCTTTCAACACCTGCAAGGTTCATGCTGCTGGCATTATCGGATACCGATTCGAAATAGAGGTCATTGCCGGAGTCTGGTTTTCGCCCGTCCACGACGCGACGGCCAATGTTGTCGACAATTTCTCCCGTATAGCGAACGTCGATTTTGTCGAAATAGTGAATCATAAATCCACTCAGCTCGGCTTTCAGATCGTCAGCTCCGATGCGAATGCCAAGGTCAACGTTTATCGACTGCTCTGGTTTTAGGTCCGGGTTGGCAGTTTGATACAGATCACTCCTCCTGATGCCTACTTCAGATAAATCGGCCACATTCGGGGCCCGAAATCCAGTTCCGATGTTCCCTACTAAATAAGAGTTTTCAGAAAGTTTGTAACTGGCCCCCGCCGACCCAGTAACTTGCGCAAACCACTGGCTGTAAGGGTCGAACGTGCGTGGAGACATCACCCCTTCCATTGGAAGATTCGCATAGGTCGATGAAAGCCGCAGCCCGCCCTCGAGAGTCCATCGAGAATATCCATCATGGTAAACATGGGCAAAAATCCCTGTTTGCATATACTCCGATCCGTCTGGGAAACGCGACAGGATGTCTAATTGATTGTCACTGCCATGGCTGTGTTGATACTGTTCGCTGCTGGTTATGTCATAGCTCACATCAGCCCCCCACGAGAGCAGGGTTGATTTCCCGATCAGCGTTTTGAGGTCAGCCGAAAGATGCAGTTGGTCGCTGGTGTTGTTCTCGTGCGTCTCCAGGTTGCTTGGCGAGCCCTCGTAGTACGCATTTCGAAGGCTTGGCGACTCGCTAAACCGAACCGACCTGCGGAAATCCTTCAATTGATGGTACCCGGCATGGATTCGTATGTTGTTTACCCAAGGTTTCCTAACATGATGCATCAACTCCACTTGCGCAGCCGTAAAAGTAAGCGGTGATGTGTTTGAATCATAGTATCTCGAGGGAGAATCTGCGTCGCTGAACCCAACAATCATCCGGTCCCAACGGGGTGCGTCAGGTATCGTGCTGCTGAAGATCACGGCCTCCATCGAAGTTTTGGGCGAAACGGACCAATTCAAAGAGCCATTTATGGCCCGATAGGTGAACTCGCTGTCGCTAAGGATGCGATTGTAAGGAAAGTAGAGCTTCGAATCTACACCCGGGCTCATCTTGTAGTAGCTGAAGTCTCTGAATGTGCCCGCAAGAGCAGCCGACAGCTTTCCCGACGATTTCCCCAATTCGGCGTGCAATGTTTTTTCGCCGTTTCCCCCAAGATTCAACTGCGACTGCATTCTGCCGTTCCATCGCGGCACATTTGAAAGCTGAGCGATCCTTGGAATGACATTGACACCACCCGACAATGCATCACTTCCATAGAAGGTCGAAATGGGACCCCGAAAAACATCGATTTGATCGACCGAAAACGGGTCGATGCTCCCAAAATATTGGTTCTGACCCGATCGAACGAACGAGGGATTCATCCGGAGTCCGTTGAACAAATACAAAACATCCCTACCGGCCCTTCCTCGAACATAAATGCTGCCTTGGCCCGGAGTGGTTTGCTGAACATAGACGCCAGTCTCGGCTCTCAGGAGATCCGCCGCAGTGCTGTTCTGTTTGAGTATTAAGTCGTCGTACGTGATGGTAGTTACGGGGATTGGATTCCGATTGTTGAGGCCCGTAATGATCCGGCCACTTCTTATCAGTATTTCCTGACCAGAAATGCTGGTCGGCTTCAATTGAATCGTAATATCCTCTTTTGCCGCAATGAACTCAACGAGCAGCATTTCGTACCCCACTGCAGAAAAACGTAACACTATGGGCAGCGAAGTGCCATGCACCCGAAATCGGCCGTCTAAATCTGACACGAACCCCAAATCAGTCCCAACTACCATAATGTTGACCAAGGCGATGGGCTCATTGGTTACATGGTCGGTGATCAAACCGGAAATCTGGGCTTGTAGGCTCAATGGGCAAAACAATGCCAAAACCAATAAAATGGTAGTGAACTTCAATCTGGTTAAATACGTGACATTACGGCTGTCGGGAAAGGTATGCAACTGGTGTTACATTGGCATCTCGCATGATAATGCGACATTATCTCATCACTTTTAGTGTCATGAGGGTCACGTCGTCGCTGTACTTTTTATTCGTGAACTCGTCGATTGCGTCGATGATGGCGTCAGCATAACCGGACGCATCATCGGCTGCGGTATTGTTCATTACGGCCTTGAGTCCACTCTCACCAAACTCTTCGTCTTCCGGACTCATGGCCTCAGTGATCCCGTCGGTGAACATAACCAACACGTCGCCAACCATCAGCTCAACGCGATCACATTCGTATGGAAAATGAGTGGGCACAGCTCCAAGTATCACGCCGCCCTTTGTGAGCTCGATCGGTTCGGTTTCACCCTCCCGAAAGATCATTGGTGGGTTATGACCGGCATTCACATAGTAGAGCGACATGTCGTTGCAGTCTAGTATGCCCCAGAAGAAGGTGACAAATGTGTCGCTCGGGGTGTTTTGGAAGATCACGTCGTTAATACGGGCTGTTTTCTCCGACAGAGGCATGTCGAGCGGTGCCAACATGTGCACCATGGCCTGGACGTTCGCCATTACCAACGAAGCCGGGATCCCCTTGCCGGTTACATCAGCTATGGTGAGCAGAAACGTTCGGTTACCCAGATCAAGTACGTCATAGTAGTCGCCACCGACCTGGCGCGATGGTATATTTCTGGGCGATATGTCGACCGGAGACGTGTCGGGCAGACTCGATGGAAGCAGTGCCTCCTGAATGGTTCGAGCGAGGCCCAATTCCTTCTCGAGGCGCTCCTTTTCAATGCGTGCCTCCATCAAGTAGGTCTTCTGCACCGACATGAGCACCAGGCTGCCGAGCGAAATCAGGAAATTAGTGTCCGATGAACTGAAAGCTTCTCCACCCATTCGGCTTCCAAGGCACAAGGTGGCCACCCGCTCGTTTTGCAGCTTGAGGTTAATGACAATCTCTATACCGTTACGCCGCAACGCTTGTTCTGCAATTCCTGATTCTGCGACATCAACAATGTCGCCCTGTAAACTGAATATTTCACGGAGTTCGTCAGAGTTCGGAGGCTTTGAAACGGCGTTCTTGACGATGATCTCCAATTGGCGGCTACGTTCCAGAATCAAGAAGAAATTCCTGACTCCCATTTGACCCATCAAGGCAAACTTGAATATTCTGAGAATCTGGTCGCGGTCGACGCTGTAGCTGAATTCCTTGCTCAGGTCAAACAGTGTGTTCAACTCCTGCACCTTCTGGTCAAGGGCTCTGTTTGTGTGCTTCAACTCACTGATCAGACGTGTGTTTGCGATACCGACAGCAGGCATCACAACCACACTTTCAAGAAACTCGAGTTCACGGTCACTGATGGGCAACCCCGTCGGCTTTTCACCCAAACACAGCCAGCCAAGGTGATCATTGTTCGTTCGCAGGTTTATCATCACCCTGTAGCCCTCGTTGGCCAGCATCTGCGGAAACAGATCACGGTCGCGCAACCACGTGCGCACCGGCGAATCGTTAGGCGCTGGGATGTCGATGCGGAGGTTGAACCGCTGCCCCTCATGGAAATGGCTCCGGCCCTTCGTCTTGGCCACCGAATAGGTGTCCTCTTCGGTTTCTTTCAGCAGAATCAAGGCACGGGTGATTACGAGCTTGCCCATGATCATGAACAGGAGCGTGTTCAGGATAAAGTTCAAATCCTGACTCTCCAATATGAGCTTAGTGGAGTCTATCAGTGTTTTGAGCTCAAATCGGCTCAGTCGATCATCCAGTTCTTTTTGTGATGAACTTAGCACGACTCCATCATCTTCGCTTTGTCATTCTGATTTCGTTGGTGCCACCCATGTTGCTGTATTCTACGGCATCCATAAGCCTGCGAATCAGATACACTCCAACCCCACCCCTCTTTTTGAGACGAATCCTCTCCTTGATGTCGGGCTCTGAATAGAGCTCGGGGTTGAACGCACGGCCCTGGTCGGTTATCGACACCCAAAATTCGTCGTTCACTGCCCCGATACTGATCAGAACACGCTGGTTTTCGTCATATTGGTACGCATGTTTGATGACATTCGTGTACGCTTCGTCGACCGCAAGTCTGATTTCGTCCACCTCATTGTCGCTGAAACCGAACTTGTTGGCATACAGACCCACAAAGTCCCTCACGGCAGAAATGTAAGCCGTCGAAGCCGGGACAGAAATGGACTGTTCTTTGATGCGCATCACAGAAAGACTCAGGATGGGTTCATAAATTGCGAAACTGCGTCGCTCTCGTCATCCATTATGTCGTACAATGCCGGAAAACCGAGAAGGTCGAACACATTGTAGACCCTCGGGTTCATGTTGGTGAGTTTGATGTCTCCACCCAAACTGCGCACGTCCTCGATGTAAGCCATGAACACCCCAAGCCCTGCACTGGAAATGTACTCCAATCTGTGGCAATTCACGATAATCTTGTGCTTTTGCTTGTTCAGCAGATTCTGAAGCGATTCTTCAAGCTGAGGTGCGGTATGTGCATCCAATTCACCGTTCAGCTCCAGAACATCGAGGCTCTCCAACTGCTTATGTGTGACGCTGAAACTGCTCATATGTGGGGTTGGTTATTGAAATAGCACCGAAATGTAACAAAAAAATGGCTCTTTCGAACAGATCGTGTTCAATCTACAGTTCGACAATTATGACGGATCACCTTGCTATACGGTAGATAACACCAAAATGATGCATTTGATATTCGCATAAAAAAAGGCAGTACACGGGTCAAATGCACTGCCTTAAACTATTCATCAAGAGAGACGCTACTTGAGCGTTTCGCAATTTGTGCACTTTCTGAATGTCATGCAAGATTTTTTTTCGATTTTTTCGGGCAGAAAATGGGTTTAGTGAACATAGGGCCAATAATGATAGAACATAATAAATAAAAGTACTTATTCGCATATATAAAGTAAATTCGGGGGTTGGGTTGAATTACACACCTATCAAAATGCCAAGGCACATCCATTTCGAGGTGTTCTCAATTTCTACCCATCGATAACATTACCTGAACATTACCTGAATTAATGCCAAAAGCTGTAACTTGTGCCGTTAATCCGCAACTATGCGCCACACCGTCAGACTCGTCTGTTTACATGCCTAAATCGATAAATGTTGCCATCGTCGGAGCCGGGATATCTGGCTTGGCCGCCGCTTACCGGCTGAAGCAAAAGGGTTGCCAGGTAACAGTATTCGAAGCGGCCGATACGGTTGGCGGCAACATCAGGGGCAGCATCGACGACAACTGGTTGGCGGATAGTGGCTACGGTTTAATTAACGCATCAGATCCGGTCATCAGTGGTCTCATTGCCGAGCTCGATTTGCGCGACGAGGTGCTCTCGTTGCGCCCCCCCAGCAAAAAGAGATACATCGCATACGGCAATCGTCTGAAACGTCTGCCCAATACTGTCCGAGATGCCATTTTTTCGGGATATCTGCCGTTTGGCTCCCGTATGCGCCTGCTGTTCAGCCGCTTCGCAAAAAAGTCCGTCGGCGATAACGACTCACTTTCGGCTGTTGTGGAGAGATTCCTTGGTCCGGCAGCGGTATCGTTGATCGCCGAACCACTCGCATCGACCTTATTTGCCGGAAATCCGTCCGATATCAACCTCAAATACTCCCTCCCGTCATTTTACAGGCATCTGTCAGAGAAAAAGACGCTAAGTCGTGCCCTCCGCTTGTCGATGAAAGACAGGAAAATCAAGCTCGAGAGCCCCGAGTTGGTGGCATTTCGCTTCGGGATGCCAACACTCACCAATGCCCTGGCCGACAGGCTGCACGAGGAGACGGTAAAGGGGGCACGCGTCGTACAGATAAAACGCCATCAGGGTCAATGGCTCCTGACTATGTATATCGGAACCGAAGTTCGATATTACGTTTGCGACAAGGTAATCATTGCTACTCCGGCATTTGCACTATCCGACATAGTGGTGGGCGAGGAACACAACAAGGACTTGAGAAGCATTGCCGAGATGCCTTATGCGCCCTTGACGGTTCTCAACATGGGATTTCGTAAATCTGATTTGGCCCATAAGCTGGATTCTGCAGGGTTTGTGGTCCATAAGTCAGAATCGAACAGCTTGCTTGGTGTCATGTTTACATCGAGCATACTTGACGAGCGGACTCCTGGAGGCAACCATTTGATAACGGTGTTTGTCGGAGGGACCGAGAACGCTGAATTCGCGGTTGAACCCGTGAACAAGATTAAAACCACGGTGCTCAAAGACCTCAACAAGTACCTTGGAGTCAAAGCGTATCCGGTTTATGTGAAATCATTCTCGTACCACAAGGCAATACCGCAATTCAGTGCAGGATACGCCGCTATTGAGTCGGCTATCAATAACTTTGAACAGCAACATGCGGGCATAGCACTGGCGGGCCAATATCGCTTTGGTCCGGGTTTGGAGTCCTGCATACGGCGAGCTTTTGCTCTTGCCGACGGTCTTCTTGACGGTGATTCGGCCTCAGAAGCCTGATACCTCCTAAAAATTTACATGGCTGGTCGGCTTTTTACATGCCCACACGAATTATTTCGTGCTGATTTTCATTTCAGTTGTTGGGATTTTCACTTGTAAAAGTTCGTTACAGGTACAACTCCTGAACACATATGCGACTCATTGAGGGCGTATATTGTATGTCTATCAACACACAGTGCAACGAGCTCATCATGAGACTACCTAAACACCCTCTGGCATTTCTCTTACTGGCCGGGCTAGTTATTACCTCCTGCAATAATCCGGGCGAGGTTGGCCAAGACCGCAGAATGGTCATACCTGCGGTGGAGGCGATACAAGCACGTATCGGCAGTTTGCCGTTGGAGGAGAGGCTCAGTGGTACGGTGGTTGCCGACAACCAGGTTGAGATATACCCCGAGATAAGCGGATTGGTCGAACAGGTTATGGTTCGCAACGGAGACACAGTTCAACGCGGTCAGGCACTTGCGCGCGTGAGAGACACCGAGCTTCGCGAACGACTTAAGCAGGCCGAGGCGGGTCTGCAAATTGCAGAAGCAAGGGCGGAGCAGGCAAATGCCGCACTCACGCAACTCAAAGCCCAATTTGATCGTGCCAAGACGTTGGCTGAGCGCAATATGAGCAGCCAGGCCGAAATGGACAATATTACCGCCGAACTGGCATCTGCGCAGGCCAATCTTTCGCTGGCAGATGCTCAAGTTGCTCAGGCAAGGTCCTCGGTTGACGAGGCAAACTTGAACCTGTCGAGAACGGTCATTCGCTCGCCCGTCAGTGGACTTGTGGGTCAACGTGGCATCGAGCCAGGCCAGTTGATCTCGGTTAACACCCGGCTGTTTATCGTGGGCGACCCCAACAATCTTCGCATAACAACGGTATTGACCGAGCGCATGATGGCTTACATCCGCGAAGGCATGCGTGTATCGGTGTCAAATCCATCGATGCCTGACAGTGTGATCGATGCCACGATTTCCAGGATCTCTCCTTTCTTGGATCCGGTCACCCACACAACCACAGCCGAAATCGACATCGTCAATCCGGGTGACTTCCTGCTTCCGGGCATGTTTGCCACTGTCGACGTTTTTTATGGTCAATCTCAAACAGCAACCCTTGTCCCCAACAGTGCCATATACCGGCACCCACTTACAGGAATAGAGGGTGTTTATGTGGCAAAATCCATCGGATCGGAAATACAGCCGGTAACGGATGTCGATGCAACAGCACCACCACCGCTGACCGATGCCACACCGGTCGATTTCGTTGAGATCTCTGTTCTTGCCAAAGGACGAGAAGTGTCTGGCATCAGTGGCCTGCAGGGTGGTGCTTGGGTCATCACCGTCGGACAGAATTTGTTAGCGGGCGGTGCCAAAGAAGCACGAGTGCGAACGGTAGCCTGGGATCGTATTCTCGAACTGCAGCTTCTAACGGAAGAAGACCTGCTCCGTTCCGTGATGCGTGAAAACGCAGACAGGGCAACAGCTGCCGCAAACAACAGCTTGTAATTCGAATTTCATGAGCATTACCAACACTTCGATCCGACGCCCTGTTGCCACCGCAATGGTGTACCTCATCGTTATTACGCTGGGTACGCTCGGTTTCCGTTATTTGCCCGTCGACTTACTTCCGCCCATTGAGTTCCCGCGCATTACGGTGAATACAGGCTACCCGAATGTAGGTCCAGAGGAAATCGAGCTTCTGATTACCGATCGCATCGAAAATGCGATTGCTGGCGTTCCAAATATCGAGAAGATCACCTCCAGTTCTGAAGAAGGACGCAGTAATGTCACGGCACACTTCGCTCAGGGAACCAACCTTGAAGAAGCTGCCAACGACATCCGTGGCGCCATCGACCGACTGAGGGGTTCATTTCCACCTGAGGTGGATCAGCCGCGTATCTGGAAATTTGATCCAAACAACGCGCCTATTGTGATGATCGGTGCGTCTTCGAACCGGAATCTGGCCGATTTGACCCGAATCTTACAGCGCGATATATCTAAGCGATTTGAACAGATCCCAGGTGTGGGGTCAATCGATGTCTGGGGTGGCATGAGCCGTGAAGTGCAGGTGAATCTGCTGCGCGACCGCATGATAACCACCGGAGTAACGGCAAATGAAGTGACTCAGGCGCTCTCCAGAGAAAACGCCAACCTCCCCGGCGGCAATATTAAAGATGGCTACAACGACATCTATGTGCGCACGCTCGGCGAGTTCGAGTCTGTCGACCAAGTGGCCAACACAGTCATCAAGACGGTGGGTGGAAGGCCCATCCGCATTCGGGATATCGCCAACGTGCAAGAGGGTTATTCCACCATGAACCGACTTGTCAAGGTCGAAGACCGGACGATGGTTCGATTTGCAATACGCAAGCAGACTGGAGCGAATACAGTTGCCGTCGCCGAAGCCATCCGTCTCGAGGTGGATCGTGTAAATGCAGAGCGGCCCGATCTTCAGCTTGTGATCACTACGGACCAATCCAACTTTATACAAAGTTCGATCGACAGTGTCCGTAATTCGGCCGTATGGGGTGCCGTTTTGGCGATTGTCATTCTCATGGCGTTTCTAAGGAACGGATCAACGGTCTTTGTCATAGCCATTGCCATTCCTATATCGATCATTGCAACATTTGCCCTGTTGTATTTCAATGGATTGACCCTGAACCAGATGAGCTTCGGCGGTTTGGCGCTCGGGGTAGGCATGATTGTGGACAATGCCATTGTAGTGCTCGAGAACATCGTCAGATTGCGGCAGGGTGGGGGCAAACCTCAAGAAAGCGCCGCCGAGGGCACTCGTCAGGTGGCTGGTGCCATTGTGGCATCCACGCTTACCACATCCGTGGTTTTCCTGCCTGTCGTCTTCATACAGTCAATAACAGGTATCCTTTTCCAGCAGCTGGCATTGGTCGTCGTATTTTCCCTTTTGTGCTCATTATTTGTGGCGTTGACTTTGGTACCCATGTTGGCGTCACGCTTTTTAACCATCAAGCCTGTAGATCCTGATTCTGATGAGGCCAAGAAGCACGGTCGACTCTTCAGGAAAGTCGAGGAAATATACTCGCGAGCCATTCAGAACGTATTGGTCCGCAGGAAGCTGGTGATTGCCGTTACGGCCATCCTACTTGTTGCTTCGACGGCGGGCTTGTCACTTATTCCGATGGAGCTTGCCCCGCAGAGCGACGCCGACGCGATCAATGTGAGCATGCGAATGGCCTCAGGCACCAACATTGCCGTTGTTCAGGAATACACGAAGGAACTTCAGCACATTGTCGAGAACGTGGTGCCTCGTGAACGGCTCAAGTTCATGTCGACCGACGTGCGTGAAGGACGCGGCGAGATTGACCTCACGCTCGACCTGGATGTCCGATCGAGCGAGAGCCCGTCTCAACTGGCCGACCGAATCCGCTCCCATGTCGATGGCGTAATACCCGGGGCACAAGTGAGCGTTGCCGCCGAGTCCGGGCTTTGGATTCTGCGCAGAGTTTTTGGAAATAGCGGAGAGGATGCATCCGTGCAAGTCGAGCTTCGGGGATACGATCTGAACACCTCCGATGCGCTTGCGCAAGACCTCAGGCTGCAATTTGAGCAGCTTCCTGGTATCGCTTCAGTGAACGTCAGCCGCAGTGAGGGGCGTCCGGAGCAAAATCTTCGTTTCGACCGTGAGAAATTGGCTGAACTTGGCTTGAGTGTCCGAGCCGTAGCACAGACGCTTCAGACGAGCATCGGCGGCTCTCAGGCTGGTGTATACCGTGTGGCTGGCGACGAATATCCGATTCGAGTGAGGCTTCAGGAGAAAGACAGAATGAGCTACCTCGACCTCGACAACATTGCCATAAGCACACCTTCGGGCATCGTGCTTCCTGTTTCGGCACTCCTCGACAAGTCAAATGATCGTGGACCGACCGCCATCAGCAGGGTTGATGGGCAGCGTGTAACCTACATCAATGCAACCTTGGAAGCCGGCGTGCCTTTGGGCGATGCCGTTGAGCGCATCAGAGGCGAACTGTCGCAGTCCGTGATGCCCGAAGGTTTCAGCATCGTCTTTGGCGGCGAGTACGAAGAGCAACAGAAGGCTGCCGCAGATTTTCGGCTTGCGATCATCATCGCCCTGGTGCTTATATATATGGTTATGGCCGCACAGTTTGAACGATTTATAGATCCGCTTATCGTTATGTGCTCGGTGCCGCTTGCCCTCATCGGAGTTGTGCCAACCATGCTGATGACGGGAACGACGCTCAACTTACAAAGCTTGATGGGCATCGTCATGTTGGTGGGCATCGTCGTGAACAATGCCATTGTCTTGGTCGATTACATCAACCTGCTCAGGAGGGAAGAAGGCCTCGGCGTTCATGATGCTGTGGTGAAAGCAGCCGGACTTAGACTTCGACCCATCTTGATGACGACCTTAACAACGGTTCTGGGTCTGCTTCCGATGAGTTTTGGTCTAGGTCAGGGTGGCGAGATTCAGGCTTCGTTGGCAAGGGTCGTTATTGGCGGGCTGACGGCCTCGACTCTCATCACTCTTGTGTTGATACCGACTGTATACATCATCGTCGCAGCACTGCAAGAGCGGTTTTATGCGTGGTTCGAGATCAGAAGGGGTATTGGCCAAGTAGTTGAGTCTGTAAGAGATTAGAATTTTAGAGAGGATTGGGATTTTAATCGACTCTACAGTAACAAAAAAGAGTCATTTTAGTTACAATTTGTTTACAAAGCGCTTCCTAGAGGTGCTATTGGGTTGCTATTTCAGTAAAATCTCCTTATCAATCGTCTTATGTACATATGTACGGTTGGCCCAATCAGTATCCAATCTTATTATTGCGAACCAAGTTTCGCCTTGACGGGTTAGTGCCGATATTTAGGTCAGCTGCTTAACGTCCCTCAATAACATCAACAACATCCCTATGAACAAACTATTACGATTCTTCGTGATTCTGCTCATGATGAGCGGATCTGCGGGTATCGTTGCTGCTCAGTCGTTGACTATCTCTGGTGTGGTGACCGATAAGACCACTGGAGAGGTGTTGCCGACAGCCAACGTATACATCGTGGAACTCAACCGTGGCGCAACCACCAACATGGAAGGCCGCTACGAAATCCAAGTTACCCCAGGTGCGTATACGGTTCAGGTGAGTTTCATCGGTTACCGTCGCTACTCTACCAAGGTGACCGTCGGCAATACGAACCTGACACTCAATGTGGCAATGGAAGCCTCTACTCTCAACCTCGACGAGCTCGTGGTTGTAGGCTTCGGTACCCAGTCACGTGCTTCGATTACGGGTTCGATCTCACAGGTATCTGGCGAAACCATCGAAAAAATGCCGGTTAACACTGTTGAGAATGCAATGCAAGGACGTGTTGCAGGTGTTTTTGTTCAGCAGAACAACGGTAAGCTCGGCCAGGGCATCCAAATTCGTGTACGTGGATCCTCCTCCGTATCGGCAAGTAACCAGCCGCTTTATGTTGTCGACGGCATCCCCGTAGTAATGGACGATTTTTCGCTCAGCGGTGCCGCAACCAACCCGATGGCGCAGTTCAACTTCAACGATGTCGAGTCCATCCAGATCTTGAAGGACGCATCCGCTGCTGCAATTTTCGGCTCGCGTGCTGCTAACGGTGTGGTTCTGATCACAACCAAGCAGGGACGTCCTGGTAGGACAAACTTCAACTACTCATTCCAAACGGGTACTAGCGAACCTACGAACAAAATCGAGATGATGAACGCCGAGGAGTACATCAACTTTATGTACCAGGCGGCAAAGAACACAGATCGTATCCGTGCATCACAGGGCCTGTCGCAGAACCGTGTGTTCATCCTTGAAGATACGTTCGATTACTACTCGCTCGGAACCGACTGGCGCCGTTGCTTGGCAACCGAACACGGCGGCCAGGGTGGTGATTGCGTTGTTGACACGAACTGGCAGGATCTTGCATTCCAAGACGCCACCATGTACTCGCACGATCTATCCGCATCGGGCGGTAACGATGCGACACGATTTTTTATCAGTGGTCACTACAGCGATCAGGACGGTATTCTGATCAACGACCGTTTCCAGCGTATTACGGGTCGTCTCAACCTTGACCACCGCGCGAACAGCAAGATCAACGTGGGCATGAACCTGAATTTGGGTCGCAGCTTCCACCAGCGCCTGTCTACCGACAACGCATTCTCGACACCGATTCAGCTCATTGCTCAAATGCCGATCAGCCCTCTATACTACCCAGAGGAGGGCTCGCTTCCAAACTACGTGCCTAGTGACGAGCTCAACAATGACACCTATTACTATAATGGCGTCATTCACCGCGACTTCACGAAGTATAACGTTACGACCATGCGCAGCACGGGATCGGGCTATTTCTTGTACAAGATCCTTCCAGAGCTTGAGTTCAAGTCGGAAGTTTCTGCCGACATCGTGACCGGTAGCGACGACCAATGGTACAGCCCGAAAACGGCCGTCGGTTTTGCTTCCGCTGCTAACGGTGGCTATGCTTCCATCGCATGGCAGCAGACCCAGTCGTATGCAACATCGCAGTACCTTAACTACGCAGGTAATTTTGGCCAAGACCATACCGTAAGTGCAACCGCTGGTATGAACTACCAGTACAACGACTACAACTACGCTCTGGCAGCCGCTTCCGGATACCCGAACGACTCCTTCCAGCGATTGACCAGTGCTGCTAACGTGCTCTCGGGTACGTCTACGGGTTCGGAGTACAGCTTCCTTTCGTACTTCCTCCGTGGTAACTACGGATTCCAGGACAAGTATTTGTTGTCGTTGAGCGGACGTGTTGACGGTTCTTCACGTTTTGGTAAGGACAACCGTTACGGTTTCTTCCCCGCTGCCTCGATCGGCTGGGTTTTGACCGAAGAGGATTTTGCGTTCAACTGGAGCGAAATTATCACCTATGCTAAGATCCGCACCAGCTACGGTATAACGGGTAACGCCGGTATCGGCAACTTTGGATCGCTCGGCCTTTGGGGCGGAACATCCTACGGTGGTCAATCTGGTATCGCGCCATCTCAAATTCCTAACCCGAACCTGACATGGGAAACGACTCGTCAGTTCAACATCGGTATGGACTTCGGTTTCTTGAACAACCGAATCACCGGTGAGTTCGACTACTATGTCAAGAACACCGAAGATTTGCTGCTGAGCGTACAGATTCCTGCTACATCAGGATTCAACACATCGCTTCGCAATGTCGGTGAGATGGAAAACAAAGGTTTCGAATTGGTGCTTAACACCTTCAACTTCACGGGTGCCTTCAATTGGACCACCAACTTCAACATCTCGTTGAACAAGAACAAGGTTACCAACCTCGATGGCCAGGTAATTACTTCCGGCTTGTCGGGAATCAACCGCGCCATGGAAGGCCAGCCGATCGGTGTGTTCTTCATGCCGATCTATGCCGGTGTTGACCCTGAGAATGGAAACGCCCTGTTCAACATTTACAGCGACTCAGACTGTAAGACCGTTACAAGTACAACGACGAGTTTCAACTCAGCTACACAGTGCGTTGCGGGCAATCCAAACCCACGCTTCACGGGTGGTCTGAGCAACTCGTTTGCGTATAAAGGATTTGACCTAAACGTGCTCTTCCAGTTCGTTGAAGGCAACGACACCTACATTGGTGGTCACGGCCGCTGGAGCCGCGGAAACGGTGTGTTTGAAGACAACTCCGTACGTGATCAGCTCAATAGCTGGACATCATCGAACCGTAACACCAACGTACCAGAAGCACGCTACCTGAGCACCAACGGTAACCAGAACTCGTCGCGTTACATTTCTGACGGCTCGTACGTCCGCCTCAAGAATGTCACACTGAGCTACAACATACCACGTCGCCTCATCGGTGAGTACGGCTTCACAAAAGCACGTTTGTTTGCCTCGGGAGTTAACCTGCTTACATGGACCAACTACCTTGGTTGGGATCCTGAAATGAATACCGACTTCTTGGCAGGTAACATCTCGCTTGGTACCGACTTCTACACCGCACCGCAAGCTAAGACGCTTACGTTCGGTATTGATATCGGGTTTTAATCCACTGGCAACTCAAACAAGGAATCAACATGATTATGAAACGAATTAAACTTCTATTCCTGCCGTTGTTAGCTGGAGCTTTCCTCTGGAGCTGTACGGATTCTATGGATCTGCAGCCTCAGGCATCGATTTCAGACGACATCGCGCTTTCAACCCCAGGCAACATTCAGACGGCTTTGGTTGGCGGCTATTCATCGCTCGCCAGTGCCAATGCCTACGGCGGGCACTACATATTTTTGACGGAGATATACGCTGCTCCTGCAAACGAAATCTTCTTCAACGGTACCTTCCTCCAACCGAGGGAAGTGAACGCCAAGCAAATTCTGACCACAAACTCCTTCATTGCGGGTTATTGGTCGACGAGTTACAACATCATCAACCGTGCAAACAACATTTTGGGTGCTCTTGATGTGTATGGTAGCGATACCGCCACGCGTGGCCGCGTTGAAGCCGAGGCGAGATTCCTGCGTGGTGCAGCTTATTTCAACTTGGTGAAAATCTTCGGCAAGCCGCATAATGATGGTTCCCCCGCCAGCAATCCAGGTGTGCCCATCATTCTGACGCCAACAAGAACCGTTGATGAATCACTTCAGGCTCCACGCAACTCTGTAGCCGAAGTATATGCACAAGTCGTAAGCGATTTGTCGGCAGCCCGTGATGCCCTCCCTGCCGGTAACGGTTTCTTTGCCAACACATACGTAGCAAGTGCCCTGCTTGCACGTGTCCACCTGGCAATGGGCAACTATCCACAGGCAGCGGCTGAGGCGAACAGAGTGATCGCATCAAACCGGTATTCCCTATTTGGTAATATCACCGACAACTTCGTGCGTACAGCCAACGGATCGGAGACCATCTTCGCCGTTCAAAACACAGCCACGGTATTCAACCACGACATGGCTGTATATTATGCGCCAACACCGTATGGACGTGCAGATGTTCAGGTGTTAAACAGCCACCTCAACAATTATGAGGCTGGCGATCAGCGTGCAACACTCTTCGTTCAGACGGGCCGTGGACGCATGACGACCAAGTACCACTCCAGCGACTCGTCGGTAGATCCACGTCGTACAAACATCACAGTGTTGCGTTTGGCTGAGATGTACCTCACACGTGCCGAGGCAAACGTCCGTACGGGCGGCTCAGTGGGCGACACTCCTGTGAACGACATCAACCGCATCCGCACCCGTGTTGGTCTTCAACCAGTCACTTCGGTCACATTGGCAGACGTGCTTCGCGAGCGCCGCAATGAGCTGATGTTCGAAGGTGTCTTGTTCATGGACATGAAGCGTACACAAACTCCGACTACGGGTCTTTTGTCTACGATTCCTTGGAACGACAACGCTCTGGTATTCCCGATTCCAAATCGCGAAATGTTGGTCAACACCCAGTTGACACAAAACCCAGGATACTAATCCTTGGCTGACTCATTAAGAACCCGGCTCCGATTATCGGGGCCGGGTTTTTTTTTGACATCGATATGCACCTTACTCTAATCGTCCAAATGTTATGAGACTGCCCCTAGCCTTAATAGCAACAGCATTGTTGGTTGCCATCGTTGCTTCCTCTTGTGCCACCCAGCGCACTGCCAATTCAGAAGTCGGATTGCAACAGAAATTGGAGCGGCTTGCCGATGAGTTTGACGGCGATGTCGGCATCTTTGTGCGACATCTGAAAACAGGGGAAACATTTGCCGTGAATGCCGACAGCATCTTTCCCAGTGCCAGTATCGTTAAAGTGCCCATCATGGTCGGGATTTTCGACATGATTGCATCTGGTGAGCTGGACTACAAGTCGGAGCTTGCCTACTATGCCGACTCCATCAACTACCCCGGTGGCGACAGTGGCCTGATTGCCAACCAAAAAGAAGGCGCCATGGTACCGCTCGATAAGCTGATCATGCTGATGATTACCACCAGCGACAACACCGCCAGCATGTGGTTGCAGCAGATCGCAACAGGCGAGAGAATCAACAGGATTATGGGCGACTATGGGTTGGCCCACACACGTGTAAACTCGCGTACCCCCGGTCGCGAGGATGCCAGATCAACGTACGGTTGGGGGCAGATGACGCCACGCGAGATGGTGAACGTATTGGTAGGTATCCGAAACGGCGAGGTTGTCAGCGGGCCGGCAAGCGAAGAGATGTACCG
>CAYWCV010000023.1:6868-9797 GCA_964456845.1 uncultured Chitinophagales bacterium | reverse complement strand
CTTGGCAAAAGCCCAGCTACGATACTTCGAAATTCTGGTGATCAGCGAGCCAGCGAAGCACTTGGGAAACGCTGGCTGATCCAGAAATAGGAGCCGAAGAGGGCACCTGTATAGAATAGATCACCAAGTATCGTGTTTTGAAAAAATGGTATTGCCATCGTATAGCAGGCCATCAAACCGGTCAAGTCTTGGGTGTAGAACGCCGATCCATACCATACGGCTAAATTGCTTCCAAGGAAAAACAACGTCGATGAAAGCAGGGAGGCGCCAATCACAGTTCCCATCTTGACCTTGTCGCGGAGTGCAAAGCCGATAAGCACCGTGACGAGGAACAATCCGTACACCACCGGCATGTGGGCGTGAAAACCGATGATGGCGTCGCTGATGAGCATCACCACGAACGGAAGCAGAAATGCGATCGACCTATTTGAGAACATGGCACCTCCAAACAGTGCAATCGCAGCGATGGGGGCAAAATTTGGCGGATGTGGCAACAGTCGGCTAACTATGGCCAATACAATTAGGACAGCGATGATGGCGTTCTGGCGATTCAGCATGATGGTGCTTTTTTATGAAATCAATACAGGAAAATACGGAATTGTGATCGAAGCTGAAACCGTTTCGTTGCCATTCGAACACAGGTACTACAGGATTTCGTTGGGAATATTTGTGACCACAAAACCCTTGCCCGACCCACCTTCCGGATTCCAGTAGATGTATAGTTCGTCGCTGATGCCTGCCCCGTTCTCATCGAGCAAGATCACACTGATGAAGGATCTGCGACCCAAAAATGCCTCAGTCGATGATGTGCCCACTCGCCAGGCATAACCGTTTTCTGCCGGGATCTGATCGACAAGCCGATTGCCGTCTCCATCATAAATTCCACCCTTGTGAATGTGAAGGAGCACCCTGCCCGGTGTGCCACCCAATTCTTCGAAGACGGCTAGCGATTCCAACGGGCCGTCGAAACCGTCAGCCCTCACAGATGCCTTCAAAGCGCCGTTCGACTCGCGGTACATGACGGTTACTGCATGGCTGCCCAGACCAAGTGCAAACGGCACGTCTAGTAGTGTACCACCACGAATCAAATTGCCAACATCCTGCAGGTCATTGAGATCAGACTCGGGTTCTATCGTCCGTCCCGGATCATTTGGAACTGTTTCAGGATCCGTTTGCTTGTCGCTTCCGCAAGAAAACTGAAGTGTGGCCGCAATCAGCACCAAAGTGGTTAAGTATAATCTCATTTGCCGAAGTTAGACAACACGGCCTCATAAAACAACAAAGGACTACCCCGAGAGGGCAGCCCTTTGTACATCAAAAATGTCTGTCCGTCTACTTCTGGCGGTTGACCGACAGGAAGATGTTGACAGTAAGCTCGTCCGATACGACGGCAGTCGACACCCAGTCGCCGGATCCGACGCCATACTCGAGGCGGTTCATGGTGAACGAGCCCTCAAGGCCAGCAACCTGAGTGTTCTCGCGCGAAGGGTGGTCGCCGATGCCCAGCAGTGTGAAAGGGATCTCAATCTGCTTGGTCACGTCGCGGATGGTAAGGTCTCCACGCATCAGAAACTGGTTTTCACCTGTCTTGGTGATGCTAGAGCTCGTAAAGGTCATCTTTGGGTATTTCTCGGCATCGAAAAAGTCGGCCGTCTTTAAGTGGCCGTCGCGGCGCTCATTGTTCGTGTCCACGCTGTTCACGTCCATGTCGACGACGACATTCGAATTTGCGAGATCGTCCGGGTTGAAGTTAAGGTCAACCGTGTAGGCAGTGAATTTGCCGACCACTGGTGTGAAAAAGTGGCGAATACTGAATGTCACGTTGGTGTGTGAGCGGTCAATATTCCACTTGATGGATGCGCTAGTCGGTTTGTCAGTGACATCCGTTGCCAACAGCATAGTAGGTAGCAGGAGGGCCATTATCAGAGCAAATGATCGAAATAGTTTCATAGTGAGAAGAAGTGTGCAGTTTTTGGTTGGGGTTATAACGATTCAATATATCAATTATTTGTTGTTATAAACAACTATTGTTGCTCCAAATGGTTTGATTTAGTAAATGCTTGTAAAAAATGCGCCAAAACAATTACACGGCCGAGTATCTTGCAAGCTTCGGAGTTCAATAATGTTCTTGCTACCTTCCTCACATGTCAAAGCCAGGCACAACGCCGCTTATGCGGCAATACAATGATATCAAGGGCAAATATCCCGGTACGATCCTATTGTTCAGGGTCGGCGATTTTTATGAGACGTTCTCCGACGACGCCGTCACCGTGAGCCGTGAGCTTGGAATAACGCTTACCCGCAGAAATAACGGCGGTGATCAGACACCTCTGGCGGGCTTTCCGTTCCATGCACTCGACAGCTACTTGCCGAAGCTCATCCGCCGCGGTTATCGTGTTGCGGTTTGCGAGCAGACGCAGGACCCCGAGGAGGCGAAGGCGCAACGTAAGATCGTCGAACGCGAGGTCACCGAAATTGTAACGCCGGGAACCGCAGTGTCCGACAAGCTTCTCGACCATAAGCGGAACAACTATTTGGTGTCGGTTTTCAGGCAAGGCACTACGTGGGCCATTGCCTATGCCGATGTGTCTACGGCTGAATTTTACTTGGCACAGACCGATTACAACGAGCACACCCAGCTTTTGTCGAGCCTGCAGCCTGCCGAGCTGCTTCTGCCTAAAAAGTGGAAGGGCGACCCCGACAGAGCCTATGCCAACTTCAACATCACGTGGGTAGACGACTGGATATTCGAGGGAGATTTTGCCTATAAACTGTTGACCGACCACTTCAGGACGCACTCGTTGAAGGGGTTTGGAGTCGACGAACTGGCAATCGCTCAGGTTGCGGCCGGTGCGTTGCTGCATTACGTTTCGGAAACCCAGAAGGGTGCAATGGGCAACCTCAGGAAGCTGCGGCCCTTTGAGCCATC
>CAYWCV010000023.1:0-6768 GCA_964456845.1 uncultured Chitinophagales bacterium | reverse complement strand
CTCATTTCGAGGATAGCCCTCGGGAGATGCACTGCCCGCGACATGGTTCAGCTAAAGCTGTCCATCCAACAGCTGCCCAAGCTGAAAATTTTGATAAATGGAGTAAAAGACCCTGTCGTCGACGACATCAACACCCGCATACGCCTGTTGATCGAGGTGCAGGAGAGGATTCAAAAGGCCTTGGTCGACGAACCTCCATCCGGCATCCGCGACGGAGGCATGATTCGCGACGGGTACAATCCGGAGTTGGACGAGCTCAGAGACATCACCAAGAACGGCAAGAAGTACGTAGCACGCATTCAGCAGGATTTGGTAAAGAGTACGGGCATCAGTTCCTTGAAGCTCGGATACAACAAGGTGTTCGGGTACTACATTGAGGTCACCAAGATCCATCAAAGCAAGGTTCCCGACACCTTCATCCGCAAGCAGACCCTCGTGAATGCCGAGCGCTACATCACACCCGAGCTTAAGGAGATTGAGGAAAAGATCCTGTCGGCTGAGGAGAAGATCAACTCGTTGGAGGAGTCATTATTTCACGAATTGCGCATCTTTGTGGCCGAGCACACCGAGCAGATACAGGAGTTGGCTGCTGCGATTGCCGAACTCGACGTGCTCCAGAGTCTGGCCGAAACGGCTTTCAGGAACAAATATGTGAAGCCGGCGGTGAACGAGGGCGACACCATCAGCATCAAGGCAGGCCGACATCCTGTCGTTGAACGAACGCTGCCTCCCGGCGAGCCCTTCATTCCGAACGACATTGAGCTCAATAACCGCGATCAGCAGATCATCATGATCACCGGCCCCAACATGGCCGGCAAGAGCATCATTCTGCGCCAAACCGGCTTGATCGTGCTCATGGCGCAAATCGGCAGTTTCGTGCCGGCCGACGCTGCCGAAATTGGCATCGTCGACAAGATTTTCACACGGGTTGGCGCATCCGACAACCTGGCCGCCGGCGAGAGCACGTTCCTCGTGGAGATGAACGAGGCGGCCAACATCCTGAATAATGCGACTCCAAAGTCGCTCATCCTGCTCGACGAGGTTGGGCGTGGTACTAGCACCTTCGATGGACTGAGCATCGCGTGGTCCTTGGCCGAGTATTTGCACAACAGCGCCGATGTAGCTGCCAAGACCCTTTTTGCCACGCACTACCACGAATTGAACGAGCTGGAAAGCCGCTATCCGCGCATCAAGAATTTCAACGTGCAGGTGCGCGAGTTCGACGGAAAGGTCGTCTTTTTACGGAAGCTGGTGCAAGGCGGCGCCGACCACAGCTACGGAATCCAAGTCGCATCCATGGCTGGCCTGCCCGATGTGGTCATCGCCAGGGCACGGCAAATTCTCATCAACCTTGAATCGCATACCCTCGAAGTAGATGCCGCCGAGCAATCAGATGCACTTGCCGTCGTGAAGGCAGCACGTCAAAAAGAAGCAGCCGGCAGGGCTCTTGAGGCGATGCCGAAACAGGACGCCATCCCACAGTTGAGCCTGTTCCAAATGAACATGGATCCGCGGCACGAAATGATCTTCAACAAGCTGCGAGCTATGGACCCCGACCGTATGACGCCCATCGAAGCACTCATGCTCCTAGCTGATTTGAGGCGGTTACTTTCCTGAGGTGTTGAGCTTGCTCAGCTCCTGGGTCTTCCGAGATAATTCCAGTCGGGCGTTTCTTCGCTCGGCGGACTGCTCAAACCGGAGCTTCTCAAACTCGGTCTCGGGTTGGATTGGAGGCACCGGAACCGGTCTGCCGTCGGCATCTACCGCCACAAAGGTGTAGTATGACGTTGTGCAAAGCCTTCTCTCACCGGTCCTCATGTTCTCGGCCCACGCCTGCATGGCGATTTCCATCGATGTGTTGAATGCGCGGGTCACTTCTCCTTCGATCACGACCACCTCGCCCAGCTTGATGGCGCTCATAAACTCCACGCTGTCGACCGATACGGTTACAACCAGCCGGTTGCAATGGCGTTGGGCCGCGATGGCCGAGCAAATGTCCATCCACATCAGCAGCTTGCCGCCCATCAGATTACCCAGAGGGTTGGTGTCGTTAGGCATGACCAGTTCGTTCATGCGGACGCGGCTACCCGCAACGGTCTTGTTTTTGGGGTTTGTCTCTACAGGGCGCGTGTCTTCGTATCGTTTTGACATAATCGGTATGGCTGGTGGATGTCACAAATATACGGTATTCCACAATGGCTGAACCAATCGGCATTTGATTACTCACTCCGTGATGAAATGGTTATCTTGTAGGCATTAACAAAACAGATATATGACTGACTCAAAACCAAGCATCGAAATACGCCAGCTCGTCATCGACGATTACCAGGAAGTCGTCGCAATACAGGAGCGGTGTTACAAGGGCATCAAGCCTTGGACCAAAACCCAATATCGATCCATGCTTCGCCATTTCCCGGAAGGTCAGATGGCGGTGACCTACAATGGCCGCGTTGCCGGATGCAGCAATGCTCTTATCCTCGATTTGGACGAATACTCGCGCGACCACTCGTGGGAAGAGATTTCCGACAATGGAATGATCCGTAACCACGACGAGGATGGAGACACCCTGTACGGCATCGACGTGATCGTCGACCTCGACCATCGCGACATGAACATCGGCCGACGCTTATATGAGGCCCGCAAGGATCTGTGCACCCGTTTGAACTTGAAGCGCATACTGGTTGGTGGACGCATCCCAGGGTACGCGGCTCACTCAGCCATGATGGACCCGACCGCCTACTGCCGTGCAGTGATGGCCGGAAGGATCTATGATCCGGTACTGACGTTCCAAATGCGCAACGGTTTCGTGCTGAAGAGGATCATCAAGGGCTATCTGCCCGAAGACAAGGAGTCGAACGGCTATGCCACTCTTTTGGAATGGTCCAATCTCGAATACACGCATACACAGGCCAAGCGCAAGGTGACCTCTTACCCAGTGCGGATTTGTTGTGTGCAGTATCAAATGCGAAAGATTACCAATTTCGACGATTTCGCCCAACAGGTGGAATACTTCGTTGATGTGGCCAGCGACTATAAGGCAGATTTTGTGCTGTTCCCTGAGCTTCTGACCACCCAGCTGTTGAGTTTCATGGACGAGAAGCGTCCCCACCTGGCCATCAAGGAGCTCACCACCTACACCGACCAGTATGAGGAACTGTTCAACCGGATGGCCATCGAGTACAACATCAATATTATTGGTGGTTCGCACTTCAAGATGGAGAACGATATCATCACCAATGTGTCGTATCTGTTCAGGCGTGACGGAAGTGTGGCCGAGCAGTCGAAATTGCATGTAACCCCGAGCGAAAGCCGCTGGTGGGGTGTAACAGGGGGCAAGGACGGAATCCACGTGTTCGACACCGACCGCGGTAAGATCGCCATCCTGATCTGCTACGACAGTGAATTCCCCGAGTTGGCACGTATCGTGTCCGACATGGGTGCTCAGATTCTCTTCGTGCCCTACTGCACCGACGAAAGGCACGGATTTACGCGCGTGCGCATCTGCTCGCAGGCCCGTGCCATCGAGAATCAGGTATACGTTGCCATTGCCGGAACGGTGGGCAACATCCCATCGGTCGAAAACATGGACATCCAGTACGCCCAGTCGGCCATCTTCACACCGTCCGACTTCCCATTCGCCCGCGACGGCGTTGCGGCCATCGCCGAGGAGAACGCCGAGATGATCGTCATAGCCGACGTCGACCTCGAGCTGTTACGTCGCGCACGCCATCAGGGGACGGTCACACCGTTCAAAGATCGTCGCCACGACCTGTACTCCATCCACCGTCACCTCACCATTCAGCCCGACATCTTGGATGAGTGAACCGCACGTCATACGTCCAGCCCGTAAGGATGACATTGACCGTTTGATCGAAATCATCCGCGACACCATCCACTCGTACGGATACATCTTTGAACTCGAGTTCGAGCTGCCCGACTTCCTCGATTACGACAACTATTACGGAAAGGGAAGGGGCGAACTCTATGTGTTGGAAGAAAGTGGTGTCGTTGCCGGCTGTGGCGCCCTCAAGCTTGATGGCGCCATACCGTATTTGAGTCGCATCTACGTGGATGAAAGGTACCGTGGACATGGTTACGGAAAGGCAATTGTCCAGTTTTTGATGAAACGGAATGTGGAGTTGGGTAATGATGCGCTGGAACTGTGGACCGATACTCTGTTTCGTACGGCCCATAAGATGTACGAAAAGCTTGGTTTCACCTATACAGGCAGGGTTCGTCCACTGGGCGACATCAATAACTGTTTCGAATACCATTATACAATGAACAGTGAACAATGAACAGTGTTGAATGCATCATCATTGGTGCGGGACCCATCGGCCTTGCGGCAGGGATAGAGCTCCAAAAAAGCGGGGTATCGTTCGAGATCATCGAAAAGGGATGCCTGGTTAACTCGATCTACAAATACCCGGTTAACATGACGTTTTTCAGCACATCGGAGCGCCTGGAGTTGGGTGGAGTGCCGTTCATATCGCATGGTGTGAAACCCAATCGACGAGAGGCCTTGGAGTATTACCGAAGGGTTGCCGATGCCTTCGAGCTGCCGGTGCGTCTGTACGAGGAAGTGCAGTCCGTATCGAAAGGGGATGATGCCCGTTTCCAAATAGTAACATCCAAGGGCGTGTACTCTTGTTCGTACGTAATCGTAAGCACTGGATTTTACAGCGAGCCAAATAAGATGGGTGTGCCGGGCGAGGGTCTGCCGAAAGTACGCCATTACTTCGACGAGCCGCATCCATATGCACGGCAGCGTGTCTTAGTTGTAGGTGGTGGCAACTCGGCTGTGGATGTCGCCTTGGAGACGTGGAGGTGTGGTGCAAAAGTGAGCATGGTTGTCCGCGAGGGGGCACTCAAGGACGGAGTAAAATATTGGGTGCGGCCTGATATTGAGAACAGAATCAGCGAGGGGGCTATTACGTGCTGGTATAATTCCGAGATTGTCCGAATCGGTGAGTCCACGGTCACCATATCAACACCAGAAGGTGATATTTCAATAGAAAACGACTATGTGTTGGCCATGACGGGATACAAGCCTGATTTTAGCTTATTCGTCCAGCTGGGTCTAAAATTCCGCGATGATGAGTGGCTTACACCTTACTACGACGATGATACGCACGAAAGTAATGTCTCGGGGATGTACCTGATCGGCGTTGTCTGCGGGGGGCTGCATACGGGTAAGTGGTTCATCGAGAACTCGCGAGACCACGCCGAGAAGGCCGTCCGTCATATTTGCAGTCTTAGGGCAAATAAAAAAGGGTAAGCTTACCATATCGCACCGCTACAACCTTCTACCGTTGCTACCTTCCGGTCCTGGCGGGGTTCAAAGGGAGCTAGTCGTATGGGACTTACCCTTTTTTATCGCACGGCCCCGTGAGGGGCGTGTTCAAAAATCGTTCCTGGTTTCTCAGGCTACTTTAAAGAACGAAGGCCGGTACTGATTATTGCCCGGCCTGTCGATACGTGGAGCTACGGGGATTCGAACCCCGGGCCTCTTGCATGCCATGCAAGCGCTCTAGCCAGCTGAGCTATAGCCCCGTCGATGATCAATGGAATAAATATACAAAAACTCTCAAAAAGTAGCTATCCACACACGATAGTTTTTACTTATGCGTATGAAATCACGTATATTTGGGTTCGTAAGTTCATCATAACAACCTGGTTGGGGGTGCGGGCTTAAATCCGTCACAGCCACCCGCATCAACTTGGAGTTCAACCCTATGAATAAACAATTTCGTACTATTCTCATCCTGCTCATGCTGGTGGGTTTCGGTACATCCGAAATGGCCTGCAAATCGAAGCAAGCTGTAATTGACCTTGAAAATATTGACACCGATGGCGATGGTCTTAGCGATGCCGAAGAGCTTCGCATTGGCACCGATCCCAACAATCCTGACACCGATGGCGACGGTCTGAGCGACGGCGATGAAGTGTTGCGTTACAAGACGGACCCTCTAAAGCCTGACACCGACGGCGACGGCCTCACCGACGGCGAAGAAGTCCTCACATACAAGACGGACCCTCTGAAGGCCGACACCGATGGCGATGGCCTTAACGACGGCGATGAGGTAAAAACTCACCGTACCGACCCTCTCAAAGTTGACAGCGATGGCGACGGCTTGACCGACGGTGAAGAAGTCATGACCTACAAGACGGATCCTAACAAGGCCGACACCGACGGTGATGGATTTGCAGACGGCGAGGAGATCCAGATGGGCACCGATCCGCTCGATCCGAACGATCCGATCTTCATCCGCGAGCTCAACACCGTCAACTTCGACTTCGATCGCTCGAACATTGATAACCTGGGTGCAACCTTGCTTAGCGAGAACATCGAGAAGCTCAAGTCGAACACCCGCTTCAGAGTGCGTGTCGACGCTTACACCGACCACGTTGGTGGCGACCAGTACAACCTGCGCCTCTCCAACCGTCGCGCGAATGCAGTAGTCGAGTTCTATCTGCAGAACGGTATCTCCGAAGACCGCATCCAGTCGCAAGGTCTTGGCAAGTACCCCGTTCAGTGTCCACAGGACGATCCAGGTGGAAAAGGCTGCCGCATCAATCGCCGCGCAGAATCGGTACCGGTAAACCCGTACCAATTCACGCCGCGCCAGCGCTAGTCCTAGCTGCAAAAAGAAACAGAAAAGGCGACCTCACATGTGTGGGGTCGCCTTTTTCTTTTCGAGTGACCCGACCGGGACTCGAACCCAGATCTAGAGCTTAGGAGGCACTTGTTCTATCCTGTTGAACTAT
>CAYWCV010000022.1:26667-30061 GCA_964456845.1 uncultured Chitinophagales bacterium | reverse complement strand
GACGTGATATGCTCACACCTGCACTACGACCATATCGGTGCACTGGCCCATCGAAGCAGCGGCTACTGGGAGCTGAGTTTCCCTGAGGCGCGCGTGTGGGCGAGCGAACAGGAGTGGGACAAAGCCATCCGCCTGGATACGTACTACGACGAGGAGAAAACCGAATTCCTCTCGTTCATCAACGCCCGGGCCAATATGAACTTCCTGGCCGCCAAAGATCAACCCATTGAGGGTATTCGCACGGAAACCATGGGCGGGCACACTGAATTCAGCCAGCTCATCCTGGGCGATATCGACGGAGTATCGTTCCTGATGGCAGGCGACGTCATGGCCAGCCGATCGCATGTCAATCGCAGATTCAAGGCGAAGTACGACTTTGACCCCGACCGTGCCGCCGACCTGCGGATAGAACTTGCACAAAAGGCCTTTAAGGAAGAACGATGGATATTTGCCTTTCACAGCAACACCGGTCCAGTGTTCAAGCTTACCGATTTCGACGAAAAAAACGGATACCAGCTGGTGGATATCAGTGAAGTCGAGGCCGGCTGACATGAATAACTCCATACTGGCCGCATCGTCGTATCTGAGAGCAATGGGCGTTGGGGTTCCGGATGTGGCCGTCATTTTGGGATCTGGGCTGGGTGGATTCGAGCAGAAACTCGAGAACAGGATTTTGGTCCCTTACGCCGATTTGCCGGGCTTTCCGGAAGTGAATGTTGCAGGCCATGCAGGGTTGTTGGGTTTTGGGGATCTGTCAGGGAAGAAAGTGCTCGTTTTTTCGGGTCGCTTCCATTTCTATGAAGGGCACGCTCTGACCACGACCGTCCTTCCCGTGCAATTGGCTGCCGCATTGGGCGCCGAGCACTTGATTGTGACCAACGCAGCCGGTGGCATAAACGAGTCTTACGGCGTTGGCGATTTCATGAACATCGTGGATACAGTGCGTATTGTCGTATCTGGCACGGGCTCTCCCTTGGCTTGGCCCAGGATCTCGAATCCGCTCGTACATCAGCCACTCGTTCAACAGGCAGCAAAAGAGGCAAAACTTAAAGTCCACGACGGCACCTACCTTTTTGTGACAGGGCCCAACTATGAAACCCCGGCCGAAATCCGCATGTTCCGGCATATCGGAGCCGACGCAGTGGGAATGTCGACCGTGCCCGAACTTATCGAGGCGGGCAAGCTTGGACTGAAATGCGCCGGGATATCGTTGATTACCAATGCGGCATCCGGGGTTACTGACACCGTACTTGACCATGCCGATGTGAAAGACGTGGCAGAAAGAAGCTCGACCGACTTTGCGAGAATGATGTGTGTCTTACTGGACCTGATATGAGCAGAGACCGTTGGTCTTTATGATCAATGGGATCATTTGATAAGAGGGAACCGCAGAACTATGGAGTCATTCTTATCACCCATTTTTGACTAAGTAATTCTTCAATTTGATCTTCTTTGCCGCACTGTCGGAAGTCATATAACGGATGCTCCCAAAGATCGGCCGCTCGAACCACGGGCGATCAAACCGCCCCAGACACCAGAAGATGCCGGAATAGCTGTTGGGATCGCGTCCGTCAATGGCGTACTTGTTGTTGAGCTCGATCATGTAGGCCAACGCCATCTCAGGGTCGGGGGTCCACTCCAAGATCTTCTTGCCCCACAGCATGCGCAGATAATTATGGATGATGCCGTCGCGCACGAGCTCCCTTTGCGCCGCATTCCAAATGGGGTCATGTGTCTGAGCCGCCTCGAGCTGCTCGAGGGTGTAGAGCACCGGACGCGGATCACTTTTGTGCTCGTTCAGGGTCTTCTGCGCCCAATCGGGCAATGACTCAAATTTGTCGTAGTCGGGCTCATGATGCGCATAGTGGAAGCCCACCCCCCGCCATGTGATAAGCTCGTCGAGGTACTTCTCGACGTATTCGTGCCCTCCGTAGTAACCCTCCGACTTGCCACCGTTGTACACGAGGGTGTCGGCCGACCATCCCGCAGGCTGCTGCGCCAGGATGCGCTGCACGATTTCGTGCTCGCTGAGGGTCCCGAAATGCAGGAATGGACTCATCCCGCTCGCGGCGCTTTTGTCCGGATCGTTTCGCTCGGTGCCGTACCGCGGCAGCGTAGTTGTGATGAAATCGTCGAGACGCTTTAACCCAGTTTCCCGATTGCCAGCATACGAAAGGGCACGGACGTCATGGTCGATGTCAAATTGGCTTGGCGACACCTCCCTCCAGTCGGCAGCGGCGGTAATCTGGGGCCACCGCGTCGTGATGTCGACCTTAAGTGTGGCAGACTTGACCCTCAGATCGGCCAGTGGATCCTGCACGGGCATGTTGGCCCACGACTCCTGAAAGTTCTTGTGAACGATCTTGCGGAACAGAAAGGCCGCATAGGGCGCCTTGTCGGTGAGCGCGAGAGGGATCATCCCGCAACTGTCCACCGTAAAGAACGGCACGGTAATCGCCTTCTCAAGATTTCGGTTGAAGCCGGGCTGAATGAAGGCCGGATACTCGTCCGACACCACCACGCACGCATCCTGTGCCACACGTTCCACGAGACCCTTCCATGCACCCGCCTCCGGCTCCAAGTAGCTGAAATAGCTCACCCCGCGGCGGACACAATCCTCCGACTTCTCCCGCATCCCGTCGATCATGAACTGATGAAACCGGTCGGATGCCCAGGGGTAATCGGCCACAAGCGTCTCGAGGATCACCAGTGGCTTGTCGAGCTTGTTCGCCCACGCCACGGCATATTCGAGGGCAAAATTCGAATACAGACGGCGGTTGCTGTGCATCCAGTAAAGCACATACCTGCCGTCACCATTCGGTTCCCCTTCCTTGCGCTTGTAAACTCTATGCGAACTAAAATTCTTCATTCCCAAATCTTCAAACTTCAATGTCCAATGCTCAATGCTCAATGCTCAATGTCTTCCGATATCTTGGCAAATTACGGATAAAATGCTCGCTCTGAGACTTGATCTGACCTTTCTCGACATCCACCATCTTGTCGAACGTGCTCACAGGGAACGACAGACGCGCATTTTGCAGGAGGACATCCCGGTTGCGATCCACGTAGTTCCAATATAAATACGTGAACGGACACGCATCCTCGCCGGTTCGCTTACCCGGATCGAACTGGCAACCTTTGCAGAAGTCGCTCATCTTGTTGATGTAGTTCCCACCTGCGATATACGGCTTCGAGGCCAGAACGCCCCCGTCGGCATAGGACGACATCCCCAGCACGTTCGGAAGCACGACCCAGTCATGGGCATCAACGAAGGCATACCAAAACCAGTGGTAGAGCGCTACAGGATCGGTCCGCGTCAGGTTGGCGAAGTTGCTGAGTACCATCAATCTGGGGATATGGTGGATGTATCCATTCTCGAGCACAGGATTCAGGC
>CAYWCV010000022.1:0-26567 GCA_964456845.1 uncultured Chitinophagales bacterium | reverse complement strand
ACCATCAATCTGGGGATATGGTGGATGTATCCATTCTCGAGCACAGGATTCAGGCACCCCTCCATGCAGCGCATGCCGTTGGTCTGGCCGGTCCAATACATACCGGGCAGAGCCTGCTCGTGCTTCAACGCATTCGTGTGCAGCACCTCGGGCATCATGGCGTCGTAGTACACGCGCACATACTCGCGCCAGCCGATGATCTGACGGATGAATCCCTCGGCACTGGGCAACGGTACCCTGCCAGCCAGGTACTCCGTCTCTGCGCGCCTACACAGTTCAAGCGGGTCGACCAGCCCCAAGTTGATGTACGCCGACAATCCGGAGTGATAGATGACGTCCTGGCCGAATTTCATGGCATCTTCGTACGGACCGAACTGCACCAGCCTATGGGCGAAAAAATCGTCGGCCAGCTTCCGTGCATCGCGCTCGGTCACCGCCATCGCAAACCCGTCGGTGCTACCCATGTGGCCGGGGAAATGTTCATTCACATACTCGATGACCTCCAAGGTCAACGGATCGGGCTCGCATTGGGGCACATCCGGCAGCTGCATACCCTTGGGCAGGGGCTTTCGGTTGTCCTTGTCGAAATTCCACTCGCCGCCTACAGGCTTGCTGCCATCCATCAAGATGCCGGTCTTACGGCGCATGTCGCGGTAGAAGTACTCCATGCGATAGGTGCCGCTTTTCACTTTGTCCAGATACATCGACGTGTCGACGATGTTCAGCGGATTTCTGAGTACAACAACATTATTTGGCAATTTTTGAGCCAGTTTCTCGATGTCAACTTGTAGCTGCCAGTCGTTTGGCCTCAATGCTGATACCACAATATTAGGTGACTCCACGACCAGCCGTTCAACGATTTCACACTCCGTATCCTCTCCTATCACATATTCAATCGACCATCCCGCCGAACGGAGCCTTTCAGCGAAATGCCTGCTCGAGCTGATTTCGAACACAAGCTTCTTCTTGTGGAACGGCAGGCTGCGTTGGCGCGCCCTAGACTCTACGATAAGGAGCTTGGTGACCGTTTTGTCCAAACCATCGAGAATCTTGACCGCAAGCTGATTGGGATAAATCAGGATATAATTGGATTCAGAGCTCATGAATAAGCCACCATAGTGGTGGATATGGACATTTATGTGTGATTTTTGTCGTATGTATGAAAACTAATTTGTGAAATTGCGTTCCCGTTTAGATATTAAAGTGCCCATTACTACGTTTGTAGTACTTATGTAATCACCCAATTCCCTTATTTCTGCTATGAGAAAAGCTTTGACTCCGCTGGGCGAAACCGAAATGGAAGTGCTCCACCACGTCTGGGAGCTTCAAAACGCGTCGGTGGCTGAGGTTCACGAACGTATCCGAGAGACTAGAAAAGTGGCATACACCACCATCATGACCGTGATGAAAAACCTCGCCAACAAAGGATATCTCGCCTACGACAAAGAAGGTCTCACGTACGTTTATTACCCAGCACGCCAACCTGAAGAGGTTCAGCATGCACTTGTGTCCGGATTGCTGCAAAAAGTGTTCAAAGGATCCGCTCCGGCGCTCATCCAGACACTTGTCAAGAACGAGGATCTGTCCGACAAGGACAAGAAGGACATCATCGGAATGATCGACTCCATGTAGAAGGTCATGATCGACCAAGGTCTACATATCCTGGAACGGTTCGGGTACCATGCCATCGCATGGTTCTGGCTTCCCATGCTGTTGTGGACCATCTGCCTTTTGCTGATCTACCCCGTTCTGAAGCTGTTTGGAAACCTGCATCCCAACTACCAGTATCACAGCAGGCTTGCCCTATTCTATGCGCTGCCGGTCGGTATACTGCTGTTCCTGATTCCCTTCCAGAACTTCATCATCGAAGGAGAGGCACCCCTCATCGAAGCGGCGATGACGCGCACCCTTTATTTCAACAACGATTTCATGGTTGCGGCGAGCCAGACGCCGGGGAGCTGGTATCAGGTCGTGTGCACGCTCGTGGGGGCTGTGAGCGTTGCGTTGATCGTGAACGCCATGGCGCGTATCGCTCAGCTGGCGATGGCCTATCGCGACCTCCGTATGGTGATGAGGCATTCCGTGCACGAAGACTCCCATGCCCTCACGAAACACCTGCATGAGATCGCAACATCGATGGGAATTCGTCGCCTTCCAAAGCTGTTTGTGACCAACCAGGTGCATGTGCCCCTCACCTTCGGATTCTTCCGGCCTGTTGTCGTCATTCCCGAGCACATCCTGGAAAACAGGTCCAATCTGCACCCTGTATTCCTACACGAGCTCATACACATACAACGTTGGGACTATCTGCTGACCTGGTCCGAGCAGATTTTGCTCCGCATCGGGTTTGTGAATCCGGCGTTGCGGATGCTGTGCTCCGAAATTGAGGACTACCGCGAACAAAGCTGCGACGCGGCCGTGCTCGCCAACAGTCACATTTCGAAGTACAGCTATGCCAGTATGCTGTTCAGCATGTCGCAGTACAGCGACACGTACTACGGTATGGACCTTCGTCTTGCCCGAAATGCTGGGGGGCAGCTCAGGCGCAGAATTGTGGCCATCAAGAGGATGTCGCTGAACCGACTGTACGAGAACCACCGATTCCTGATCAGCAAGATGGTCTCGCTCGTTCTGCTCGTAGCTGTGAGCGGCACACTGGCCGGTGCCTACCACATGAATTTCAACGAGGATTTCAATCCAGCCACTCGGACGGCGAAATACAAGGTCTACGACTTGATGCCCACCTTCTTGGGATTCGAATCGCAGTCGGAGCTGGCATCGACCTACCCCAGCATGGCCATGCTGTCGGGCACGCAAGGATTGGTGATGCTCGATCTTCGAATTGACTCGGAAGGAAAGGTGAGCAGAATCAAAGTGCTGCGCGATCCGGGCTCGGGCCTCGGCACCTTTTCGCGCAAGCAAATCGAACGTGCTCGATTTACGCCCGCCATCGACGGTGGGTCCAGAGTTGAATCGAACGTGGTCTTCCCGGTCTTATTCGACCTCACCGACGGTCAGGCATCCGTCAACTATGGCGTGAGCGTTCGCCGCACCGCCGACATGGATCCCGAGATCCCCGAAATGGTCATCTTGACCCAGGAGCCCGACCTCACCCTCCCCCATCCCCCCTCCACCTTGGAACAACCTTTCGTACTTGAGAATAGAACTGCCCCTGGCAATGAACCCGAAATCTTTCTGGTTGTCGAACGTGATCCGCAGCTGATCGGTGGACTCGAGGGGCTTCAACGGAACGTCCGTTACCCGGAGATTGCGCGAAAGGCCGGCATCGAGGGGCGCGTTTTTGTGCAGTTCGTCGTGAACGAACGCGGCGAAGTTGAGAATCCCGTCATCACGCGGGGCATTGGCGGAGGATGTGACGAGGCCGCCCTCGAGGCCGTCAAAATGGCTCGTTTCAGCCCAGGCACACAGAGGGGACGACCTGTAAAGGTGCAATATTCCCTTCCTGTTACGTTTAGGCTTGCAGATTGATTCTCGATTGCTATTTTTGTAACCTTTCGCCTGAAAAAGCGTAGGTTGTAGATAGCTATTAATCAATCCAAATCGTTATGGGACGCCGCTTGACCAAGTCGACCGATCAAAAGATGCTCTTTGGCGTATGTGGTGGCATCGCAGAGTATTTCGGGCTCGATCCGACACTCATCCGACTTATTTTTGTCTTCTTGACCATCATCGCTGTCGGTTCGCCTGTCTTGGTTTACATTATTTTGGCATTTGTGATGCCCATGCGCTGAGGTTTGATGCTATTGATTATCTTCCCTTTTTCGCAACCTCCGAAAAAAAGGGCTTTTTATGCGTGTTGGAATTGTCGGTGAACCAGATCGCTGCAAAGCGTGGGAAGACCTTCTCGTCAGCTCAAGCATCGTGACGGAAGTTTCGTTGTCGCGCGTCGTCGCCGCCCAGAAGGGTGTTGACACCGTGGTGCTACTCGAAGAGGGCGACGGCCGCTTCGATGCCGCACTAGAGGCCATAAGGATGGGCTGCCATGTGTTTGTCGTTTCGAAGCTGCCCGTACACCGCAGGGATGCAGAGCTGCTGTACCATTCATCGGAAGAAGCCGGGGTTGTGGTGCAGTTTGCGCACTGGGCCACGTTTTCGTCAGCGTCGCAGTGGATGCTGAATACCGTGAAAAAGCCCGATTTCATTCATATTCAGCGCGAAATGTCGCATGCGCAATTTGAGGGGTCGAGTCAGGGGTTCGACCACTTCCTCATCGAAGACTTGGCGATGGCCCTGAAATGGGCCGATTCGAACGTGCACCGCATCGAGGCGAACGCATCCAGGATCAAGGGTGTCTTGGCAGGCGCACATCTGCTCGTTCGCTTCGATAATGGCAGCACGGCCGTGATCTACCAGCAGGTGACGAACACCGACTCGAGACACGTCCGCTATGCATCCAACAGCCAACACATCGTGCAATGCAACGTCCCTGAGCAGTCGGTTCGCCATGGACAACTGGGCCCGAACGGATTGTTCTTCGACAAACGTTTCTACGAGCACACCGACGCGGCCAACATGGCCGTAACTCTTTTCTTGAAATCGATCCAGCTTCGCAAGCCGGCAGCCTACAACGCATTGGACGCCTTAAAGCTGGTATATGCGTTAGAATTGGTCGAAGAGCGCCTTGGTTTAATCCAATAGCATTGTCTGTTAGCCCCTAATAACCTACCTTTACGGCCATAAACCAAAATTCATCAACATTATGTCAGTCATCCGATTCAAGCAGGTAGACGCTTTCACTCGCAAACCATTCAGCGGAAACCCGGCAGGGGTGGTCTTGGAAGCTCAGGGTTTGAGCAACAAAGACATGCTCCGGATCGCCCGCGAGATCAATGTAAGTGAAACGGCATTTGTATTGGATGCCCCTAATGAAGAAGTAGACCTCCAGTTGCGCTGGTTTACACCCACCCAGGAAGTGGACCTGTGCGGCCACGCCACAATAGCCGCCTTCCATGCGATGGCCGAGGAGGGGATGTTCGGTTTGGAAGTAGATGAGCCGCAAAGCTTTTTGGTCGACACAAAGTCGGGAATCATCACGGTGGATGTCGAATGGCAGGACCTTCGCCCCTATATCCGCATGAGCCTCCCGGTGCCGAAGTTTTTCCCCTTCCCGGGCGACATTTCCAACCTGTGCGGCGCACTCGGACTGTCAGAAATCGAACTCAGCCAGAAGGTCAAGCCCCAGATCACACACAACGGATACGTATTCGTGCCAGTGAAGGATTTCGACAGCCTCAAATCGCTAGATCCGAACCCTTTTCTGCTCAAGCGCTTGGGCGAGCGCCATGATCTGAGCGGATTTGCCGTGGTCACGACCGACACCGGCACGAAGGACATCGACTGGCACATGCGTTTCTTCGCCCCAGCAATGGGCATCTTCGAGGATCCCGTAACGGGATCGGCAAACGGACCCATGGCGGTCTTTCTGTGGTACAACGGATTCCTGAAGGAAGACCAGAAGCTGTTCAACTTCAAGGCCGAGCAGGGACGCTTCATCGACCGTCCCGGTGTGGTACATGTCCAAATGCACGCCACCGACACGGCCGTTGACGAGCTGATGATTGCCGGCGAGGCCGTCACGGTGATCGACGGACAGATGATGATGGACACGAACATACCGGCGAAGTTCTGATGAAATTTGAGAACGCAACCATTTCTGAGCATGTGCACCCCGAGCTGATTGCCTTGCTGCAGCAAGCGCCCCAGACCATGGGTGATGCCTTGGGCATGGAGCTGGTCACGCTTGACCCGGACGAGGTGGTTGGAACCATGCCGGTCGACCACCGAACCGTTCAGCCAGTCGGACTTCTCCACGGCGGAGCATCCGTAGCTTTGGCAGAAACGCTGTGCAGCATTGGTGCCTGGTTGCACTTGGATCCGAACACGCACACGGCCGTCGGGGTCGAGATCAATGCCAACCACATACGTGCCGTGCGAAGTGGCATTGTAGTGGGCCGGGCAAAGCCTGTCCACGTCGGTCGCCAGCTGCAGGTGTGGGAATGCCGCATCGAAACCGAAGACGGCAAGCTCGTGTGCACTTCGAGGTGCACGCTGATGGCGGTTGCCAAGCGGTAATCAGGGATCAGGGATCGGTGATCGGGCTACGCCGTAGGCGTCATGCTTTTTTAAAGCCGAGCTGTCATCCCGACGAAGTCGGGACCTGTGTCGAAGACATCCGCCAACGGACTTTGTTAACAATTTGGTAATATTGGACAATATCCCTATATTCCAATCGTATACAAGGTGTTACCTCGTACACAGATAACAGCACTATCAACCTTTAAACATAGGGAGGTGTGACATGAGAGCTAAATTGTATGAAAAGCATTACAAAAACGGCTTGAATCACATGATCTATAAAGAGGTGCTGCATCTCAAGAAGCCAAAGAAGGATGTGCAGATGTTCTATCTGACCATCCTGGTCATCGCGATTGCGGCAGCCTTTATTTTCTAACATCTGACGCATCTGCTGCGCGAGCCCCAAATGGCCGGCGGTGTCACAACCAAGGGTATCGAAACTTACTAAGACCTGAATAAGGCACTTCGAGATAAATAAGGCAACGGACAGAGATATACAGAAACTATTAAGAGCCTCATCTGAACTTCAGATGGGGCTTTTTTTTGAGAAACGAGAAACGAGACGCGGGACACGAGAACTACGCCGTAGGCGTCATTCTTTTTTTATGCGGAGCTGTCATCCCGACGAAGTCGGGACCTACCCCGCAGGGGTCTTTACGCTCTCTGAAACCACATGATCTGGCGAGGCGAGGCTATCGGATCATAAACATTGCCGTCATAATCGCCGTAGACCGTCTGCAATTTCAACCCATATTTGCTCGACACAGCCTCGAACCAATCGAGCTCGAGCAGGCGCACATATTCGGTGAAGATCTGCTCGTCGCCGGAGGCATCTTCGATCAGGTGAATTTCCTTGCGCACGGCGCCGTCTTCGATCCAGCGACGGATGGAATAGCTCCACTCAGGGATGGATCCTTCATTGTTCGGAACCAGATTCGCCCGCACGTTGCCGGGGTTGAGAAAGTCGATCCATACCTGCCCGCCTGGCCGCACCATCGTTGCCATCGCGGCGATGGGTAGCTCGTTCTCGGCTTCGCTGTCGAAATATCCGAAGCTGGTGAACAGATTTACGACAACGTCGAACGTATCTTCGAGCGGTACGCGCATGTCGCCTACACGGAAGTCAACCTCAACCCCCGCCTGGGCCGCCTTCGCCTTAGCTCGCGATATGGCCGTAGGAGCCAAGTCGACTCCAGTCACGTGGTACCCCCTGTTCGCGAAATTGATACTGTGACGGCCTCGGCCGCATGCGAGGTCCAACAATGTGGGGTATTCGTCCACGGGGATGTGGCCCGTTATCAGTTCGGCCAGACGGTTGGCGTCGGCTGCGTCGCGTTTCGCATAGAGCTGCTCATGTAGGGGGCTGTCGAACCAATGCTCGAACCAGTTAGTGATCATGGTCGTGTTATAATGTTTTGATGGCTGCCACCGCCAATGCGTCGACGCGGTTGTTGCGTGCGTCATCAGCGTGGCCTTTGACCTTGATCCAATCGACACGGTGATGGCGCATCGCGGCGAGCATCTCTTCCCATAACTCGCGGTTCTCGACGGGCTTCTTGTCGGCCTTGCGCCAGCCCTTGGCCTGCCAGTTCTCGATCCAACCCTGTGTCATGGCGTTTATGATGAGCGCACTGTCGCTGTGCAGCCGCACATGGCAAGGCTTCTTGAGCTCTTGCAGGGCGCGGATCACGGCGGTCATCTCCATCCGGTTGTTGGTGGTGGCAGGGTCGGCGCCCGAAAGCTCCTTTTCCTTGCCATTATACTGTAGCAACGCGGCCCATCCCCCCGGACCCGGATTACCGCTACAGGCGCCGTCGGTGTAGATGTCGACGATGGGAAGCGCCGTCCTTGTATCAGACATAAGCCTGGCTGAGTGTGTGGAGCATTTGGTGGAAAGCGACCGCTCGCTGTCGAATTCCAGCCTCACCCGATACGTTCCCAAATAGGATTCCGCGGCTGATGGGTACGACAGGTATGCCTTGATGTCCGTCGAGTGCCAGTATGAGGGTGTCGACATCGCCTCCTTGGGCACCGACGCCAGGCAGCAGCAGCCCGCCAGTAGGATGCGCCTTCAACAAGGGGGACATCGCTTCCGGACGTGTTGCGCCGATCACCATGCCGATGTGGGCCGGACGAACTTGGTCGAATTCACCCAGCTTGCGGGCGATGACCTCGGCAAGCGATGGAAACCCGGCAGCAGGTTGGCCGAGAAAATCGTCGGCGCCGGGGTTGGACGTCAACGTGAGCACATACACCGCCTTGTCGGGGTGGGTCGTGAAAGCGTTGAGGGTTTCGAGTCCCATGAGGGGCGACAACGTGATGGCGTCGCAGTCGAAAACCTCGAGAAATGTGGTGGCATAGCGGTCGGCCGTGTTGCCGATGTCGCCGCGCTTGGCGTCGGCGATAATAAGCCTGTCATCTGGGATGGCGTCGCATACCTCACCGAAGACCCGGAGTCCATCCCGTCCCAAGACCTCGAAGAAGGCCAGATTGGGCTTGAATGACGATGCCACATCGGATGTTGCCGCAATGGTGGCCTTGCAGAAGCGTTCGACCACAGATGCGTCACTCTCGCCAGGACGCTGCCAGGTGTCGCGAAGACGGTGCAAGTCGGGATCAAGCCCGACACACAGCACTGTTGCGGTGTCGCGGATCGACTGTCGGAGCAGGTCTTCGTACGTGTTCATGGAGTCGAAGATAGGTAAAAACAGCCGATTTCCATGAGCGAATCAGGCATCTGCGACGGATGCGTACACCTTCATGTCGAGCGTATCGGTGTGCCCGAGGCGGTGTCGGTGCCATCCGGTGATGGCGATCATGGCGGCGTTGTCGGTGCAGTAGGCTGGCGCGGGGATGCACAGCTGGATGCCGAGCTTCCTGCTGAGCTCTCCCATGCGGGCACGTAGCTGGCTGTTGGCCGATACGCCCCCTGCCACCACCAGGCTGCGGGCGCCCGTGGCAATGAGGGCTCTTTCGGTTTTGATGGCCAACACGTTGACGATGGCATCGGTCACCGAGGCGCAGATATCGGCGAGTCGCTGTCCTTCGATGGGTATCCCCTGCTTTTCGAGCTCCTGCGCATGGTAGAGGGCGCTGGTCTTGAGGCCAGAGAAGCTGAACTCGTAGGGTTCGTCCATCAGCGCCATCGGGAATCGGTGATATTTGGGGTTGCCGGTGCGTGCGAGTGCATCCATTTCGCGTCCGGCTGGATATGCGAGGCCGAGCATCTTGCCGATCTTGTCGAAGGCCTCGCCGGCGGCGTCGTCGCGAGTCTGACCCAGGAGCTCGTGGTCGAACCAGTCGCGCACCAGCTCCAGGCGGGTGTGTCCACCTGAGACCACGAGCGACAGGAACGGAAACTGGGGTGTATGCTCGATGAAGGCGGCGTAGGTATGGGCCTCTAGGTGGTTCACGCCTATCAGGGGCACCTGCCGGGAAAGGGCCAACCCTTTGGCGAAGCCGGCTCCTACGAGTAGGGCCCCCACGAGACCCGGGCCCTGAGTGACCGCCACGGAGTCGATCTGCTCGATCGTCACACCGGCCTCCTCAAGCGCCTGCAGCACCGTCGGCCAGATGGCCGTGTCGTGCGCTCGCGAGGCCAGCTCGGGCACCACACCGCCGAAACGTGCATGGATCGCCTGCGTGGCGACCACGTTCGACCTGATGCGCTCACCGTCGTAGACGGCGGCGGCGGTTTCATCGCAGGAAGACTCTATTGCTAGAAGCAATGGATTGAGGATTATGGTTTAAGGATTGAGGATTGAGGATTGGGGACTGATGAGAGAGTAAAGATAAGGAGAAGGAAAGACAAGGGGTGTCATTGCAGCCCGTGTCTTGCTCTATTCATCTTAAAAGTACAATTGTCATCCTGAGCTGACGTTGTCATCCTGAACGGAGTGAAGGAACTAGAGGGCGAAGCCCGAAGTGTCGGCGATGGACCTTTATAACAAGGAGGTTTTCAAAGGCTCCAGTTTGTTACCTCACCGATACCCGCTCAGCTTGCTCACACCGAGACGGAAGGATCCCTCCTGCTTGTCCTGAATCATGAAACCAATCTCCGCGACGGCATCGGCGTTCAGCTTGGGATTGCCGCGAACCGGTGTACCCCGAAATTCCGCCTTGAAATCGGAGAACGGCAGAAAGTACGTTTCCCACTCTCCGATTTTGGTTTTGAAGCGGGTTTCATAAGAGTACCAGGTCAGGCGTCCGTTCTCTACCGTGCGGAGCCTCAGGCAATACGTTTTGCCGTCGCCAAGAACGCGCACTGACAGTCCATTAAAGTCCGACAAATCGGCTGCAGACCGCGTCTGGGCCCGCACCGATGCGAATCCGCCGTTGTTCTCGAGCGATACCGTACCGCTGAAGACGGCATATCCATCCTCGTGCATTCTGAATGAGCTCCTGGAGATGCCGCCCATCACATTGTCGTTTACGATCTGCCAGCTGTTGGCGACCGTTTCACTGAAATCGATGAGGGTGGTTTCGGTGGGAGATGCGGGATCCTCAGGAATAGAGGGTACTTCCTGCTGCTTTACGACAGCGACGAAGATACTGGCGAAGATGAGATAGTTGAGGATGTAGAGCACGGCATTCGGGTGTTTGTTTGAAACAGAAGCGTTCGTGATGGAAGATTCGTTCCATAGATGCCATCCGAGACCATGCAACTCTTAGGCTAATTCCATCGTAAAATATAATTTGGACTAGTTTTGAATGCTATCCGTCGTCCTCGCGAACCCATCCAAATCAGAATCTGCATGCACCTCACCCCACTGAACGAAAACCCCAACGCAGCGCTGAGTGCCAAGTCAAACCTTTATCATACGCAAATTGAGTACATCCTCAACGATCTGAAGGGCAGGGATCTGCCCGACTATGTGATCAAATCCATCAATGCCGACGTGGAGGAAATCAACGCGTCCACCAAGACCGATTACGCCCTGCATAAACTGCTCAAACAGAAACAACGAGACATCGTCAAGGTCTTGGAAAAAGAAATGAAGATCGTGCCGATCAACTACTACCGAAACCTATGGATGGTGCTGGGGATGGCGGTGTTTGGGGTCCCCACGGGTGTCGCATTTGGGACAGCCATCGGCTCCATGGCTTTTATGGGAATATGGCTGCCCATTGGCATGGCCATCGGAATCGCGGTAGGTTCAGTGATGGACAAAAAAGCCATGGCTGATGGGCGACAGCTGAGCATCGAAATCAAAAACTGAATCGCCGATTTTGCATTGAAATACAGTCCTGTTTCAGTATCCTTAGGTGAAGAGACTTCATTACCCATTGCTTAGATTCACTCATGGAAGCGAACAAAAGCCCATTCCAGAACATCACGGACAGCAGGCACTTCATCATACGCTGTTTTGTGGACATGCTGGAACGCATTCAGGAACACGACATCATCCCGCTGATACGGAGCAATCCGCAAGATCTATCCTATATCGACGACGATGCCATTCCCGTCGAAAAAGTGATCCAATCGTTGAGCATCTACTTCCAGCTCATGACACTGGTCGAAGAAAATGCCGCAACGCACTACCGACGAAGGATGGAAAACCAGGAGAACATCACCTCGATACGAGGCTCGTGGGCGGAGGCCCTGCACGACTGGAAGGTTAAGGGACTTGACGAGGATGACATGCTGCAAGCCATATCGGATGCCAGCGTGATGCCTGTCCTGACCGCGCATCCGACCGAGGCAAAGCGGGTGACGGTCATCGAAATCCATCGCGAATTATACTTGCTCTTGGTGCAGAGAGAAAATGTATCGCTGAGCATTCTCGAACAGCATGCCATCGAGGCAAAAATTATCAACCTGCTCGAAAGATGGTGGAGGACGGGCGAAATCTTCCTGGAGAAACCCTCCATCCGCGACGAACGATCAAACACGGTCTACTATTTGCGGAACGTGTTCCCAACCGTGCTAGAAAAAAGCGACCAGCAACTGAAGGGCTCATGGATTGAAATGGGACTGAGCCCGAACAAAATCCAAAACCCCGACGTGTTCCCAAAGATCCAGTTTGGGAGCTGGGTTGGCGGCGACCGGGACGGGCATCCGTTCGTGACGCCCGGCATAACGCAGGAAACGCTGCTACTGCACAGAAGCAGCGCCCTTTCGCTTATCTCGTCGCAGCTGTCTATGTTGGCACGCAAGCTCTCCATCTCTGCCATCAAAAACCCGGTTCCTTTCTTGCTTTCGGAAGCAATTGAAAGAAAATCGGCCGCATTGGGCGAGTCAGGCGAAAAGGCAATCCAAAGGAATCCCTACGAACCCTGGAGACAGTACGTGAGCCTCATGGTGCTGCTGCTTGAAAACACGATTTCGGGTAAAAACGCGGACTCCAATACTCATTACCGATCCAGCAAGGCCCTGGCTGAGGACCTCAACTTCTTGAGGGCCATGCTCATCGAGAACGGGCTGAAAGGGCTGTGCAACGACCTGCTGTTTCCGATCGAGCGCACGGTACAATGTTTTGGCTTCCACTTGGCAAAATTGGACATCAGGCAGAACAGTGCCTACCATGACAAGGCCATTTCGCAAATTCTGAAGGCAAACGGCCACGCTGATCACGACTTTGAACACTGGGATGAAGAAAAGCGCGTCACATTTCTTAACGGCATTCTGGATAGCCATTCGTCTATAACGGATGTCACGGTTTCGTACGGAACCGAGGCAGACAATGTGCTCGATGTTTACAGGGTAGTCCGAAACCATATCCATCTGTACGGATCGGACGGTATCGGCTCCTTTATCGTCAGCATGACCCGCAACCTCAGCGATTTGCTCGTGGTGTATGTATTGATGCGCGAGACCCAGCTGTTAAATACCAACATTCGTGTTGTGCCCTTGTTTGAAACCATCGGCGACCTGAAAAACGGCCCTGCGATTTTGGACAAATTCCTGCAGCACCCTGTTACCAAACAACGGTCATCCGGAATTTCGCACAAGCAAGAGGTGATGCTCGGTTACAGCGACAGCAACAAAGACGGCGGAACCATCGCCAGCAAGTGGAACTTGTTCAAGGCCGAGATGGAGCTATCGGAAATTGGCCGGAAAAACCATACGGATGTCTTCTTTTTCCACGGAACCGGCGGCACCATCAGCCGCGGCGGGGGGAAATACCACCGATTTTTGGAGAGCATGCCAACGCATACCGTGAATGGAACCATCAAGATCACGGTACAGGGAGAAACGGTTGCACAGCAATTTGGCAATCCGCTGACGGCGGCGTACAACTTGAACGCGCTTACCTCTGGCGTTGCCAAGCAGACCATCAGGAGCCGCATCATGGCCAGTGAGGATGCCTATCCGCACGACACGATGGAATTCCTGGCACAAAAGTCGCTTGAGCATTACAAGAATCTGATCGAAACGCCCGGATTTCTCCATTTCTACAGCAACGCGACCTGCATCGACGTACTCGAAAAAAGCAACATTGGGTCAAGGCCTGTGCGAAGGACTGGCACTAGGACCCTCGGCGACCTGAGGGCCATTCCGTGGGTATTCAGCTGGAACCTGTCTAGGTTTACCATCACCGGATGGTACGGGATTGGCGAAGCTTTGAAGGCATTGAAAAAAGAGCAGCCGAAAGCGTTTGACGAGCTGAAGAAGACCATCAACGGTTGGACTTTCTTCAAGTTTTTGATGATCCAAACGGAGACCAACCTGATACTCTCCAACGTGGACATGATGAAGCAGTATGCCAAGCTTGTTGATGACACGGGCGAACGAGAGCTGTTTATGGGCAAAATCCTCACCGACTATGAAAGCGGATTTGCGATGATCGGAGAGCTGTTCGGGGAGCCGGCCGCCGTGCGAAGGGACGGACAGTACGACAATCTGGAGTGGAGGAACAGCAAGCTGGAGATCCTCCATCATCTGCACATCAAATACCTGAGGCAGTGGAGAGAAACCGGGGACGAAAACGGCATCGAAAAGGAGCAGATGCTCACCAAGCTGCTCAGTTTGATTAACTCATTGTCGAGTGGTTTGAAAAGCACGGGGTAACACTGTTTCTGAAATTTCGAGCATAGGTCCGGCTAGATACAATCAACCATTTCTTAATATGCTCTTAATGTACGAGTAGTATCATGTAGATTACCTTGCCGCGAATTTGAACATAATCTCATTAATCGTATGACCCGGTTCCTTAAGCTTGCCATCATCCCCTTCGTGTTTTTACTAGTAGGATGCCAGGGTAATGTACAGAGCGATTCAAGCACCGAAACAACCGTTGCCGACACATCAAGCACACTGCTGCGGATTGCCTTTCTGGGCGATGCTGAGCCGAAGCCGCTGGCCGAGTTTCCCCACATGTCGGCTGCCGTGGATCAGATCAACACTCTTGCACAATCCCAAAAGATCGATTTCGTGATCGGTGTTGGCGACATCGCTCACAAGGGCACCGAAATTCAGTACGAGGCAGCCACTCCAGTCCTTCAGAGGCTTGCTCTTCCCTTTTACCCTATCATGGGCAACGAGGAGCATGGCAGCACGGTCGAACGTTACATGTATTACGCTCGCCAATGGAACAGTCAGCTCGACAGCACCAAGTATGTGCTCGAGTATGAGCAAGTCGCCTTTGTGTTTGCCTCGCCCGATACCAGCCGCGAGTTCATCGACAGCGGAGCCATGTGGGTCTTGGAGCAAGTACAGCGCGTGGCGCCCAAGCCGGTCATCCTCGTAGTGCATGGTGCCCAGCAGGGCGTATATCCCGAAAATGCCGAGAAAGGCATCAGCAACCAGCTGTTCAGGGAACAAGTTGTAACGCAGCCCAACCTGGCCGTCGTCATTTCCGGCGACCTGCACATGGACATGGACCGCGTGAATCATTCCAAGAAAATTGGGGATGTCCACTACCTTCACATCCCAGCACTCGAGCGCACCAAGATCCCCGACGAAACCAACCACACCCCTATGTTTCGGGTGATGACCATTGCCAAAGACGGCAACGTCACCGTTGAGACCTATACCGTCGGTAACTCGACCCCCAACGAGCGGCACGGCTATTCGTTTAGCTTATCGCTTCTGAAATAAGTGTACGTTGGCGTAGTGTGCGAGGTTAGCATGATGGTGTAGAATTCCGGAATAATAATCAATGGCTGGGGGGGACACTTAATTGCGTCTAAAATCTAATGACTACACCCATGAATTGGTTTACAACCAATTATCAGATTTATGCCAGCGTATGGAAAACACAGAGCATGCTTGCAAAGAGCTGCTCTCAGAGATACACTCGAACTACCGGATAAGCGCGACCAATCTCATCCATTATCTGGTATTGAGGTCCAACGAAATCAGGCAGGCACAGGAGTATTTGCATCATCTTGGATTATCGTCGCTTACCAGCTGCGAAAGTCACACGTTGGTACAAATCTACCAAGTGATGAAATGGTTGAATCCTGCCACAGTCAATCCTAGAGAGGCATTCTGCACGTTTGATACTGCCAACAGGCTTCGTGCCTCGTTCACCGAGACCATATTCGGGGACTCGGCTGTGACCATCGGTCCACACATCATGGTCACACTATCAACCAAGGAGGCAAACAATCGAAAGCAGATAGAAGAACTACTGCTTGCAGGAATGACCGTGGCGCGCATCAACTGTGCCCATGATAATGTGGATGTGTGGGAAAGCATGATCAAATCGCTTAAGCTTGCTATGGTCCGTACTGGGCGTCCATGCAAGCTCTATGTTGATCTTGCTGGGCCCAAATGCCGTGTCCGCACCATATGGAAGAAGCATGATCGCGTTGATAAAGTACGATTGGAGGAAGGTCAAAGCATCACCCTTATTGGTTCGGCAGATGCAATAGCCCATAAAATTGGCCATCAAGATGTCGTACTTCATATTGAGCCAAGCTCGCTAATTTCTTCGATGAGGGCAGATGATAGAATCTATTTTGATGATGGCAAGTTTGAGGCACTCGTAGTACAAGCAGAAAACGCGGAAGCCAAACTGCAGGTAACCCGTATATCTACGAAGAAGCCATTTTTGAAAGTGATGAAAGGCATAAACTTGCCGGATTCCGATCTGGCCCTTGATGCCCTCACTGAAGAGGATGTGAAAAATATCCCATTTGTATGCGAACATGCCGACATGGTCGGCTTTTCTTTCGTGAGCACACCTGAGGATGTCGCCACTCTGCGAAATCACTTGCGCCAGCACTCACGAAATAACCAACCGGCCATCATTCTTAAGATCGAACGATTGCAGGCGGTTCAAAATTTGCCTTCCCTATTGCTCAGTGGAATGATTGATGCATCTTTTGGAGTGATGATTGCGCGGGGGGACCTGGCTGTTGAGATCGGATTTGAACGCTTGAGCGAAATTCAAGAAGAGATATTGTGGATTTGTGAGGCGGCACACATACCTGTAATCTGGGCAACACAGGTATTGGAAAGTTTGAATAAAACGGGTTACGCCACACGTTCCGAAATAACAGATGCTGCCATGAGTGTTCGAGCTGAGTGCGTTATGTTGAACAAGGGAAAGCACATGTCGAAGACAATTCGAACTCTTAACGACATCTTAAATCGCCAAAAAGGCCACTTCAACAAAAAACGATATATCATGAGGCCACTCGGCATAGCAAAGCACTTCTTACGTGACGTAAAAATCTGAACGTGCCGAGACTAATGGCATAATGCAATGAAAATGCGTATATAAATGATGGTACAGTACGGTAGAAATACTACTTGAAGCAGACTATTTGGGATTTTGAGAATCATGAAAAAGGATGTCTTAACTTCTTATGTGTCAGACCATCTCAATTCCATTGAACAGAATCTTTCTGAGTTCGTGAAAGGCAGACAATCTGAAAGTCTGCACCGCTTGAGGGTAGATTTGAAAAAAATCAATGCGGTCTATTCCTTTGCCACATATGTGTACAAAAAGAAATGTAGCACTGCTGGGTTAAAACCAATATTCAAGGATGCAGGCAGTATTCGGGAAGTCCAGGTTAACATTGCTTTGCTAAGCAGTTTTCCTCATCCACCAAAGAGACTTATCGCAAAGTTAAAGAAAGAGGAGGATACCCTGACTGAAGCATTTATTAAGGATTATTCGCTTCATGTTAAATGTTTAAAAGACTTTCGGAAGAAATACTCCTTACCCAAGAAGGCTATAGATAATGAAAGAATTATAAAGTACTTCGAGAAAATGAAGGAAGTCAGTTTAGATGGGAAAGATGCTGACGACATGCACAAATACAGGATACGAATCAAGAGAATGATGCATGTCTATTTCATGCTGCCTGTCAAAACCCAAATGAAGACGAATCTCAATATCGAATCAATCGAACAATTGCAACAGGAGTTGGGTGATTGGCACGACATGCACACTGCCATTCATTTCTTATCGGGCGAAACGGTTCCGAAACGAGCAGCCGAGCACATCCTGAAGCTGAGGGAGGAAGAAACCGTCCTCTTCGAAACCCTAAAAGGTAAACTCAGCCAGATCCCCGATCCCTGATCACCGATCACCGATCTGCCATCCCTTCCGCAAATCCCACAAAAGCATCCAGATCGGCCATGTTGGTCGCCAGTCCGACACTCACACGTATTGCGCCCCTCATCTTGCCTAGAGTGGCGACCATGTCGTAATAGTCGCCCTTCTCGTGGGTGGAGAAATAGGTCGACATCTCTTCAGTGGTGATGCAGTTGTTTATCTCGTCGATGCCCGGGTTGCAGAAACATCCCGATCGAATGGAGATCATCTTGGCATTTGCACGTTCCTCAACCTGTTCGAACGGAATGACCTTACCGTCGGCGTCCATAAAATTGAGGATGATATTGCCGCCCCGCCTGCCGAAATCGTGCGTTCCAAAAATACGCACCATATCCGCGCCGTTGGGGTGTTTCAATGCCGAGAGTCGGTCGTAAAGATAGCGGATCAAATACTGGATGCGGCGCTGGATGCGCTCATAGCCGATCGTATCGATGTATTCCAAGCCATGCGTGACGGCTGGAATGCCCGCATAGTTGAGGGTACCATCCTCGAACCGCTCGTTGCCCTCTGCCAAGAACTTGTTCTGGCTCACAACCGACACGAGGGTGACCGTCCCACCGGCAAACCAGGGTTTGACAAGCTTGGTGCAGGTGTCCTTGCGAACAAGCAGGCATCCGATTCCGGTCGGATACCCGAAGATCTTGTAGAACGATATGGACACGAAATCCGGTTTATGCACCGACAGATCCAACCGCGACGTAGGCACGTATGCGGCGGCGTCGAGCAGCACGTCGTACCCCATCTGCTGGGCTTTCGTTATCCACGACAAATCATGTTTGATCCCACTCACATTGCTCTGCGCCGGGAAGGCGAACAGATTGTGGGTCCCCTCCCTGCGCTGGGCTAACAGTTTTGACAGATGGTACTCGTCAATCGTCAGATCTTTGTAGTTGAGGGTGGTATAATGGGTGCTTCCCCCCTTGCCGTTACAGAACTCGCGGATGCCGTTCACCGAGTTGTGGTTGTCGCTGGTCAGCACAAACCGGCTGCCGGATGTGAATGGGTAGCTTTCGCCGACGATCTTGAGCGAGGCGCTGGCGTTCTGCGTGAAGATGCAGTAGTAATCGTGTGCATTGAAGAAGTCGAGCACTTTCGCACGGGCCTCCTCCACGAGATGTCCGGCCAGTTGCGAGGTCGGATTTGTGGAATGTGGGTTTCCCAGCACCGCATTCTCGAGCAGGTCGTGGTGCTTGCGCAACAGCGACACTGGAACCAGATTGCCTCCCGTATAGTCGAGATAGACGTGCCCTTGCTGATCCAAAATGGCATAATCCGATTGGCGTAGCGCCTCAAAGAAGGAATCGTCTGATTGCTGAAAAACCATATCGGTCGATTGATGCGATGAAATCGTGTACTGAAAAGGTACATTTCATCGAACCGGAATACAATACCCACTCTACCAAACCACCGTTTAAGTGGTGTAGACAGAATTGAACATGACGTAGTCGGTTGTCATATCAGACCCCCATCCTACAGCATCAGCTAGGCCGCTATTCAACTCCATGTGGATCGTGATATGCGATTCACGAAGGAGTTTCTTCATGGCATTGCGGTTGAAGTCGATAGGTTCGCCCTTACGCAACACCTGCACCTGTTTCGTGGAGTCGCCGATATAGAGGTCTGTCTTTTGGTAATCAAATCCGATATTCGCACTCCCGGCTGCGCAGACAATTCTTCCCCAATTAGGATCTCGGCCAAACATTGCCGTTTTGACCAAGGTGGAATCTGAGATGGCACGCACCAGCGCTTTTGCCTTATCTTTCGTGGCAACACCGGTTACGCGGTACTCTATGAATTTCGAAGTGCCCTCGCCATCGCTCACAATCAGCTTAGCTAGGTGCGTCATCATTTCGAGCAGACGCTCGCGCAGCACCTGATAACCTGGGTCGTCTTTAGAGACAAGCGTCTCATTCTCGGCCATCCCATTAGCCATAACAACCACCATGTCGTTAGTGGAGGTGTCGCCGTCTACTGTAATCATGTTAAAGGTTTCGTCGACACATTCTCGGGTGAGTGCCTGAAGTAGCTGCCCGTTAATCGATACGTCTGTCACGATGAAACCGAGCATGGTGGCCATGTTCGGGTGTATCATTCCAGACCCTTTGGCAATGCCGGCCATATTGACTTTGTAACCACTGAGGTCGAACTCAAGGTATCCCTCTTTAGCGAAGGTGTCGGTCGTGAGGATGGCATTTGCGGCAAAAGAACCGGCTGCCGTTTTCTTCGACAATTTGGGGATCGTGTCTTCGATACCCTTGATGATGTCGTCGGTCGGGAAGGGTTCGCCTATAATACCGGTCGAGGCCACGACTACGTCCTCCGGTTTCAGCTTGAGGATCCTTGCTGTCGTCTTCGCCATAGATAAGGCACCCTGCTCTCCCTGCTTGCCAGTACATGCATTCGCATTTCCGGCGTTGCAAACGATGACTTGAGCCATGTTGTCGGCAAGGTGTTTTCGTGAAAGTCTGACAGGTGCGGCCACTAGGTCGTTCTGAGTAAATACGGCGGCTGTAGTAGCCGGCACCTCCGAGTAGATAATGGCAAGATCGCGACGCATGCTTTTGACACCCGTGTGGGCGCCCCAGCATTTGAATCCACGTACATGTGTGATATTTTTGTTCATAGATCGTAGTCGTTGTTATGGGTGGAACGGAAGATGGTCGAGTCCGCTCGATTCATTGAGTGAAAAAAGGTGGTTCATGGACTGCACAGCCTGGCCTGCTGCACCTTTCATGAGGTTGTCGATCACCGAAACGACGATGTAGCGCCCCGTTCGGGCATCGTAGGTCGGGTAGATATCGCAATAGTTTGTACCACGCACCTGTTTCAAAGAGGGCGCTTGTTCGCGCACCCTAACGAATGGCTCGTCCGCATAGGCATCCATAAATAAGTGGCGGACAATGTCGTCGTCGGATTTCGTTATTGCCGTAGCATAGCAAGTCGACAAAATTCCTCGGTCGACCGGTAAAAGGTGTGGCGTAAACTGCACCGTTGGACGCTTACCAGTTAGCTGGCCTAGAACATCCTCGATTTCGATGGTGTGGCGGTGAGTCTTGAAGCCGTACGCTCTAAAATTATCGTTCACGTTCGAGAAATGAGTCGTATCGCTGTTTCCAGCTCCGGCACCGGTCAGCCCGCTTTTCGCATCAACGATGATGGAGCTGAGATCTATCATATCGGCCTGAACCAACGGTGCCAAGGCCAAAATGGACGCCGTTGGGTAACAACCCGGGTTGGCGACGAGCCGGGCACCCGACATGGTAGCCCTATTGAGTTCGGGCAGGCCATATGGAACGTCCGGCACTAAGTTGGGCAATACGTGCGCCACGCCATACCATTGCTCGTATGTGGCAGCGTCACTCAGCCTGAAATCCCCCGATAGATCGATAATCGCAACATCCTCGCTGTACCAGCGCTTCACATAATTCATGGATATTCGATGCGGTAGTGCAAGGAAGAGGATGTCGTAATCCGACACATTCAAATCATCGGCTTGAATCAGCGTGAGTTCAGACATTCCTTCAAAAGCCGGGTGGACCTGTGATAGTGTACGACCTGCTTTGCTTTCGGACGTGACGGCGGCAAGCTGGGCATTTGGATGTTGAAGCAGAATCCGAATTAGCTCCGATCCGGTAAAGCCCGTGGCCCCGACAACAGCGGCTTTTATCATTGGGTCACCTCAAGCGATTCGAGCACATCGGCAAAAATGGATACGACACGCATCAGTTCGTCGTCGGTAATGATAAGCGGTGGAAGCAGACGCAACACATTTCCGGCTGTCGCGTTGGCGATTACACCCCGCTCGAGCATCTCGAGGACAATTGGTTTTGCCTCCGTATTAAGCTCGACGCCAACCATAAGACCAACACCTCGCACTTCACGGATCATTTCGAAACGGTCGCGAAGCTTCCCTAGTTCGGTCATCAACAATACCCCTTTACGCTTCACTTCCATTAGCATTGATGGGCGTTCAAGCTGGCTCAAAACCTCTAATGCAGTGGCACAGGCAATTGGATTACCTCCGAATGTGGTCCCATGGTCGCCCACATCCATCGCTTCTCCCACCTCTTTTCGGACAAGTATTGCACCTATGGGCATACCGTTACCCAAGGCTTTAGCCAGCAGCATGATATCGGGCTCGACACTGTAAAAATCTTTTGCGAAGAGGTTTCCCGTTCGAGCCATGCCACACTGGATCTCGTCGAATACCAACACGATGCCGTGTAAGTCGCATAACTCCCGTACCTGTTTGAGATATATGGGGTCAGCCGGTCGCACACCACCCTCACCTTGTATTGGCTCGAGTACAATAACGCCTGTCTTTGGCGTTACAGCCAACAGCAGGGCTTGTATGTCGTTGAAGGGTACCTGTCGGAAACCCTCCGGCATCGGACCAAACCCTTTTTGCATAGAGGCTTTGCCCGATGCGATTGCCGCCATAGAACGCCCATGAAACGAATGCTCCATGGAAATCACCTCCATACCCCGACCTCGCTTACCAGCCGACTTTCGCGCAACTTTAATACCACCTTCAAACGATTCGGTACCGCTGTTTGTGAAGAATACGCGCTTCATGCCCGATGCTTTGGTGAGAGCTGCTGCAAGATGTACTTGCGGCTCGGTAACGAAAAAGTTTGAAACGTGCAGAAGCTTTTCGGCTTGCCGCTGGATGACTCTAGTTACTGCGGGATGGTTGTGCCCAAGACTATTTACAGCTATCCCGGAAAGAGCGTCGATGTAGACGCTCCCATCAACATCGACAAGGGTCGATCCATTACCGTGGCTAAAAGCTATAGGTAGCCGTTTAAAGACGGGTAGATAGGTCTTATGGTCAAGCTGATGGAGTTCTTTAGTGAGTTGTTTCATCAAGATAGATTGTCGTACCTACACGTTTTCGGTTAATGAGCAGATCGAGTAGCCCATCCGGTTTTGTCCCGTTCAAGATGGTGGCCCTCAACGCCCCTCCCTCCAATGCAGTGATGCACGACTCGATTTTTGGAATCATTCCGCCGACAATAACATCGCCGAAGAGTTCTTTCGCTTGTGTAGTTGAAATACGGTCGATGTGTGTGCCGGGGTTGGCAATGTCATGACGTAGTCCGTCGATGTCGGTGAGCACGATATAGTGTTCCGCATTTAGGGCTGCCGCGATGTGGCCGGCCATTATGTCGCCGTTCACGTTATAGTCACGGCCTCCACCGTCGGTAGCCAAACATGCAACGACAGGTGTGTTGCCCACTTGGAGCAGATGGTCGATCAAGGATGTGTCTACATCCTTGATGTCGCCAACGCAACCCAAATCTCGCCAGCCTGATGGCTCGCTAACAGGCACCATCCGCTGCTTTGCTATCACCATGCCGGCATCTTTGCCCGACAGTCCGACCGCTTTGATACCGTTCTCGCTGAAAAGCTTTACGAGGGCACCATTCACACGGCCCTTCAAAGCCATTTCGATGTGGATGAGAGCTTCGGGCGTGGTAACCCGATGTCCGTCAACAAACTCAGACTCTATGCCAGCCAGACGAAGCTGCTCGTTGATGAATGGACCGCCTCCGTGGACCAACACCAACGGAATATCAGATGAGACTAACGATGATAGGGTCGATACGATTTCGGCTTGACGGACGTGGTTTTTCATGGCGTTTCCACCATATTTGACCACTATAGGACGCATGATACGGAGTAGTGTAGCGCGTGCTGCGCAGGATATCGATTATACTTAATACATTGTATGACAATGTATTAATAACACTAAATTATAATTTATTTTTTATGATTTAGTGTTTTATTTATACAATATTAATTATAACACATTTATTTGAAATTAACAAACGGTAATCAATTCATCGACACCGTATCCAAAATTGCACAAATTCCGTATACTCAAAAAGCACCCATTAATTCACCTATTATGCCAGACATCAAAGCCATATTCAATCCCCGCATCACATCGTACATCTTCTGGTACGTCGCCTTTGTGTTGTTGGTTACCATTATCGGTATTCCACTAATGATTGTTTGGCTACTCGGCTTCGGACAGTACTACGCCAAGCGATATTACGACCACCTCGAGTGCAGCCTCACCGACCGGCACATCCAATTTCGTAAAGGGGTGATGTTCAAGGTCGAGAAGACCATCCCCCTCGAGAACATCCAGGATCTGACGTTTATCCAGAATCCGTTGCTAAACCTGTTTGATTTGCGAATCCTGAAGATAGAGACTGCAGGCAGCAGCAATCCACAGGGAAGCGACATGCAGCTGATCGGCATCGAGAACATGGAGCAATTCAAGGACACGGTGATGTCGCAACGAGATGCCCTGCGTCTGCAGTCACGCGAACCCGCAGCGATCGGTACAGCAGCCTCCATAGGCAACGCCGAAGTGGTGGAGCTTCTGAAGGAGATTCGGGATTTGTTGAGGAAGTGATTAGTGACTAGTCACTAGTCACCAATCGCCCCCTTCACGATCGCAACCGCCTCTTCTTGGATCCGCTTGAGGTGGTCATGGCCCTTGAAGCTCTCGGCGTAGATCTTGTAGATGTCTTCGGTGCCGGACGGACGCGCAGCAAACCAGCCGTTTTCGGTCACGACTTTGAGTCCGCCGATGGCCGCCCCGTTCCCCGGGGCATGTGTGAGCTTCTGCAGGATGGGCTCGCCGGCCATCTCGGACGCTCGTACCATCTCTGGCGAGAGGTTGGACAGCACCTTCTTCTCTGCCGGACTCGCCGGCGCATCGATGCGCTCGTACACGGGGCTTCCAAATTGAGCCTCCAACTCGCGGTAATGCTGCGATGGGTTCTTACCTGTCTTGGCGGTGATTTCGGCGGCGAGCAGATCCATGATGATGCCGTCTTTATCGGTCGACCACGCCGTGCCGTCCATGCGCAGGAACGACGCCCCCGCACTCTCCTCTCCCCCGAAGCCGAAAGATCCGTCGATGAGTCCGTCGACGAACCACTTGAATCCGACAGGGACCTCCGCCAGCCTGCGCCCGATAGAAGCCGCAACTCTGTCGATCATACTGCTCGACACAAGCGTCTTGCCGATGGCGGCGCCCGCCGACCAACCCGGACGGTTCTGGAACAAGTAGTAAATGGCAACAGCGAGATAGTGATTCGGGTTCATGAGTCCGTCTGGGGTCACGATGCCGTGACGGTCGAAATCCGTGTCGTTGCCAAAGGCGATGTCGTATTGATCCTTGAGGGCGATAAGGCTGGCCATGGCATAGGGCGATGAGCAGTCCATGCGGATCTTACCGTCCTTGTCGACCGTCATGAACCTGAAGGTGGGATCCACCTCGGGATTCACGATCTCCAGATTGAGACCGTAGGTGTCGGCGATGGGCTGCCAGTATCCGATGCCAGATCCACCCATGGGATCGGCGCCTAGGCGCAGGCCCGAGCCCCGAATGGCGTCCATATCGACCACATCGCGGAGTGTGTCGACGTAGGGCTTCACGAAATCAAACGCCTGGGTCGTGTCGAGTTTCAGGGCTTTGTCGTACGAGATGCGTTTCACGCCCTGCAGACCATTTTCGAGGTAGCGGTTCGCCGCCTGTTCGATCTCCTTGGTGGCGGATGTGTTGGCTGGTCCACCGTCGGTGCCGTTGTATTTGAATCCACCGTCGGATGGCGGGTTATGCGACGGTGTGATCACGATGCCGTCGGCCTTGGTGGAGTGCCCGGCTCGATTCCATCCCAAAATGGCGTGCGACACTGCCGGAGTCGGAGTGTAACCCGGACCCGCCTCATAGCGCACCTCAACCCCGTTTGCGGCCAGTACTTCGATCGCCGTGACCAATGCAGGTTCCGACAGGGCATGCGTGTCCATCCCTAGGAATAGCGGTCCTGTTATTCCGTGCGTTTTCCGGTAGTCGGCCGTTGCCTGGCTGATGGCAAGGATGTGGTCCTCGTTGAAGGTTCCATTCGTCGAAGTGCCACGGTGACCCGACGTGCCAAAGGCCACCCTCTCGGCTGGGTTCGATGCATCGGGACGGCGTGAATAGTAGGCCGTTATGAGACGGGGGATGTTTTCGAGGATGGAAATCGGCGCACGTTTACCGGCGAAAGTATGGACAGACACGAGGAGGTGAGTTAATGATGTGTGATAACAAAGGATAACAATCATTAGCAGTTATTAGCAATGACTATCAATCATTATCAGTGATTATCAATCACGCAGTTGTCGATGATACATACCTTTTGTGGCGTTTAAGTGAAACCTAATTTATTAAAACTGAATAATTGATAGCCATAGATAATCATTGCTAATGACCGCTTATGACTGATAATGATTGAATTTTAGATGCCGATTTCTTAATTTATTTACGATATCGTATTCATCAAAATTTAACAGCCATGAGAAGGATTTATACCTCGGGCTTATTGATCTTGGCCGTTGTTATCAGCATTTCAACCATTGCGAATGCACAGCCCAACGTGCTGATCACCTATCACAGCGAAACCGGCAACACGAAAAAGATGGCTGAGTACGTCGAACGTGGTGCGCGGTCAGTTGCCGGTGTGCGGGTGGTCGTCAAGACCGTGCAGGAGACAACCGAAGAGGATCTTCTCAACGCTACCGCCATCATCGTTGGCAGCCCGGTTTATAACGCCAATGTGGCACCCGAAGTGATGGATTTCATGCGCAATTGGCCATTTGAGGGCGCGCCATTGAAAGACAAGCTAGGTGCAGCGTTTGTGACCTCCGGCGGGATGTCGGCCGGCGAGGAGCTCACCATGGTCAACCTGCTCCACAGCATGATGGTCTTCGGGATGATCACCGTCGGCGGCGACACATGGACATCCGCCTTCGGAGCCTCGGCCATAACCGCCGAGCCGCCCTTCGCTGCCGGACTCACCCACGAGGCCTTCCTTAGCAAAGCCGAAGGTCTCGGCAGACGGGTTGCGGAGTTGAGCAAGAAGCTGCAGTGAATTATTAGCAGTGATTAGCAGTGAT
>CAYWCV010000021.1:0-30314 GCA_964456845.1 uncultured Chitinophagales bacterium | reverse complement strand
ATCGGGGATCGGGGATCGGGGATAAGAATGATAGCAAGTTTGCATCTCAATACAAGTGGCAGTGATTGTTAAGTATCAATAATTGATAATCGTTGATAGTAATTGATAGTAAATGGTAATGATTGTTAATGATTGATAGTGATTGACAATCGCGGTATTTTTCAGGGATATAAAAGTTCTCCAAAGTTCTCGTTCCAAACTCAAAGAGGCATCACGAATTTGCCTCAAAATCAATCACTACTATGGACTTATCCTACTTGAACAGCCGTTGGGATGACGCCTACGCCGATTCCCTAGACCCCGTCGAACGCCTCATCTACCGCTCGAATCTGTTGGGAGCCGATTGGCGCATCACCAACACCGGCGGAGGCAACACATCGGCAAAGCTGACCGAAAAAGATCCGATCACCGGCGAGGACGTATTGGTGATGTGGGTGAAGGGTTCGGGCGGTGACCTCCGCACGGCAAAGAAGAAGAATTTCGCATCATTGTACCAGCAGCGTCTGCTCGATTTACAGTCTGTGTATGCGGCGATGCCAAACCGAGGCGTAAAGACCCCAGCCGAAGACGTGATGGTTGGCATGTATGCACACTGCACGTTCAACCTGAACCCATGCGCCCCTTCGATCGACACTCCTTTGCACAGTTTCATCCCGTACGCCCATGTCGACCACACGCACCCGGCTCCGATCATCGCATTGGCGACGGCAGCCGACGGACCGGCATTGACCGAGGAAATCTTTGGTGACAAGGTGATCTGGGTCGATTGGCAACGTCCAGGTTTCGAGCTTGGCTTGCTCATGCAGAACGTCGTTGAGGAGAATCCACAGGCCGTGGGCATCCTTATGGGTGGCCATGGACTCATCAATTGGGCCAACGACGACAAAGCGTGCTATCTCCTTTCGCTTGAGCTGATTCGTCAGGCGGCCGAGCACTTGGCTAAGAAGGATCTTGGCGAGAATGCGTTCGGCGGAGCCAAGTTCCAGACGCTCGAATCTTCCAAGCGCGACCAAGTACTAGTCGAAATACTTCCGTACATCCGCGGCAAGGTGAGCCAAGAGAAGCGTTTCATTGGTACGGTGGACTATAATGAGGCCCTGATGTCGTATGTGAACAGCGCCGACGCTCCTAGGCTGGCTGAGCTGGGCACCTCCTGCCCCGACCACTTCCTTCGCACCAAGATCAAGCCTTTGTATGTGGATTGGAATCCTCAGACCGAGGATGTCACACGTCTGAAAGCCAAGCTGGACGAAGGCCTCGAGGCATACAAAAAGGATTACGCCGTCTATTATGAGACGCACAAGCATCCGAATTCGCCGGCCATGCGCGTTTCGTATCCGTCGGTGGTGCTTATTCCTGGCATTGGACTCATCGCTTGGGGAAAAACAAAGAGCGAAAGCCGGGTGACTGCCGAGTTCTACAACGCGGCAATATGGGTGATGCGTGGTGCCGAATCGGTTTCGAAGTATACGGCCATTGCACGGCAGGAGGCTTTCGACATTGAGTACTGGTTGCTTGAGGAGGCCAAACTCAAGCGCATGCCCGCCGAGCAGGAAATGGCACGGAAGATTATCGTTGTTATTGGTGCTGGAAGCGGCATCGGCAAAGATACCGTCGACCGCCTGATTAAAGACGGCGCCACAATTGCCGCCCTCGATCTGAACGAAGATGCGGCCAAGGCAACGGCCGACGAAGTTATGAAACGCATCGGAATGGGCATCGGTGTTGCGGGATCCGGCATTAGCGGATCGGGCGACATCATCGGCCTCGGTTGCGACATGACGAACCGTGCTTCGATCACCCATGCATTAAACCAAGTCGTATTGGCCTACGGCGGTATTGACGGCATAGCAGTCACCGCCGGCATCTTCATCAGCCCGGATGTGCATGGCAACTTCGATGATGCCGGTTGGGCAAAGAGCTTTGCCGTGAACACGACGGGTCCTTACCTTGTCGCACATGAAGCATCCAAAATTTGGATGGCTCAGCAATTGACAGGCAGCCTGGTAATCACCACCAGCGTGAACGCCGTCGTCGCCAAGAAGGGCAGCTTCGCCTACGACGTGAGCAAGGCGGCCACCAACCACCTCATTCGCGAGTTGGCCATTGAGCTCGCCCCGAACGTGCGTGTAAACGGCGTCGCACCCGCAACCGTGGTTGAAGGCAGCAGCATGTTCCCTCGCGACCGTGTGATGGCTTCGTTGGCGAAGTACAAGATCGCATACGACGCATCGGAAGACACCGAGGTCTTACGTGCACGGCTTGCTCAATTCTACGCAAGCCGCACCTTGACAGGGGCGCCTATTCGTCCGGCGGACCAGTCGGAGGCCATTTACCTGTTCCTAAGCGAGAGGTTCTCGCGCACGACCGGACAGATCATCCAGGTTGATGGGGGTCTTGTCGAGGCATTCCTCAGGTAGATTACATGTTCATTTATGGCAGTGATCATGCCCGGCATCCCGTAAAACGGATCCGGGCATTTTTTTTACCATTGCCTGAAATTCACTATGTTCAATGCTTCAGCGTGTGCTCGTCAAAGCTTGTCAATAAAATGATTGTATGAACTGTAACCCCAAGGATTGTGTCACCCAATATTTTGTGCTGAGACTCACAAATAGAATCATTCTCCTGTTATTGGTTGCAGTTGCCCTCTCATCGGTATCTCAGGCACAGGACACATCCATTCTGTTGCGTGAACACATGTTCGATGAAGACCGCAGTCTTGACCTGAGCTCCTTTAACGGGTGGTCTTTTAAGTCCGGGGATGACCCTGACTACGCATTGCCACGATTAGACACACGCGACTGGATTGCCGTACGACCAGACACACTCACGTTTGCTCAGGTGAGCTCCGACGGCACGCTCAACGGGTGGTTGAGGCTGCGATTCAGGCCAGACAGCGCGGCAGTCTCTAACATTAAGGCCCTCCATATCAACAACTGGGCTCCGATGTCGATCTACCTCGACGGAAAGCTCATTCTTCAATACCGTACAGGCGACCCCAAAAGCCGACTGTACGGCAATAATAATGCCTTCGCCAACAAATTGAACATCCTCGACGAGCCATTGTTTGCGAACAAGGAACACGTGCTGGCCATCCACATCGAGGATCAGGCTTCCAATTACCTCCAGGGTCTGTGGGGAGACTTGGATTTCCCGTTGATTTACGACCTGAAATTTGTACACACCGATGAGCAGGATATCCTGGCGCAAAGAAATTACACACAAATTATCCTGGCCACCTGTTTAGTCCTGTTGTTTGTAGTGTATCTCTTCATCTGGCTTTTAACTGCAAGAGACTCGATCATCCGGACTATCATGATCATAGCTGGCCTTTTGTCGGTCGACTACGTGTACTATGCCATACTGGTTCTTGATCTCATTCCGATATCACCCTTTGTACACGGGGTGTATACCCGGCTTGAGTACATCATCCTGTTGAGCATTCCGGGCCTGTTTCCGTACCTGCTCAACTACATTCTCGCCAACAATACGCAGAGGTGGTCCCTGACGCCACCCATTTCGCTGATTATTTTTGGCCTTTTCTTCATTTTTGCCCCTGACCTCTACGACAACACATCGTTGCTTTTTGGTCTGATTTTGTACAGCGTACTTCTGATCCTTCTAATCTATTTTTCCATTCGCTATTGGAAGGCTATAAATACCAAAAATGTCGTTGTGGTCATTACAGTACTCATATACACGGTTTGTGCGTTCAGCCATAGTCTCATTCTCAATTTTTATTCAAACCAACTCTCCCACCTTCTGTTTCCTCTCGACTTGACTTCTGGGATTGTCCTACCTCTTGGATTGCTGTATTATGTTGCCATCAGGTACTCGAGCTCATTGAGCGATTTACGTGACAGGATTGTGGAGATAGGCAAGCTTTCGGAGCAGAACCTGCAGGCTGAACGCGACAAACAGCATTTGATTGAACAACAAAACGAGAAGCTGGAACTTGAAGTCGCCGAACGGACACGCGAGCTTGAGCTGCAGCGCGATTCGGTGCTTGCGGCGCACCGTGAGCTTGAGACCGCCGTCGTGGAACTTAGGGCTACGCAGCAGCAACTTGTGCAGCAGGAGAAGCTGGCATCGCTGGGGCAGTTGACTGCCGGAATTGCGCACGAAATCAAAAATCCGCTGAATTTCGTCAATAATTTCTCGTCGGTGTCGATCGAATTGGTCGACGAGTCGATCGAGGAGGTTGAGCGGGTGGTTGAACCGAGTCCGGACCGTGATTTCATCGTAGAGACGCTAGGCGACATCAAGCAAAACTTGAGCAAAATATTGGATCACGGTACGCGTGCCGATCGCATCGTCAAGAGCATGCTCCAGCACAGCCGTGGTGGCTCCGGAAAGAAAACAGAGGTCGATTTCAACGCAATGGTCAAAGAATACGTGAATCTGTCGTTTCACGGCATGCGTGCCAGCGCAACACCCATCAATTGCGAAGTGCACACTGATTTGGCTGATGACGTGGGTATGGTCAAAATGATCGGCGAAGATTTCAGTCGGGTTTTGCTCAACCTGTGCAACAATGCGTTCGACGCCATGCGAGGCAAACTGGAAGTTGATGGAGGCAAACTCGCTGATGGCAGCGCCTACAGGCCGAAGCTGACCGTGACCACCCGCCGATCGGGGTCGAAGGTGACGATGGTTGTGGAAGACAACGGACCAGGCATACCCGACGAGATACAAGACAAAATTTTACAGCCGTTTTTTACAACGAAAAAAGGCACTGAAGGAACCGGTTTGGGATTGTCGATCAGTTTTGATATTGTTAAGGCTCACGGAGGTAATATTCAAATTGTGTCAGTACCGGGAGAATTTACTCTGTTTGTGGTTACAATTCCGGACAAGTAGCAAGTACAATGTCTATGATGTTGAAAATCAGGCAGTTAATGGTTGTCAAGTGCATCTTGATCGTAGTCGTGTTGATTGCGTTTCCGAGGATTGTTGTGGCCCAAGACCAATCGGTTTTAGTCACAAAAGACATGATTCAAAACGACGTGATCCAGCTTGGTCAGTTGGATGGCTGGGTGTACATGCCTGGCAACCCCGCGAACGGCGCCGATCCCAGTCTGGATGTTTCAGATTGGCAGGTGCTGAAACCGGCTGACCTCAGCGAAGAACACCTTGATGACGGCGGCGTAATCGAGGGTTGGTTTAGGCTGAAATTCCGGCTGGACAGCACATTGGTCGACACACCTCTTTTTTGGCGGATGGGAACCTGGGGTGCGATTGACCTGTATGTAGATGGCGTGCTTGTCAAGCAGTATGGAGTCGCATCCTCTGACAGAAGCCAATTCGTAGGCTACAACCCGTTGAATAAATTCGCCAAAATGGCGCAGCTCTCTACGGGACACGAATATGTGCTCGCCATTTACACGACGGATCATCTTACCTCAATACTGAACAGAACGACACGAAATGATCTGACACGCTATGACCCTCTCATTCGTCTCACAGTTGAGGATTACAATGAAATCATTGCAAATTCACAGACATTAAGCGCCTTCTGGGATGGTGCAATGATGCTGGCACTATTTGTTCTGTGCCTGATTTTCTGGATTCTAGTCGTCCAGAACCCGAAGCAGGATATCCTATATTTAGTTGCTTTGACCACTACGGTTATTACCGTGGGCGTACTTTTCAGCACGAGGCTGCTACAGCATGAGGTCAACTTGCTTTACAATAATATCTTCGTCTTTATATGGCAGACAAGTGTAGTATTGTACATAGGTATTATTGTTTATGTCTTATTTAAGTTTGTGGCCGAAAAAACAGTTTTCAAGATTTGGATGCTTTTTGCGGTGGTCATTATGTTAATGACAGTTGGATGGTACCTATCTTCGGCTTTGTTTGTCTTTTTATATTTTGCCTCGTGTGCTGCAATGTTCATCTATTTGATGGTATCTCAGCGGCGTAACATCCAAGGGGCAAAAATCTATTTGGTCAGCGGGGCGATAGTCATAAGTTTAGTTGCTATGACCATGTTGCTGATGGATTTTTTCGGAATAATGTATGGCATACACCTTGGTTCGTCCATGTTGCTCGTCTTTTACACAACGATCCCTTTGAGCATGCTCATGTACATCAATCGCCGTTTCCGTGATACGCTCGTAGAAGTGACGGAACATTCAAAAATGGTTGAGGAACTGAGCCTTGAAAAGCAGGAGCTGCTTCGGACCCAAAACGAACGGCTTGAGGCGCAAGTCGCCGATAGAACCGCGGAGTTACAGGAGTCGCTGGAAGAGTTAAAAAAAGCTCAGGACCAACTGATCCAAAGCGAGAAGATGGCCTCCTTGGGGCAATTGACCGCCGGCATTGCCCACGAAATCAAGAATCCCCTCAATTTCGTGACCAACTTCTCCGACTTGACGCGTGAACTGGTGATGGAAGCACGTGAGGAAATGGCAGCCCTTGGGTTGACCCCTGATCAAGTTGACAGGTTCGAGCCGATTCTGGGCGACATCGAGACGAATGTGTCCAAAATTTACGAGCATGGCCGTCGTGCCGACAATATTGTGAAGGGAATGCTCCAGCACAGCAGGGGCAAATCTGGTGAGCGTCAAGAAACCGACATCAATGAGTTGATCGGTGAATATGTAAACCTCGCCTATCATGGACTCAGGGCTCAGGACCCGTCGTTTAATGTGACCCTCAAAACAGACTTCGACCCTGATGTCGGCATGGTCGTAATTGTGCCCCAAGATTTCAGCAGGGCCGTTTTGAATTTGGTGAACAACGCCTGTTTCGCGGCAGACCAAAAACGTCGTGCAGGAGAAACACCCGGATTCAAGCCGACAGTTACGGTCTCCACCAAAAGAATCGGCCATGAGGTCGAAATTATCGTGCACGATAACGGCACGGGTATTCCAGACCATGTGAAGAACAAAATATTTGAGCCGTTCTTCACCACCAAGCCAACCGGTGTGGGTACGGGTCTCGGACTTTCGCTCACCTATGAAATTATCGTAAATCAGCACAATGGCTCACTTGACGTAAATTCGAAGGCTGGAGATTTTACGGAATTTCGTATCATCCTACCACAAACATAATTGTCAAACCAATGTCAAAACCTGTCAAAATTCTTGTTGTCGACGACGAGCACGATGTGGAAATCTTGTTCAAACAGCAATTTCGGCGCGAAATCAGATCAGGTGAGCTTGAGCTGGCATTTGCGTTTTCGGGAAATGAGGCGTTAAGATTACTCGAATCGACCGAACCGCCCGAAATTCTATATGTATTTTCAGACATCAACATGCCTGGCATGACCGGTTTGGAACTGCTTGACACGGTCAAACAAAGATACCCAAACATTCAAGTCAGCATGATATCGGCATACGGAGACGATGACAATTATCAGAATGCCATTCAGTCGGGCGCGAAGGAATTCTTTACTAAACCCATCAATTTTGACACCCTTAGGCAGGAAATCAGATCATATCTGGATCATAAAGCCTGAAAGAACCACGAATGCTTCATAATAGAATATTAGTAGTCGACGACGAACCAGACCTTCAGATGTTGGTTTTACAGCGGTTTCGTCACCAGATTCGAGAAGGCAGATTCCAGTTTGAATTTGCCCACAACGGTGTTATCGCACTTCAAAAAATTGACGAGACCCCAGACTTTTCATTGATTTTGACCGACATCAACATGCCGGAGATGGATGGTCTCACCCTTTTGGAGCACCTCGGAGAGCGCAAGCGGGACGACATGAAGGCTGTAGTGGTGTCGGCCTACGGCGATATGGACAACATCCGCACCGCAATGAACCGTGGAGCGTACGATTTCATCACCAAGCCCATCGACTTCACGGATCTTGAGGCGACCATCACGAAGACAATGAGTGAGGTCGGGCGCATCCGCCAGGCGCTTGAGGCCCAAAGCAAACTATCAAATCTGCAATTTGAGCTTGACACCGCCGCCCGTATTCAGCAGCGAATCTTGAAGCGCAATTTCCCGGCATTCCCCGATCGAAACGAATTCGATCTGTATGCCACCATGACGGCGGCGAAGGAGGTCGGCGGCGACCTGTACGACTTCTTCTTCATCGATTCCGACCGCCTGGTGTTTCTGGTTGGAGATGTTTCCGGCAAAGGTGTACCGGCTTCCATTTACATGGCCGTATGTCGAACCATGATCCGCGCGGTGGCATCACAAGTGGTAGATCCAGGCGAATGCCTTCGTAAAGTGAACGAGATGTTGATTCCCGAGAGTGATCTCACCACCTTCGTGACGGTGTTCTACGGTGTATACAATACACGCACCGGAGAAGTGAGATACTGCAATGGGGGCCATAATTTACCCTACATTCGCAGAAAAGACGGAAGCATCGAAATGCTTGAGGACACCGAGGGACTTCTGCTCGGCAAGATTCCCAAGATCGAGTACGACGTCAAAAAAGTAAAACTCGAACCAGGCGACCACTTGGTCGTATTTACGGACGGTGTCACTGAAGCCATGAACCCCGTCGGCGATTTCTACGAGGAGCCACGCCTTGAGGCCGCCATGACGAAAGCCGACGCCTCATCCGCCGAGAGCATCACAAAACACATCCTCCTCGACGTGCTCCAGTTTGCCGCCGGTGCCGATCCTAGCGACGACATCACCGTGCTCGACTTGATGCGTTTGAAGTGATTGCGAGAAGCGAGAAAATTATCTTTTGATCTTATTATCTCATTGATCTTTATTAATCCGCGCTCGTTCTTTCGATCTGTTTGATCTTATCGATCTGCGGTCATATTCATGGTCTTGAATAAGATGCCGGCATTCATTGTGGTGATCCTGGCTACTTCATCGATGCTGGTATCCCACACATTGGCCACCGTTTCGGCTACGACCCTGACATAGGACGGCTCGTTGCGCTTGCCACGGTGAGGTACCGGGGCCAAGAACGGGGAATCGGTTTCCAACAGGATGCGATCTTTGGGAAGCTTGGCCAGCGTTTCTGCCACACCCGAATTTTTGTAGGTCACCACGCCTCCAATACCTAGGTGCAGACCCAGGTCGATGGCTCGCATGCCTTCGTCGTACGATCCGTTGAAACAGTGCCAGACGCCTGAAATCGAGCCGTCTTGCACCTCCTCAAAAATTCGGAGCATGTCGGCCGTGCTGTCTCTGTTGTGGATTACGATGGGTTTTGACAAAGCAGAAGCGATCTTTAGGTGGTGCCGAAAACTAATGTGCTGCTCGTCGACCAGCTCTTTGCTCCAATAGTAGTCGATGCCTGTCTCGCCAACTGCTACAATGTCGTCTTTTGAGCAGGCCTCCTCGAGCAGGCGTTGATCATTTTCGGTACCGGTCGTCACGTCGCATGGGTGGATGCCGGCCATTTTGCCAAAACGAATGCCTTGGTGTGGCAGAAGGTCCATCAGAGGGATGGATTCGAGTGTAATAGCCGGTAGCAGGATGGTCTTAACACCGGCAGCGAGCGCCCTGACGCAGATGTCGTCGATGTCGTTCTGTAATTTGGGATGGTACAGATGGCAGTGGGTGTCGACCAGGTGGATGTCGTTTGGATGCATCACCGAAGATACGAATTATGTGGCGCAGGTGCGTATCTCATCAAAGTTGCCGATCTTCCGTGAAATGATCACTAACATGAAGCGGAATTAAATGTGAGGTTGATGAATGTCGCTAACCTACAATAGCTACCTGCATGTAGATGAGCTCCTGAACCTGCAGGAGCTGAAGTCGAGCCCGCCCGAACACGACGAGATGCTGTTCATCATCATCCACCAGACCTATGAGCTTTGGTTCAAGCAGATACTCCATGAATTGGAGCAGTTCAATGCCATGTTGACATCGGGCAGCACCTGGGCCGCCATGAAGACCATGCGTCGCATTCTGACCATCCTCAAGACCCTGGTATCGCAGGTCGATATTTTGGAGACGATGACTCCGTTGGAGTTCAATCAATTCCGTAAGTTTCTTGAAAACAGCAGCGGATTCCAGTCAGTGCAGTTCCGTGAGGTTGAAATGCTTTGCGGCATGAGGTCGCCCCACATGCTGCTGATCCATCCCGAGGGATCGGAGTATCGGCAACGTCTTGAGCAACGTGCGACTGAACCTACCATATGGGAGTCGTTTTGTGGCATGCTTCGACGCAAAGGCTTCGACATTCAACAGCCCGAAAGAGTGAATGATCGGGGCCTAGTTTTCAACCCATCGGAACACAATCAGGAGGTGCTTGTACGTGATGTGCTTAAAAACCCAGAGGTTTCGATGCTCACGGAATTGCTCGTCGATTTTGACGAAGGACTTCAGGAATGGCGCTATCGGCATGTAAAGATGGTTGAACGCACCATCGGAACTAGGATGGGCACGGGAGGCAGCGACGGCGTCGAATATTTGAAACGAACCTTGCACCAGCATGTGTTTCCTGATCTATGGGCAATACGTGCTAGGTTCTGATCGGTGAGCAGGGTTCGGTTACCGTTTCACATCTGCCCCTACCCCTCTTCCTATCCTTCTTCTTTCTTCTTTCTTCTTTCTTCTTTCAATATGCATAACATCGACGATCTAGCGCTCAAGCTTCAGCCTCACTACAGTCACTTTGATGTTGCCAACCGACTTATGTTCAGTGGCCACTCGCATCAGGCATGGCCGGATGTCGCCCTCGAGGGCTTGAAGGAAGGATTTATGGAGGCGGCCAAATTGGTGGATGAGAAGTGGCCGTCCGCCTTCGAAAAGGTGGATGTGCTGCGTGGTTGGCTGCGCAACTTTTATGACGACCCAGACGGCTTGTACACGGTGAGCCAAAACACCCACGATGTGCTTGTCAGGTTGCTTTCGTCATTCGACTGGAACAGAGGCCGGATTGTGACGACCGATGGCGAGTTTCACACGGTGTTCCGACAAATGAAAAGGCTTGAGGAAGTCGGTGTGCCCGTTGTGAGGGTGCCGGTGTTCCCGTTGGAGGGGATCGCGGAGCGATTCAGGTTGGCACTGCAGGCTCCAACCACAGCTGTCATCGTATCGCGCGTGTTTTTCATGAATGCATTAGTGTTGGACGAGCTGCCACAGATTGCCGCCATCTGCCGGGAGAAGAACGTGCCGCTTATTGTAGACGACTACCATGGCACCAACGTGATTCCTATATCTTTGCGCGATTCTAAGATGGACGACGCATACTGGCTCATTGGCGGCTACAAGTATATGCAGTGGGGTGAGGGCAACTGTTTCCTCAGATATCCTTCTGGGTGCTCGTTGAAGCCTGTCATCACCGGCTGGTTTTCAAGTTTTGGGTCATTGACGCTCGACCGCGATAAGATTGGGATCTTGTACGACGAAGGCGACAACCGCTTCCTTGGCGGCACTTACGACCCCATTTCGCAGTATCGAGCCGCACGTGTCGTCCAGTTTTTTGATGAAATGGGCATTACGCCCGAACTTCTTGAGCGCCAGTACCGCACGCAAGTTCAAATGATCCGCGACGGGTTCAAATCCCTTGACCTGCCACCCGATGCCATCAAGCTGAAGCATGACGTTCCGGCGACATCGACCGGAGGTTTTGTTGCGTTGGAGACCCCCCATGCCGGAGTGATCAGGACCAAGCTGCGTGAGCGTGGCATGCTGACAGACCACCGTAACACTACGCTCCGTATCGGTTGCGCGCCCTACATCAGTTCAGCACAGATTTCCGAAGCCTTGCGGCTTCTGTCGGAAGTCGTCAAAGAAATCGATTGATTTTAACATTTTTTTACATTTCGGGACGTAAGGAATTGCTTCGGCAAGGCTCTTATGTATAGAGCCGTTGCACGCGGGGTTTTTACCTCGCGGAGCTGCGGTCAGTTCAGAAGCTGTGACAACATGCTGTCGCAGTGCCAAATAAATTGTAAGTCGATACTTGGTATTTGAAATACCCTTACATATATTGCACATATATTCGAAACCTAACTTGAAAACCATGTCTACACCCGAACGTCTTCGCGCCTTGGAGCTGGCAGTCGAGCAGCTAGAAAAGACCCATGGAAAAGGCACCATCATGCGGCTTGGCGACAATGCAGTCGTGCCCATCGACGCCATATCAACTGGTTCGATTGCGATCGACCATGCCCTGGGGGTCAACGGCATACCAAGGGGGCGCGTCACGGAGATTTATGGTCCGGAATCGAGCGGAAAGACGACCTTGACCCTTCATGTGATCGCAGAGGCGCAAAAGGCGGGCGGTTATGCCGCTTTTATAGATGCGGAGCATGCGTTCGACGCCAAGTACGCCCGCAACCTTGGCATCAAGATCGAGGAACTCCTCATATCTCAGCCTGACAGCGGCGAGCAAGCGCTCGAGATCGCAGAGACGCTGATCCGTTCGGGTGCTCTTGATGTCGTCGTGATCGACTCGGTAGCCGCCTTGGTTCCAAAGGCCGAACTTGAAGGCGACATGGGCGATTCGCACATGGGTCTGCAGGCGCGCCTTATGTCGCAGGCACTCCGCAAGTTGACGGCCATTGTTGGAAAGACGCGAACCGCGGTGATATTCATCAACCAGATCCGCGACAAGATCGGCGTAATGTTCGGCAATCCTGAAACAACCACCGGTGGACGGGCACTCAAGTTTTATTCGTCGGTCAGGATCGATATCCGCCGCATCGGGGCCATCAAGAAGGGAGACGACGTCGTTGGGAACCGCACGAAGGTAAAGGTCGTCAAGAACAAAGTGGCCCCTCCTTTCAAGGAGTGTGAATTCAACATTCTGTATGGCAAGGGTATATCCAGACTGGCCGAAGTCCTCGATTTGGCAGTCGCCAACGACATCATCCAGAAAAGGGGAAGCTGGTATCGCTACGACGGCGACCCGCTCGGCCAAGGTGCTGATGCGGCCATCCAATTCATGGAAGAGGATGCCGTGGTTGCCGCCAAGATTGAGGCTCAGGTCCGCGCCATATTGAACGGTGATGCGGCACCCGTAGTGGCGCCAGTGCTTGCGCCAAGCAACGGGGTTGCCGAAGAGGAGTAAACATTCGGGTCGCGTCTTACAAGAGACTACGTAGATTTTCTATTAGTGAAGCCATCACAACCACGAGGCCGTCGCGGGTGAAACCGCCACGGCCCATATTCGGCAGGCTGCCTACCCCAGCCACCGCAAAGCCGGCAACTACTGCCGGCTTTGTGCGTTTATTTTGATATCTTTCTCCCGTGAGATCCACCACATTAGATAAGACCATCCGTTTTCTGGCCGTCGTGTTCACACTGGCCATGGCCTTTCTTTTGTTGTACCGCTTTTCAACACTCGCAATTTACGCGGGTGTGGCAGTTATCTTAGCCTATCTGCTCGATCCCATCGTCAACAGAATGCAATCTGGAGGGTTGAATCGTACGTTCTCCATCCTGCTGGTCATTAGCGGGCTGTTCTTGATTTTGTATTTTCTATCCACAAACTTGTTTCCACCCATCGTCGAACAGGTTGTGAACCTAGGAAATCAGCTCAACGCCGAGAATATCAACATGATTGCTCGCACCATCGACGACTGGGTCGTTAACAACCTGCCTTTCCAGGTTGAAGCGGGTGTGGTGTCTAGGGCTGTAATACAGTTCATTAACGAGCTTTTCCAGCTTGGTAATTTCCAAAACAACTTCTCAACTTTCTTCGGAAACATATTTGGCCTGGTCGGCAATGTATTCACTGCTGTAATTGTGATTCCATTGAGCATATTTTTTCTTCTGAAAGACGGCAGCAAGATCCGACGGAGCGTCCTACTTCTGGTACCAAACAAGTACTTCGAAACGATCATGTCCATCATCGACAAAACGGAGAAGCGTTTGGGCATCTACTTCAAAAGTGTCATTCTCCAAAGCCTGATCGTTGCATTTCTGTCGTCGACGCTCCTTACGATGATCGGTTTCAATAACGCCATCATCGTGGGAATCTTCATAGGTGTTGCGAACTCTATCCCCTACTTTGGCCCGGCCATAGGTTATATCATCATCGTGTTGGTTGCCATTTTCGAACGCGGCGACTTAAGCCTTGTATACCCAGGCCTGCTTGCGCAGCTTACGACCCAGCTTGTCGACAATGTCATATTGCAGCCGCTGATATTTTCAAAATCGGCCGATATGCACCCTCTGTCCATACTTTTCATTGTCTTCATCGGTGCTGAACTTGGAGGCGTATTAGGAATGCTTATCGCGATACCGATTGCTGCAACAGTAAATTTGACGATCAAAGAAGTTTACTGGAGCTTGAACAACTACCATGTATTCAGGTTGAACCGTAAGTAACCATGCCACTCAAACGATTGCCAAAAAATGGCGTCATTGCCATCACTAGCCCGTCGTCGCCGGTTGTCCCCGAAAGGCTTGAACAAGGAGTACGATACCTCGAAAGGATCGGTTACCGTGTCGAGGTCGCAAAATCCAACTATCAGGCTGACTCCTACTTTGCCGGAAGCATTCAAGACAGAGCCAAAGAGTTGAACGACCTGTTTTCAGATCCGGCTATCGACGCCATCATGTGTGGCAGGGGCGGCTTTGGCAGCATGTATCTGCTTCCTCACCTCGATTATGCAGCCATCAAGCGTTCAGAAAAGCTTTTCGTGGGCTTCAGCGATATTACAGCACTCCAATGGGGTATTTGGTCGAAAACTGGGATGCCGACATTGTCGGCGGGCATGGTGGCTACAGATATGGCCAACGACCCCGTCAATCCCGATTTCGAGTCGGCCTTTTGGGAGGTTGTCCACTCAGGTAAATGCGATTACAGCCTCCCTGAGAGCGACACCCCTATCAGCATTGAAGGAATTGCATTGCCCGGAACGTTGGCCGTGGCGGCTAAGATGATTGGCACCGAATGGTTCCCAAATGTAAAGGACACCGTTTTGATTCTTGAGGACGTCGACGAGCCTGTACACAAGATCGACGGTTATTTGGGCCAGTTCCGAATGGCAGGCTTACTCAAACAATCGGCCGGGGTTGTGCTCGGCACGTTTACACCCGTGGAAAAGGAACCATACCCGGATGTGCCGACACTTGACGCGGTTATCGACCGCATTTTTGACGGCATCAATCCACCATTGGCCAGAAACACGCCCTACGGGCATATCAAACCCAAAATTGCAGTACCCTGTGGACTCCCAATCTGCGTATCTTTGGGCAAGAATTCCAAACTGTACAACCCGACATCACTCTACGATTTTTGAAACGCCTCGTTGTTTTTGCCTCTGGATCGGGATCAAATTTCCAGTCAATTTTAGACGCAATTGCAAATGGCGATATTTCGGCAACGTGCGTAGGACTGGTCTGTGACCGCGAGGGGATCGGCGCAGTCGATAGAGCAAGAGTCGCGGATGTTCCCGTTTTTATGGTCAGAAGAAAGGACTATGAAGATTACGACAACTATGCACTAGCACTGACTGCAAACCTTCAAAGCCTGGACCCGGATCTCATCGTGCTGGCTGGATACTTGAGCAAAATACCCGACATGGTCGTGGATTTTTGGCGTGGGAAGATCATCAACATCCACCCTGCCTTGCTGCCGAAGTACGGCGGAAAGGGGTTCTACGGCATCAAGGTTCATTCGGCTGTTATCGCTTCAGGCGATTCAGAGTCGGGGTGCACCGTACACTTTGTGGATGAAGTCTACGACAACGGTTCCATCATCGCACAGGCTAAGGTTCCAGTATTGGTCGACGACACGCCCGAGACGCTCCAACATCGTGTGCTTACCGAGGAGCACAAATTACTCCCTGCCGTCATTCAAAATCTTATAAACCCACCCCATCACGCATGGCCGGACTAAAAGCTTATCCCATACACACAGAACCGCTCGTCATAAAACGGGCATTACTGTCGGTATCCGACAAATCGGGACTGGAACCACTCGTTAGGTCACTGCATGACGCAGGTGTGCAGCTGGTGTCTACCGGTGGTACGAGGAAGGCCATCGAAGCGATGGGAGTCCCGGTAGCTGACGTCTCCGACATCACGAACTTCAATGAATGCCTGGATGGCAGGGTCAAGACTCTGCACCCGGCTGTACATGCCGGATTGCTCGCCAGAATGGACGTTGAAGGCGACCGTGCACAAATGGAGCAGTTGGGATTCGACGCCATCCAGCTTGTGGTCGTTAATCTGTATCCCTTCGAGCAAACGGTGGCCACCGCAGGTGTGACTCCTTCCGATGCACTCGAGAACATCGACATAGGCGGTCCAACCATGATACGCGCAGCCGCAAAGAATGTCGGTCACGTCTGCGTCTTGACGGATCCGTCACAATACCATGACTTTTCGGAGGAACTTGCTAAGGGGCCCATCTCATACGAACTTCGGATGAGGTTGTCGACCCAGGCATTCAACCGAATTGCTGCATACGACACGGCCATAGCCAGCTATTTGATGGGGATAGACGCTGCTGAACCAAAACCGTGGCTTCAACTGTCGCTACCTCTTCAGCAGTCGTTGAGGTATGGCGAAAACCCTCACCAGCCAGCAGCCGTATATGGCAACCAACACGAATACATCGATTGTTTCCATGGCAAGGAGTTGAGTTACAACAACTACCTGGATGTTGATGCGGCGCTGTCCATCATCGGAGAATTTGACAACGAAGAACCCGTATGTGCGATCATTAAACACACCGTTGCATGTGGCGTAGGTACGGGAGCCAATTTGCTGGAGGCCTATAACCGCGCATTTGAGACAGACACCGTCTCCCCTTTCGGTGGAATAATTATTGTGAACAAAGAATTGGATGTTGATACAGCCCAGGCCATCGATAAAATTTTCACTGAGATCGTTATTGCACCATCATATACGGACGACGCGAAGGCGCTTCTTGCCAAGAAAGCCAATCGCCGGCTCATTTTGCAAAAAAAACCCTTGAATGGGCATTATCGGTACATCAGGTCCGTATTTGGGGGCGTGCTGCAACAGGCTCCGGATCTAGATCTGGAGCTGCCCGAAAATTGGAGTATCGTGACCGACCGAAAACCGTCGGGTTCTGAGATGCACGACATGATCTTCGCATGGAAGGTGGTTAAGCACGTCAAATCAAATGCGATTGTTTTTGTGCGCGACGGTCAGACGCTGGGCATTGGAACGGGGCAGACCAGCCGTGTCGACTCGGCCGAGATCGCCGTGATGAAAGCCGAAAAAGCAAGGCTTAATTTGCAGGGAAGCGTGGTTGCATCCGATGCTTTTTTCCCCTTTGCCGACGGAGTGGAAGCCGCCGCTGGAGCCGGGGCATCGGCTGTGATTCAGCCAGGCGGCAGTGTTCGCGACGCCGAAGTGATCGAAGCGGCCAACCGATTGAACCTCACGATGGTTTTTACCGGTGTAAGGCATTTCAAACACTAAATTTACTCGATTTATGTGCAGATTAAGATTCGCTTATGCCGTAGTTTCGTCGTAAATTCCGCCACATATATTTTTTGCTCCGCTCCTTATCTGTCCCGATGACTTCAACCCCACCAGCATCTAAATTATCCTCGAACAACAAGAAATCCGGGTTTCTTGACTGGATGTACGCCGACATTGCCATCGATCTAGGCACGGCGAACACGCTGATATATATGCGCGGTCACGGAATTGTGTTGAATGAGCCCTCCATCGTTGCCCTCAACCCCCAAAATCAAGCCGTTGCCATCGGCCACGAGGCCAGGTTGATGCACGAGAAAACGCACCGCGACATCCGCACGGTGCGCCCGTTGCGCGACGGCGTAATCGCCGATTTCGAGGTGGCGGAGATGATGATCAAGGGCATGATCAAGAAAGTGAAGACAAAGTGGTACACCACTACTCGGAAGATGGTTGTATGCGTGCCGAGCGGCATCACCGAGGTCGAACGCCGAGCAGTGCGCGACAGTGCCGAGCATGCGGGGGCTAAGGAAGTAGCACTCGTAGACGAACCGATGGCCGCAGCTATTGGAATCGGCCTCGACGTCCACGAGCCTGTCGGCAACATGATTGTCGATATCGGCGGCGGCACAACCGAAATTGCCGTAATTGCCCTCTCTGGCATTGTGTACTCGCAATCGGTGCGACTCGGTGGCGACGAGCTTAACGAAGACATCATCAACTATTTCCGTCGCAACCACAATCTCTTGATTGGCGAACGCACAGCCGAGCACGTCAAATGCATGATCGGGTCTGCAGCACCTCTCGATGAGGAGCTCGAAATAACAGCCAAAGGCCGCGACCTCGTGAATGGTGCACCCCGCACGCGTACCGTTTCGTCCAAAGATGTTCGAGAGGCCATCTCGGAGTCGGTAAACACCATCATCGAGTCGATCACTAAATCATTGGAGCAAACACCACCGGAGCTCTCGGCCGATATTTTGGACCGTGGCATTATGCTTACGGGTGGTGGAGCTTTACTAAAAAACCTCGACCGACTCATCACGGAAACGACTGACCTGCCCGTTCACATTGCCGAAGACCCCCTCACGGCTGTAGTTCGTGGAACCGGTGCCGTCCTTGAGAATTTTGACTACTACAAAAGTGTCGTCTCCTAACCGTTGACATAAGCCCAGTCTATGCAGGCACTCATAGAAAAGATCGGAGATGCCCGCGTCCACTTCATAACGGCGCTCATACTTATCGGTGCCCTCACCATGGTCGTGTTTAGATACGAAGGTGGATTGAACAACGTCCGCAGAGTGTCTTTGGCGGCTTTCAGCTACATCGAGCAACCTCTGTCGCAATGGCGTGTATACAGGAAGGCACTTCAGACAAACGAGGAGCTTCGCAGGCAGAACATCCAGCTGCTCGACGAAGTGTCGAGGTTGCGGTCGGCCCGTTACGAGAACGAAGAGCTTCGCGAGCTGTTGGGTTACCGAGATTCCAGCCGATACGACCTGTACCCCATCGTCGTTGTCGGGAAAGAGATCACCGGGCTCAACAACATCCTCACGATCAATGCAGGCCATAATTCCGACCTCGATGTGGGGATGCCAGTCGTCAATTCTAGCGGCCTGATCGGCAGGATCATCCTGGCAGGCCCCAATCATTCCATTGTGATGCCCTATATCGACATACGCAGCCGAATAAGCGCGAAGCTGCAGGGGCTTCAAACAGGCGGCATCGTTTCTTGGGAAGGCAAGCGCATCGACGAGCTGATCATGAGCACCATCCCACGTACGGTGCAGGTCGACTCGGGTATGGTGGTTGAAACGTCGGGATTCAGCAACGACCTGCCTGCCAACATTCCGATCGGAACCGTAATTCGAACGCAGCCAGATCCGGGCAAAGACACACAGACGCTCTACTTGCGTCCCTTCGTGAATTTATTCGAGGTGTCGGAGGGTTTTGTGATTCGTTTCAGGCCGGACACATCGGTCATTCGCCTTCAGGAGTTGTATTTGGAGCAATTTCAATGAGAGGCGAGCTGCTGCGCGACATACTATGGGGCTTTTTCTTCCTGTTGCTCCAATTGGCCGTATTTCGTCATCTGAGCATCTTCGGAATGCAGATCGACGCCGTGCTCATTTACTGCCTGTTTCAGGTGAACCGCCGTGATCGGACTACAGCCATTTTGACCTGTGCCTTTTTTGGGCTCTTACAAGACGCCTTCCTAGACCTTTGGGGGCTGAACCTGTTTTCCAAAACCCTGACAGCCTACATATTGACCTTTTTTGTAAGGGCCACCGAAGAAGTAAGAATGCCGACAATTCAGGTACTTTTGGCCGTTTTTTTAGCTACTATATTGCATAACTTGGTATTTTTGGGTGTGGCATATTTCAGCGAAGGCCACGCCGTGCAAGTTATCTTTTGGCGACACTTGATCGGCAGCAGTCTGTACACGGCAGTCGTTGCAACCTTGCTTCACCTCTTTCACCGTTATTGACCGTCTCGATCCGGATTATGGTTGACGCAAAAAAAATACATATCCAAACATCCATTCGGGTTCTTCAGGGGATCGTTCTAGGGATAGCATTCATCATGACTGGCGCTTTGGTCAAGATGCAGATCATCGACTACGATAAACATACGCCAAAGTCTGAGAGCAATGCGCTTCGCCGTGAGTACATTGAGGCTGCCAGGGGCTTGATCCTCGATCGCAAGGGCCGCATCATGGTATCGAACACACCGATCTATTCGATCACCGTGGTGCCTGCCGATTTCAAGTGGGAGTCATTGTCGCTACTTGCAGACTTGCTTGAGCAAGAACCCGACATGCTTGAGGAGACCATTAGGGCTGCCGCTAGGGAAAACAGACTGCGAGCGGTCCGCATCGCCACCGATGTGGACTTCGCCACATTCTCGCGTGTGCAAGAGAATATTTGGCGCCTGCAAGGCGTATCGCATCAGATTGAGAGCAAGAGAAGCTACGAGCACGGCGTGATGGGATCCCATATGTTCGGCTATTTGAGGGAAGTAACCCGAGACGAACTCGATGCGAACCGCGAAATTTACAGAATGGGCGATGTTTCCGGGAAAAGCGGCATCGAACAGACCTACGAGAAGAGCCTTCGGGGAGCAACTGGAACCTCGCTTGTCAGAGTCACAGCCAGAGGGAGGTCGTTGGGCGCCTACGAAAATGGAACCCATGACGTGATACCCGTCAAAGGATCGGATGTGGTCACCACCATCGACATGGACCTGCAAATGCTCGCCGAAAAGCTGATGCAGAACAAAACAGGCGGCCTCGTTGCCATTGATCCTCGCGACGGGGCCATATTGGCCATCGTGAGCGCGCCACAGTATGACCTCAACAAGCTCTCTGGCAAACTTGACAATAAGTATTGGGCTGAAATCAACACCGACGTATCCCGCCCTCTGTTCAACCGCGCAATTTCGACACGTCAGCCTCCGGGTTCAACATTCAAGCCCGTCATGGGCCTCATAGGGCTCGATCTGGGTATCGTGACGCCTGAGACACGGGTTTTCTGCAGCGGCGGTTTCTACAAGGGCAGGCTCTACAAATGCACGGACTCACACGGATCGGTTAATTTGGAGGAGGCCATATTGCATTCGTGCAACACGTACTTCTTCGACATGATGGATAAAATTGGAACAAGAAAGCGTTTCCTCGATTGGAAACGTCATGCCAACGACATGGGCCTCGGCATCCAAAATGGAATCGACATCCCGCAGGAAGCATCCGGAATCATTCCCGACAGTGCCTATTTTGACAGGGCGTTTGGCGTGCGCAGATGGGGGATTGGCGACATCATCAGCCTGGGGGTCGGCCAAGGTGTGATTTCAATGTCGCCCCTGCATGTGGCCCTCGCCGCTGCCGAGATTGCCAATGGCGGTTATTGGGTGCAGCCACACATCGTGAAGTCAATCCGTAATGTCGACGGATCGATCGATTACACCAATCCTGAGAAGCATAAAATCACTTGGATCAAGGACGAGCACCTCGACATCGTGCGCAGGGGCATGCTCAGGATGGTACAAGAAGGCGGAGGGCGACACTACGCCAAACTCGACTCTTTTCTAGTCGCTGGCAAAACTGGAACAGCGCAAAATCCTCACGGCGAAGATCACGGTTGGTTTGTCGGTTTTGCCCCATTCGACAACCCTCAAATCGCAATCGCGGTCATTTATGAGAACGGTGGATATGGGATGCCCTCCGCGTCGCCCATTGCCGGTCTTTTAATGGAGCAGTATTTGTACGGAAGAGTGAAACGCACCCACCTGATCGACCACGTGGTGAATTATAAACCCGTTCCGACAAAGGCGAACCGATAACGATGGAATGGACAAGGCATCTTGAGTGGGCAGTGATCGGAATCTGGATTTCGCTTGCAGTGATCGGCTTAGTTGCCATTTATAGCGCCACTCAAGGACCAGGATCTGAGTTTCTGCCGATTGGCATCCAAGGTAATTTTTTCAAACAAAGCATTTTTGTGGCCATATCGGTTGTGATGCTGGCAGTGGTGCAGTTCATGCAGCCGCGAATTTTTCAATCCGGTTCGTACGTCTTCTACCTGTTCTGCCTGGTGTTGACCTTGGCTACTATTTTTATCGGCGTCGAAATTAACGGTGCGCGTTCATGGATTCGGATAGGCGGCATCAACCTTCAGGTTTCTGAACTCACGAAATTTGCAACCGTACTGGCCGTTTCTGCTTTTTTGTCGGGCCAACGCGACATCCTCGGTGAGCGCATTGGTCCAGCTTTGGTGGCTGTCATCTTGATCATCATTCCGGCAGGGATCATATTCCTTCAAAACGACACAGGAACAGCACTTGTGCTTATTGGACTGATCCCCATCATGCTGTTCTGGTCGGGTATTCCCTACGGGATTGCACTTTTAATGATATCGCCGGCAGTGATCGGCTATTTCTCGATCATAGAATGGTACTACGGCGTCATTGCTGCCGTGTTTTTTTCGGGACTTATCTTTTTTGTTCAGCGTAGGGCCTGGCTGACCATTTCGAGCGCTGCCCTTGGTGTGGCCATCGTCTCCTCTGTCCAGATCATCCTTTTCCGTGTACTTCAGCCGCACCAAAGAGCCCGCATCGAAGTGTTCACAAACCCCGAATCTGATCCATTGGGAGCAGGATGGAACGTCCTTCAGGCACGTACGGCAATTGGATCGGGAGGCGTGACGGGCAAAGGCTTTCTGGAAGGCACCCAAACTCAACTGAGGTTCATACCGGAGCAGTGGACCGACTTCATCTTCACCGTGATCGGAGAGGAGTTCGGATTTATCGGCGGGGCATTGGTGATCCTGTTGTTTACACTTCTATTACTTCGCCTTCTGACCCTGGCAGGCATGCACAAGCACCCGTTTGCGCAGATGGTTACGGTAGGTGTGGTCGGCATCATACTTATTCATATCGTCGTAAACTTGGGCAGTGCACTTGGCCTACTTCCGGTAATCGGCATCCCATTGCCTTTCATCTCCTATGGTGGCAGCTCCTTTCTGGTCAACACGTTCATGCTGGCCGTGTGCCTCAACATGTGGCATCATCACCGAGAGCTGAGCATCTACGCAGGCTGAAATGGACTATCGGTACGTAGCGAGAACGACCGCCTGTGGTGCCTCGTGAAACCGTACTTCTGCAACGCATCGAAATGCGCCTTTGTCGGATAGCCCACGTTTCTGTCCCAATGATACTGGGGATACTCCATGTGCAACTCCCTCATCAATTGGTCCCTGTACGTCTTTGCTAGGATGGATGCGGCCGCAATGCTTGCCGAGCGGTTATCGCCTTTCACAAGGCATGTGTGGGGCACGAGACACGATGTGAACCTGTTACCGTCAACCAACAGATGGTCGGGACATGCTTCGTCTTGCTCTGCGCAATCCAACATGGCCTGTATGGATGCCCCTAGGATGTTCAACCTGTCGATCTCTGAGGTCGATTTCTCGGCGATGTGCCAGTAGGCCGCATGCTCCTTGATCCATAGCGAGAGATCTACACGCTCCCATTCAGACAACGTCTTACTGTCGCGCAAACCATCGTGACTCACTCCAGGTTTCAGTATGACACCCGCAGCAACCACAGGGCCAGCCAGGCAACCTCTCCCGACTTCATCCAGCCCCATCACCCTGTTTGCGCCCTGCATCCACAGCAGTCGCTCAAAATGGAGCCGATCCGGATTTTCTTTTTTGTTTACGGCCTGCATCACTAACTTAACCGGCACTTTGTGGCGAATGATTTTTGATTGACGGAAGTTATAAAAATATGCGCTTCCTCTACCAAGCTTGGCACGACAATTTACGGGGTGACGGACAGACTCCCTTCGAGAAACTTTGGGATTTATTCCAACAGCTCTTGCTGATTGCCAGCGGCGATGTGGCTCAGGCCCTCCGCTGGCTCACTCAGTTAGACAAGGAGTACAAGATCACCGACAATGATGAAGGTTACTCCCTCGGCGATTTCATCAAAGACCTTGAAGACAAGGGTCTCATTGAGTACGACGACGATCGCAATGCAATGGTGATGACTTCAAAATCGGAACGCAGCCTGCGTACACGCTCGCTTGAGGAGGTTTTCCGAAATCTCAAACGGGGTGAAATGGGCTCACACAAAACGGCCGGAACAGGCCGCGGCCCTGAACCGGAGGCCGAAACTAAGCAGTGGAGTTTCGGCGACGACATCCATCGCATAGACGCACCTAATTCCCTGCTCAATGCGCTCCAGCATAGTTCCATCGATGCCTTCAGCCTGAAAGAAGACGACCTGATGGTCTACGAAACCGATCACAGCACATCAGTTGCCACCGTGTTGATGATTGATTTGAGCCATAGCATGATCCTTTACGGTGAAGACCGCATAACCCCCGCCAAAAAGGTCGCCCTTGCATTGTCTGAGCTCATCATGAACCAGTACGAAAACGATTCGCTCGACATCATCGCCTTCGGTAACAGCGCTTGGCCCGTAACCATCAAAGACCTGCCTTACCTCCAGGTGGGGCCCTTCCATACAAACACGCAGGCTGGCCTAGAGCTGGCCAGGAGTATCCTGCAACGCAAGAAATATGCCAATAAGCAGATCTTCATGATCACTGACGGTAAACCGTCGGCCATGATGGACAATGGAAAGCTGTACAAGAACAGTTTTGGCCTGGACCGCAAGATCGTGAACCGAGTGCTTCAGGAGGCCGTTAAATGCCGTCGAGAAAAAATCCGTATCACGACGTTCATGATAGCCAGCGATCCCTATTTGCAAGGTTTCGTACGGGAGATGACGGAGGCCAATCACGGACGGGCATACTACGCCACACTTGATTCACTCGGTGGTTACATCTTCGAGGATTACATCCGCAATCGCCGAAAGTCCGTGAGATAAAAAAAGCCGATGCGGTTAACATCGGCTTTTGATCGTCTTAACTTCAGTCTTAAAGATCAGAGCTCAAGCTTTTCGATAACCCTGCGTGTTATGTTAAGAGTTTCGCGGGCTTCGTCAGATACATAGAGTAATATGATGTCCCCGTTACTGGTCCTAGGGTTGAGCACGAATGTAAGACCCATTTCGTTCGCAACGTCGGCGATGCCCTTCTCGATTTTTTCGAATAGAGGAGTGAGCTGCGTCTGCTGCTCTTTCATCAGGTCTTCCTGATATTGCGTCTGAAAATTGGTGAGTTTTTCGCGCATGTCTTCGAGCGCACGCTCTTCAGTGGCGCGAGCGTCATTCGACAGGACAGAGGCTTTCTGCTGATAATCGCTAGCACGCTTCTCAAAGTCGGCCTGCAGTTTAGTGAACTCGTCACGCTTGCGCTCTGCAAAATTCTGCAATCTGCGTTCGACAGCTGCATATTCCGGCATTTTTACCAGAATTTCCTGTGGATCGACATAGCCGATCTTCAGGGTCTGCGCTTCTGAAACGCCGATCGCAACAGTGAGAGCAACGAATAGTCCTATAAGGATGCTTTTCATGGCGGCCTACTTATTGAACCAGTTTTGCAATTACCTTCTCAGTGATATTCAGACGGGTCTTGCCATCGTCCGATATAAAGAGAAGGATAGATTCGCCTTGGCTGGTCGACTCGTTGAGCACGTAGGTCAGGCTGAGCTCCTTTGCGACGGCGCTTATGGCGTTGTCAATTTTTTCTAACACGGGACGCAACAGCTCATTCCGCTTGTTGGCTAGTTCCTGCTGGATTTCGACCTGAAGTCCTTGAAGTGCTTCCTCTTCGGCAATTAAACGCTGTTCTTCTTTGTCGCGCGCATCATTCGACATGACGGATGCATTTTGCTGAAAACGCTGCACGTCGGTCTGAAACTTCTGTACACGAGTGGTGAACGTGGTTTGACGGCTCTGAGCCAAATCGTTTAACTCTTTCTCGATGGTAGCTGTTTCGGGCATCCGCTCAAGTACATCCTGCGGATTCAAGTATCCAATTTTTAGCTCCTGAGCCTGTAAGGGTGCTGCCATTACAAGCAATACAGCCAAAACTGCAAAAAGGCGATGTGCCATCTTTATCATCATTAGTGGTGGGGATTGTCCTTAGGGGGATTTTGGATCTAGTCTGGTAAAATAACCATTTTTTTTCTACTGGCCAGTCGTGGTGTCAACATCTATGCCCAGTTCCTTGAGAACGTCGTCGCTCAAATTCCATTGTGGCTTGGTGTATAAAAACAGAAAGTCGCCGGATCGGTCAAATACGAAATCATAGTTTCCGCGCTCAGCCACTGTCCGCACGGCTAACATGATTTTCTGCTGGATGGGCTCGAGCAATGTCTCCTGAGTTTTGTAATATTCGCCTTCGGGTCCATACTTCGATTGAACAAACCGTTCTTTATCGGCAATTTTTCGGTCAATCTCTTCCTGCTTGTCTTTTCGGACCTGTTCTGTGTACAAAATTTCCTTAGCCTGCAGATCCCTTTTAAGCTCGTCGATTTCCTTCTCCATAGTTCCGATCTCCGTGGCCCATCCTTGCACAACGGTTGCAAGACGCTGTTCGACGCCACTGTAGTCGGGCAGCTTGGACAAGATGTAATCGGAGTCGATGAAGCCCGTCTTTTGATTTTGTGCCAGCGAGCCCTGGGCGAACGACAGTGCCAGCAGTACGACGAGGCTGGTTGCTGATAAGCGAACGAGTGTCTTCATGGTCAGAATGGTGCTCCAATGTTGAAGAGGAATTCCCAACGACGTGGCAGGATGCTTGTACCATACACACCGTCGAAACGGTATCCGTAGCTCAGGTCGACGAGACCCAAGATTGGGAGGAATATGCGAGTGCCAACGCCAGCAACACGCTTCACATCGAACGGATCGTAGGTGTTAAAGGATCGATACACATTGCCGGCTTCTGCGAAAACATACGGGATAAGCTGTAGTTGGGCATTCGATACGAGCGGATAACGTAACTCAGAGGAGTATTTATTGTATATGCGTCCACCGATGGGCTGACCGTTCACATACGGGGTGATGGAGCCGCCCAATCCTCCGGGAAAACCTTTCAGGTCGATGTTGTCGTTCGTGAACGACTGGCGTTGCTGTAAGGGCGTGCCACCCATGTAGAAGCGCTGGAACTGGCTGCGGTCCTGATCTCCAAACCATCCAAGATGCCCCCACTCCAAGCCGAAAGATGTCACTAACTTTCCTACAATCGGAATGTGGTACTGATAGGTGGTCTTCAGTTTGTAGTATTGTGAAAAGTTAAAAACAGGTGGTGCAAACTCGGCCGACAACGACAATTTGGAGCCACTTCCAGGCGATATGAAGTTGTCGAGCGAGTTACGTTCGATCGAAGTTCTGAAGCTCAGCAAAAACGTGTTCCCGCTTGCACCAAAAAACTGGCCATCTTGGTCGTCTACGTCGTATTTCTGCAGAATGATTGCATTCGACTGAGAGAAATAATCGTCTGGCCACGTCAATCGACGACCCATCGAAACCGATGTGGAGAAGAGCTCGTACTTGAAGGTCGACGTGTTGTAAAGGCTGTAGGAAGTGTTGAAGCCCAGCGATGTCGGCTTGCCGTTGAGCCAAGGCTCGTTGAAGCCAATGTCGTAGTTTTGGTACCCTCTACCGGTCACCTGGATGCCCAGCGAGAGGCGCTGGCCATCGCCCGTCGGCAAGATGGAATAGGCGTCCCGGTTGAACATGTTCTGAACGGAGAAGTTGTTGAAGTTGACCCTCGCCGACAGGATCATGCCAATACCGCGTCCACCGAAGCCTCCCGACAGCTCAAAGTTGTCGGTTCCGGTCGTCTCTTCCAGGTTGTAGGTGATGTTCGCCGTCTTGTTCTCGTAATCGACATCCAACTGTGGATCTATCTTCTCGGGCACGAAGTAATTCAGCGTCTGAAGCTGACGAATCGATCGAATGATGGCCGAGCGGCTGTACGTCTCTCCAGGATAGGTGCGCAACTCGCGACGGATCACATTGTCGTGGGTTCTCGTGTTGCCCTTGATGTCAACTTTTTCAATCGTTGCGATCTCGTCTTCGATGATGAAAAAATCCAGGTCCAGCGAATCCACGTCCACGACGTTGATGCTCGGTTCAATGCGAAAGAACAGATACCCAAGGTTATGGTGGATCGACGTGATGTCCGTTTCATCCTTGTTGATCTGAAGATTCTCCTCAAAGAGCGTTTCGTTGAACACGTCGCCCTTCTTGAAACCCAAAGCTTCGTTCAGACGCTCTTCGGTATGCACGGTGTTCCCGTCCCAATTGATGTTGCGGACAAAGTACTGTGGCCCTTCGATTACCGTCAGATTGATCTGGATGCCCTCTTTACGCCCAAAGTCCGTTACAAACACAGAGTCGCTCACAATCTGAATGTCCCTGTAACCCTTGGTTTTATAGTAAGTGACGAGGTTTTCCTTGGCCGTTTCGTATTTGTCTTTCTTAAAGAGCTGGCGGGCTAGTCGGAACCAGGTGTTCTCCTTCACTTCTTTCATCTTCTTTTTTGCCACCCGGTCAGACACCGTTTCGTTGCCTTCGATGTTGATGCTCTCGATCTGAAGCCTTTTACCAGGATCGATCGTAAAAAACAGCTTCGCCCGATTGAGTACGGAGTCAGTGACCTCCACGCGGGTTTCAACATTGGTGTAGCGGTATCCTTTTTCGAGGTAGTACCTCTTGATGGCACTTTCGGCCTGCGATATGGACGAACTTGTCACTCCCAAGCCGGTCAGGAGCGGCACCCGTTCGCGAACTTCGCGTCTGGCAGATTTCTTGATCCCCAAAATTTCGAAGCTCTCCAAACGCGGCTGCTCCCGAACGTAGATGGTGAGGTAGATGCCCTCTTCGGTCCTTCCTGAATCCAGAATCTGTACGTCGGAGTACAAGCCTGTTCTATAGATCCTCCTCAGGGCATTCGTGATGGCAGCCCCTGGCACCAAGATCTCCTCGCCGACCTGGAGCCCGGTGGTTGCGATGATGAACGGTTCGTTAGTGGACTGATGCCCAGTAACGGTAATCCCCAATATCTTCAGCAACTTAGGGTCGCTGTCGACAGGGTTGACGAGATTCAGCCGCGTAGTGTCGCTAACGACAACCTGAGCGGTCGAAGGGATTGCAATACCCAAAAGGAGCAGAAGGGTAAGGAGTAATGTAGGGTAGACGCTTTTCTGTGGCACGCCGAGATTAACGATAGTTTCTTGAAATTATTTCAGATGCAGAATCACGAAGTGGGTTTCTGTATCTGTTCGGAGGTTTTACCAAAACGACGCTCGCGTTTTTGGTAGGATGCGATAGCTTGCATCAAGTTGGACCTTCGGAAGTCGGGCCAGTAGGTATCTGTAATAACGAGTTCGGAGTACGCCAATTGCCAGAGGAGGAAATTGCTGATTCGGTACTCCCCGCTGGTGCGGATGATCAAATCGGGGTCGGGAATATCGGCCGTTGACAGGTGTGCGCTGATCAGCTCGTCGGTGATGTCGGCAGGGTCCAATTCACCAAGTTTCACTTTACCTGCTATCTTTCGCGTTGCCTCGGTGATGTCCCACCTTCCGGAGTAACTCAACGCTATGCAGAGCATCATCCGGTCGTTGTTCTTGGTGGTTTCGATGGCCTCGCTCAACTCTCGGCGGATATTGTCGGGCAGGCGGTCGATTTGACCGATAGCCACGAGCCTGATGTTATTGTCGTTCAACCGCCCGGCCTCTTTGCGCAACGCACGAATCAATATGCGCATCAGTGCGTTTACTTCCGTTTTGGGCCGGTTCCAGTTTTCGGTCGAAAATGCATAGAGCGTAAGATACTTTACGCCGATTTCGGCACATGTCTCCGTGATTTCGCGAACGCTGTCTACACCGGCCTTATGGCCCATCACACGCATGCCGCCACGGCTGTTGGCCCATCGCCCGTTGCCGTCCATGATGATGGCAATGTGCCGAGGAACACCCACGCTCACGTCGGATCGAACAGGGTCGCCATTGGCTGCAGATGTCGTTAGAAGTGCTTCCATTGTGGGTCAACCCTTGATCTGGTCCTCGAGTGCCAGCATCTCGAGCAGGGTTACGGCGGCTTCGCCACCTTTGTTGCCGCGGTCTAGACTCGCGCGTTGCTGTGCCTGCTCCTCATTGTCGACCGTGAGGACACCGAATGCGACCGGCCGGCGCATTTCGAGCATCACGCTCATCACACCGTCGCTGGCGGCGCCAGCCACGTAGTCAAAATGAGGGGTCGCTCCACGAATGACGGCACCCAACGCGATCATGCCACTGTAACGACCCGTGTCGAGGGCCATTTTTACAGTAATCGGAATCTCATAGGCACCAGGGCACCAAAACACGTCGACCTGCGCAGGCTGCAAGCCAAGCGACTCACAGGCTTGAAGTGCGCCTTGAAGCAACTGGTCGGTAATGTGGTTATTCCAACGAGATACGACAACCCCGATACGGGTGCCTTCCGGTACCTTCAAATGTTCTGGAATGCCGAGGGTAAAATCTGCCATAAACCGTAAATTACGACTCAATTGCGAGAAATGCAGACTTTATTGCCATACATCGGTTTTTCATTTT
>CAYWCV010000020.1:0-30838 GCA_964456845.1 uncultured Chitinophagales bacterium | reverse complement strand
TGAGCATTGAGCATTGAGCATTGAGCATTGAGCATTGAGCATTGAGCATTGAGCAAAATACTACTAACTACATTACTACTAACCACTCTACCCACTTATATGCGTTTCGGAACATTAAAAGACAAGACTCCGGTGCTGCTTCATCATGATGGAGTGAGCCCGCTTTCAAGGCTCGGGTTTTCTGGCTCGCTGCTCGAGTTGGTACAAGCTGACCCTTACGAGCTTCACATGATCCAAGCGGCGGCGCATGGCGTCACCCCAGATCCGATGCCCGACCCTTCCGCATTCGACGCCCCATACAATAATCCGGGCAAGTTGATCGCCATCGGTCTCAACTATGTCGATCATGCGGCGGAGTCAAACATGGAGCTGCCGAAAACCCCGCTCCTTTTCACCAAGTTCAACAGCAGCATTACAGGCCCGACCGACCCGGTACGTATTCCCAAATCGTTGACCAGCGAGGTCGACTATGAGGTCGAGCTGGGCATCGTGATCGGAAAAGCTGCCCGTAACGTGAGCTTGGATGAAGCGATGAACCACGTATTTGGGTACACCGTCATAAACGACGTGTCAGCCAGAGATATCCAGTTTGCCGACAAACAATGGGTGCGGGGTAAATCGTTGGACACTTTTTGCCCGATGGGACCCATCATTGTCACTGCCGACGAAATACCGGATCCTCAGAATATCCGGTTAGGATGTCAAGTAAACGGGGTCGACCTCCAGAACGACACAACGAAAAACATGATTTTCGGCGTGGCCGTGCTTGTGAGCGAGCTTTCGAAGTCGTTCACGCTCCATCCCGGCGACATCATTGCCACCGGCACCCCGGCAGGGGTGGGTTTCAGCCGCAAACCACCCGTTTATCTTCGTCCAGGCGACATGATGCGCACGTGGATCGAGAACATCGGCGAAATGAACAACCCAATTGAATCGGCATGAAACGACTTGAGGGAAAGGCCTGCATTGTAACCGGAGCCGCCAATGGCATAGGACTCGCCATAACGGAGCGATTCCTTGACGAGGGAGCTCGAGTGATGATCGCCGATTTAAACATCGAACAAGCCGCATTAGAGGCAACGCGACTCGGTGGCCATGCCATTGCATGGCAGGTTGACGTCACGTCGTCGGAATCGGTCAAGCGTATGGTCGACGAGGCTGTTATCCGATTTGGCACGATCGATGTACTGGTGAACAACGCCGGATTAGGGGTGGCAGCCAACGTTGTGGACACAACTGAAGAAGATTTCGACCGAGTTATTTCCGTGAACCTGAAGGGTGTGTTCCTGGGTATGAAATATGCCGTTCCCCACATGCGCAATCAGGGATCCGGCAGCATCATCAACATGAGCAGTATTGGCGGTCTTGCCGGTCTTTACGATCGAGCGGCCTATTGCGCCGCTAAAGGAGGTGTGGCAACTCTGACGATGGCTGCCGCCATCGACCATGCCATGGAAGGGATCCGCATCAATGCCATCGCACCCGGAACCGTCAACACGCCCTGGGTGCAACGCATCACATCGACATTGCCCGATCCGGAAGCAGCCCGCCAAAAGATGCGGGACCGACAAGCACATGGCCGACTGGTTGAACCATCGGAAGTGGCCGCCATGGCAGCCTATTTGGCATCGGACGAATCGGCGAGCACCATCGGGGCGATCATGCTCGTCGACGGCGGATTCATGGCGCGGTAAGAGTGCTTTGGGGATTGCCGTCGTGGTCAGACGATCTCAGTGGTCTGATTGCCGGCTGTCGTGATCCGTCACTACAACATCAGATCTACGACGATATGGAGGTCTTCATCGACGGTGATGAGTCCACCAAAACGAGATGGAGGGGTCAACCCCCACTCCGACATCTTCAGTTCGATGTCAGCTCTGAGCATGTTGTCCTTGCGGTCGGCATGGTTGCGGAATAACACATTGTCGAGGCTCTTTCGTTTGCCCGCTACCGTTAAGTCGATCTTGCCGTAATACTCTTTCCCATTAAACTCGAGCTGGAGCACATCCACCACAATCATTGGGTGCTCCGATACCTTCAGGGTTTTCTGAAAATCGCGGTTCAGCAGGAAGTTTCCACAGCCGAACTCTTTTACAGGTATCGATAAAAGGAGCAGGGTGGCCCCGTTTTGGGAGCCACCCTGAACCGCTACCGTCTCTCCTGTGAATTCATTCTCAAACACGCACTTGAATCCCCCGACCGAAGTCTGCCCGCTGACCACCACCCGTTGACCCTGGATCACCAAGTTGGCTTTCCCGACGGGGTCGATCTGAAGGACAAGAAGGAAAAGAAGTGCGATGTTGAGAATTTGAATCATGTTGTCATTTAGAATGCGATTACGCCTTCGATCATCAGGCCATTGAATTTACCATTGTGGCGGATGTCGTTCGAGCGGAAGTCTTTGTACTCCTGGTTAACATACTCAATCTTGGTGAGGATGTTCTTCGTTGCAAACCAACCGGCACCAATTTGGATGCGGTCGATGGTCACATCTTCGGTGTAGCCAGACAAACGACCTTTTACAGTATTGTAGCGGGCACCTACGAAGAAGTTCTCACCGGCACCAAAGCGGTACACGCCATCAACAGCTATCTGATTGAACGTGCGGTCTTCGGTTTCGGTAAGGGTTTTGCCTTTCGATTGCTCGAAGTTGCCGAAGAGCTCAAATCCGCCAAACTTGACAAATGGGTTCAATACCATGGCAGTCACGTTGTCGGTTTGGTTCGTTGCCAGACGTCCCGAAGTGAATTGGGCGGATGTAGATGATCCTACCTTCTCCATCACGAGATAGTAGCGGGAACCGGCGCGGTCGCCAGCCCACAATGTGTTGCGTGCTGAACCTGGAGTCGTATAGATTGAACCTGTCAGACGTACGCGAACTTGGTCGTTGAGCTGTTTGTCATATCCAAGTTTTCCGTAGATAACGGGCTCACGGTCTTTTGGACGTGTGATACCACCTTGGATTTCACCACCGCTGGCAGCTACCATACCGAGGAATCCATTCTTCTGGAAATACACTTCGGCACCGATCTCTGTTGTGAAGGCGTCCATGATCAAGTTGCCCACAAATGGGTTGTACATGGCGTTTCCGTTGTCCGAACGGCGGAAGTGAGCATCACCGTAGTTGACTTCCATGTGACCCACTTTGATCGTCACATTCTCCATCAATTTGTCAACGGCCTCGTTGTCAAGGAATGGGATTTTGTCGACTTGAACATAACCACCTTTTACCCATGTTTCTGGGTGGTGACGGGATGACAAGTATGCAATCAGGTTCAAACGAACACCATCGGCTAGTGTGACGTCAAATACCAAGTTTGCAGTTGCAAGGTTGAATCCGTTGCCAATTTCGAGGAGTTGATTTTGGTTGACACCGCCTACCAAAACAGCATCTGCGCCGTTTTCGTGGCTGAGACCCTGGAACTGTTGAGTGAACGCTCCACCGACCCGAGTTTTGATACCTTCAAATTTGACGGTATCCAGTTTGGAGGTTTCGAACGTGTTGATGCCTCTTTTGTCGTTTGGACGCCAAAACTGAACATCAGGTGTAAGTTGAGCAGCAGCTGCCAGTGGCAGGATGAGAGCGACTATGAGAGCGCGGATTATCGTATTCATGGTAGACACTATTTAGATGGGTTGAATTTGGCAGAGAACGAGAGCGTGACATCATTGCCGGTCTTGATGGTACCCAGCATCGCTGTCGGTGGATCGATCTTGAATTCTGTCAATTTGGTTGATACTGATCCTTTGAATTCCAAAACGTTACCTTGCTGATTCACAGTTACAGGCATTGTCATGGTTTTTGTGACGCCGGCAATTGTGACATCGCCGGTTGCCGTCCAGGTATTGCCCTGTCCGGGCTTGATTTCCTTCAGAACATACTTTATCTGTGGGTTCTTGTCGGTTTTGAGCGCTTTGAACGCATTTTTGTCCATCTGGCTCTTCCCACTTTCGAGGGTTTCTGCCGTCAGGTTGACCGAAAGAGACTGGATACCTTTGAGGGCACCATTCTCTAGCGTAATGACGGCCTGGCCAGACGCCTTTTCTGATTTCATCACCCAGTCGTGCAGGGTAGATGTACCAGAAACGGAAAGTTCGGCACCATCCGACATTACATAGGTGGCTTGTGCAAATGACAGCGAAACCACCGATATTGAGAGTACTGCTAGTAATGCAGCGAATTTTTTCATTTTATTCATAACCAATCCGTTAGTACTTGAAAGCTGAAACAAGTTAATGTGAGTAACTACTACGCAATATGATTTATGTCATGTTTCGATATGTTTCTTGTCATCATGAGCAAAACCAATCGCATTTTACTTCTTCTGTGCCTTGTAGTGTCGTGTAACAGGGCACAAAACCCATCTGTTGTTACAACGTCGCCCGACTCAACAAATTTCGCCGACATCCACAATCACTATGCCGGCAAACTGAGCGGAACCTGGTATCGAAACGTGCTGGGGTCCAGAGCTACGCTAACTTTTGAGCCTATCTCGCCCGATAGGGTGCAGTTCTCAATCATTGCACTGTCGGGTGCCAACACCGGCGAAATTGATGGCTTTTTGACAGTGGATGGGACCCGCGCATCGTATAAGACTGAATCGGCCGAACTTGGTAATTGCATGCTCGTATTCGACGGTAGCGTTGAAGGCTCCATACGCATCGAACAGGAGGGTTGTAGCGGCTATACCGGCGCCGGTGTCGTATTCTTGGGCTTGTACGACCGTAACTGGTCGCCCGACGAGTCACTGGCCCTCGCGACCCTTGAGGAACGCTTTGGCGGGGATGTGACACAGGCCATCCAATTCTTGGCCGGTTCCGATTTCGACATCCTTGCGGCATCCCTTCAATTGGAAGGCGTCGTTGATTCGGGTGACGCGTTTTCGGAGGTGACCGAATTCTACACGAGGGGTTTACGTGGCACGATCACAAGTTGCATTGCCGTGAACAGCGAGAGCGGCGAAGTCTGGGTCGCTTACATCAGGGACAAAAAGCTTATGCATACGGGTGACCTCGAAAGGGCCCCGGTCGGCTTCCAAGAATGGATCAATGAGATGATCGCGTCGTATGGCCTCGAATTGGTGCAGAAACCGGACCCTATTTAAATCAGGCTGCCATGTAGCAGCGATGATTGTCAGCGGATGAGACCCAAACCCTGCAGCGCCGACTCATCGGACGGCCTCAATAGAAGAACCTTTTCGAACAGCACTCTCGCCTCGTTCTTCTTGCCAAGCTGCAATTGGGTCCAAGCATACATGAGCAGGGTGTCGTAATCGGCAGGATACAGGTTGGCCACCTTCTCGAAATAGCTCAAGGCTTTGGGGTACTCACCCAAGTTGTAGTGGATCAGCCCCATACGGTACAGGACTAGCGTCTGTTTGGGGTCAATTTTAAGGATTTCTTCGTACTGCCTTCTCACATCGGCCCAATTGTTGACCGCTGCGGCCGGATTCACGTAGCCGAGGCGAGGTTCGATGGCATAAGGCATCAAGGTGATGCATTGTTGGTAAAAGTGCATGGATTCGACGTACTGGCCGGCTAAATGGTGCAAATATCCCAACCGAAGCAATGTCATATAGCTCTTGTCGCCGTTCGTGGCGAGCAGCTGGATGGCCTTGGCGTAATCGCCGGCTGCCTCGGCCACATACGACTGCTCCCAGGCTGACTTCACGTTTTGGGCCAATGCCACATTATGAAGTGAAAATGCCAGAAATATGGCCAGACTGATATGTTTCATAGCTGATATTTTAACCCTGCAAACCACCCGATCGAATGATACGGAAAACCAAAAAACCGTTCTTCCCTGCGCTCATATTGAACAAGCATAAATACTGGCAAATGCTCAAATAAGTTTCTTTGTAGATACACACCTGTTCTGTATGTGGTGAGGTCGAGGCTGTTGTTCACAATATACCCAGCCTCCTCCGTAGTGTTCAAGGCATCACCCATATATCCAGTAAGGGCAATTTCAATATTTTCAGTTGAATACCAATGTAACGAAGCCGTGACACCCTTTTGTAGGTCGCTATCATTACTTATGACAAAGGGATTTATCGTCGCTTTCCATGAAGCCCACTTTCCGGGGTAGATATCAACCTTCAGCCCACCTTGCACATGGCTTGTTTCGTATAGATCCGACATCGACAGTTGGGCGTTAACGCCGAAGCCCTGAAGTCGTTTCCCAATTTCCAGTGCACCAACCAAGGCGATGTCACCGTCGTCAGTGCCATCAAGCAACACCGAATACTTGTAGTCCAATGCAGTCAAACCGACTGTTATGGTCCAACTGCCGGATAATGTTTGATCATAGCGAATGTACCCCTGTGTTTGATTGATGTCGCCCCAATATACATTCTGCTTGAGCGCACCTGCCGACCATGTCAGCGTTGAACCTCTCGCCAGCCGATGCCGCAGACTCACGTCAGCATAATCCATGCGCCCCACATCTTCGATGTCGCTTATCTTCTGGCCATACTCCGCAGCGACCATGCGCACGAAATCAACCCGTTGGATCCGGTCGGCTTCATTGGCACGTCCGGTATTGAGGTACAACTTTCGAAGCAATGCCCTTGCATCCCGATCGAACGGATTCAAGTCGACGGTCTTTTTCAGTGCGACCTCCGCCTCATTCCATCTGCCTGTCTCCAATAGGGCTACGGAGTAGCGAATACGGATTGCGTAGGTCTCAAAGCCCTCCGACAAGGCTCTTTCCGACAATTGTGCAAGCGCTGCCCAGCGGGCCATTTCGTATAAATAGCGGGTGTCCTCTTCGTAGCTGGCACTCGTCTGGGCCATAGCAGTGTTTGACGCCAATAATAGCATGGCCATGACGGTAAGATGGACGCCCATTTTCATGATCGAGTCAGTTTTATCTGTCCGTTGCCACGTTGCATCGTAATGGATGTGATCATGGCATTGCCGGCCTGGTCTCGTCCGACTTCAATGACGCCTGTTGTAATCGGCCGGCTTCGCCAAGGGAAAACCAACTTAGTCGTATAGTTGATAACCGCCTTGTTGACATCGCTCAATCCGTCGTTTGTAAGGAACACGGACGACGCATACTCGGCCCTCATGAACCGGAAAAAAGGCGCAAGAATGTCTTGAAGCGGCAGCCACAACCCACGGTAACACTGTTGAATGTTGGGTTCGTCGTGCATCACCGTTCCGACCATGTCGGAGAGCAACACTTTCTGGGCGGACACAAAAAACGTGTACAGCGCCGATGTCGTATCGCCACGGAATGTGGTGAAGTGGAAGATAGTGTCTGAAAAGTGAAACCAGGCAATGCTTTTGGTCGTGGCGCAGTACAGATAGGATTCGTTGTTCATGTCTACTCCTACAGTCCATGAAACATCCTCGGGAGGTTTTGAATCAGATTCGATGGTGAACGTGACGATCTGGCCCGGCTCCCATTTAAAGGCATCCCTGAGCAGGGGCAACGACTTCATGGGCCGCACAATTTGGTTTTCTTTAGGGATCTCGAATACATGGAGTTCTTCGGGTCCATTTGCCGTCAAACTCACATATTGCGCAATAGGGTACCAGATGGTCGCCGAACCAATATGCGGTGCCGTCTGCAATTGGAAGTGAAGGTGTGGCTCGGGCGACCGACCCGAGCTTCCCACCTGGGCAATGCGATCACCACGGCTTACGCGGTCGCCGACTTTGACCTCAATCTTTCCTGCCCTCAAATGGCTGAGTTTGCTGAACAAACCTTCGACATGCTTGATGACGATGGTGTTTCCCCAATTGTGCACCAAGTCGGATTCGCCAATCCTGTTGTCGGGCAGTCCGTCAACCACATGCACAACTTCGCCGTCGGCTGGTGCAATGACCGGCTTACCGTAGCAGTAATAATCGTGAATGTTGTAGCCGCCACCGGCATACGTTCTGCCGTTGGCATCCACAATGTCAAAATCCCATGCGAACCTATAGACACCTTGGTGCGTTATAGAGCCGTTGTGACCCTGAGGGATACGCCATTCTCCGAAAACCGGCAAGTGAATGGGTACGTACGCAAGAAACTTGAATCTCTCCCTGCGATTTATGTAGGTATAGAGGTTTTTTTCTGGGGAGAATTGCTGATCCCACACGAGCTGTGGACCCGTCGTTTGCCATCGCTGCCTGAGTACAACGATCATCATGAGCACGACAATATTGAAGGGAAGCGAATAAATCGGCAGTTGAAGTATGGTGAATGCACTCCCCAAGGCTGATATAAAAATGGCCGTGATCGGAATGACAAGCACAACGACAACGAGTGCATAGAAGCTGGGCACCAAGTAGAAGCTGCCCAAAGCGATAGAGGTAAGGATGAAATTGAAGCCGATGTAACTGTAATGCAACTCGGTAAAATTACCGTCGACCATTTTATAGAAGAAGTAGCCTGTTGCAAATCCGACGATCGAGAATACGAACGATATCCGCGAGAAAAGCAGCAAGCCTACGGCTATGGCTACACCTGCAAACAGGTTGTACTGAAAGAAGATGGCGCCAATCGACTTGAAATACACATCCCAAAAGGGACTGATGGAGATGGTTTGCAGCCGCTCGTACCACTCCACAAGTTGCAGCCCACCCACTTGCGCTAGATCATTGTAGGTAAAGAGACCCACTTCCGTCAGTGAGAACGATTTGTATTGGCTCACACTCAGCAGTAGCACCCATACGGATACCAAAAAAGGAAGGCTTAGATAGGGCAAATTGTGCTCGAACAGCACTTTTCGAAACCAGAGTGTGACCAACATGGACAGCAAACCGGCTAACGCAAGCAGAAAGAGCAGATATAGATTGAATTGATATATACTGCCCAGAACCAGTCCCGTCATCAACACGTTAAAGCCCAACTCTCCGTTCCGGATCGCAGAACGGTCAAACCCCATGATGTCGGCCACGATGTGGCCGACCACGACGGCAAGTAGACCGCTAAGCCCGGCATAAGGGAATAAAAATGTTGCCAACATCAACAGCACACTCAAGCCTCGGCTGCTCACAAAAAGGATCTGGCCGTAGCTGTTCAGCCATCCCATGAAGTGATCCGATAACCGTGTGCGGAAGTCGGTCATGTTCGGGCGACCTCCTTAAGGTATTCAGGCACGGATTCACTCGATTCCACCTCGCTCAGTTTTTCGCGTTGCTTGATCACATGTGGCCTTCCGTCCATGTCGATCAGTACCGTGGCGGGTCGAAGTGTGATGAACTGCATGCTCTGCGTCACATTGTAGGCACCGACCCGATGCACCACCAAGTGGTCACCAGCCTTGAGTGGGGGCAACGAAATGGCATCGCGAATGATGTCGATGTTCATGCATAATGGCCCATAAATAACTGAATCCTCAAAATAGTGCCCAAAATCTTGCGCCGGACTTATCTCGTGGTCATACCAGTAGGAGGTGAACATGATATTCACGCCGAAATCGACGATGGTGGCACGGCGTCCGTCGGCAAGTCGTTTGTTTGAAATTACCGATCCAAGCAGATAGCCTGCATCGTCAATGAGTGCACGGCCGGTCTCCAGCACCAGTGTGGGCAGGTCGTCTTCTGTGAAACCGGCGTTGAGGATGGCCGAGCTGATGACCTCTGCATAGTCGTCGAAGGTGGGATTGGCGTCCACACCTGCCAAATAGCTGCCTTTTAGTCTGTTTTTTGAGGCAAATCCACCTCCCATGTCCAAATAGTTGATCTTACGATTGAACTTCCGGCGGATGTTCAGCGCAAGGTCGCACATTTTGGAGGTGGCAATGGCATAGGCCTGAGTGCTGAGCATGAAGGTGCCGATATGGCAATGCAGGCCGATCAAATCCAAGGCATCCGACAGGATGATCTTGTTGATGGCATCCCAGGCTCCGCCATTTTCGTAATTGAACCCGAAACGGTCCCACTGCGGGTACACTCCGGTGTCCATGTTGACCCGAATGGCCACCTTCGGCCGAATCTTCATCTCACGGGCAATTTCGGTGAGCCTGTACAGCTCGTCCAAATGGTCGATATGGATGGGCGATCCGTTGACCGCGGCAAGCCGAAGCTCGTCGTCGGTCTTATCGGGACCGTTAAACAGGATATGTTGCGGATCTACCCCGTTATGAAGGGCCTTCTCGTACTCCATTCCGGACACCACTTCACCCCAGGAGCCCAACTGGTGAAATACGCGACAGATCGCGTTCAGATAATTGGTCTTGTAGCTCCATGCGAACTGCACGTTGGGGTAACGCGTCGTAAATGCCCGCTTAGCCTGAGCGTATGTATCCCTGATCGTTCGCTCGCTGAAGACGAACAGTGGCGTTCCATATGCTTCGAGCAGATCGGCGACGGGTACTCCGTCGATGTTGGTTACGGGTTGATAGGCGCTCCTTTGGCCAAATTTGTTCATCGAACCATTGTGCAATGGTTGGATGATTGGACGTTCATACGATTTTTTCATGTTAGCACCTCAAAGTTTACCCATCATCGAAATTTGTTGAAATTCGTTCAAACCCACAATCATATCCCAAGAATAGCGGATGAACAGTTTACCCGTGTCGTATCCGTCGAACGGATCAACCCGCTCGCCCATGGCCAGTCTGACCAAGGCCTCGGGGTGGTTTTGGCCGGCACCCTTTGCCAAATACACCCATGCTGGAAATCTGGGGTTGATTTCGAGCAAGTAATACGTGTCGTCGTCGGTTTTTACGAACTCGAGCTCAAGCCCACCACGCCATTTGGTGGAGTGGATCACCTTACGGGTGATCTCAAGCAGCTCTTCGTCGTCGAGCGTCACCCCTGCCCATGCTTTTCCTTTATCCGTGATATACAGCTTCCGCATGGGCACCGCCCCAATCGTCTGTCCGTTTCCGTCGCCCAAAGCGGTGACATTGACCTCCATGCCCGAAATGAACTCCTGAACGATGATCGGCAGGCCCCACTTGGCACTGATCTTGTAAAAATAGCTTACAGCCTGATCGAGATTGTGTGCGATGCCGGCATCGTAATATTTTCCCTTGATCACGACCGGGAAGTCGAAATCGTACGTCAGCTCCTTCAATTCGGCGGCAGTGTTTACCAATTCGGCTTTAGGTACTGTTATACCGTGCTTGTTGCCAAATTCGTACAGAACGGCCTTTTGCCTGGATTCAAACTGCTCGTGGGTAGGCATGAAGAGCCGTATCCCGAGCTCGGTGCGCAACTTGTCTTCGAGCTTGATATAGCCAAACAGCTCCGCATCAAAATTGGGGATGATCACGTCGATCTTCTCGTGCCGATGGATTTCGGCCAAACGGTCGTGCAGCTGCTGCACGCCCTCGGTTGGCAGCGGCACTTTGTACGAAACGTCGACAATGTCGTGCATGTACACGCCCGGTTCAAGCGCCTCATAACTCAGCCCAATGATGTGGGCCTCATAGTGTTCGCTCTCCTTGAGAGCCCGAATCACAGGGACTCCGGGCCCAGGGCTGTCTACGGCGTTGAGGCCGCTGACGGCAACGTTAATCGGCTTTTTCATGGCCCAATTTGTATCGGATGATCGATTTCTTGAAGTCATAGAGGTCTTTTTCGACCGTCGACTCGTCGATGGAATACTCCTCCTGTATGTGTCTGGCGATTTCTTGGTCGCTGAGTCCTTCCTGGATCATGCGCACAATTTCCAACCCGATGGGGTTCAAGGTGAAAGAGTCGCCATTATTTGGATTAAACACAAAGCCGGAGTCGCTGATTGCAATGTTCTTTTTGATGTCCATCTTGATTGAATGGTAATGTGGTACGTTGATCGCACTTGAAGCAGTACGCCAATAATTGAAGTTAAACCCAAAACGGTTTGCAACAACTACCTATTTGACGACGATCAGGCACATTCGTTCTCCAAAAATGTGCACAAAAAATGCCACAAACTATACCGATTTTGGCAATGGACTCAAATCTGGCTATTTGAGGAGCGTAATGATGCTCGTCCTCGACGACTCACTGCCCAATAGTCTGACGATATATACGCCCGATGACAACCCGCTGCCCGATACCGTTATGTGGTGTGTCCCAGCTTGAAATGTGCCACGAGCCAATACTCGCAATTGTCGGCCCAGCATGTCGTACAGCACCATGCTCACATATTCCGTCGTGCCAAGGCTGAAAGGAACGACTGTGGTAGGGTTGAACGGATTTGGATATGCCGGGTGCAACTCAATGCCTGATGGCAACGTATCAGGTTGGTCGTACAGGCCGGTTCCGATGTTGGTGTTTTTCACACTACCGTTCAAACTCAGGGACGATACCCTGAACGTACCGTTTGCGCTTGTGGCACCCCACGCATGAATGCGTATTTCAAACGCAGAAATGTCAGCAACCTCCGGCATGCCAATCTTCAGCTCGACGGTTGAATTGGCAGTGGCAAGATTTGCCTCCCGAAGTATTTGTGATGCACCGTCGGCCAATAAGATGATGCGATATTGTGCCGGACCCGTTCCCGAGCGGCGGACAAATACCCTCAGTGTATCGCTGTTCGAGAAGCCCACTTGGTAGCCCGTAGCGGCTTCTGCCGCAAAACCAACGTAGTGACCGGCCGAAAAGTCGGAAGTCCACCCATTTGAGTTAAACGCATTGCTCACCACGTTGCAGTTGACGCCTGCTCGGAAGAAGCTCGACAATGTGATTCCCGGCGACTGCCTGGTAGGCTCGACATCTTCGTCCGTACAACTTGCCGTACCCGAAAAGGTGTATTCTGCCGAAAACCGGCCTTCTTCTACCGGGGGCTGCGTGGGTCCGCTGTAATTGGTGAAATAGGCCCTTCTGACAAGCGTGCTGTCGAGGATGAAGGGATTGGCCTTGCCAGACTGGATCGTTGCGATCTTGAGGGTGCGTTGGTACTCAACAAGATCGGTCGGGTCAGCTTTGTGGAAAGCAAGCAACTCCGACATCTGGGTGGGGAAAAAATCGGCGTCGGTCGCCAATGCCTCTTCCTCGTACATGGTATAAAAATAGAACATCGCCCTGGCTACATCGCCTTTAACGACGTCGCGAGGTTCAAAAAAGGAGTTGTCGAAGGTAGTTCCCTGCTGCGTCTTGCTCCAAGAACCCAAATCGCTGGCGGGTATGGCACTTTGATTGACCCTTCCACGCCAGAAAGTGGTCACTTCGGAGGGTGCCAGCGACTTGAACCGGTAATTGTTTCTTGACTGGTTCACATCGGCTCGGGATGGCCTCAAGTGGTGCAGGTCGGAGTACGCATTACCCCTGCCGAGAAACTTGGACTGTGGCCAAATATGCTCGGTGTTAAACCCGCGGTTCTGGGCAATGACCCTTGCATTCGACTGAAGCACTCTCAGTGTGTCGCCCGTATAAAAACATTCAACGGCTCCGTCCACATAATTGAAGCTCATGAACATCGAATCGCGCGCCTCATTGTAACCCTTTACTACGGCTGGCTTGTAATGAACCCTTATGCTGTCGATCAGCGCATTTCCGGTCACGCCGGGGAAGAGAACGACCTGTTCTTGCGCTGAGAGCCGGCCAATGGTTGTGCCAAGTATCAGAATGATGAGCATTGTGAAGCGCACCACAAGTGCCGTGCAAGAGGAACTATACATGAATCGCGAGAATAATTTTTAAACCATCTGACCATCGACAATGCGGAGAGGGAGGGATTCGAACCCTCGGTACCCATAAGGTACACCTGTTTTCGAGACAGGCCCGATCGACCACTCTGGCACCTCTCCTTGGCTTAATCAACGCAATCTGTCGAAGCATACCTTGTTCACCCTTGGTCGGGGCGACAGGATTCGAACCTGCGACCTCTTCGTCCCGAACGAAGCGCGCTACCGGGCTGCGCTACGCCCCGAGCACATCACAAAGATACGCAGAATTGATATCGGGAAAAATATCAGATCACCTTCAATTACACTTGCTCTTGCGGATCGCGTCTCGCGTCTCGTTTCTCGTTTCTCGTTTCTCGTTTCTCGCCCCAGGTTCAGATCGGGTTCAGAATGGTTCGCAATTTTCCCGCAATTTTGTGACAAGGTAGTTTACTTTACTTGAAAATGTGACGCCAGGGTCTGGCATGAGTTAATCAAGAGGTAAAAGAGGACACAATGTTGACATCACTATCTGACCGCGCATTGATCGGTGGCCCCCTCTATTTCGAGGTACCTGTGGCCGAGTTGACACCGACTGACTTGGGTCAACTCGGTACACAACCAAAACGCACCATCGTCAAAATCAAACTGTACAGCGATGCAGAGGACATCCCTGTATGCATGGATGAGCATCTGGAGATGATTCACATGAACATCCACCCTTTGATGCAGGCTCAGTCCTACTGCTTGTGCGAACACCACAACGGCTGTTGTATCGCACATTTTCGCGGCACATTGCCAAAGGATTATCTGGAAGACGGAGGAAGCCTGGATCTGCTCGCCGACGAAATCAGACCCAGGCTTCTATATCAACTCGCAGAGGATAAAGGCATGTCCGTTTTCAAGCTCCTGACGAGCCTAAAGGACATCCAATACCATATTGCGATCAAGTGACGATCAATGCACCCCGCAACCGCACTGCGACTGCGTGAACCCTTGCGTCGGACCAAACCAAGGGAACGCGTTGCTTGCACGGTTGCGCTGCCACCAAAACTCGGGGGCGGGACCTTCGGATCCGTACTCCCGCATGGTGGCGGCATCGTAGAGCTTGCCGTTGATCATCGTGTACCGCACATGCTCGGTGTTGCGGATATCTTCTAAGGGATTGGCATCGAGCACGATGAGATCGGCCAATTTTCCGACCTCAAGGCTTCCGATGTGCTTTTCCATGCCCAAATAATGTGCCCCGTTCCAAGTTGCAGACCGCAGGGTCTCCATGTTCGACTGGCCTCCCATGCCGATCATCCAGGTCTCCCAGTGGGCACCGAGCCCTTGTAGCTGTCCGTGGGCGCCCATGTTCACCTTTACACCGGCATCTGCCAGCTTCTTGGCCGACCGGCTCACCTCGATGAAGCCGGAGTCGTATTCTTCGTCGGGAACCATGGTGCGGTGGCGCGAACGGGCATCGACGATGCTACGTGGTGTAAATCGAAGCAGTCGTTCCTTCGACCATACATCAGTGTTCTGATACCAGTAGTACTCACCGTTCAGGCTTCCGTAGTTTACGACGAGTGTGAGCGTATAGCCCACCTTCGTGCTGCTCCAGAACTTGACGACGTCGTCGTAAAGCTTTGCAATGGGGATATTGTGCTCAACGCCGGTGTGACCATCCATAACCATCGTCATGTTGTGGAAGAAATGCGACCCCCCTTCGGGCACGACGTTCATCTCGAGCTCTTTGGCAGCTGTAAGGACGTGCAGTCGCTGGTCCCTGCGGGGCTGGTTGTAGCTCTTCACCGAGAAGGCCCCGAAGGCCTTGGTGCGGCGAAGCGCGGACCGGGCGTCGTCCAAGTTGTTGATCACCGCCTTGAAGTCGCCGTCGGCACCGTAGAGTATGATGCCAGTGCTGAAGAGCCTAGGTCCCACCATGGCACCGCTTTTGATGAGCTCGCTGTGGGCGAAAATCATTTCGGTGTGCGAGCTGGGATCGTGTGATGTGGTGACCCCATAGGCGAGATTGGCGTAATAGTACCAATTGTGCTTGGGGCTCAGCCCTTCGCGAAAATCTCCCACGTGGGCGTGCACATCCACCAAGCCTGGCATGATGGTCTTGCCGGTGGCATCGACCACCTGCGCGTCGGCGGGCACCGATACCGAACCGGCGGCTCCTACGGCCTCGATGCGGTTGCCATTGATGACGATCACTCCGTTTTCGATCACCTCAGTGCCCTTCATCGTGATGATGCGGGCATTGGTGAAGGCCGTGCGGCCCGTCGGCTTGGCCAAGGGCACCTCCAGTCCAATTTTCAGGCCCGTGCTGTCAGGCGCCATCGGTTTGGCACCCGGTGTGTCTAGATGCGCAAAGCGCTGACGCACATCGGCCGAAAAATACTCGTCACCATACGTCCAGTGGAGTTTGCTGCCGTCCGCACTCCAATGCAATGCGATGCCCGCATCCTTGGTGACTTGCGTAATCGGTATCGCCTTCGTGGCAGCCGACAGGTCGACGGTGTTTCCGTTGAGCACCAAGGGAACGATATATACCTTAAAAAGCTCCTGATAGGCCATCCATTTGCCGTCGGGGCTCGGGATCATCCGGTTGGCATAGCGCGACGTAAAGTGCGTGAGCACCTCAGCCCCATTCAGATTCACGCTTTTGAGCGCCTTGCCCAGTGCCCCAAAGAAATAGCCGCCCGTTTGGTAGAAAATCCGTTTGCCATCGGCCGAAAACTGAGGATATTGCCCCTCTTGTGTGATCATTACCGGTTCGCCGCCGGCTATGTTCAAACGGTACAAACCGGACCGGTTTGTGAAGGCAAAGCCCTGGTGGTTGTTTCCCGGTTCGCGGGAATAGACGATCTCCGTTCCGTCGGGCGAAAATTTCGGCCCGCGGTAGATGCCCTTCGCCTTGGTGAGCGCAGTAGGCGTCGCGTTGGCGCGCCGAATGTCGAGCATCATGATGCGCCCCATCTCCTCGTCGTCCCACGTAACGTACACCAGTTTGCTGCCATCCGGGCTGAATGCCGGCTCAAACTCAAAATCGACACCATTGGTGAGGCGAATCGGCTTGCCGTTTGGCAGATCCTTTTTCCACAAATATCCGACCGCGTTGAACACCAATGTCTTTCCGTCAGGCGACGTGGCCGCATGACGGATCACTTTCGGTACGATCACATCAGGCGCTGGATTCTGCTCAAAACGCAAAGCCTCGGCAACACGTTGCTTCACCTCAACCTCGAATGGGATCTGCTCGGATCCGGAGCCGTCGACGGCCACCTTCCAAAGCTTCCCCTGTCCCCAGATCACGATGTGCTTATCGCCCGGCATCCATGCGAATCCTGGATACACTCCGAATATGGCCCAAGCCTCCTGCTGGTCCATGTCGAGCTTGTCGAAGATGGGCCACTCCTCGGCTGTACGCGTGTCGTATAGGAATAAGACCGACTGGTTTCGGACCCTGCGCACAAACGCGACGTGGTTCCCGTCGTTGGATACCTGCGGGCGAGTCGCACCTCCAGGACCCGAAATGACCGTTTCGTTGGTGCCCTTTTGCCGGTCGTAGCGTTTAATCACATAAATCTGGCTGTTAGGGTCTTTGTTATACAAAAACTGACCCCCAGCATAGACGTCCTCGCTGTAGTACACATAGCGGCCATCGGGCGACACACTTGGTTCATTCACATCCTGCTGGTCGTTCTTGCGCTGTGTGAGCTGCAGGCCGGTGCCTCCGCTCTTATGGTACATCCACATTTCGCCGGCACCCAGCGACCGTGTGCCCGTGAAATGTTTTCTTGCTACAAAATACTCACCATCGGGCAACCAGACGGCGTTGTTGAGAAGACGGAAATCCTCACGGGTGATCTGCCGTGCGTTCGACCCGTCGGCATCCATGAACCAGATGTTGTCGCCACCGCCGGCGTCGCTGGTAAAAAGAATGGACGTGCCGTCAGGGCTGAACCGCGGCTGAACCTGCCAGGAAGGGCCAGATTGCAGCACCTTGGCCTTGCCGCCCGCAGCGGGGATGCTGTAGATGTCGCCGAGCATGTCGAACACGATGGTCTTGCCATCTGGACTTACATCCAAATTCATCCAAGTACCCTCAGTCACCGTGAAGGATATCTCCTTCGAATTGGTATGCCAATCGGCAACAGGTGTTTTTGGCACATCCTGAGCGGATAGCGTGGATGATTGAATGATTAGAAACGAAAAGAAACCCGATACAAGGGTTGAAAGCTTGGTCATGGCAGAATCAGGCTAGTTTTAAAAAATCTAAAGAGAATATACCCACGTCAGCACACACTGAAAAATGCACGCATGGTTTGGATGATTCATGTCGTAGATGCATATTCTATGACATCCGATCAACCTAGCCCACACTTATGAAACGTGTCGTCCTATTCGCGGCAGCATTGCTGCTGTACATGCTGCCATCTACGCTAGCAGTTTCGCAAAACGGAAGCAAGCCGGTTTCAATGACCGACATGACCCGGATTGCCCAGCTTGGAGGCATTGCGGTCTCACCTGACGGCAAGCTGGTTGCCTACACCGTCCAGTCGATTGAACCTGACAAATCGAAATCGGGAGAGTACGTGTACCGCACCCAGATATGGCTGGTGCCGTTCGACGGCAGTGCGCCCCCACGTCAAATCACCACGGCGGCCACGAACAGCACGAACCCGCAGTGGCTCGACAACGAGCGGCTCACATTCAACCGAACGATCGACAATCGATCGCAAGTCATGGTTCTCTCCATGAAGGGTGGCGAGGCTACGCCACTCACAAACGACTCGAGAGGTATATCTGGTGCAACCTTTTCGCCGGATGGGAAATCGATACTTTTCAGCCGCAGCACCAGCCACGAAGACATGGTAAAGCAGATGAAATCGTTGCCGCCATGGCCCTTGGAGAAGCCGGGGCTCAACAACATGCCCGACACCGTCACGAAACCGGATCCAGATGGCGATTTGGCAGCTGTGCGCGCATGGCTGGCAAAAAATGAGGGCGATCAGAGTCCTAAGGTGATCAACCGCCTGAACTTTCAGGGAGAGACGGGGCTGAACCCTAATTGGTCATACAATCACATCTATGTGATGGAAACCGAAAAGGGCAATGGTGGCAAGGCGCTTACTACCGGATTCTTCAGTTGGGGCGGGGCAGGTTGGTCGCCAGATGGAAGAATGATTGTTTTCACTGGCAACCCAGACTCCACATTGCACCCCGATCGTCGCCAAGGTGGCAACAACATCTACATGATGAGCGCGGATGGAAGTGGGTTCCGCAAGTTCCTTTCGATGGATGGTTACAGCTTGGGAAACCCGCAATACTCGCCTGACGGAAAAATGCTCAGCTTTAGTGCATCCCCCGACGAGCCTCGAGGCTTCTCACAGACGCAGATCGGCATCGTCAATGCCGACGGCAGCAACCCTCGCATCATCACGGGCAATTTTTATCGGTCGGCGGGAAGTGTGACGTGGGCTGAAGACAACAAGTCGCTTTATTTTACGGCTTCGACAAACGGTGGGACTCCCTTGTACAACATCGACCTGGCTGGCAAGGTGACGATGCTTACCGACACCGACACGGGCGTCAGAAGCTACGCCGTTACCAAGAATGGGCTGGTCTTTGTGCTGACCACCGCCCAAAACCCGTATGAAATGTACACATATCCAGTGCAGGGTGGCACTCCTAAGGCTATCAGCAGCCACAACAGCAGCTGGATTTCTGAGCGCAGGGTCAGCACACCGGTCAAGGCGACGCTCAATAGACCAGACGGGCTTGAAATTGAGTATTGGATCATCAAACCGAGCTTTGCCGAGCCGGGCAAGAAGTACCCGCTGGTGCTCAACATTCATGGTGGACCATCCGCAATGTGGGGGACAGGCGAGCCCAGCATGTGGCATGAATTTCAGTTTCTGGCTAGCAAGAACTACGGAACGGTTTTTGCAAACCCACGCGGATCAGGTGGTTATGGGGTTGATTTCCAGTATGCCAACTTCCAAAACTGGGGTGATGGGCCGGCGGGTGATGTGCTGGCTGCCGTCGACATGGCTCTGCAGCAAGATTGGGTCGACCCAGATAAGCTCGTCATTACCGGCGGATCATACGCCGGTTACCTTACGGCATGGATCGTCGCCCACGACCACCGTTTCAAGGCGGCCTACGCACAACGGGGAGTGTATGATTTAGACACCTTCATGGGCGAGGGCAATGCGTGGCGCCTCGTACCGAACCACTTCGGGGGCTACCCATGGGAGGATGAAATCCAGCCCATTCTGGAACGTGAGTCACCCATCACCTATGTGGACCAGATCAAGACACCGTTGCTCATCAAACATGGCGACGTTGACCTTCGCACAGGCGTGATCCAAAGCGAGATGCTGTACAAAAGCCTGAAGATCCTCGAGCGTGACGTCGAGTATGTGCGTGTGCCGTCCGCCAGCCACGAGTTGTCGCGTTCAGGAAACGTACGGCACCGTTTCGACCGAATGCTCCGTATATGGGAGTTCTTCGAGCGCTATGTGGGAGAGTAGTTAGTGGTTAGTGGTTAGTAGTTAGTGGTATTCTGGTATTTGACATAATCCTGCAAAGGGATTAGCGAGAAATGGAATGTAAGTCCTCACAACTGGGGACTCACGCTACAAAAACTCTTGCTTCTGTTCCCCGACAGATTTAATCAATACTATCAATGACACAATGACACACCTAAGTGAACACTACCACTAACCACTAACTACTAATTACTAACTACTCTACTACTCTACCACTCAACTATTTCTCCCAGCGCACCTTCTCTGCCATCGGTAGGCGTCTCACGCCGACGGGTTTTTCGTCAGACGTGCCCAAATAGATGATGCCCATAGGAAAGTCGTCGTCAGCTAGCTCAAGCCACGTCTTAAACTGGGGTTTAGCGCTCATGCCACCAGTTGACCAAAATGCCGCAATACCGTTTGCATGCGCGGCAAGCAACATGTTTTGGATGGCACATGCAACGGCTGCCTGTTCTTCCCACTCGGGCAGACGGTTGCCTGGAGTGCGTTTCATGTATACGACCACAATGTGCGACGCCTTGTCGCCCATGTGCAACAGCTTGTCGAACTTTGCCTGCTCAAACTCGGCATCGGGTGTATGCGCCTTGTAGAGGGCCGCATGCTCAAGGCAAAAGCCAAGCACACGTTCATGCGAAAAGACAATAAAGCGCCAAGGCTCTGTGAATTTGTGGGTCGGAGCCCAATCTGCCATTTCGAGCATGCCTGCAACAAGGTCGTCAGCGATTTTCTCGCCATTGAAGTGCGCCGGTTTGATGTTGCGTCGTGATTTTATGATATCTGCTAACATGGTAGAGTGGTAGAGTAGTAGAGTGGTAGAGTGGCGCAGCCGTCCTGAATGTAGTGACGGGTATTGGTTTATTGCAAGATTAATATCACCTAATTCGTGCTCCAAGGTAATTGTTAGTAATTGCTAGTTCTAGAGATCTTTATAGCAGCTGCTCTTAATTGATAGTCATTGCTGGTCATTGATAATAATTGTTCATGATCGATCTCGTATCTTTATGCCATGAACATCGAAGAACTTACGTTTGACTCCGTCACGGGCCTTATACCGGCAATTATTCAGGACGCAATCAGCGGCCGTGTGCTCATGATGGGCTACATGAACCGTGAATCGTTGCAAAAAACGGTCGATTCCGGCCTTGTGACATTCTTTAGTCGCTCCCGAAATGAGCTGTGGGTCAAGGGTGAAACATCTGGCAATTACTTGAGAGTCGTTTCCATCTCGGATGACTGCGACAGCGACGCCCTCCTGATCAAGGCAAGACCCGACGGACCAACCTGTCACACGGGATCTGAATCCTGTTTTGATGCGGGTACTTCAGGCAAGCTCGCCGAAACCGGACTTCCATTTCTGGCATATCTTGAGGCTTTTCTGCAGAAGAGGAAGCGCTCGATGCCTGAAGGCTCGTACACAAGCAAAATGTTCGCAAAAGGACTTGATAAAATCGCACAAAAAGTCGGAGAAGAAGCTGTCGAAACGGTAATTGCCGCCAAAAATGACGACGATAAGGAGTTCGTCTATGAGGCTTCCGATTTGTTATTTCACCTGACATTGCTGCTGGTCGAAAAAGAAATCCCATTCGAGTCTCTGATTGAAGAACTGCGGAGACGCCATTCGTGAGAGAATCGTACCGTAAAAACGTAAGCATTTGATTCAATTCATTTTTTTATAGATGTTTAGATCTTACTTTAATTAAATTGAATCGTGCTCAAGCGCCATTTCTAGCCAAATGTACATTGCATGACCCTTACGGAGGTTAAGAATCTGATACCGGCGTGGCTCGATCGTTCTGACACTATCAATCTCATAGTGCTGGATGATAGAGGAGTATGCCTGTTAATGAACGATGCCTTCAAGAAGCTTCTCAGAATTGAAGTGGCAGGGCAGGTTACTATTGCAGAGCTGGTTCACCCAGACGACGTCAACATCCTCAAAATTGCCCTCGGGACGTTTCAAAATCGTCAAGATCATAAAAGGCAACTCCAATTGCGGGCTCGCTCGAATGGCAGGTTTGTCCCCATTCACTGGGAAATGTCTTCAATCGGCGTACATGATAAGCCTGATCGACTCATCGTCATGTTGGGCACAAAAATTGACCAAGATACAGGTGCCTTACCGATCGACGACGATCAACGCTTTTTTTTCCGTTCGCTCATCGACAAGGTCCCAAACATAGCCATACAAATCTACAAGCCCGACGGGACGATCAAATACTGGAACAAAGCATCCGAAGATTTGTTTGGTTACGAATCGGAGTCGGTGATCGGCAAGAGCATTTTCGATCTGCTCATCGACAAGAACGAGCGTGTCGAAGTTGCCGAATATATTCGCCACTGCGCTGAAAATGGCCTCCCGATACAACCCGAGGAATTCAGAATCACCCGACCAGATGGCCGTAAAGTTTATGTCTACTCAAGCCAGTCAGTGGCGGTAAACAACGATGGCGAGCCCGAAATATATTGCATGGACGTCGACCTGACCGAGCTGGAGGCCACCCGTCAGAAATTTGAGCAACTTGTCGAATGGTTCGACCATTCGAACGATTCCATCCAGGTAACCGACGAAGATGGTACCATCATCTTTGCTAATGCCGAATCCCAACAACGTCTCGGACTAGGCCTTGACGAATTGATTGGCCATCCGATCGGCTCAATCGAAAAGGTGTTCGAAAACATCGAGGACTGGAAAGCCCATGTGCGCCACCTCCGTCATGTCGGAAGTATGATCATCGAGGGCATGCAACGTAGAAAAGACGGCACTGAATTTCCCGTCGAGGCCAGTGTCACCTACCAAGAAACGCATGGCAGAGGTTATGTGGTCGCCTTCATTCGCGACATCAGTGAACGAAAAGTAACCGAAAAGGAACTGAGGACAACGCTTGATTTAGTAAGCGAACAGAACAAGAGACTTTTGAATTTCAACTATATCGTGTCGCATAACATCCGCAGCCATGCAAGCAACATCTCAGGGCTTGTGGATTTGCTGGTCACCGGAAGAAACAAAGATGAGCGCAAGAATATCGAAAGCCTCCTGAGTCTCGCAAGTCTGAACCTGATGACCACGATCGAAGACCTCAATAAAGTCATCACCATTCAGCGCAATATTAACGAGCAGAGATTGACAATCAACCTGCTCGAATCGGTCAGCTCTACGATCAATGTGCTAAAAGGCGAAATTCACCATCACAACATCCTTGTAGAGGTCGAAATTAGCCCAAGCTTGGAGATCTATTTCAACCAGTCCTATCTTGATAGCATACTTCTAAATCTCATTTCAAACGCTGTAAAGTACCATAACACCGAAAAAAGACCCGAGATAGTACTGAAAGCCTACAAAATGGATGATTATATTGTATTGGAAGTTATTGATAATGGGTTGGGTATTGATATGAAAAGACATGGCGAGAAACTGTTCTCCATGTACAAGACGTTTCATGGCAACCCAGACGCCCGTGGATTGGGCCTGTTCATAACCAAAAGTCAGGTCGATGCGCTAGGCGGAAAAATTGAAGTAGACAGCCAACCAGGTCAAGGATCCACATTCCGAGTTTTTTTTCCATGCAACCACTGAATCTCATTTGGGTCATTGACGACGACCCCATCTTTACGTTTCTCACACAAACCCAGCTCACCGAGCTCTACAACCATGTATCAGTGCAAACGTTCGCAAACGGCCACGAGGCGTATGAGGAACTAAAAAAATTAATCACTGAAGACAACGACCTACCCGACCTCATCCTCCTCGACATCAACATGCCAGTAATGGACGGCTGGGAATTCATTGAGGAATACAAGGCCATTATGGGTCAATTCGACCAAAGAGTCTTTGTGTTCATGGTAAGTTCGACGATCGACATCAACGAGATTGAGATGGCGAAGAACCACGAGAATATTGAAGGTTTTATCAGTAAACCGTTGGTAATGGACGAGCTTGTTAAAATGATTGAAGCCAGTAAGGGCAATAAGTGATTACAAGCCGCTAACCTGCTGCACCCAATCCTGCAGGTTGTAATAGTTGGTTACGCGGGTAACCTTGCCGTCTTTAATTTCGAAGAACGCTCCCGCAGGCAAAACATATGGCTGCCCGGAGGCCTTAGGCAGCCCCTGTGCTGTTATGAGGTAGTTGCCATTAACGACGAATTCAGCCGCAGCTCGCGTTCCGTCCGTTGAATACATTACGACGATGTCGGTGAGCAGCTCTTTGTAATGCGCATTCATGAGCTCCATGAATTTCATGAATGCCTGCTTACCCACTTCCCTTGATCCTTGATTGATGTCGTGAACAATATCGTCTGCCAAAAGTGCGGCAAAGGCCGTCATATCCGACCGGTTGAATGCTTCGTAGTACTGCTCAATAACGTTCATTGTTCGGTTTATCAATTAGTTACAAATTGCACGTGCGAAGATACGTACATGTGGTGCTGATCGACAAGATCCCTATCTTTCCGGCATGATTACCATATTTTCACCTGGCCGAGTGAACCTGATCGGAGAGCACACCGACTACAACGACGGGTTCGTCATGCCTGCCGCCATCGACCGCGGGCTGACGATGCACGCCAGCTTGAACAGTGAACGCATCATCAGGCTTTGGGCACGCGACCTGCTTCAAACGTTTGAATGCCCGGTCGACGCACCCCTGCCTCACAGCGGACTAGGCTGGACCGACTACGTGCTCGGCGTTATCGACCAAATGTGGTCTGCCGGAATCGACAAGACTGGTATTGACCTCGATTTTGGAGGCAATCTGCCCATAGGTGCTGGCATGTCGTCATCTGCAGCTCTTACCGGCGGTACTGCATTTTGTATGAACGAGCTACACGCCGCCGGTATGTCGCGTACACAGTTGGCACGCATAGCCCAAGCAGCCGAGCATGAATTTGTAGGCATACGAAGTGGCATTTTAGACCAATTTGCAAGCCTCAACTGTATCGAGGCACATGCCATGCTGCTCGACTGCCGTTCCTTGAAGTCCAGGATGTTGCCCTTCCCTTCCGACAAAATCGCCATCGTTTTATGCGACACGACGATTCGTCGGGAATTGGTGGCATCCGAATACAATTCGAGGCGGGCTCAGTGCGAGTCTGCCGTAGCAACCATGCAACCGTTCCACCCCGAAATAACCAGCCTTCGTGACGTGAGCACGGAGATGTTGGATTTGCACCAGCCGAAGATGGATCCAATTACATGGCGTCGAGCCCGATATGTGGTCGACGAAAACGAACGGACGCTTGAAGCCGCATTGGCACTTGAGACGGGAAATCTGTCCCGATTTGGTGAACTTATGCTACAATCACACCGAGGCCTCCAACACGAGTACAACGTAAGCTGTGCCGAACTCGACATCATGGTTGAGCTGGCGCTTCCAATACCAGGAGTGGTCGGCTGCAGAATGATGGGAGGTGGCTTTGGTGGATGCACCATCAATTTGGTGGATGTCGACCACGTGGATGCCTTTACTACCACCATGCGTGAATCCTACTTGAATATGACGGGATTAAATGCGAACATTCACGTAGCCGGAGTCAAAGAGGGAACGCATATCGTCAAGGTATCTGATACATGAAAAAAAAGACGTCCATCATCCTGGCACTTGTAGCTTGGGCCACTCTGCTCGTTCAGTTTATCCTGGTTGTGATCATTAAATCGCTGACGGGTGACAGTGTGTTCGACGCCACCATCAACTATTTGAGCCTGTTTTCGGTCGAATCGAACATAGCCGTCGCAATGGTGCTGACTGTGCCGCTGGTTATTAAACGTGGTCCCCTCTTCCGCTTTTTTGATTCAGCAGCCGTTCAGGCCATGGTCGTAGTCTATTCGTTCATGGTGTGCATGATATACGATTTGGTCTTGCACGACCTGTGGGTGGACGAAGGCATTCAATTTTTGCTTAACTATCTGCTTCACAACGCGATACCGCTTGCCTACATCGTTTGGTGGTTCAACTTTGGCGAGAAGGGAAAGCTGAAATATTGGTACAGTTTCCCATGGTTGATCGCACCCGTCGTTTATATGACCATCACACTCGTACGGGGTTGGTATTCTGGATTTTACCCCTATCCGTTCATTGACGTCGACCGCATCGGTTTGGCAACCGTGCTGTACAACACGGTCGGAATGTTGTTTCTGTTCTGGCTAGCCGGTCTGCTCATGGTGTGGATCGACAAAAGGAGGACGACATGACAAAGTCCGATATCAAGCCCGTTCCGATCTATTTCGATAGGTACATCAACATGGTGCCCGAAGACCAACTTAGCCTGGCTTTCAAACATTCGCTTGCCGCCATCGAGCACGTGAATGTTGGCTTGTTTGAAAAGATAGGCGACAAGGTGTATGCTCCGGGAAAGTGGACGATCAAGGACATCCTGCAGCACCTCATCGACAGCGAACGTGTATTTGCCTACAGGTCGATGCGATTTGCACGCCACGACACCACGCCACTGCCGGGGTATGACGAGAATCTGTATGCCAAAACCGCTGAAGCATCCAATCGAAGCCTGGAGTCGATCTTGGCCGAGCTTGAGGCCGTGAGGACCTCCACGATCTTCCTTTTCGAGAGCTTCAGTGCAAGTTCTCTGTTGCGCACAGGAGTGTGCTTCGATAAGGAGATTTCGGTGCTTGGACTGGGATTTACGATCATTGGCCACCAAATACATCATTTTAACGTCATAAATGATCGATATGCCAAATTGTGATTTTGTGATCTCAACAATTTGAGGCAAATTGCCGAATCCGCAATTTTTTTTAACGTATCTGTCGTCGCCATGAAGAATTTCGCCCTGCTATGCGTGTTGGCCCTTTTCACCTATTTTTCGCAGATCGATATAGCCAAGGCTCAGTCTCCCATCCCGCCTGACGTTATGGCTTCTGTCGAGGCCATCCACGATCAGATGATCGAGTGGCGTCGCGACATCCATCAACATCCCGAATTAGGGAACAGGGAGTTCCGGACGTCTAAACTCGTGGCCGACCACCTTCGCTCACTAGGAATTGAGGTGCAGACGGACATTGCGTACACAGGTGTGGTTGGCCTTCTGAAAGGTGGTCTACCGGGTCCGGTGATCGCACTTCGCGCTGACATGGACGCCCTGCCGGTAACCGAGCGCAACGACCTACCATTTCGGTCGCAGATCGTGAGCGAGTACAACGGACAACAAGTGGGAGTGATGCACGCCTGCGGCCACGATACCCACGTTGCCATGTTGATGGCTACGGCATCGGTTTTGGCACAGCATAAAGATAAGATCCGCGGTTCTGTCAAGTTTCTGTTCCAACCTGCCGAAGAGGGTCCGCCGGTGGGCGAGGAGGGTGGAGCGGAGCTCATGGTCAAAGAGGGTGTGATGCGGAATCCTGACGTCGATTTCGTATTTGGAATCCACGTCAATTCGCAGACGGATGTAAACACGATCACGTATCGCCCAGGAGGCACCATGGCCAGCGCCGACGATTTTCGCATCGTCGTGAAAGGCCAGCAAGCCCACGGTGCCTACCCATGGAGCAGCATCGACCCGATAGTGACATCCGCGCAAATCATCACTGCCGCCCAGACCATCGTGAGCAGGAACATCAACGTGACCGAGAACGCTGCCGTCGTCACATTCGGAAGTATCCAGGGTGGCGTGCGCAGTAATATCATTCCCGAAGAAGTTGTCATGTTGGGCACCTTGAGGGCGCTTTCCGTCGAAGACCGCAGACTAATTCACGACAACTTCCGCCGTATCGTTAACAATGTGGCCAAAGCCATGGGGGCGACTGTCGAGATACAGCTCCCTTATACCACTTCCTATCCCGTGACGTACAACAATGCCGATCTGGTGAATCGTACGCTGCCCATTTTGAAGGCCATTGCGGGCGACGAGAACATCAAGCTGCGCCATCCTGTCACGGGTGCGGAGGATTTTAGTTTCTTCAGCCGTGAAGCACCGGGTTTCATGTACTTCTTGGGCGGCAAGCCGCTCGACGTACCCTACGAGAAATCGCCCAGCCACCACACACCCGAATTCTTCATCGACGAGTCGGGCCTCTTGCTTGGGGTCAAATCATACGTGGGAATCGTGATGGGCAGCTGGTAAGTGGCTTATTTTCGCATTATAGTGCTATAATATGCATTAATGTATCTAGTTTGATTAGATCCAGACGACCCTCGTTTTGCGGTCGAACGAAGTACGACGTATTCAGCGGCAGGACTAATTACAAATGTGGTCGATGCGCCCTTGTTAGCTTGATCTTGGGCACGCATTGCTTGTTGATGCTCGAGTTCCATTTTTTTGGATCGTAATTGTGCTTCGCTTTGTATAGCTTTGCTCACCAAGTCATGCTGAAGATCCATTTGTTTATGCACAAGCTCTATCCGATCATTATACTCTTTTTGCTGTTGTTCCCATTTAAGCTTAGCGGCTTCATCAAGACGTTGCCTGATGTTAGACTCTAAAGCATTTTTCCGAGATGCACATGATGCTGATAACTGATCTAAACCAAGCAAGCTGTTTAGTGCTCCAGAAACATTTCCCAAACTAAAATTACTTTCAGCATTCTGTATGTACATGGTGCAAACTTCGTTCTGCACATCATCGATGAATTGAGACGCCTTGCTGTGGCATTTCGACCCATTGGGCAATTCTAACAGAAGTTCGATGGCTTCGTCATACTTTTTTTGACCTTTTAACACATTAAACTGCACCATCCTGGAATCACACTCGAAGTCCAGTTTAGAGGTATATGCAGATTCTATAGCTTGATGAACCTTATCATAGCCCTCGCACTCGCGCGGAATTTGACCTAGAAGCCTTATTGCACCGTCAAAATCATGCTGTGATTTAAGCAAATCGGCATTCTTCAGTAGTCGATCCATGTTTTCAGTATAATACTTCAAAATATCTGCCTTGGTCTGACTCACAAAGGAGACAAACGAATTCCGTTTTGAGTTTAACTCTTTTACCGATTGACGCATCAGATCGTTTTCAGAGTCGCCCGATTGTTTCACAGTGAGCGTGTATGCTGCAAACTGATTCCCAGAACTGGTTTCGACCACTGAGAAGTCGTATTGGATCTCCGCGACCCACATTGGAATTCCATTTATCTGTATTCTGTCGCCATCCAATTGCACCGCACTGACATTGGTTACAAATCGTGCGTTTGGAAACTGATTCGATACAACCCCAGCTCGAGTTGCGTTAGATGTTATAAATGAAGCGATATTTGATTTCAGATTTGAACTGTCATCGATAGGCAGATCTATTTGACCCACACCAATGATGATGTCTACAATGGTCTGAGATTTCGCAACATTCGCTGAAAATCCCAAAAAGCAAATCGTTAAAATTATAATCGATTTCATGGCAGTATTACTGAAATAATTCCGTTACGAATGTCTGGAGCGTCAATTCGGACACGTTCACCTTTATAGTCGGAGCATACCCTTGTCAGAAACACCCGAATGTCGCGGGCGAAATCGGATGGAAGGAAGTTATTACCATCCGAATCAAGTATGGGTATTCGTATCTCATCAAAATACAACTCACGCCCTGTGTTGCTCGAAATTCGAAAGTTATTCTTGTACGCTGTTTTCTTTATGTGGTCAATCACAACATCGGCAAGTGTAGAGTACGTCGTTTCGTCGACTTCTTCATCAAGTCCAATCTCAGACGAACTTGATTTCTGAATTCTTAGCGAAATACTACGACCATTCTCCCTTATGTCCCCCAATGCTTTATTAAGTCCATTAATGAAGGAATCCAACTGCCCCTCGTGATTTAGAGCTCGCTGACCCAAATACCCAAAATCTGTCGTTCGAAAATGGGGTGTCGCTTGAAAGTTTTGCGAGTATAACGATTTCGATGATACCTTATCAATAGCCCTCAAGTTGATTTGGACACTGTTGGAACCATCAGCCTGCGAGTGTATGAAAATTTCTGAGTAGATCACGATATCGGAAGTCGCATACTGCATGATCTTGTCAATAGGGTTGACATCTGCATCACGAAGTAAGTTGATGTTGTCCGTTTCTTGAACCTTTCGAATCACCTCCTGGAAGTCGTCAGGTTGAAACCCCTTTTGATTCATCGCATTTGCAATTTCGACCATCACTTGCCGCATTTCCGGCTTTGAGTCATACTCTACCATGGCGTTCTTATCTGCCGTAGTGAACGGTACCACAAGAATGCGTGGCTGATTGATGTTCGGCTGTGCAACTAACGATGGTGTTAAGAATACAACCGTTAACAACAATGCCATTAAAAATCGTGACGCAGACTTTATTTCAGATGATTGATACATACTAAATTCCAAATTTTTTCAGATACCCATTATCCATCAGTTTTCTCTCTATGTGCTTGATATCGAATATGCAACGAGCACTGACTGCTGTCTTGCTCAAAACCAAATCGATCAACTCAATATCAGGTCCGATGAGTCGAACAAGCTCTTCGAGCTTAATTGACTTGTCGATATCAAATCGCCTGTTGTATGGAGTCTTCTCAACCCCCTCATCTATAATTTTTGACACTACTTCCGTTCTAAACCTTGAAGCGGCCTCAGCTGCCTTGAGTTTCTTTTTGAAAATCGGCATAGTAATGTTCATGACAACAGAACCATCCTTATACTGGATGCTCTCTTGATCGACCTGCATAATCCTGGTTTGAGCCAATGCTACACTAGTACTAACATGGATCAGAAACAGGAGTATGAGAATGGACGCATTTCTCATGACGTATTACCTTTTTTGTGTGGTGGCTGCTAATATTGATCGAAGTT
>CAYWCV010000019.1:0-31656 GCA_964456845.1 uncultured Chitinophagales bacterium | reverse complement strand
AGCGAGAAGCGAGAAGCGAGAAGCGAGAAATTTTGACCAAATGATCGTATAGATCAAATTGATCTGCGGTCAACGGTCAAATTTCAACCCTCTCCATACGGTCTCGGCCACAATTTTATGACCCTCAGCCGTAGGGTGGATTCCGTCGGGCAAGTTAAGCTCTTCAACTCCGCCCACACCTTCCAAGATGAACGGGATCAGTTCCACCTGTTTGTTACGCGATACACTGGGATATACATCGGCAAACGCTGCTGCATAATCTGGACCCAGATTTGGGGGAATCTGCATGCCGGCCAGGATGATTCTTACATCCGGATATTTTGCCCGCGTGCGGTCGATGATCTCTTCAAGGTTGCGTCGTGTGTCTTCAGGTGACACACCACGCAGGCCATCGTTGCCCCCAAGCTCTAACACCATGATGTCGACCGGTTGCTGGAGCAACCAGTCAATGCGCCGAAGTCCCCCCGCGCTGGTTTCTCCACTGAGCCCGGCATTTACCGCTCTCCAAGGAAGACCCAGTGAATCGAAACGTTGTTGTATGAGTGCCGGAAATGCCTCCTGCTCATCGATCCCGTAGCCAGCCGTGATGCTGTCACCGAAAAACAATATGGTCTTTCGGGCATCGGGGGTTGAGTTAGCTGCACTCGATTCTGTTGGGCTCGCCCCAGGTGCATCCATTTGAACAGGCTCTGGTTGGCTCGAGCACGAAAGAATGCTTGTCAATAATAATAGCGGCAGAATTCGAAGTGAGAGGAGCATGCTGATGATATGATATTGGACGTATCCGATAAACATAGCAAAATTCTGCTTCGTTCGCCCAAGCCACTGGCTGCAAACAAGGATTCATAGAGACCATTTGAAACTTCCAACCGCGAAATTGCGTTATCTTCCAGATATATTCACAAAACGCAACGGCCATACTTACCTCAGATTCATTAACCAAGGCATATCGGTCAGGCAGCGGAGAGTTGACCGTTCTTTCGAATGTCAGTTTCCACATTGAGAAAGGCTCAACTGCAGCCATCATTGGGCCATCTGGGAGCGGCAAAACAACATTGCTTGGCCTCAGTGCAGGACTCGACACACCATCGGCAGGTTCGGTGTCAATAAACGGCACAGTCATCTCCAGCCTGAATGAGGACGAGCGTGCCGCTTTCCGAAACAAGCACATTGGGTTCATTTTCCAAAATTTTCAACTCATTCCTACGTTAACGGCACTTGAAAATGTGATGGTCCCGCTAGAACTTCGTGGTGCAAAAGGAGTCCGCCCATTGGCAGAGGCTCTGCTAGACAGTGTCGGGCTCGCCGAACGTCGTCACCATTACCCTACCCAACTTTCGGGGGGTGAGCAGCAGCGCGTAGCCATAGCACGAGCATTCATCAACGAGCCGTCCATTCTGTTTGCAGACGAACCTACGGGCAATTTGGATGCCGACACAGGCGAGCTGATCACCCGCCTTTTATTCGACTTGAACCGCAAGCAGGGTACCACATTGGTTCTGGTGACCCACAACCCAGAACTGGCCACAATGACAGGGCGGGTTCTGTCATTGCGGGGAGGTAAGTTGGTCTCCGATTCGGCAGAAACGCCGTCACTCCTAGAGCAGACCCACCACTCCTGATGTCATCATCTATTCTGAACCCCTTTATTTGGAAGACGGCCTGGCGCGACGGTCGAACTGAGAGAAGCAAGCTCCTGTTGTTCGCCTCGGCGATCATCATGGGGGTGGCTGCACTCGTGTCTGTGAACAGCTTCGGCGAGAACCTTGTACGCGAGGTCGACAACCAGGCGAAATCACTTCTTGGTGCAGACGTTGTGCTTAACAGCAGGCGTCCGTTCACCGAACGCATCGACAAGTTGGCCGACAGCCTTGGTGCCGACCAGTCGTTGGAAACCAACTTCACGAGCATGGCGCTGTTTCCAGAATCTGGAGGAACACGTCTGGCACAGGTACGTGCTATCAAAGGAAATTTTCCCTACTACGGCGAGTTTGAAACTGAGCCTGCCGGCGCCATCACAAAACTTCGTGAACGAGGATATGCCCTGGTTGACGAAGGCATGATGATTCAGTATGCCGTTGCAGTTGGCGATACGGTCAAAATCGGCAACAGCCATTTCATTGTTGCGGCGTCGATCCTTGGTATCCCGGGCGAATCGGCTGCTGCATCGCTTGTTGGACCCCGCATTTACATGTCGCTTGACGACCTTGAATCCACCGGTCTGATCCGAACAGGCAGCATCGCCAGCTGGCGCCGCTACTGGAAGCTGCCTGACCCCAACTCGGTGGAAGAGACCATGGAAAACATCCGTCCCATTCTGCGAGCCGAACAGGCCAGCTTCGACACGGTCGAGGAGCGACGACAGGGTGTGAACGCGGTTGTGGGCAACGTCACGCGATTTCTGAACGTGATCGGCTACCTTGCCTTGCTTTTAGGTGCTGTGGGTATTGCCAGCTCCATCCATGTCTACACGCGACGGAAGCTCGGAACCGTGGCCATCCTGCGCTGCTTAGGGCTATCAGCCTGGCAGTCGCTCTCCATCTTTCTCGTGCAGACCATGTTCTTCGGATTTGTGGGTACCCTCATCGGCATAGTGCTCGGTATTGCCATCCAATTGATTTTCCCGTGGGTGATGGGCGACTTCCTGCCCGTCGACGTTGTGTTCAAGGTGTCGGGCAGAGCTGTCGTTGAAGGCCTTGTGACGGGATTCATCGTTACTGCCATTTTTTCGTTGCTCCCACTTTTGGGGATTCGTGGCGTGTCTCCATTGTCGGTTCTTCGATCTGGCGCAGACGAAACCCAATCGGCTAAAGACCCGGCGGCAATCGGGCTGCTGACAATCGGTGTGTTGGCAATGGTCGGTTTTGCAGTGATGCAAACGGGCAATTGGTTTCAGGGGCTTTTACTGAGCCTTTCGGTCGCAGGAGCTGGACTCCTGCTCACCCTGATCAGCTGGGGCATCATTCGCACGGCCCGACGGTTTAATTCCAGTAGCTGGAACTACGTGTGGCGCCAAGGTTTGGCAAATCTGCACCGACCCCGAAACCAGACATTGATTCTGGTGCTTTCTCTAGGTTTGGGCGCCACACTCATTATGACTCAAGTGGCCATCCAACATAACTTGCTAGCCCAAGTTGAGGAGGTGGGATCAGACGGCCAGCCAAACATGATCCTTTTTGATGTGCAGACCGACCAACTCGGCGGTGTGAAACAGATCGTCGAGAATACCGGTTTGCCCGTGCTTTTCGAAGTCCCGGTTGTGACGATGAGGCTGACGCAAATCAAAGGACGCAGCGTTGAATCGATGATACGCGATTCCACAAGCACCATTCCACGTTGGGCACTCAACCGCGAATATCGGAGTACCTATCGATCGGAACTCGTAAATACAGAGGAGATACTGAGTGGTGACCTCACCCCTTCTTGGGAACCGGGCGATGGCGCCATCCCCATCTCGTTGGAGGAGGACATCGCTCGTGACCTACAAGTGACCATAGGCGACAGTATCACCGTCGACGTGCAGGGTGTACCGATGCAGACCATCGTAGGGAGCGTGCGCAAGGTTGACTGGCAGCGGGTTCAGCCCAACTTTTTCATTGTGTTCCCCGACGGACCCCTCAACGATGCCCCTCAGTTTATGGTGCTGGTCACACGCACCGAGACCCGAGAGCAGTCGGCAAAAATGCAGCGCAGCATTGTGGAACAGTATCCAAACGTGTCGGCGGTCGACTTGGAACTTATTCTTGTAACCGTGCGAAACATTCTCGACCAGGCTGCTTTTGTGATACGATTCATGGCCATCTTCAGCATAGTAACGGGCCTCATCGTACTCACAGGATCCGTCATTATCAGTAAATTTCAACGGATGCGCGAGAATGTGCTCCTGCGCACGATCGGTGCATCTAGGCGTCAGGTTACCGGTATTTTACTGGCTGAGTATACCTTTCTGGCTTCGTTCGCATCACTTGCTGGTTTGCTGCTTGCCGTGGCCGCAGGCTGGGCACTCACGTTGTTCGTCTTCGAGAGCAGCTTCAGCATGCCATGGATGCAGTTTGCGATTGGATGGGTCCTTCTAACAGGGCTAACGCTTCTGATCGCGCTGTTCAACAGCAGAGGCACGCTTAATAGGCCACCTTTGGAAGTACTGCGAAACGAAACATAATCACAACGAACAAAACCGACGACTCACTGTTCACTGTTCGCCGTCGAGTTTTTTGTGATGATCTCAAATGGCATCGGGTCTGTGGCTTCACCTTTGTAAATCGATATGTGCGGGAATGGAATCTCGACCTGCTCTTTCTCGAATCGCAGTTTGATCGCCTCGTACATTTCGTTTTTGACTTGCAGCCATTTATCGCTTTCAGCCCAAACGGAAAACTGCAAATCCAACGATGAAGCACCGAATGCCTGAAATATGAACAGAGGTGCCGGATCATTGAGCACATTTGGGTTGGATGCGGCAATGTCGCTGAGCAGTGATTTCACCTTTTCGAGATCCTCCTTATACGCCACTCCAACCATGATGTCGGCACGGCGTATCGGAAAGCGCGACACGTTGATGACCTCCGTCTTGATCATGGTTTCATTCGGTATACGAACAAACCGATTGTCGAATGTGCGCAGCTTGACGGAAAGGGTGTCGATCGACATCACGACGCCCGTAGTTGTACCCACCGTGATAATGTCGCCTACCTCGAACGATTTCTCGGCAATCAAAAAAATACCGCTGATCACGTTCGAAACACTGGTCTGCGAGGCAAAACCGACAGCCAGACCAAGTACCCCTGCCGCTCCCAACAGTGGCGCCAAATTGATTTGGAACTGGTTCAACACGACGAGCATCAGCAATATAAATCCAACATACCAAATTGCCTTGCCGGCAACCATTCCATAGTGAGGCGAATATCGTTTAGTGATGTGCCTCTTTGCGCTGCGACGCATGAAGAGCACTAGTGGCAATCCAACCAATAAAATGATCAATGCCCTAACGACCAAGCGGAAATTTTCGACGCTTATGATATGCTCTAATCCAATCGATTGTAAAAATTCATTCATGATACGTGGGTTAGTTACGAATTTCTCGAAGTAGCTCGAAGGTTCTGACGGCCAGATTTGAGCTCTTGTGGACACGTGGCCTGGATATGACGGTTGCACCTTCAACTTCGACCGGGGGCTTACCGCTCATGCCAATCTCGCCGTCGCCACCAATTCCTTTATAGGTGATTGAGGTAACATCGGTCCAGATATTCCCTTTGTGATCATAGAGTGTCAAATTCTCGGTACGCAGGCAGATTTTTTCGAACATCAGTTCACTGGGTGATGAATTCTTCACCTCTAATGTGCAGCTTGCCAAATGTGGCAGGAAGAAGTCGTCCGTCAAAAACCGACGCACACTTGAATTGTGGCTTAGGCAGCGCTCACCGTCAACCGTCGAGCCAAACCAGGTGTTCGACATCGTAACGGTAGGGATTTCGACCAAAAGTGCTTTCCCCTTTGCCGTTCTCAGTTGCAACCATAACGGGATGCGAGTGTAGATGCGAGTGCTTGCTCCTGGTACAATCCGATATGGATCTTCTGGCTTGAGCAAAATTGGAGTCGACGGCAATGCCGGCTGTACCTGAATGTCGGTGTCATTGACATTTAATGCCCACCGCGACCAGCTCAGTTCGCCCGTCTGCTCATCATCATTATCCGAACTGGGCCACGCTCGGTATCGCGATGCAATCCATATTTCGTTCGCACTCCACTGCAGATGGACTTGAAGTGGTCCACATTCAATGGTCTGAGCTGATCCTTGCTCCGACGAATAGGTCCTCCAAGGGCTTTCGATCATACCTGAGTTTGGGGTAATTATTGAGTATGTTGCTAATGTACGGTTAGTAAGTTAGGTTTATCCTATATCCTTATCAACCGATGCCTAAACGCTCACGTTCCTCACCTATGGCTAAACGAAGACACCGAACACGCAGCAAGCAGCAGTCCAAGGTCGGACTTAGACCCGGAAGCATCATTTACACTGGGTATGCCGAGGCAGTTGACGAACCGGTGGTTGTCATTACTTATGCACCCGATAAGATCGAGGAATTTAGCTTCGACGACATCGGAAAGGCATGTGAACATGTGCTCTCCATGCCTTCAAAGAATCATTGGATGCGAATAACCGGATTGCACAACACAGGCCGCGTCGTGCATGTAGGCGAAATGCTATCGGTCGATCCACTTGTGCTAGAGGACGTAGTGAACACGAACACCCGTCCAAAGCATGAGCATTTCGATAAGTACGACTATATCACGTTCAAGCTATTGATTGCTCCTCCCGAAAAGGAAGCGCCCGTGTATCCAATTCAGTTCGAGATCGAACAGCTGTCGATGATTCTCTTCGACAATGTGCTCGTAACCTTCCAAGAGACGCCAACTGTCTCGTTCAAGTCAATCACAAACAGAATCATGCTAGAAACAGGGCGGCACCGTCAATTTGGGGTCGACTACCTTGCCTACTCCATCATTGACACGACCGTAGACCATTACATGTATTCGCTTGAGCTGATATCTGACCAGATCCATGAGACCGAAATGACGCTGCTCGACAACTTCGACCAGTCACTGCGCCGACTCATCCATGATACCAGCATGGAGGTCATCCAAATTCGGAAGCATATTATGCCATTTCGGGAGGCACTTTGGTCTCTGTACCGATCGGAGGACGGCCGTTTTTCAGACCGGGTAAAACCCTACATCCGCGATGTGCATGACCACATGAACTCGACACTGGAGACCCTCGAATACACGCGCGACATGGTGGTCCGTCTGTCGGAGACGTATATGTCGACGTTGACGATGCGTATGAATGAAATCATAAAACTGCTCACCATCATCTCTACTATCTTTATTCCACTCACGTTCATAGTCGGTATCTATGGCATGAACTTCGAAACATCAGCATCCCGATGGAACATGCCCGAGCTGCTCTGGCCATATGGATACGTGTTTGTATGGGCACTCATGATCTTGATAGCCGTTGGCATGATTGGTTACATCAAACGCAGAAAATGGCTGTAAATCCTGACCAGAAAATCGTATAATGAAATAACACTCATTCTGAAAGGTAGGCTACATATGAGACCACTTGAAATACTCGTTCCGACCGATTTTTCGGATACAAGTCTGAAGGCCTTCGAAACTGCGGCCATGTTCGCAAAAATGACCAAGGGCCATGTCACACCGTTCCATTCATACATTCCGCTCAGCGAAATCGATGGATATTTCTACATGGGGCTTGGCGTAACCGCTCAATTGAGCAATGCCGATCTCGACAAAATGCTGCTTGGCCGTCTGGACGAAATCGCAGAAACCTATGTACCATCGCAATACCGTAAACCCGCCAAGCTGGGTGTGGGCAATGCGGCAAACGCGATCTCACACGTCGCCGACGATTATGACCTTATCATCATGGGGTCTCATGGCAGGTCTGGCGTATCGCGGTTCATCATGGGGTCAGTAACTGAAAAAGTGTTGCGCATGGTGAAATCGCCTGTCCTGGTGGTCCGCGAAAACACCAACATGCCCGAGATCAAAAGCATCTTGATGCCGCTTGACCTCTCACTCAACTCATTGTCGGCCATATCGTTCGTCCGCAATATGATGGCCAACGAAAACACACGACTGCATCTGCTTCATGTGATCACAACCGATGAGTATAACGACGACAAAAACGCCCGGATACAAGCCGGTTTGCAAGAGGGCAATTTGAAGAGCATCGTACATGCGCATCTGTCCGAGTACAGTGCACGTATCACATTCAGTTCGGTGGTAACCAGAAACCCAGCCTACGAGGAAGTGGTGAACTTTGCGAAAGCAGGTGCTTACGACCTTATCGCCATGACGCGTGTGGGCAAATCTGCCCTGAGTTACCTCACGTTGGGAAGCACAACTGCCAACGTGATCCGTGCTTCAGAGATACCTGTACTTTCTGTGCGGCCACCGTCGGCTGACTGAAATATTTTTCCCCGCTAGTGAATAACATGCGAAAGGCATCCATTGGATGCCTTTCCTGTTTATACTCTCGAGAACCAGCCTCAACTGTCAGAACCTGAACACCAATCCGGCGGTTACCTGTATCTTTTTGATGTCCAGATCTACGTTGACAGGCGAGGTCAAACCCTGATACATCGTTTGTGTGTCGGTGTATTCCGTGTAAGACGCCGCCACATTGAACGAGAAGTCTTCGTTGCCGCGTATTCTTAAACCAGCCGAGTAGGTGGCGATGTCTTCGCCGAAATCGCGACTGACTGCAGGATATAACGCGTAACCGACAACCGGTTCGATGGCACCCAATCGGTAACCAAGCCCCATTTTCAGGTTCCACACATCTTGAAACTCAGATCTGATTTGGCGATTTTCGTCCCGCTGGTAGCTGATGTCAGACGAAGTCGGGTTTTTAAAGTTGATCTCCGAGTTTGAGTACGCCACAAATTCTGCAGAGCCGCTAACCGTGAGTCCATTGAAGTTGTCGATGGCCGCTCCAACGTTAATCCGGGCCGGATTCTTGACTTTGTATGTCACCTTTCCCTGCAGCTGCTCCGGACCGACAAAATCACCGTTGTCAAAATTGATCTCGAGGCTGCTCAAATAATCTTCCCGAATGGTAAGGTTGGTAGGCGTACGGTAGCTGAGTCCCACATTAAACCAAGGCTGTACTTTGTAGGCTAATCCAACCCGTCCGTAGACGCCGGTAATGCTGGCATTGATTTCGTCGAGAAGGAAGATGTCGCGCACATCGTCGAAAAAGGTGTCGCCACTAGGATATTCAACAAAGAACTCACCAAAATACAACCCCTTGGTGTCTTCTTCTAGAAATAGCCGCTGGTAACGGTAAAAACCGAACGGCACGGAGAGACTGGCGCCAAGAAACAAATTCGGAGCTGACTCAACGGCTCCAAAAAAATTGAGTTCGCCGATTTGTCCCTTTTCAGTCTGCTGAATGTCCTGATTGATTCCAGCATAAGGTGCCAAACGAAATATTGAGACATCCCCGTCCTCGAGGTCAAAGTACGCCTTACGAAATGCCAGATCGTAATATTGCGACGATGGTATGCTAAACCCGTCGGTCACGGTGCTCTGATCGTTATAACCGTATACTTGGTACCCTCTTAAGAAGTCGTTCGACTTATTGTAAGTCACTCCAAACACCATGCTTCCCCGAAGCGTTGGCACATTATACACAAACCCAACATCAGACAGGCTCGTAGTGCCTTGGCTGAGAAAGTCGTCGCTGGAAAGAAAAAATGCCTGCTCCTGGATGCGTCGGTTATTGAAGCCTATGTTCATGGAGCTGTTTTTGAACATTCCCATGATGGCTGGATTGTCGGAGGCAGCGCCCAAGCCCGTCGGCAACGCGGTGGTCGCACCACCGTACATCGCGGTAACAGCATCAATTCCCGGTTGGGTTGACACATAGCGCAACACATCATATCTGTTTTGTGCTTGAGCCGAGACGATTGTAAGCAATAAGATGCAAAGCGCGGCTACAGCAGATGATAATCGCTTCATATTGGTCAATCAGGCTTGTTGGTAGAGATGTTTAAAACAATGCGGAAGATACGATAATCTTGCCGTGGGGGCATTCGTTTAATTGCCCCTGCGTGATCCCGACGATCTTGATGTAGTTCCGGAACTTTTGGATGACGACGATGATGAGGAGCTCCTTACAGTCGATCCACTGCTTCGGGTCGACGACGATGAACCGCTCCTGACGGTGGTGCCACTGCTCTTCGTCGAAGATCTAGTGCTGGACCTCACGTTAGAAGCTGCTTCGGAAGCTGCCGCCTTAACGACGGACCTGACAACTGGCATAACGCGTTTTGTGCTTGATGGTCGGGTCGATTTGGTTGCTGCTCGTACATTATTCTGGGCTGATGACCGAACGTCGCTTCTGTTGTTTCGGGTATCTGAGCTAGATGAACGAACACTGCCGCTGCTCGATGAGCTGGAGCTGCTTCCAGAGGAACGCACCGTGCCGCTGGACGAACCTGACCTCGTCGAACCCGACGAGCGCACGGTTCCGCTGCTCGATGAGCCGGAGCTGCTTCCAGAGGAACGCACCGTGCCGCTGGACGAACCTGACCTCGTCGAACCCGACGAGCGCACGGTTCCTGAAGAACTGCCTGTAGAACGTGTAGGTGAAGACGACCGTACGGTGCCCGTGGTGCCAGATGAGCGAGAGGTTCCTGATGTGCGCCCTACCGTTCCGACGCTTCGGCTTTGACCTGAGTTTCCTGCAGCCGTTCGAACAGCGCCCGGCGCCGCAGCTGTACCTGTTACCCCAGATCCATAGCCATCACGCCGTGTGCCGTTGCGGTTGTCACCGTAGTCGCGGTCAACACCAGAGCTGCGGCGTCCGTTACGGTACTCACGGTCCAGGTCGATGTAAACGATGTTCGTATATGGCCGGTTGTACCAGCCTGGACGGTAGTACCAGTCATAATACCATGGGCTGTACCCTAAACCCCAAGAATAATTGTATGGGTAGTGTGCCCAGTGATCAAAATAAAATCCCGTGTGGAAACCAAATCCCCAACTTGGGCGGTGCCAGCTCAATCCAATCGACCATGATGGCGAATAGTAGTACGAGGGGAAATGATACGATGGATAGAAGCTGTCCCATGGGCCAACGCTGTAACTTGCCCAACTTGGACGGTACGAAAGGTCACGGTAATGGAGTGAACCCTCATGGAATCCCTCATAGTACCCAGCGACGTAGTCCTCATTGTCGTAGGCTGGAAGTTCATATTCGCTGAGGATGCGATCGCCACCAGCGGTGCGCTCGACATACTGCTCTTCACTGTCATCATAGTCGCGATAAACCGGCTCGAAGGTCTGCAGCTGCGTGTAGCACCCAGTAACCATCAGACTCATGCCAACGAGTAGTGGAAGTAAAGTGATGCGTTTCATGACTGACTCCTTCGTTTTAGGATCGATTGTGCTTCTACATCTTTAAACGTATGATAACCGAAAAGGGTTCGGTCTTACAATAGCATGATAATGCTAACATTCTCAGATTTCTCCGCGTAACGACTTTGCGATTACCTCTGCCTTGCTGTTAACGTGCAGTTTCTTGTAAATATTTCGTATGTGGGCACGCACGGTGTCGATGCTGATGTCCATTCTGTCGGCGATCAGTTTATAGCTGAGTCCATCGACTAATCCCTGGATGATCTCATACTCCCTCGAGGTAAGGTTGTGTTCGGGATCAGGATCAGGTTTGGCGGGTTGGCTGAAGTGAGTGATCACCTTACGGGCAATCTGCGGCGACATGGGTGCACCACCACTAAGTAGCACCTCAATGGCCTCTTTCAGCTCGTCGGGAGTCGAGTGCTTGAGCAGATAGCCCGAGGCGCCGGCACACAGCGAGTCGAAAATTTTGTGGGAGTCGTGGTAGACGGTGAGCATGATGATTTCCATTTCCGGATACTGCCGTTTGATGAGCTTCATGCCGTCAATACCCGACATCCCCGGTAAATCGATGTCCATCAGGATCACTTCGGGTCGGGATCCTCTGCGAATTTCATCCAGAAGTTCTTCAACTGTATCGTAGGCCATTTTGCACCGAAAACCTTCCTGCATGTCGAGAAACGACCGATACATCTCCCTTATGGCGACTTTATCTTCGACGATAGCCAGTTCGTGTTGTTTGGTTTTCTCAGACATATCCAACTCCTTTAAAAGATGTATTTCCCAGTTACTTCGATACCGAACCCGTCTCGGTCGATGAATTCTATCGTGGCATTGATTCTATCGGATCGAAGTTTCAAGTTCTTGAGCCCATGGCCCGTTTTGCGCTGTTGATTTGCAAGGCCGACGCCATTGTCCTTAATGTACAAAGACGAAATATTATTATGCTTAGACAATCGCACGTCGATGTTAGTCGCCATTGAGTGTTTTACGGCATTATTGATCATTTCCTTGAAGATAAGGTAGACATTCTGGCGCACTTCGACCGGCAATGAATGAGAGGTGTCCAAATTTTCGAAGGTGAACTCGAACGTTATCCCCTTTGGGGCCAATGTGTTTCTTGCATAATCCTGCATTCTGTCGGTGAGGTCTCCTACGGTGTCGTTCCTGGCGTCGATTGACCACACGATGTCGTCCATAGTAGTGACGATTCGGCGGCTCGTTTCGCCAATTTGTTGCAGAGGCGATTTGATATTGTCGGGTATTGGATATGCTTGCAGGAAGTCGGTCTGGAGGGCGATTTCAGTCAGGGAGGCCCCAACGTCGTCATGAAGATCGCTGGCAATGCGAACTCGCATGCGTTCGAGTTCGACCTGTTTGTTCACTTTGTAGTAGTTATACACAAAGGCGACTGCACCGAAAAACCCAGCAAGCAGGATGAGACGAAACCACCAGGTGGAATAAAAAGGTGGACGAATGGTGAATGCAAGCGTGGCCGGTTGGACGCTCCAGTTTCCGTCGTTGTTACGGGCACGCACCTCGAAGATGTAGTCGCCGTTGGGAAGCCCGGCATACCGCGCCGAACGCAGGTCGGTCGGGATCCATTCTGTGTCGATGGGGCGCAAACGGTATTCGTATGCAACTTTTTCGGGTGCAGAAAAGCTCAGTGCAATGTAATCGAACCACAGGCTGTTGTCTCGAAAACTGAAGTCCAAATCGCGGAAGTCAGTGATCGTTTGATCGAATACCCTCACTTGCTCGATGTACACGGGTGGGCGATAGGTGATGTCGGGGTCGCGATCGCGGTAATAGATCGCCAAACCGCCGACCGTTCCAAACCATAGGGTGTCTCCAGCTCCAAATACAGCACCCCGGTTCAGTTCATCGGCGGCAAGGCCATAATCTGTCGTATATCGTTTAAAAATGGGACGCTGCAACCCGTCTGTTTGGTCGCTTCGAAATCGTACTAAACCCCTTGTTGTCCCCAACCAATAATTATCGTAAGCGTCTTTGTAAACAAGGTAAATCACATCGGATGGAAGGCCGTCGAAGGAGTTGTAATTCGTAAAGATGCCATCTTTCAAGTGGCTGAGGCCGTCGAAAGTGGCAGCCCAGACACTTCCGTCGTCGTCGACAAGAACATCCAGTACGATGTTGTTGGCCAAGCCATCGGAGGTGGTGTAGTGCGTGTGATCGCCATCCTTGTAATAGTTCAATCCACCGTACGTTCCTACCCACATCCCGCCGTTTCGGTCAAATTTGACGGCACGAACCGTATTGTGAATCAAGCCCTCGGTTGTGGTGATGTTTTCAAACTGGTCGTTCCTGAGATGGATGAGTCCGCCACCATCGGTACCGAACCAAAGGCTGCCGTCTGGGTCGGGCGTTATGGTACGTATGATCCGAAAAGGCAGGCCTGTCCCAATTGAAAGATCGCGTAGTTGGCCGCCTGAAATAATATTGATACCGTTTCGGGTGGCAACCCAAAGGTCTCCGTTGGGCTCAACGTGCAAATCGAAGACTCTCTCGTCAACAAGGCCTGAGCTCATGTTCCAAATCCTGGAGCCACCTGTCCATATTTCTGCGATGCCTCCTCCATAGGTGGAAACCCAGAGTCTGTCGCCATCTTTTCGAATGGCGGTGACCATGTTGTCGGGAAGTGGGTTTGGAGCCCGCAGGGTTTCGAAACGGTCGCCTAGGTAACGAAATATGCCGGCTCCAAATGTTCCTATCCAAACGTTGCCTTCGTCGTCTTCAAAGACAGTATTGAAAATGCTGCTGCCAAATCCATCCTCGAGCCCAAAATTGGCAAAGATATCGTTGTGCAGGATGCTGAATCCTTCTTCGGTGACGATCCAGGCCCTGTCAAACAAGTCGAATATGATTTCCTTGACTAGGTCGTTCGCCAGTCCGTCGATCGCTGAGTATGTTTTTACAATGGTGTTTTTTTGCATGACGGCAACACCCGTTCGAGTGCCGATCCATAGATTGCCGTCGGCACGAAAGGTGAGGGAACGTATTTTATCGTCTGGGAGCCCCTCTTTGACCGTCCAGTTGCGAATGGAACCGTTGCCATAGATGGCTGAAAGACCCTCTCGTGTGCCGATCCAGATGGTACCGTCGACGCTCTCGTCTACATCGCGCACCCTGTTGCCTGCAATTCCATTGGCTGTTTTGTAGGCTTTGACGGTACCACCATCGATGAGCCATACCCCTGCGCCGTCGGTGCCGACCCAGAGCCTTTTCTTAGAATCTTGGAATACGGACAGAACGGAGAGGCCAGATAGGGTGTCGGCTACTGCGGGTGTTTCAAAGTAGCGGCCATTCCATCTGGCAAGGCCCATGTCGGTGCCAACCCAGAGGACACCGTCGTTGTCTTTTCGAACGACGTTGACACGGTTGCTTGGGAGCCCGCTCTCGCGATAGAACGGTGTGAACCCGAACCCGTCGAACCGGTTCAAGCCCACCTCGGTCGCCACCCACAGGTAGCCCATATTGTCTTGGGCGATCGACAGCACGACGGACTGGCTCAGTCCATTTTCGGCGCTGAAGTTGCGAAATTGCTGCACCTGTTGAGCCTGCGACCCTGTGACGAGGCTGAAATACGTCAGTAATAATGCAGTAATGAAGCGAAGCATCCCCAATTATACGACATTGGTATGTACTTGTTGTGACGACTTTGATGGCAATTATAAAAAAAGCCCCGCGATTTGCGGGGCTTTGAATTTAACCCAGATAGGAGCGGAGCGCCATGCTCCGGTTATGGTGGCGCAATTTTCGAAGCGCCTTCTCCTTGATCTGTCGAACACGCTCTCTGGTGAGGTCAAAGCGTTCGCCGATCTCTTCGAGAGTGAGGGAGTGTTCACGACCGATGCCAAAATAGAGACGGATGACTTCAGCTTCGCGCTTGGTAAGCTTCGAAAGGGCCCGCTCAATTTCGACCTTAAGCGACTCACCCATGAGCTCGGTGTCAGGGTTGGGTGTCTCTTCGTTCTCGAGGACATCGAGAAGGCGGTTGTCCTCGCCCTGAGCAAATGGGGCGTCAACCGAAAGGTGACGGCCCGATATCTTCAAGGTTTCAGCAACTTCGCTGATTGACATGTCGAGGCTTTCGGCAAGCTCGGCGGCTGATGGCACGCGCTCGTATTCCTGTTCAAGCTTGGAAAGCTCTTTACTGATCTTGTTGAGGGCACCAACCCTGTTCAACGGCAGACGCACGATACGGCTCTGTTCGGCCAGTGCCTGAAGGATGGATTGGCGAATCCACCAAACGGCGTAGGAGATAAACTTGAACCCGCGAGTCTCGTCGAAACGCTTAGCGGCCTTGATGAGGCCCAAGTTCCCCTCGTTGATGAGGTCGCTGAGCGAGAGGCCCTGATTTTGATACTGCTTGGCCACCGATACTACGAAGCGCAGGTTGGCTTTCGTAAGCTTTTCCAATGCCTTTTGGTCGCCAGCCTGGATTTTTCTGGCTAGGTCTACTTCCTCATCGGGGGTAATAAGGCTAACTTTGCCTATCTCCTGAAGATAACGGTCGAGCGACTGCGACTCCCTGGTGGAAATGCCGCTGCTCGTTATATTTTTGGGTTCTTTCTTCTTCTTGGCCACAATACCTTGTTCTGGGGATGAACGGTTGTCTCGAAAATATTACAAATAGCTAAAATACGAAATTTTAGTGCCAGAGTAAAACCGGCACTCACCTTCTAACGTTTGCTGTGCTTTAATATTCCTGAATAATCCTCATCCAGACCGAAGAAGGTCTGAATGGAGTCGGCCAGCGTTGCAAATCCGTCGATGACTCCCAAGTCGGTCCGGACGGCAGATTCTGACGGGTACACCAACAACGGGACAAACTCCCTCGTGTGATCCGTTCCTGGCGTTGTGGGGTCGTTGCCATGGTCGCCGGTTATGAGCAACACATCTTCGCTATCGATGAGGCTCAGGATCTGCGGCAACGCGCGGTCGATTTCCTCAAGGCAGCGGGAATACCCAACTGGGTCGTTACGATGGCCATACAGCTGGTCTGTGTCGATGAGATTCACAAACTGGAAGCGATCATGCCCATCGCCGGGCGATTTCCACCAGTCGACAATGGCATCCAAGCCGTCGCCGTTCCCCTCCGTCTTGCGGTATTCGTCGAAGCCGCGTCCGGCAAACAAATCTACCACCTTTCCAATTGACTGCGTTCTGACCCCATGTTTCTGAAGCCTCGTTAGCAGGTTAGGCTCGGGTGGCAGCAGCGAATAGTCATGTCGATGGTCGGATAACCGGTAAAAAGGCGGCGCCTCTCCTGCAAACGGCCTGGCGATGACACGTCCCACTGCGTAATCGCCGTCAACGAAACGATCTCTGATGCGTGCGCACCACTCGTACAAGGTCTCGAGCGGTGTCACATCGACGTGTGCGGCAATTTGGAGCACGCTGTCGGCCGATGTGTAGAGGATGGGGTTGCCGGTGGCGATATGCTCTAGGCCAAAGTCTCGGATGACGTCCGAACCGGAGTAGGGTTTGTTGCAGAGCATGTCCTTGCATCCCGTGATGTTTCTCAGCTGCTCGACTACCGTCTCGGGAAAGCCCTCCGAAAAGGTGGGGAATGCCTTATCCAGGACGATTCCTGCCATTTCCCAATGGCCTGTCGTCGAATCTTTGCCGGCCGATCTCTCCCGCATCTTGCCAAATGCAGCCGAGGGTGAACTGGCAGGCTCAAGGTGTTGTAGTGGGATGATATTCCCCAGCCCCATATTCTGAAAGTTGGGCAATTCGGGCTTGAATCCGTCAACCACGTGCGCCAACGTGTTGGCCATGTCGTCGCCGTACTCGTGTGAGTCCTCCTGGGCACCACATCCGAGGCCGTCGATGACTAAGAGCATCAATCTGGCCATGTTACTCCCCTTGTTGATCGATGATTTGAAGTCCGGTTTCTGATTTGCGAACCAACTGCGACAGAGCCTTTCGGGCACGTTCGTGAACAGCATAGGCATCGTCAAAGCCAGGGCGCAACTTGACGGCGGTCAGATGCAAGGCAGGTATGATGTCGAGTGCACCCGTTCGCACCGACTTAGCAATTCGCTTGTTAAGGCTAGCGCCCCATTTTTGGATGTCTTCTTCCTGGTTGCCGAACACCATGAACCCGTGGATATGGTCGGCGTGGTACATGGCCAAGCTGCCTACACCATTCTCATTTAGGGCGATCTGACTGAGGATGCTGCGGTGAAACTCTTTCAGTTCATCTGGCGAAAGCCGCGTGCGGATTGCGGAGTAATCGGCGGGTGTTGCATAGCCCACCCAGGTATGGATGTCGCTTCCCGCATCCGATTCTCGCAGCTTTTCGAGTTCCATTTCGATGATGGCATCGGCGAGTTCGGGCCGAATTGCACCGTTGGATGCATTGAAAGGCTCCCCTTTTGTGCTTCTGGTCACACTATCGAGCTTCAGCCCGGCCGTTCTCACGAGGTTGGCAAGCTGATGGCGGTTCGCGTCATTGAACGAGAGTGCATCAGAGTGGTTCACGAGCAGTACCCCCAGGGTGCCGGCGCTGGTGCGCACTGGCAGAGCGATTGATGCACCACCTGCGGTTTCCTCCCTGGAGTTGACCCTGCATGGGCTTCCATTGATGTGCAGGGAGAAGATGGCGGCATCCGACTTCAATGCCTCGCTGACCATGGAAGGTGTTCCAACAGCGGATGCCGGCAAGGATCGATGGTTGCCGAAACGGCCCATCACCTTCCATTCGGAGTAGCCCTTCAGTACGAGCGACACCTCGGAATAGGGAATGAGCTCGGCAGCTAGCCGCGACATGTCCCATACGATGCCAATGGCGTCGCGGCGACGCATGAGATCGTCCAATGCGCGGTCGTAATCCAGCCACCCCTTTTGGGAGTCGAGCAAATTGCTCAGCTCCAAGTAGGTGTGCAGAAGGTTGTCGAGCGAGGCGGCGTAGGCCGACAATGCTTCGGTTGCCGATGGCGTCCACTCGGACGAATCGGACTCGATGACCGTGATGGCCACCGTTTCTCCGCTCGACCGAAACGGCTGCAGGTACACATGTCCCGTTGGTACGAAGGTCCTGTCGTAATAATGTGAAAGGTCGTCAGGCTCAATATCTTTGCCGATCTTGAGCCACACGGCATCCTGCAAGTCGCGGTAACGATCCAGGAATGACGACCCGAACGGCATGCGGTCTTTGAATACGACATCAGGGCGATTGCTGGCGTGCGTCTCGGGCACGTAGATTTCGCGCTGCTTGTTCACCCAATGCAGAGCGACGGTACGGGTGCCGGTTGCATGACGCAACAGTCTTGTGATGTCGCTCAGGAGATTCCGGAACTGCTGGAGAATCGCCTCTTCCCTTTCGTTGCCGAATATTTCTGTCTGACTGATGCGGTTCCCGCTCATACGCGGTCTCCTTTAAGGACTTCTGTGGCCAACAGCTCGGCCTCATCCAACATCTTCTCGATGGCTGCAATGCCCCGTTTCCAGAATCTTTCGTCCTTGATGTCAAGCCCGGTGGGTTTCAAGATATTCTCAGGCCAGTCGGATCCGCCCTTTGCAAGCATGTCGACGTATATGTCCGAAAATCCATCGGGTGTGGATGTATAAACCTCGTAGAGCGACAAGACCAACAATTCACCAAAAGCGTAGGCATACACATAGCCTGGAGTGTGCACAAAATGGGGAATGTAGCTCCACCAATAGTCGTAGCCTGGCGAAAGGGTCACTGAGTCGCCGTACAGCCTGGTCTGAGTTTTGCGCCAGATCTCGCATAGGCGCTCGGACGTGAGTTCACCTTCTGTTCGGCGAGCACTGTGTGCGGCATCCTCGAATCGGTTCATGGCAATCTGGCGGTAAACGGTGGCCATGGTGTCGTCGATTTTACCAACAAGCATCCCAAGTTTTTCCTTGGGGTCATCGATGCGGTTGTACAGCTTCTTGAAGACGAGCATTTCACCAAAGACGGAAGCCGTTTCGGCGGTTGTGAGCGGGGTGTCTGCCTGCAAGATGCCCTGCTTCCGGCTCAGGTACTGATGCACCCCGTGGCCGAGTTCGTGGGCAAGCGTCTGCACGTCGCGTATGCGACCGTCATAATTCATGAGTATGTATGGATGCACCGACGGTACTGTGGATGCCGAGAATGCCCCGCTGCGTTTGCCCGGCTTGACGGCCGCGTCGATCCAGTTGTTGTCGAAGAACTGCTTCACGATATCGCCCAGACGTGGGTCAAAACCGTTGTACGATTCTGTCACCATATCTCTGGCTTCATTCCAGGTTATGGTCACGTCCGACCTGTATACGGGCGCATAACGGTCATAATCGGTCATTTGACCGTCCAGACCCAGGAGCTTCGCTTTCAGTCGGTAGTATCTCTGAGCAATGTCGTAGCGACTCTCGACGGTTTGGACAAGGGCATTCACCGAGCTGTCGCTGATTTCGTTCGAAAGGTTTCGGGATGCCAGCCAGTGCGGGTATTTACGCAGCTCGTCGCTGAGCTTTTTGTCGACTAAAAGGGTGTTGAAGATGTATGTAAGCGGCCTTGAGAGCTTTTTCAAGCCTGCCGTCAGGCTTTCGGCTGCCCTGCGTCTGAGTTCTCGGTCAGGGTTGTGGAGCTTGCTGAGCACTTCCTGCTCCGAGAGTTCCTCACCGTCGAGATCGAAGGTCGCGGCGCTGAGGGTTTCGTCGAACAGGCGCACCCACGCGTTCCTGCCGGTCACAGACTTGATGGATATCACCTGCTCCTGGTTCTCCTCGAGCGTGTGCTCCTTGAATAGTCGGGAGACTTCCAGATAATGCCTCCAAGCGGCGAGTTCGGGGGCATCGATGAACGCTTTTGCGATGTGTTCGTCCAACGCGAGCCATTCAACACCAAAGAAGATGAGGTTTTGATTCACCTTTGAGCCGAACTCGGTCATCTCTTGGAGCAATTTCCCGTTCTCTGGCTTGAGGGTGTCGGTCGACCATGCCAAGTAGGCGTACGAGCCGAGACGACCGGCTAAGTCCTGCAGCTGCTCATAGCGCGTCAATACGCTGGACAATTCGGACGGGGTAAGTGATGCGATCTTGCCCCTGAAATCGGATGAAAACGTGGCGGCTTCATCTTCCAGTCTGTTTTTGTCTGCGACAAACTGTTCCGAACTCGTGCCCTTGTATAAGTCGGACAGGTCCCAATGAATGTTTTCTGCACCTGTCGTCTTTGATGATTCGCTCATGTCTCGTTGTTTGTTGATGATTATCGGGAATATACGTAATGGTATCTGGAAAGCGCATAAAACATGCCGTTGAGAACGAATCCGAGCCTGTTTTGATTACCCTTTATGTCTGAAATATGGGTATATTTAAGACTTTAATCTTCCCCCAGAAGAGTGCCCACCATCAAGGGGACCTTCAAACAAGAGTCACTTTAATATTCCACTGACTTGAACTTCCTCGAATCTGTATTTGGACCGAATTCGGCTCTTGTAGAAGAGCTGTACAATCAATATAAGAAGGACCCTTCGTCTGTTCCAGCGCATTGGTCGAGCTATTTTGCCGAGCTTGATCAAGAGGTTGGTCATGCTCCCACTACTGAGGTCAAGGAAGTACCGAAGACGAACGGACATACTGCCGAAGTAGCGCAGCAGCCGATGGCTCCAATAGCTGAAGTAACCAAAACCGAGCCTAAGCCGGTGGCCAAAAAGGCCGAGAAGGCGTTGCCTGAAGGAGCACGGACAGAGAAGATTAAAGGTGTTGCGGCTAAGATCGTCGACAACATGGAATCCAGCCTTGACGTGCCCACGGCAACTTCACTGCGCGTGATTCCAGTGAAGATGATGTTCGAAGACCGTCTCATCATCAATGAATATCAAGAGAAGAAGGGGCGGACCAAAACCACCTTCACCCACTTCATATCGTGGGCGGTTGTAAGGGCGCTCAAGGAATATCCGACGCTCAATTCATACTATGAAATCGTCGACGGTGCTCCAACGCGAGTAAACCCGGGCCAGGTGAACCTTGGAATTGCGATCGACCTGCCGGGCAAGGATGGAAAGCGCAATTTGGTAGTGCCTAACATTAAGGGCGTCGATTCGATGACCTTCAATCAATTTGTGGAGGCATACAGCGATCTGGTTCAGAAAGCGCGGGACGGGCGATTGGACGTTTCGGATTTTGAGGGAACCACCATCAGCATCACCAATCCGGGTACCTTGGGCACGGTTTCGTCTGCACCCCGCTTAATGAAGGGGCAAGGCGCCATTATCGCAACTGGTTCCATCAACTATCCTGCTGAGTTTCAGGCGATGTCGCCTGAAGTGTTGAACCATTTGGGTATCAGCAAGGTGATGACGGTTACATGCACCTACGACCACCGCATCATTCAGGGCGCTGAGTCGGGGTCATTTCTTGCGTTGATACATAGCCTGCTTAACGGCGAGCGTGATTTTTACGACAACATATTTTCTGATTTGGCCATCCCTTACGAGCCGATTCAGTATGGTACGGACAACAATGCAGGGTTTGTGGGCGAGTCTCTGTCGATAGAGGCCACCAAGAAGGCTGTATCGGTGATGCAGCTGATCCAGATGTACCGCATCAACGGCCACATGCTGGCGAATCTCAATCCGTTGAGCTATGGACCCGGAAACAGCCCTGAGCTGGAGCTGTCCTATTTTGGGCTGAGCGTTTGGGATTTGGACCGTGAGTTTTACTGTGCCGGACTCGGGGGCAAGGAAAAGGCTCCCCTGCGCGACATCCTTCACATGTTGCGGACCACCTACTGCGGCTACATCGGTGCCGAGTTCATGCATGTGCAGAATCTCGAGGAGCGTTTCTGGCTTCGCGACCGGATGGAGGCCACCAACAACAAGCCTGAGCTCACCCGTGAGGAGAAGCACCAGATTCTGCACAAACTTAATCAGGCCGAGGCGTTTGAGTCATTCCTGCACAAAAAGTACGTGGGCCACAAGCGGTTCTCGTTGGAGGGTGCCGAAACGGTAATCCCGATGATCGACTTCATGCTCGAGCATGGTGGAAACATGGGCGTCGAGGAGCTTTACTTGGGGATGGCCCACCGTGGCAGGCTGAATGTGCTCGTGAACACGATGGGCAAATCGTACCAGCGCATCTTCAGTGAATTTGAAGGATATTTGGATCCGTCCACACGACAGGGATCAGGTGACGTTAAGTATCACTTGGGCACTACTGGGGAGCATACAACGCAAGCCGGCAAAGTAATGAAGCTCACCCTCATGCCAAACCCAAGTCACTTGGAGGCTGTTAATCCGGTGGTTGAGGGTGCGACCCGCGCCCGCCAAGATGAGCTCGGCGAGGGATCTGAGACCAAGATCATGCCGTTGTTGCTGCACGGAGATGCGGCCTTTGCCGGCCAGGGAGTCGTGGCCGAGACGCTGAACATGTCGCAGTTGCGAGGCTACAGAACGGGGGGAACCATCCATTTGATCATTAACAACCAGATTGGATTCACCACCCTGCCCCGGGATGCGCGTTCCACGTTGTATGCGTCCGATTTGGCGAAGATGATCATGGCGCCGATTTTCCACATCAACGGCGACCAACCAGAGAGTGCCGTACATGCCATGCGCCTGGCGCTCGAATATCGCCAGAAGTTCAACAAAGATGTCGTACTAGACCTCATTTGCTATCGCAAATATGGCCATAATGAAGGCGATGAGCCCGCATTCACACAGCCGGGCATGTACAAGGAAATTAACGACCACCGTAACGTCCGTGACCTCTACGTTGCCGAGCTGCTTCGCAAGGGTGAATTGACCCGCGAGGAAGCCGACGAAATCTTCAACGAATTTGACCAGTTGCTCGAAAGCGCCTTCGATCAGGCACAGCAAGCGAAAAGCGCCGAAGTGAACGAGGAGAGGATTGTACGACTCTCGTCAAGGCAGTCGGATCGCATCCTGCAGGTGGACACGCGCTACGATCTTGAGCGCATCCGGACGATTGCCCTAAAACTCAACACCGTTCCGGTCGACTTTGACGCCAATCCGAAACTGTTGCGTATCCTTGCCAAGCGAAACGAAATCGTTGAGAAGAACGAGAAGAAAATTGAGTGGGGATATGCCGAAGCCATCGCTTTTGGGTCACTCCTCGACCAGGGGGTCAATGTAAGGCTGAGTGGTCAGGATGTGGAACGTGGGACCTTTAGTCACCGCCACTCCGTTTTGCACGGAACCGAGACAAACCAGCAGTTCGTGCCCCTGAATCATTTGTATGACAAACAGGCAAAGTACCAGGTATACAACAGCCACCTGAGCGAGTTCGCCGTTTTGGGATTTGAGTTCGGATACAGCAGCGTATCGATTGGGACACTTGTTCTATGGGAGGCGCAGTTTGGCGACTTCTCAAACGGTGCCCAGATCATCATTGACCAGTTCTTGGCTGCTAGTGAGGCGAAATGGGGTCAGACGAGTTCGGTCGTGATGCTTTTGCCGCATGGTTTCGAGGGTCAGGGCCCCGAGCACTCGTCATCGAGGATGGAGCGATATCTCCAGCTATGCGCCGAAGACAACATGCAGGTGGTTAACTGCACAACACCAGCCCAGTACTTCCACCTTCTGCGCAGACAGGCCTTTACGCTGAATCGCAAGCCTTTGATTGTGATTTCACCAAAGAGCCTACTACGTCATCCATTGGCTGTATCAAGTGCCGATGAGTTAGCTAACGGTTCGTTCAACCTCATGATCGGCGACACGGCCGTAGATCCGGCAACCACGAAACGAGTCGTGTTTTGCTCTGGTAAAGTGTACTACGATCTTTTCAAGCACCGCGAGGAGAACAAGATCGACGACACCGCATTGGTCAGACTTGAACAGATTTACCCATTCCCTGACGCCGATGTGCGTGAAATTGCCGCCAATTTCCCAAATGCAACAGACTGGGTGTGGTGTCAAGAGGAGCCGCGCAACATGGGTGCGTGGAGCTTCGTGAACCCCATGTTCGAGGGAGAACTTGGCCTAAGACTTCGCTATGCGGGTCGCATGGCAAGCGCATCACCCGCCGCCGGATCCATGAAAGTGCACAACTTCGAGCAGGACACCTTGGTAAAGGCGGCTTTTGGAGAGTGAAGTAGTAGAGTAGTTAGTGGTTAGTAGTTAGTAGTTAGAAGCTTACAGCTTGGTTCCCAACAGGATGACAAGTTGATATTATGCAGCGGCAGATGCCTACGGCATAGACCACTAACTACTAACCACTCTACTACTCTACCGCTTTACTATCTGAGTCCGCAGGGAACGCCTTTGCAGATGCGGCTGACGGCATCGTGGCTGTGGAGGCTCTCCATGTGCACACAGCGGACAACAAAGTCCTTAACTGATGTGTCGGCGTCGAGCTGCTCGAACAGGAGACGCGCGGCGTCTTCGACGAATTTCTGATATGCGCCGTTGAGCTCAGCAAATGCCTGCTCATCTTCTCTGAGCACTAGCACTTGGGTTTCGGTCATCAGAGCTTGACGGCAACGCTCGACCAGGTCTTCGATGGCGTACGTTCCGCTATACTCTACGGTGACGTATGCAACGGAGCGCTGGCTATGTGGAATGGCTACCACTTCGCGCGTCTCGCGGGCATGTTCCGCTAACTCGAACGAGCATGGGCACGCGCTGCTGTACTCAAATTCGAGGTGCATGAACTTCCTGATGTTGCCCTGCTCGTCCATCTGTCCTTCGAGCGATGCGCGATAGTACTGCCATCCCTCAAGGTCAGAGCGCAGGCTCTTAAGAAGCATGGGGTAGTTGAACGACAGCTGAATATAGCTTGTCTTCGCCTCGAGATCCGTACGATACATTTTCAGAACATAGTCGAGCACGTCCCCGTGAAATACCTCGTCTTTGAACTTGTAGAACGAGCGCATAATGCGGCTCATATTGATGCCTTTCTTGCGGGCATCGAGACCTACGTAGCCATCGACCGACGTTTCGAGTGTCATGACATCGCCCGACTGCGTAGGGTATTTCAGAGGTAATTTAAAATTCGAGATCCCGACCTGTTGAATGGGGACATTGGCACCCTCAATCAAAGACGCAGGACCATTTTGCAGGTCGGGCAGACTTTGCTTGTATTCGGGGGTGACTGTAAAGGTGGGGTCGTAGTAACGCTTAAGTCCGGTAGTAATCATACGGAAATTTGGGTCGTTTTGTGTTGTATCCTAGTGTTGTATCTGAACAAACCCGATCAGGTCTTATGTAATACGGTATTCGGCTATATTTCGTTCCGTCTCAAAGAGTTTGACGGAGATTAATTTCCCGCCTGTTGCGCAAGCCTCCTCTACTGGGCCTTTCAGCTGCTCGAAGAAAGCTTTTACCAAGTTCTCGCTCGTTGGGATAATACCCTCTAAAAATGGCACATCGATGTTCAAGTTTCGGTGGTCGCAAGGATCGATAACGTACGTCTCGATAATATCTTGCAGCGTGCCTAGGTCGATCAAATATCCGGTGACGGGATCGGGATGACCGGCCACGGTCACCTCGATGACATAGTTATGACCATGCCAGTTCGGATAGTTGCATTTGCCGTAGGTGCTTCGGTTCCACTCATCCGACATGGCCGGGTTGTGAAGCCGATGGGCTGCGTTGAAATGAGATTTGCGGGTTACGTAGATCAACAGTCGAAGTTTTGTGGATAAGGAACTGTTAGAACATCCTCCTGGTATAAACGGTTCCGTTGGCAATGTGTACGGCCTAGCAATTTAGCAGAATCTGTGGATAAATAAAAAAAGCGCCCGACGGTTTCACCATCGGGCGCCTGGTAAGGATTTTATAGTGTGCCTTACTTGATCAGTGTCATCTTTTGTGTGAGGCGGGTGGAACCGGCCTGTAAAATGTAGAAGTACACACCACTCGACAAACCTGCGGCATTAAACACAGCAGAGTTCTGACCTGCAGGACGACGTTCGTTGTTCATCAGCGTGGCCACTTGACGGCCAGTGATGTCGTAAACGTTTAGGCTAACCTGCGCCGTTGTTGGCAGTGAGAAACTGATAGTTGTAGTAGGGTTGAACGGATTTGGGTAGTTCTGCTCAAGAACGAAATCGGTAGGTATAACAGAGTCGCTATCCAACGATGTTGGTACGCCTTTGCTATAATCGACATTCTGTGGGTCGTATTCGGCCCAACCTGCATCCCATCGTGGTTGTGTCGGGGAGAAGGCACCACGGTAGGTTACTTTGTCAAAGAAGTCGTTGTTGATACGTACGACAGTGAAGCTTGCGCCAGTAGCCGCTGGCGAGTTTGCCATTGGACGTGGATCCGGATTCTTCAAGTTGAATGGGTCTACCAACATCATGTCTGTGTTGTTTACCAAAACTTGATTGCCTTTACCAGCGGCCAAGAACCAGTTGTTACCATTTGGGATAATGGCAGCTCTGTTTGAATTAACTGCGGTAGCTGCACCTGCAATAATGGTGTTGCGCACTTCCATTTCACCGTTGGAGGCGGCAGTGTTTGTCGGATCTCCATCAACAAGAATACCGTTCGTTGGCCAGCCTAAAATCACACTGTTGTATGTAGACACATGGCTGCCGCGGCGAATCTGCTGGCCATTACGGAACAGGTTGTTGATCTGCGTATCAGGTGTGGCCTTTGGTCCAACCAAGGTTACGTTTGAGAATGTTGCACGAGTTCTAGGCAGAGCCGTTGCACCTACAGCATCATTGGTGGCATTGTCAGACTCAAATGCATTTGAGCCGGAGATGTCAGCAAGGTTTGGATCACGCATAGAGAATGCATACTGGATGTTACCGCTAAAGCCAGTGTCTGTATCGAAATCATCATCTACAGCAGCGTATGATATTAAGTACTTACCATTAACTGTACCACCGAACCACTCATAAGAGTCATCTCCATTGTAGGAAACTTGAATGTACTCCATGATAGTGCCGCGACCAACTCCACCCATGGTGATGCCGTTGATTTCGTTGTCGGGTTGGAAAGGTATACCGGAAAACTCAAGACGGAAATAGCGAATAATTCCAGAGTTGTCATTGTCATCAGGGGTTGTTCCACCACCATATTGGGTATTCGTACCACCCTCGAGTGTTGCAACACCACCAGGCACGTTGATGGATGCTCTACCGGCAATAATTAATCCACCCCAATCGCCGGGGCCACGTTGACCAATTGGCTGCTGGCTAGTCATTACGATTGGACGATCCTTAGTACCGTTAGCGATAATTTTGGCACCACGGTTAATGATCAATGCGCCTTTCGATGACTCTTCGCCGTATATCAGCGTTCCAGGCTCGATCGTAAGTGTTGCGGGAGGGTTCACGTTAACAAATCCACGCAACAAATATTTCTTGTTGGCAGTTAGAGTACGATCGGCATTTATGTTGCCTTCGAGTACTTCGTCGAATGTCGCCAACTGAGCAAACGCAGTTGACGATAGCGAAAAAACAAGTGCAAATGATAGTAACAGGGAACGCATGATATTGAGGTTGGTTTTTGGGATCTCTCCCGTTGTGGTTTATAGCTTGACGCTAAATCCTATCGAGTATGAGGTTGGATCTTGATTGCGGCGGATTATGTCTTTTGCCTGCGTAAAGATTTGGTCCTCACTCAAAATGTTTCGTACAGAAAACTTGAGTTCATATCGGCCATTGAAGAGTGGCTGTGTGATCGTCATGTCGAGCACATTCCTGGCATCTTCAAGAATGTCGTCCTCAAAGTTGGTCGCCACTTCCACAATTCTGGAACCTAGACGATTATAGTATAGCCCCACGTTGGTCATGACTTTTGGAATGCTCGAGTTAAGACCCAAGTTGATCGAGTATGCCGACTGTCCTTGAAGTGGTTTACCCTCTCTAGCGAGTGTCGACTCTGTTGTCTTGACGTCGACCGATGACTTCACCCGGGTGTAATTGGCAGATAGTGTCGTGTTTTTCAGACTTTCAGCAATAAAGTCCAAGTTTTTCCGTGCCTCCACTTCAAAACCATAGTTGGTTGCCTGCTGTGCGTTACTGAAAGTACGTTCAGCATTAAGGGCTACACCAGACACAATTACCTGCTCGATTGCGTTCTGGAGGCTCTTATAGAACAAACTTACTGCTAACAACTCGTTCGGACGCGGGTATATCTCGTATCTGATGTCGTAGTTTTGAATGTTGGATTGCTTAAGCTCTTCATTACCACGAAGCGATGTCTGTGTGTTGTAATCGAAATAGGAGAACGGTGCCAATTCGCGCAATTCGGGTCTGTTCACTGTTTGGCTTGCAGCAAAACGGAGGTTTGAAACACTGTTCAACAACCATGTCAAGTTTGCCGATGGAAGAACAGAACGCTCGTTATTACGGATGAGAAGGCTGTCTGTGAAGTTCACATTCAGCGTGTTCACAGCTTGTTTGCTGTCTTCGACTCGTACACCACCCACAAACCGGAACTCTGCAGAACCAATGTTAATCGGACTGTCGATCATCATGTAAGCCGCTGCAATTTTTTGATTGGCGTCGTACGAGTTAGAACCGTTCCTGAATTCCTGGATCGAGAAACCATTTCGTCCGAAGTTCTGTGGAGCAAAAATTTCGTCGAGTGGTAGAAATAGTAGTCTAAAGTCAGTAAATCCATTGCCAGAAGCGTTCTGGATCACACCAATCAGACGTGAGTTGAAATCTCTATTGTTATAATCGTAAGCCCCTCCAACAGTGGTCTTGATGTTGCCTACACGTTGGGAGAGATCAAAACTACCACCTTTAATGTTCTCTTCGAGCTCTGAGAAATATCTTCCCCCATTTCTTACGTTCGCTTGAATGCCAATAGCGGCATAATAGTCGTCGGTGTCGAATGGGCGCTCATAGATCGACCTGCGATAATCGGGCTCATCTCGTTGCGATGCTGTATTATAGACGTTCCATCGGAGGTTAGTGCCTTGTGCCAATGACTTAAAGAAGTGCTCACCCGACAAGTCGCTCGTTATGATATTACGACTGGTAAAGCGGAGAATGTTCTGGAGTTGATCGGCATTTCGATCGGTGAATTGTCCTCCCTCAAGACGGGTAACTTCATCTTCACCACTTGTGGTGATTGTATTCTTGAGGCTGATCTTGTTCGTTGTATTTGGCTTCCAGCTCAAATTCAGGATACCACCCCATAAAACAGTGTTCTGGTATCTATCGCCCGCATAATCAAATCGGAGAAAGTCTTTGGCTTCGTATTCACGGCGAATCAATGACGAGGTTTGATATGAGTTGCGATAGGAAAGGGATGCAATCAATCCGAATTGTCCCTCTTTTCCGAAGGAATTACCAATTGAAAGGGCAATACTTTGGTCAGCAGGTGCCGTTTTTGCAGTTGGTTGCCAAACGTTTCCAAGTAATTTGGCAAAATTGTTAATCTCTTCGCGAGTATAAACACCTGGTTCGATTGAACTTGGAAAGCCCGTTGGAACTTTACGTGAACCGTCATCTATCCCCAAGAAGTCTTTCTTTCCACCTGGGTAGGTCAGAAAGTTACCGAACGTAGTTCCTGACTTGTATCCAGTTCCCACAGAGAGATTGAACGTTAAATCCGTAGGGAAATCGATTGTACTTAGTTTTACCATTCCACCACTGAAATCACCGGGGACGTCTGGAGTAGCGGTTTTTAAAATCACCACATTGTCGAGCAAATTTGACGGCACGAGGTCGAAACTGAACGAACGTTTGTCCGGTTCTGTACTTGGTGCTTGCGATCCATTCAGCATTGTAACGCTGTAACGCTCTGGAGTACCACGTACGTTGACGAACTTTCCACCTGTGATTGTTACTCCAGTAACTCGTTTCAAGGCGTCGGACGAGTTAGCATCTGGGGTGCGTTTGATCTGCTCAGAACTAATACCGTCCATAATGGATGGCGCTTTGAACTGAACTCGTAGCAGTGCTGCCTCAGTATTTCTGCTAGCATCGGCTGAGATTGTTACCTCACCAAGTGACTTTGATTCCGAATCAAGCGTAAAATCGATTCGAACTGTGGCACCTGGCTCTACAACCACACCTATGACGCGTTTTCTTGAGTAGGAAATGTAAGAAGCAACGAGAGTGTATGTACCTGGTTCAACATTGTCGATGGTGTAATTACCATCCAAGTCGGTCGATTTACCCACGAGAGTGCCTTCAATGAAGACGTTGACACCAACGAGTGTCTCACCACTCTGGGCGTCGATTACTGTTCCGGTAATCTTTCCACGCGATTGTGCGAGGAGAAGAGTCGGAACCATCGTAAGCAATAAGATGAAACTGTATATTCGAGTGTACATATTAGAAGAGATAGATGATTGATCAAGCAGGCTTCACTGTTAAAACCCGACGGCTCACACTATGCCGTAGGAATGATGTAAATCTATCCTTCCAATGTTGTGCCTTCGTTACCCCTCCGTGATGCTTTCGTTAACGGATTGTTATCCAATTGTTAAAAGTCCTGTCGACCAACAGCACAGAACCATCTTATCTCATTACGCAGTAAGCACATATAAAAAAAGCCCGTCAGTGACGGGCTTTTTAAACTGCTGTTAACATTACCAAATCTTATGATTCCGTCTTAGAGTCATCTACTTTTTCAGGTTCACTATCGCCGACATTTTCAACGTTGACGACATCAGCCTCAACCGCTGGTTCGTGAGTACCATTGACGATTGGGTGCTTCTCCAATGGCTTTAGATCGGCATGTTTTGTTGGGTAGTTGCCATACGGCCTGTCGCCAAGCATTCTGAGTAGATCGTCGCCACTGAGAACTTCCTTCTTTAGGAGTACCTGGGCCATTTCCTCAAGCTGGTCTTTGTGCTTGATTAAGAGCGCCTTAGTACGCTTATGGGCTTCTTCAATGATGTTTCTAACGGCCTCATCAATTTTCTTTGCGGTTTCATTAGAAAACTTCCTATTGAAACCGAAGCTGTTGTCAGGATTGGCTGAATCAAGGAATGATATATTGCCGAGTTCTGGGCTCATACCATATACTGCCACCATGGCAAAAGCCATATTGGTGATGCGTTCAAGGTCATTTTGCGCCCCTGTAGACACTTTACCAAAGATAATTTCTTCAGCTACACGCCCACCCAACAGGGCACATATCTTGTCGGTGAGTTCCTCTTTGGTCATCAGGAATCTGTCTTCGAGGGGAGTCTGAAGCGTATAACCTAGAGCAGCGAATCCACGAGGAACAATGCTCACCTTCATTACAGGATCGGTGTGCTCTAGAAACCAACCAACGACGGCGTGACCCGATTCGTGGTAGGCCACAATTTCGCGCTCACGCGGAGATATAAGTTTGTTCTTCTTCTCCAAACCTGCGACGACACGTTCGATAGCGTCCTGAAAATCGACCATTTCAACGCTTTCCTTATCGCGACGGGCAGCTAAGAGTGCGGCCTCGTTGCACATGTTTGCAAGCTCAGCCCCTGCAAATCCTGGGGTTTGTGAGGCAAGAATTTTGACAGATACATCGGTGTTCAACTTGAGTTTTTTGACGTGCACCTCAAGAATCTGCATACGGCCATTCATGTCGGGCTTGTCGATCAATATCTGACGGTCGAAACGTCCTGGGCGCAGCAATGCTGAATCGAGGATATCTGGACGGTTGGTGGCGGCCATGATGATGACGCCCTTGTCCGTGTTGAATCCGTCCATTTCAGACAGCAGCTGATTAAGGGTGTTCTCACGCTCGTCGTTCGAACCCATCATGTTTCCCTTACCGCGCTGACGGCCGATGGCGTCAATTTCGTCGATAAAGATGATGCAGGGCGCCT
>CAYWCV010000018.1:27169-31979 GCA_964456845.1 uncultured Chitinophagales bacterium | reverse complement strand
CATTTTTACAAATAGATCGTTTCACCTTACGATCATCAATTGTAAATTCCTCAAAAGCCGATGTGCCCACGACGGCACATTCGGATCAGAGAAGCTAACCCGGAATGCCGCTATGCAGAAAACCAACATAGTTAAGCACATCCTGAACAGTTCGATATATATCTGCTTCTCATGTTGCCTCATGCTTCTGATGCCGGCACACTTGTCGGCACAGCCAGATGCACCCGTTCTCGTCAGCCCAGTTAATGAGTCCATCGATGTTTCGATCACTCCGAAGTTTACATGGCGCAAGGTCGCAAATGCGAACAGCTACCGGATATGGATCTCGAAGAGTCCTACGTTTCCCGGCAACGATACCCGATATGAGCCTGGAATATCTGACACGACGTTCACCATAACGGCATCCAATCCGCTGGATAACTACAATGGAGTGTACTACTGGCGTGTGGCAGCGTTTAATCAGCAGGGTCAGGGCGAGTACAGTGCCACTTGGGTGTTGACGACCATCCCTGCCGATGAGGCGCCGGTGTTGCTCACGAGTCCAGTTAACAACGCCACCAAGGTGCCCGTGTACCCGACCCTCAGCTGGCGCTCCATACCGGGTGCTGACCAGTATCAGGTGTCGATCGCAAGCAATCCCCAGTTCACGGGAGCTGTGAATCAGACGACCAATGCCACAAGTCTGATACCGATCAACCAGTTACAGACCCACACACAGTATCATTGGAGGGTTCGAACGCTCTTTGGATCATCTGAGGGTCCTTGGTCGGAGACGCGAACCTTCACCACCTACGGGCCACCGGTTGACGCCCCCGCCTTGGTGTCGCCCGGTAACTTGGCATCCCAGCTCGATCGGAAGCCCACGCTTGTCTGGAGGTCTCTGAACGATGCCGAATTCTATCACATACAGCTGTCGACCACCAGCACCTTCACAACTACGGTCTTTCAGCAAATCGGCATCACCGATACGACAAGTGTGGTCAATATTCAGCTCGACCCAATCGCCCAATATTACTGGCGGGTACGAGGAGGAAACGACCTGGGGTTGACCGACTCCCCCAGCGCCGGTTTCGGGCCCTGGTCGACGGTGCGTTCCTTTATTACGGAGAACGTTAAAGTCGAACTGATTTCTCCGACCGATAATGCCGTTGACATTACTCAGCCACTCACGTTCAGCTGGAAAGAGTTAGTCGGTGCGACCTCATACACATTCGAGCTAAGTAAAAGTCCCCAGTTTGCACCGTTCACCGAACGGCAGCTTCTGAATCCTGAACCCGATACCGTTCGCCACCAATTATTGGCTGTACTGGACTCTCGAACCGAGTACTTTTGGAGGGTCCGCGCTGCCATGCCCAATGGAGACAGCGATTTTTCGGTCGTCAGATCATTCACGACCAAAGCAACCGGCAATGAGCCGCCGCCGGCGGTGGAATTGGTCAGCCCCCGAAACGACAGTCTCGACACGCCCCTCAAGCCCACATTCAAATGGCGTGAAGAACCGACCTCGTCGCTGGGATATCGCATTCAACTTGCGACATCATCCAATTTTGCTGCAAATACGATCGAACGCAATGCTCTTGTAGACGATACCACGTACACCCTCACGGCAGATCTGTTGCCCGGTATCACCCATTTTTGGCGGGTAAGGGGTATCAGCCCCGGTGGGGAGGGTGACTGGTCTGAGACTTGGACATTCAAGACCACCGCGTTTCCTGTAATTCTTCAGTCACCACCCGATAATGCCGTCAATGTCGCTGTCAGGCCAACGTTCATCTGGTTTGCTTTCCCTGATGCCGCATCCTACCAAATACAGGTTGATCGCGATAATACTTTCGACAACCCCGATTATGTGCTACAGAACATTACTGCTCTTGAGGCTCGATTTAACTTCCCTTTCGACAATGACTCAACGTACTACTGGCGGGTGAGGGCGGTCACATCCAACAGCTTCAGCTCTTGGTCAGCTACCCGTTCATTTACGGTGATCGGTAACGTTACGAATCCACCGGGATCGGTTGAACTGCTCGAACCCGCGCCCAATGAGCAAGATGTTGAGCGAAGACCCACCTTCGTCTGGAAAAAGGAGCCCATCAGCCAAAGCTATGCGTTTCAACTGGCTAGGAACAACACCTTCTCGGCATCTGAACTTGTTGCCACCATCGCAAGCACCCTCGACACCACATTCACGCCAAGCGTGGACCTCGACGAAAACACCACCTTTTTTTGGCGCGTGAAAGGCTCAAACTCAATGGGTGATGGCCCGTGGTCGGAACCGAGATCATTTAGAACCCGATCGGATCTGCCCACCACTATCGCCCTTGTCACTCCTCAGAACAATGCATCCGGTGTGAGCACCTCGCCGACCTTTACTTGGCAGGGAAGCGCCAACAGCCAACTGTATCACATCCAAATTTCGTTGTCGAGTAGTTTTACAAGCCTGGTGTACGAATTGAACAATCTTACGGGGATATCACACTCCATCAATACCGGACTCAATCTCGGCACATTGTATTTCTGGAGAGTGCGGGGCATCAACAACTTCGGTGTCGGCCCCTGGTCTGAAGTCAGATCGTTCACGACCTTGACATTGGCTCCCCCGGCGGTGCAGCTTTTCATGCCTGCCAACGACTCTACAGGCACACCTCGACGCCCTCGATTTGTATGGGTCGCTGCTCAAGATGCCATATCGTACACGTTGAGGATATCTACTGCCGATAACTTCATCGGCCTCGACGACCACATATACACCGGAATTCAGGCTACTCTACTGGAACTTCCGGTTGATTTGAAGTATAACACGCCCTATTTCTGGCGGGTACGGGCCATCAATACCGGCGGAGAAGGCCCTTGGAGCCCGACGTGGAAGTTTACGGTTCAGCAAGTTCCAGTCAACCTGGAGGATGACACGGAAGTGCCTGTCGACTTTGTATTGAATCAGAACTACCCAAATCCCTTCAACCCCACCACGCGCATTGATTACGGCGTGCCAGAGACGTCGAAGGTATCGATGACGGTCTACGACGTTATGGGCAGACCCGTTGGCAGGTTAGTGGACGAAGTGAAGACGAGGGGATACCACTCCGTCGACTTCGACGCAAGCAACCTGCCAAGCGGCATCTATTTCGTGAGGCTTCTGGCCGGGAACCATCACCGAAGCATCAAGATGACCCTGCTCAAATAGAGCGGCTCGACGAGTCAATAAGGCTAGCTGCCCGAAGCCATCACGCCGGCTGCCTCCAGCAGAAACTGATGCAAGTCGGTGTTCTTGATGAAGGAGGGCATGCTTTCACTTCCTGCGCCGACCATGGCGAGCTCGACGAAATCAGAGGTGTGGTTGTCGCCGACAAACGAAACATTGGTGTAGTTCGTCATTACAGCACCCAAGACTTCGGGTGCATCCTGCATCGGACGATAGAGTGTACGGTACTCGCCAGCCAAAGCAGACTTTACAGCCAGAGCCTCATCCACGGTAATTCCATGCCCTGTGGCATATTCAACGCGTTCACGAATTTGGTCGGTTGTGCTGCCTTCGGTCAACTCGGATAGAATCCAGTTGTTGCTGTGCTTGAAACGCAGCAGGCTCTCAAACTTTGCATTGACATCCCGCCCGGACAGCAATCCTGGGTTGGCATTGCCGTGATCCGACGTGATCACAACAAGGGTGTCGTCACGACCCTCTGCGAAAGCCAACGCGACGGCAACGGCGTCGTCGAAAGCAAGCTGGTCGAACAAAATTCCGGCTGCATCATTGCCGTGTGCAGCCCAGTCCACCTTTCCTCCCTCTATCTGGACGAAGAAGCCGTTGCTGTTCGCCGATAGGAGGCGAAGCGCATGGTCGGTCATTTCGGCAAGCGTAGGTATGGCAGCCAACTGCTCTTGCGAGCTCTGGTGGTCGACCATGTACGGCAGGCTGTCGGCGTTAAACACGCCCAAAATCGGTTTCCCTGCCACACTCAACGCCTGCATCGAAGTTCTGTCGAAAACAACCTCATAGCCAGCACCTGCAAACTCCGCGAACATGTCGCGTTGGTCGGACCTGCGCGACGCATCGAAGTACTCTGAGCCGGCACCAAACATCACATCGTATTGTCTGGTCAAGTAGAGCTCGGCTATCTTCGCCTGATCTCCACGTGCTTCAGTCGACACACTGAATCCGGCGGGAGTCGCATGCGTGATGGGAACGCTGGTGACGCATCCAACCGCTTTTCCGGCATCTTTGAATTTCTGAAGGATGGGAGTGTACTGCTCACCGTTTGGACCCATGTTGATCGCGCCGTTATTCACACGATATCCAGATCCCCATGATGAGCTTGCAGCAGCCGAATCCGTTACGATCGAATTGAGCGACGACATGTCCATGAGCCCGCGCACGGCCAATCCCTCCCGGTAGAGATTGAGCCAGGTTGAGCCGCGCCCATCACGCATGTACCTTAACTGGTCTGCCATGGTCAACGTGCCGATGCTCATTCCATCGCTCACCAAGAAAATGATGTTCTTCGCCTGACCAGGATTCTTCAGCGAAACTGGGGTTGTACATGCAGGGAGGGCGGGAACCAAGCCGACGCCAAGGCCAGCAAGAAATCCATGTTTAAAGAAGTCGCTGCGTTTCATAATGAGGATGGGTGATCGGTTAAAGGAGAACAGTTAGGGATGACCGGTTTCGAGCGGGACAATACTCGCCCAAAATAAGGCCGCGATTGTTACGAAAACGTAAAAATTGGCTAAAGTAAACCCTGACGTAAAATTATTTTCGCCCACCGATCACCGATTTCGCCTCGTCCCATAATTGGTCCATTTCCTCCAAGCTCAT
>CAYWCV010000018.1:2217-27069 GCA_964456845.1 uncultured Chitinophagales bacterium | reverse complement strand
CACCGATCACCGATTTCGCCTCGTCCCATAATTGGTCCATTTCCTCCAAGCTCATATCCTTCAGATCAAGGCCGAGATCGGAGGCCCGTTTTTCGATGTGGCTGAAGCGTTTTTGGAATTTGGAATTTGTGAGTCTGAGGCTGTCCTCCGAATTGATCGCAAAGTATCTGCCTACGTTCACCATCGAAAAAAGCACATCGCCAAATTCATCGGCTTTCCGTGCAGCGTCTTCGCCTTCAAGGACGTCTTTAAGCTCTGAAATCTCCTCCTCCAGTTTCGTCCACGCGCCCTTCCAGTCAGGCCAGTCAAAACCGACTCCCGCTGCCTTCTCCTGCATGCGCTGTGCCCTGATTAAGCCAGGAAGCGAGGCCGGCACACCGTCGAGCACAGATCCCTTAGGGTTCTCGGTTTTCTTGATCTGCTCCCAATTCCTCAAAACCTCATCGGTGCCCGAGACCTTGGTCTCTGCAAAGACGTGCGGATGTCGGCGGATGAGCTTGTCCTGGATGCCGAATATGACATCACCGATATCGAAGCCTCCGTGTTCGCTCCCCATCTCTGCATGAAAAACGACATGTAACAGCATGTCGCCCAATTCCTTGCGTAGATCGTCGTAATCTTTTCGATCTATGGCGTCGATGGCTTCATACACTTCTTCGACCATAAGGTCCTTCAACGACTCATGGGTCTGTTCACGATCCCACGGACACTCCTTGCGCAGGATCTGCATGATTCGCACCAGACTGTCAAAATTGCGGTCCGGTGATGCGGTGTGTTGCATAGGTCAGGTTTTCTTCTCTTTTTTCTTGGCGGCAGGGAAGAGGATATTGTTCAAAATGAGTCTGTATCCAGGGCTGTTCGGATGCAGGTCGAGGTCGGTGGGCGGGTCGTCGACACGGTGCTTGTAATCTTCCGGGTCGTGGCCTGCGTAAAAGGTAAAGGTTCCACGACCATAATTGCCATGCAAATATTTCACCTGCTGCATCCCCGGCTTTTCGGCTAAAATGACTACAGAGTCTTTGATCAGGCTTCTGCGAAACATGGTCGTCTGGCCAAAGAAGCCCCTCACGCTGCTCACATGGTTTTGTGTGAGCATGGTTGGTACCGGGTCGTATTTGGCAGAGAATTCGAACAGCGTGAAGAAATCGAGCATTTCGTTGTCGTTGATCTCATGCTGCTGGATGTCAATGTCGGAGTACTCATAAATCATGGGGTCGGTGATCACCGTAAAGTTCTCAAAAGCCAACGCCGCATCATAATCGAGTTTGTTCTGCGTATCGGGGTCGTGCGGGTCGCCGTCATAAGGTGTCCCCACCATGTCGACACCCTGTGCAGCCAGCGCAATGTCAAAACTGTCGGTACCTGAACACATGGAGAACAGGAATCCCCCGTTCCCGATGTAATCTTTCAGGGTCTGGGCAACAGCGCCCTTCAGTTCGCTCACCTTGTCGAAGCCGAGCTCTTTGGCCAGTGCTTCCATTTCGCGAACCTGCTTGATGTACCAGGGCATGCCACCGTAGGATGCGTAAAATTTGCCGTATTGGCCGGTGAAATCCTCATGGTGGAGGTGTAGCCAGTCATAGTTGCTTAATTCGCCGGCAATCACCTCACGGTCCCATATTTTGTCGTAGGGAACCTCTGCATAGGTGAGCGCCAATGTGACGGCGTCATCCCACGGCAGAGCCTGCTGTGGCGTATATACGGCAATCCGTGGGGCTTTTTCCAACGGCACCACAGCCATGTTCACGTCCGGGCGTTCGATTTCGCCCACAATTGCCGCGGCTTGCGACGTGCTGATCTGCTCGATGCTGACTCCTTTGATCAGCGACTCACGCACCAAAGCGTCGCTTGAGGGCAACAGGAAGCTGCCGCCCCTGTAATTGAGAAGCCACTGAGCCGTCTGACCCTTCGTGAGCGCGTTGAAAACGACCCCGTAGGCTTTTAGGTGGTTCTTTTGGGCGGCATCCATCGGAATCAGGATTTCCTGGGCTCGCGCTTCGATGCCTAGAGCACCTAGGACAAAAAATGTAACAAGGATCCGTTTTGTGATTGTACCAAGCATGGATTTATAAGTTCTGTTTGAGTGAGCGCAGTTGTTCGCGTGCCGTCGCACTGTAAAATCCCTGGGGGAATCGAACCAGCAGGTCTTCGAGAATTTCGGTGTAACCCTGTTCCGTAAACAGGTTCAAGGTGCTGTTCTCGATGATCTTGAAGTTCAGATTCATGCTGTTGATGGAATTCCAGACGTCTTGCGCGTTCGTCGATTGTGCGGCCTGCACAAGCGCAAGTTCAATGTCGGTCAACGCCGTATCAGAGTTGGAGGAGGTTTCATCCTGGGCTTCCTGCATCTCCATCAGAACCCTCGCTGGGTCCGACTTTAGGCGGTTCGTCAACAATATGCGTTCCCAAAGCAACTGCTCGGTAATGGCTGACCCTGATGCTGTACGGATAAAATCGTCAATCAAGTTAAGGGCGTCGAGAGGATCTTCGTAGCGCATTGTCCGCGACAACAGCATGAGTGCATCGTCGACTAACGGGTGCTTTGCATGCTCAATCACAATCTGCCTGCTTAAATCCGCCGCAGTACCGACGTCGTTCTTCATCCAGGCGTACATGGCAGAGCTGAAGAGGTCGATTTGCGTCGTGGTGGAGTCCTTGTTTTTACCTTCCATGATCCACAGCCTCAACTGGAGCGCATCGTTGGCGTAGAGCGACGCATTTTGGCGTTCAAGTGCCTTAAGCTGGATGCCCGCAAATTCATAGTCCTTGCTGTAGAAGTCGGTGAGCGCCAGAAAGTAGCGTGTTTTTTCTGCCAGATCACCAATGCGTGCTTCCGTATTCGATCGCGTCAACAGAACCCGGGCTTCGTTGAAGCGACCTTCAAACATCAAAATACGACCTTCAAGATATTGGCGATCAATGCGATATTGCTCAGCTTCGCCAAAGCGGTTCATGTCGTCAAGCCATGATTTAGCCAGTTCGGCATCCTTGAGATAGTCAAGTGCCAGCTCTGTCTGCAGCATCGCCACTTGCGACCTGCGCTGATAGCCTGGAAATTCGGCCCTTATCCGGCGTAGCGTGCTGTCGGCCTTCACATAAAGCGAATCGATTTTCTCGCCTGTATCGAGATTGTTAGTGATGAGATAACGTGCCCACTTCATGTAGACAGAAGCCAATTCCTCGCCGCTTCGTGCGCTGAGCGGATGTTCGAGGTTGTCGGCATACACTTTCAGGGCCTGCTCACTGAGCTGGTACTCGTTCTGGCCTGCCAGGCGCTGTCCCACATTGAAAAGTGCCATGGTCTGCTGGCCGCTTTCAACATCCATATTTCGTGCCGTGGCAATGGCGCGACGGTACAGACCCCTTTCAAGCAGCAGCCATATTTGGAATTCGCGCATCATCGATATGCGTTCGTCGCCTGCCGGCAGCGTTCGAATGCTTTCGTCCGATTCGATGATGGCGGCATCGACCAATTCCATGTCATTGAAGCGCGAATATTGGCGTTGAATGAACTGCAACCTGTCGGGGTATTGCAGGAGGATGCTGTTGTACTCGCGGGCAGCCATGTCGTATTTGCCGGAAATCAAGTAGATGTTGGCAAGTTCAAACAAGAAGAGGCTAGGGTCGTCATATTTTTTTCGAGCTTCTTGCAGCACTTCTGCGGCTTTGTCGAACTCCCTCCTGTCTTGCATGGACTCCGATACGATTCTGGGCACATTCGGATTTCCCTCCTCCAGGCGAAGGGCCATGTTCCATACATCGAACGCCTTGGTGGTATCGCCCGAAATATGGTACAGATTGGCCAGCCTCGATGTCGTCATCACGTCTGACGGAACGCTCTTAAGATAGGTTTCAACCGTCTGAATAGCCTTGCCGTACTCTTTGAGGTTGCTCAGGGCCAGCACATACTGCTCCAGGTACATGTAATTGCCGGGGTTCTTCTCTACAAGCCCCCCAAATATCTCTGCTGCCCGCTCATTCTGCCCCTGCCGTATCAACTGCGTGCCAATGATGAAATCCTGTGTGATCTGGTTTTGGGCAACGGCAGGAACGCCGATGGCCAATACGGCCACCACCAGAAGTGAGAGTGAAAGGGGGCGATAGTATAGAGCTGTCAACTTTTTCAAGTCAGGCAAATTTGAGCAGGTTACGATACATGGCGTGCAGTGGAAGTCCGACGACGTTGTAGTAATCGCCGTTGATGCCACTGATGAACACGGCACCCCAGTCGTCCTGGATGCCGTAGGCTCCCGCCTTGTCAAGTGGGCTTCCAGTTGCCACGTAGGCGTCGATTTCATGATCGGATAACGCAGCAAACTGGACTTCCGTACATTCCGCGAAGCTGATGTGGGTATCGGTAAATTGCCTCACCAAACTCACTCCGGTCCAAACGTGGTGTGAACGTCCGCTCAACAGCCGCAACATTGCCTTCGCATCTTCTTCATCCACAGGTTTGGACAGCATGAGTCCATCAAGCACGACAATGGTGTCGGCGCCCAGCACGATTTCGGAGGGGTGGCGGCCCGCAACTTCCTCAGCTTTCTGAGCGGCGAGCTTGCATGCCATCAGCGATGGCTCCAACGACTCGTCGAATACCTCCTCCACGGAACTAGGGTCGACCTTGAGTTCAAAACCAAGCTGTTGCAGAAGCTTTTTGCGCCGTGGACTGGCCGATGCCAGCACGAGCGACATACAAGCGCCCGGAAGGATGCTTTTGGTGTGCATATTCTGTGAATCCATGAAAATTCCCATGGAAGAATATACAACATACGGGATGGATACGTTTCTGAATCATGTTGATAAACCCCGATTTTTTAGATAGTTTAACAAGATCGTACACTTTGATTCAATCCGTTTAACATGGCAAAAAGCAGAAGATCCACCCGGGAGAATAAAAAGTCTACCAACGAGATGATCTTTGGTCCCAGGAACTACACGTGGTTGACCGTAGGTGTGCTGTGCATCGTGTTTGGATTTACGGCCATGCGCATCGAAAACGAAATTCGCGGAGTCATCTCATTGTACATCGCACCGATTGTAATCGTCGCAGGTTTTGGGATCGTCGCTTGGTCGATTTTGCTCAAGCAGGCCAAATCTGGCAATGCCGAACCTTCAGCCACCTCCGAGTAATGATTGATCGGCAAACGAGTTATCTGTTTGCCTTTGTGTTGCTGCTGGTGTTCATCCTGGTGGCACAGCCACAGGAGCAGCTTGCACTTTTAATCGGTTTCGCATTCTCACTCGCTGTCGTCGGAGGGGTATTTATTCTTGGCTTCCTCACCCTCGACGCCATCGTGCCGGCCACGATCGTGGGTGCCGTGGCATACGGCTTTGGCGGTTTGGGGAGTTTGGCTGTGCTGGCCGTGTTTTTTGTTTCAGGGTCGCTGCTCACACTGCTGAACGACCGTCGTTCGATTAACGGAAGAGTGTACCAGAGCCGAAGAAACGGAAAGCAAGCCTGGGCAAATGCCTGGTGGTTTGCCATTTTCCTGCTGCTCGCGTTTGTGACCGGTGCCAACGAATTCACCATCGCAGCCGTGTCGGCGTTGGCGACCGCCACGTCCGACACCTGGGCGACCGAGGTCGGGCTGTTTCCGCGTTACCATAAGACGGTTTCCATCGTCACCTTAAAGCCTGTTGAACCCGGCACTGACGGTGGTATCAGCCTCTATGGCACGATTTCGGCATTGCTCGGCAGCTCGCTTATTGGCGCTGTTTACATGCTGTTTTCGTATGAGGATCAGCTCATGGTATTTATCACCATCGCCGTTTCAGGGTTTTTGGGGTGCATGATCGATTCTGTGCTCGGAGCCACACTTCAAAAGGACGAGATTGACTTGCCCTTTGAGCGACTTCTGGGTGGTGAGCATGCCTTCGGCAACAACAAGGTGAATTGGTTGTCGACAGGGCTCGGCGGAACAATAGGTCTTCTTGCATACCATTTCATGGTATGAGGCATTGCGTCGATTTAGGCCGCGATTTAGGATTTTTTAGAAGAAACAGTACATTTAGACAATAATTCCAACCCACAAGCTTCCACGTTATGGCCAAACCTTGGTATCGAAAATTACACTGGCAGATCATCATAGGTTTACTTTTAGGTCTTTTTTGGGGGCTTTTTGCCAGTTCTCTCGGATTGGCGACCTTTACACAGGATTTTATCAAGCCGTTCGGAAGCATTTTTGTCCGAATGCTCGAGCTTATTGCCGTCCCGTTAGTATTGGCCTCGCTGATTGTGGGTGTGGCGAGTTTAAGCGACATCAGGAAGCTGTCGAGGATAGGAGGCAAGACCATCCTCATCTACATGACGACGACGGTGGTTGCAATTACGATTGGGCTCACGTTGGTGAACATCATGCAGCCAGGAAAGGCCTTGCCGCTTGAAACGAGGGAGCAGCTGACGGCCAGTTATGACCAGTCGATTGCCGACCGCGGTGCCAGGGCCGACGAAGTTCTGAATCGATCGCCTTTGCAACCGCTCGTCGATATTGTGCCTCGAAACGTTATCGCGGCGGCATCCGAGAACAGCCAGATGCTTCAGGTCGTCTTCGTGGCGATTTTGCTCGGTATTGGGCTGATTCAGATTGCACCTGAAAAATCCAGACCGATGCTCGAGTTCTTCGAAAGTCTCAACGATGTCATCATCAGAGTCGTAGATATCATCATGATGCTCGCTCCCTATGGCGTCTTTGCGCTTATGGGTGGCCTTATCGTCGATCTTGCCGGCGACGACCTCAGCCGTGCGGTCGACTTGCTCCGGGCGCTGGGTTGGTATATGCTGACGGTAATATTGGGGCTGTTCCTGCATTTGATCATTACCTACCAAATATTGTTCAAACTGTTCTCAAAGATGAAATTCAAGCGCTTTCTGCGTGGCATACGCCCAGCCATGTTGCTCGGGTTCAGTACGAGTTCAAGCTCAGCCACACTTCCGGTCACAATGGAGCGTGTCGAGAAGAATTTGGGCGTACATGAGGAGGTGTCGAGTTTCGTGCTTCCTGTGGGAGCAACCATCAACATGGACGGCACGAGCCTTTACCAAGCCGTTGCTGCCGTGTTCATCGCCCAAGCTTTGGGTTTGGGGCTCGACTGGGCCGATCAGCTCACGATCGTCGCGACCGCCACGCTGGCATCGATCGGGGCAGCCGGTGTGCCCGGTGCAGGCATCATCATGCTCGTGATCGTGTTGAAGGCAATTGACGTGCCGGTAGAAGGCATCGCACTCATCCTGGGCGTCGACCGTATCCTCGACATGATGCGAACAACCCTCAACATCACTGGCGATGCCGCAGTGGCTGTTGCGGTCGCCTCCATGGAAGGTCAGATTGACGAAGAACTCCACGGTCTCGACGATTAATTCGAGACCTCACAGATGAAAGGAACGACTTGAAGCGTTATAGGCTTCTTTCATCTGCACGACAATCACATAATTCGCTGAATCCATGACATCAGGACGGACATTTCTGATAGGTGCCTGTCTTATTGCCCTCTGCACAGTGTTCTTGAGCCTCTCCGCCGATGCCGCGCATGCGCAATCTACACCCTATGCGTCGGCGTACGAGCAGCGCTTAGAGCTCGGCATAGACGCCTTTTATCGGTCGGACTGGAACAGGGCCAACACGATTTTCAAGCAGCTGCAGCAGCTCGAACCCAATAACCCGCGTGCATGGTTTTTTGAGTCGATGGTTCCCTTTTGGCAATATTTTTTTGGGGGAGGAGATTCAAAGACTGCAACCGAGTTTTTGAAGACTTCCGACAAAGCCATCAAGGTCGCTGAAAAACGGTTAAAGACGACACCAAGAGATACCAGCGTGGTATTCATCCTGAGCGGCTTGCACGGATATCGAAGCTTGGTTGCCGCGGCTGAGAAGGAATACTCGACAGCCATTAAAAGCGGAATCACAGGATTTGGATACACCAGGCAGTTGCTGTCGTTCGACGATGCCAACGAAGACGCACTGATCGGGAGGGGCGTCTTCAATTACATGATGGGCAGCGTGCCGCGCGAAGGCAGGTGGATGACGAACATGATGGGCATGACCGGCGATATTGAGGCAGGTTTCAAGGATCTGGAAAGCGCCGGGCAGTCGTCGAGAGCCAGCAGCACGGAAGCCAAGATGATTTTAGCCTACCTCTACGACAGGGAAAAACGGTTTGAAGATGCCCTGAGAGTGTCGCGTAAACTTGTCGATGCATATCCAGAAAACATCATATTTCAATTTTACCTGGCACGGTCGCTCGACAACACGAAACAGCACAATGAGGCAACCGACGTTTACAAGCGGGTGGTCGAAATGGACAGCGAACTGAAGGGCCTTAAGAACACCAGCAACATCCGACTTCGTGAGCTGTCGCGCTGATCGACCTTAGTTTGGCGATGCCGGTTTGGTGTCTAAATAGTAAATATCCAGCACGGCTTTAACCCTGGCTAAGAATTCGCGAGACCTAGATCGTATTCCATAAAAAAAGGGGACGTCATCGGCTGCGTAAGCGATCGCGTTCAGATCATAGTGACGGCTGATGAACACAGCCCTGTGCACGTGGTACTTTTCCGATATGATGGTGCAGCTGTTGACGCCAAAAACCTGCTTCAACCGCACCACTGAGTCGAAGGTCCTGAAGCCCGCCGTGTCGAGGGTCATGCTGTATTCGGGCACCCCACGCAGCAGCAACTCCGTTTTCATTGCCTTTGGCTCATCGTAATATCGTGTCATATTGTCGCCGCTCAATATGAGGTGCTGAATTTTGCCGGAATGGTACAGCTCGGCCGCGGCATCCATTCGCGTCGTAAAATGCTGGTTAGGGCTACCCGTCCTCGTCATTTTACTGGTTCCAAGCACCATCCCTACCGAATTGAAAGGGATCTTCTCTATATCGGTATAGACATGGTTAAACGTGTCTATCAAAATCCATGCATTCAACGAGCCCACTACAGCCACCGCCGACACAAGACCTATCAGAATGATATTAAGAAATCGCAGGATATGTCGGAGCATGTCGGACATACATCATAGTTTATTGATTTCTGATTTTAAAACGGATGATGTCGTCGATGGTTGCATCCTTTCCCAATTCAGTCTGGGCGCGTTCGATGAAAGAGATGTTCACATTGTAGTTCTGAAGCCGGATGAGGTCCTCCTTCGATATGTCGGGGTAACCCAAATTTTGGACTTTGGCAGTAAAATCGGCCGTGAGTCCTCGCTGCTTCAACAAGATGAGGTCTTCCTTTGTCAAGTCTTTATATCCGAGCTCGTGCATCATGCCGGCGAACGTCTCGGTCACTCCAGCCTGTCGCATTCGCTTCAATTCATCGAGCGTCAAGTCCGTGTATCCGAGTTCCCTCAGTCGAGAGGTGAACGTGGCAGTTACCCCAGCCTCGCGGAGTTCGATAAGTTCTTCGCGTGAGAGATCTCCATAGCCCATTTCGGCCATCCATACGCCCATGCGGTTTATGAGGCCCTCATCGGTGAAGCCAATGCTGACACCATCGGTGAAGGTTGTGCCTACGTTTTTGTTGCTGCCGATATAAAGCATGGTCAAGGAAACAAGGATGGCGAATAAGCCATAACGGACCATGTCGTACCGGCTGACAGGCGGTTTCTTGTTGCGTTTATTCTCCGGTTTAAGGAGTTTCCCAGTTCCTTTGGGATCAAACTGGTCGTTCAGCCAATCGGCCGTATCGGTCTCGTGAGTAGAAGTTGGCTTAGAGCTCATGAATGCATCTGATTTATCAACGGTCAACGTACTAGAACGAATGTACGTATAAACAGATAATTGGATTCAAAAAAAAAGGGCGACACACAGCGTGTGCCACCCTTTAAAAAAGATCCGCGAGGATCAGCTCATCTTGGCAACCCAGGAATTGCAATATCCTTCAGGGTGTACGGGCCCCTTGAAGAGCGTGCAACCGCCACAGGATGATCCTTCGGCAGGAAGGACATACAGCTGGCAATTGTCACAGCGCTTTGCTGGATCTTCGCCCTCTTTGACGTAGCCGAGCGTCGTGCGCATCTGCTTGTCAGAGTCGGCAAGGCCAGTGAGGTCCTCGCAAGGGTCTGCAGCAGCAGCAGGAGCACTCGCGGCCTCTTCGCTGCTGCCAGTGTCAGTGCCACCGCCGCCGCAAGCAGTCAAAACTGCAGACGAGCCTGCTGCGACCACACCGAACAGGGAGATTTTCTTCAGAAAATCTTTACGGGAGAATGAATCATGTGCCATATCAGAGTCTCAAAATTTATAGATGTACCAATTTGCACACAATCAGGCTTAGACTCAAGCTAAATCAATATCCGGCAATGAATTTAGAATCATTCCAAACAAGTCTTAATTTAATAGTCGACGACGTATGTTCTCCAGTATAGACCGAATGCTGCGGTCGATACGCCTGAGGTCGTCGGTAGCGGTAGAATCCGGGTTCTCAGGCTCAACAGGACAGCGCCACTGCTTGGAAATCGGTGCACTGGGGTCAGGGAAGCGCATCCTTCGAAGACCGGTATTTGGATCTCGGTAGCTGTTTTGAAGGAACTGTCCCACAATAGGCAGGGCGGTGCGCGCTCCCTCGCCCTGGCTACCTCTGAACCGGATCACGCGCTCCTCGCCGCCGACCCACGAAGCGGCGACCAGTTGGGGGGTCACTGCTACATACCAACCGTCCGAGTAATTGGATGTTGTGCCTGTCTTGCCGCCTACTTCGTTGCCTCTGAACAGGTCGTAAGCATACAGTCCACGCGAGGTGCCACCTGGTTCCTCCAAGCCGCCCTTGAGCATCTGGGTCATCAAGAATGACGTTTCATAGCTGATTACACGGTGTGTGTCGGGCAAATCAATGCGGATGACCGCACCGTTGCGGTCTTCGATGCGGTTGATCGATTTGGGTTTCACACGAAATCCTCCGTTTATCATGGGGGCATAGGAGGTGGCCATTTCAAGCAGGCTTACATCCGAGGTGCCCAAGCCCACACTGGACACCTCATCCAAGGTGGACTCTATGCCAAGCTGACGGGCCATGCTCACCACTTTTTCTGGCCCTAGTTCGTTGGTGAGATCGACGGCAATCGTGTTGACCGATTTTGACAGCGCCCTGCGAAGGGTGAAGGGCTCTTCGGTGTAGACGCCGCTCGAGTTGCGGGGGGTCCAGGGTCCAGAAGGAGTCTGAATCGTGATCGGCATGTCGAAACGGATGTCGCATGGTCCCAAACCCGACTCGAAAGCAGCTGTGTACACAATGGGCTTGAAGGTTGACCCCGGTTGGCGTTTTGCCAATGCGACGTGGTCAAACTTAAAAAAACGGTAGTCGGTTCCACCCACCCAGGCCCGTATCGATCCATCGAAGGGATCCATTGCCACCAGGCCTGCATGCAGATACTTCCTGAAGTGAGCCAGGGAATCCATCGAGCTCATCAACGTGTCTTTCGGCCCCGACAGGGTGTAAACCTGCATCGGCTTCTTTCGGCGCACCCAGGCGTCTGCCGAGTCGGCGTTGTTCTCGAAACGTAGCAGTGCATTTCGATAGACGTCCGTGCGTCGCATTGAAAGCTCTATGTAATCGTCGATAACTTGGCCTTCGTCGTCGATCCAAGGGTTTCGGTTACCCCAGTGCTGGAAAAAAGAACGTTGCAACACCCGCATTCGCTCTCTCACTGCAAGTTCGGCGTGTGCCTGCATCCGCGCATTGATCGTTGTGTGAATTTGCAGGCCATCAGTGAACAAGTTGTAACCATTCTCTCGTGCCCAATCGCGCAATTCCGACAGTAAATGGTTGCGGAACCAAGTTGCCAGGCCCTCGTCATGCGATTGGTAGCTGAACTTGGTAACCAAAGGCAAATCGATGAGCGAATCGCCCTCCTCGGCGCTTATCATTCCATATTTAACCATTTGGGACAGCACCACATTACGCCTGTTAACCGAGTTTTCGGGGTTTCTGATGGGGTTATATAACGTTGGTCCCTTCAGTAACCCCACCAGGACGGCCGATTCCTCCAATTTGAGGCTGTCGGGACTCGTGTTGAAATACGTCCGTGCGGCTACCTTGATACCATATGCATTACTCCCAAAATCGACCGTGTTCAGATACAGCACAAGGATATCGTCTTTGTTAAATTGAGCTTCCAGACGGAAGGCCGTGATCCACTCTTTGAGCTTGTAGACAACGGTCCTGCTAAGGGGCACTTTGCTTAATAGCCCCATGGTCGAAAGATCACGGGTGTTGAAAAGGTTCTTTGCCAATTGCTGCGTGATGGTGCTGCCCCCACGCCTGTCGCCTTTCAATGCGTAGTATATAACAGCCAAGGCTGACTTCGGGTCGACCCCGAGGTGATCGTAGAAACGGATGTCCTCAGTTGCAATCAACGCTTGGTACAGCGTAGGAGTTACTTCGTCGTAGGTGACCGGGCTTCTGTTCTGGATGTAGAATTTGCCGATGAGCACACTGTCGGCCGACCAAATTTCAGACGCCAAGTTCATGTTCGGCTTCTCGATGTGCCCCGGATCAGGTGTTTCGCCAAAGAGGAACAGGAAATTAAATTCGATGGCCAACAACGTGATCAAAAAACCCGAAAATAGCACTCCTACGAGCCTTAAGAACCGAGTTGAAACAGTACGCTGTTGATCCGTCAGGTACATAAACGATTACTCAAAATTTGTATCGTTTCGGTTCCACAACTGCCTTTTTGTCCATAAGCGATTGTCGAACGACCATGATCCAGCACCTTTAACCAGTAGGAACAAACTCCCCATCACCATGCTGAAGTCCGTTCTACTTGCGTGCAATGCCTCCCAGAGACCCTTTTCACCGATTTGGGGAATTTTTGTGGTAGTGATAGCCACTGCCATGATAAAAAGAAGTGGTACTATCGCGAAACGGGTGGCAAAACCTGTGAGCACCAAGGCGCCGCAAACGATTTCGAAGCCTCCAACTAGGGGACCCAAGAACTCAGGCGATGGCAAGCCGATCGATTCGAACCGTCCAGCACCCCTCAACTCGGGGAAAAGAAACTTTTGTATCCCTTCTGACAGGAAAACCCCACCAACCATGAGTCTGATAAACAGAATGGCAGAGGTGTTGTTCGTTTTTACGATGCTGTCTGGAATCCATTTCATGGTAGTTGATATTGAATCATAAATCGGTCCTTTAACGTATAAGGTAGCATCTTTCTAAATGCGTCACATATTTCTATGGTCGATATTGGCAGAGTATTTTTGGCGAAGATTGCATCATAACATATGTCAACTCTTAGGCGGCACATTTCGACAATTTTGATCATGTTATTATTGGCGACGGACCTCGTGGCCCAACAACAGTATCGTACTGTCGAGAAGGAGGGAAGTTTCGGTTTAGTATTAAGTGGGGGTGGAGCCAGGGGTTTCGCACCATTGGTATTTTGATCCGTTGGTTTCATCGGAAGTGCCAGCTAAGTTGAGCGCGACTGGAGAGTTTCCGTCGAAGGCAGCAGTATCCGTGTTCCAATTGGCAGGCAAGAATCCATAATAGAAGTGGGAATTTGTATCGACACGTTCGACCGGTCATGGTACCCAACAAAAGGTCATTCCGTACAGGTTCACTCGTCCTATTCAAGGTCGATGGGTAAAGACGACGTCCACACACGCCAGCTCGTGCCAGGATCGCTGCGCCAAAACGAATCGTTTTTTGTAACTTGGGCAGAATATCGTCATTAAACTGAACTGTGAGCGCAACATGATGTATACCCCTTTTGGTGCAACTTGGTCACGGTGCTTAGTAATTTTTGTTGCTGTTTGCCTCGCCAATATCTCTGTATTTGCCCAGAACACCACATTTTCGCACGAATCCGGTTTTTACACCTCGACGTTCGAGCTGAGCATCACTCCGGCAGTGCAGGGCGCCCAAATACGATACACCACCGATGGGTCAGTACCCACCCTGACAAGCGCGTTATACACGTCGGCGATTCCGGTGTCCGACAGGTCGTCTCAGCCGAATGTCTTCTCGTTGATACCGACGAATGACCTCGATCCGAACGACATGGTGTACAGGGAGGGGTGGAAGCCGCCTCAGGGATTGGTTGCGAAGGCGAACATCATTCGAGCACAGTCGTTTATTGCGGGTATATCGGTGGGCGAAGTGGCATCTGCCACCTATTTCATCTTTCCCGAGGGGGCCGACCGTTATTCCATGCCCGTATTTTCCATCAAGGGTGACCCTGACCATTTTTTCAGCGATGAGACCGGCATCTATGTGAAGGGGAACAACAATAATTACTTCCAAAGCGGGGAGTCGTGGGAGCGGCCGGTTCACATCGAAATGTGGGAAGCAGACGGCACCCTGGTGATAGCACAAAATGGCGGTGTGCGGCTTCATGGAAACACGACACGGTCGAGGGCCCGTAAAAGCCTCCGTCTCTATGCCAAGTCAGAATATGGCGAGTCATGGTTCAATTATCGGTTATTTCCTGAAAAGCCGGTTCAACGTTATAAGCGGTTCATCTTGCGAAACGGTGGCAACGATTGGAGCGAAGCCATTTTTAGGGATGATTTCATGACCTCGCTCATTCGTGGCTCGAACACAGAAGTTCAATACTCTAGACCCGCAATAGTATTTCTGAACGGAGAGTACTGGGGTGTGCACATGATCAGGGACCGCTTCGACGAGCGTCATATCGAGACTCATTATGGCATCGAAGAGGACGAAATGACCATGATCGACAACAACGCCGAATTTGACGAAGGCGACGAATCGGGCGTCGCTCACTATGAGGCGCTCATTGAGTTCGTAAAAACGAGGAATTTGATGCTTCCAGCGAACTGGGAACATGTTCAGCAACAGATGGACGTTAATTCCTTTATCGACCATTTTGCATCAAATGTGTACTTCGGAAACACCGACTGGCCCGGAAACAACCAAAAAATGTGGCGAAAGAACGTCACATATTCGCCTGATGCACCTCCTGGCCACGACGGGCGCTGGCGATGGATGACCTACGACACTGATTTCGGTTTTGGGCTGAACTTTTTCTACGTGCCGGGTGTCAATGAAGGAGCCGCGTTCAATAGCATGAATTTGATCTCCTCGATCAGTTTTAATTGGCCGAATTACACATGGTCGACCGAGATATTCAGGGCTCTGAGTATCAACACTGATTTCAACAGAATGTTTGTGAACCGGATGCAGGACTTGCTGAACACGGCATTTAAATCGGACCATGCCATGCAGCGCATCGGAGAGCTGAAAAATCAATTCGATCCGGAAATGGACGAGCATGTAGCCCGTTGGGGCTGGCCCTTGAGCAAAACGGCATGGAGCAACGAGGTGCAGCGCATGGTCGACTATGGACAACTTCGCACCACAAACGTCCGCAACCACCTTATGGCGCATTTCGGGCTTGAATCACCAGTCCTGTTAAGGGTGAACAACAAGCCATCCGATAATGGCATTGTAAAAGTGAACAGCATCAGCATCGAACCTAACACCGAGGGTGTTCCCAGCAGTTTCAACTTTTGGGAAGGCCTGTATTTCAAAAACTATCCGATTGCACTCGAGGCCATCGCTAAGCCGGGATACCGTTTTGAAAGGTGGGAGGGTCCCGTGGCCAATGCGTCAAGTGCTGCCACTTCCGCAACATTATCGGCCTTCACGACCATAAGGGCCGTTTTTGTGGAAGACGAGAACCCATACGATGTCATGAACCCTGAGCCGTTCGTCTTGGCAGGCACACAGGAAGGATACTCGTTCAGCGAATGGTCCAGCGAGCAGGCAGAGTACGTCTACCCTCCAAACATGGTGTTCCAACAGACCAAAATGACAGACCCTGGTCTAAGTGATGAGATGACCGATCCCTACCATGTGCCCGAAAGTGACATTGCCGCGGCCGACGCCAGTTTTTTGGGATTACCGTATAAGTTGACGACGCGCACACGCATAAATGGTCTGGGTGAGCGTGGTGTAAGCTTCATCAACACCGGGCGGGGAAGAGACTTGGGAGCCGCATTGTTGGCATTAGACACCCGAGGAGTCAACGAGGCAACGATCAGCTTTACGGCCGGTACCGAACGGCCGAACAGCCGGATCTATGCTCTGAGGCTTCAGTATCGGTTGGGATTGACAAGCAACTGGGCCGATATCATGGTCAATGGCAACCCTGTAGAATATATTCGTAGCGATACGGAGGGACATGAGCAGCAATTTGTGGTCGACCTCCCTTCCAACGCTTCCAATCAGCCCTACGTGCAGTTGCGTTGGAAATACTATTTCCTCGGGTCGCCGACCAGCGGTGCCCGTGCCATGCTGCGTCTCGATGATGTGACGGTGAAGAAGAAAGTATCGAATTCACTACAGACGGAAGCCGATCTGCCTGCTCATGTTGAATTGCTACCAAACTATCCGAATCCGTTTAATCCAAGCACGACTCTATCGTATCGATTAAACCGTGCAGGCGCAGTTAAGTTGTCGGTTTATAACAGTTTGGGGCAACATATTTCGACCTTGGTGGACGAAACGCAGACGGCAGGCAGCTATAGTGTACCCTTCGATGGTCAGCAGCTGTCAAGTGGTGTTTATTTCATCCGCTTAGAGTCGGCAGGTGTCGTACAAACGGGGAAAATGGTGCTTATCAAATAGGGGTTCGGTTCAAGCCCATCGCTTTGAACAAGAATCTCGGCAACGGCCGCTCCGGATTTCGTTTCTCGAGGTTCAGGTACCAGCCGATTTTCTTGAGGATGGGTACCTTGAACGCCTCGACAAATTCGATCAGCGTGCCGTCCGGGTCCTCGATATAGCTGAACCGGCCACTAGCCTCGTTCATATCGAACGCCGACTGGCTGTCGACAGTGAAGGGAAATCCAGCCCGTTCGCACTTTTGCTTAAGCAACTCCATGTTTTGGACATCGAAACACAGGTGGATGAAGCCGGCATCGCCCCAGTATCTGTCGCCAAAAATCTGTTTCGGAGCCCGGTCGAGGGCTTGTACCAGTTCAATTTGGCCGGAATCGACCAGCTCACTGAAAAACCCCTTCGATTTGACGGATTTGCGAAGCAGCACACGGCGGTAATTTTCATCATGACCGTCAAATAGACCAGTCCAATCATGGAACGTGCCGCTTTTGTCGTAGGCAACCACATCGAAACCTAAAACACCAACATAGAAGGCGATCGATTTCTCCATGTTGGACACACCGATCATGGCACCACTTACGCCACCCATGGGGTGCCCCTTATCCAAAAGCCACTCACTGCCCACGCTCAGCTGATACATATTGCCGAAGGGATCGTCAAAAGCCAGCCACTCAGATCCGTCTGGCGCAGTACGTTTTCCGCCAACGATATTCGCTCCATTTTTTCGCAAAAACTTCTCGGCTGCATCAAGGTCTTTACACTTCATCCTGCATGTCATAATGCCGGTGTCGCCCGGCATGGGGTTAAACAATGGCTTGTCGCTTCCGCGGCTTGTAAATTGCCACAGCTCAAGGCCGCCTCCACCCTGTAGATTGAGGGCAAATATCGCACGCCGACGGTGTACTTCGCCACCTGTATAACGTGTCATCAGAGTAGCTTCATCGGCAGAATCAAACAATTTAAGGTCACTTCCGATGCGCCGGGCCCATTCCCAAGCTGAGCTTACATCCGGATTTCCGACACCAATTTGCTGAATTCCTGTAATGACGGGTAGTGTCATGATGGTGAAAATATGCTTACAGCGATGTTACAGTTAATTCGCCGGCTTGAAGCCGACGCAGGTAGTGCTGCCATTCGAGCGGTGAAGTGGCCGGGAAGATGAATTGCAGCATGTAGTTTCTGGTAGTGAGGCTGATCTTCCGGCTTTGCTCGATCGAAATGTATAGAATGTCTTGGATGGGCACGATTCCCGACTCCGATCCCGCCGACCACTCGACCCTATCGGTAAACAACTTGGCTGTGCCGGCACCTTTGCTGATCAAATTCGGGTATTCGTACTCCATCAACACGTCGGCGGGCTGCTCAAGCATCAATCCGTCGGTATCGGCCAGCAGGGGAAGGGCACACATGGCCTTGTAGGCATCGATCAGACTGTGCCGCTCGCCGTGGGTATCTACAAGTCGAGATGCCGGATCCATTTTGAAGCTCCAGTCAGCGACGCTGCTTGCCACGGTGGTTCCATCAGCAGTGTTCACCATCTGGCTTTGGCCCGTGACCGGACATCTAAAAAGGAGCTTGTGGATGCCCTTTGCCGGATTCTTGGCCTTTTGGGGGAAACACTCGGCGGGCGGGTTATAGTCGTCGATGTTGAGAACATCGATGCATGCATCTCTAAAGGCCTCAAAACTGCCGAAATCCGATGCCTGAAATGGCTTGAGAAACTCGAGTAGGCACGTGTTGCGTCGAGGATTGTCGGCCCAGCGTGGCCAATTCAAGTAATTGCCGTGAACCCTCACCCCATGCACCGGCAGCCCAAACTTGTAGAAGACTTTCAAGGTGCTCTCAACCACCGGCTTGGGTTGGCCATCCCATCGGCGCCCGCCCTCCGGATAGATCACGACCATCCTCTTCTGATCTTTCATCCGCACCAAATCGCGCACCACACCAGGGTCGGGCACGTACTTCACGGTAGGCACAATTCCAATGGAGCCCATGAAAAGCCGGGATGTCGCCTTCCTAAAGTACTCGCTGGTCATCACACCGGCCGTAGGTTCCTGCGTCAGTTTATGGTTGATGATGAACGGATCGAAATTGTTCGAATGGTTCCCGAACAGAAAAACCGGACCCGTCAGGGGCATGTGCTCCCTGCCAAGAATGCGCGGATTGCAAAAGTAACGCATGGTCGGGATGATGGTCATCCTCTGCAGGCGGAACATGAATTGCGAGAATCCTCTCTCGTTCTTTCTAAAAAAAGGCATCGGTAAGCTTTGCTGAATAACAGACGTTGGGATGTGCCAAAATAAGCTGCCTCAAGGTAATACCAAATGCCCGATCGATCCACTTGGGCAATTAATCGTCGATGTCGAGGAATGCGCTCAAGTCGGAGTTGTCCTTCATCTTGATGAGCTGTTCCACGATGTCGTCAGATCGGACCAGTCGGGCGATGTTGGCCAAATTTTGCAGGTGCTGCTGCGGCGATCGACCTACAGGGCTGAGCAGGACAAACATTACGTGGATTCTGTGGTCCAGTTCCGCCATCGACAAGCCGTCTGGATGGATGCCCATCAGCAGCATGGTTCGGTCGATGCTTTCGCTGTGGGCATGCAGCAGCAAAACGCCACGGGTCAACTCGGGGTCATGATCTCGGACGCTCTGCAACACCGACGCCTTAAGCTCTTCGAGCGTGTCGACTCTGTCTGGCCAGAAACGCGCCATCATCTGATGCACGGCCTGGCTGATGGAATTTCCCTCAAGGCCAAGCGTGCAAAACTCAGGTTCCAAAATGTTGTGCAACGAATGACCGCTCAGAATCGGCTTAATCAGACCAGCATCCATTTTGTTCTCGGCAGGGTAGGCAACCACAAGGTTCATATCAGGACGCATCGATGCCAGCGAGCGTGGCAGCCTGTTCAGGCCGGGCTGCCATCCGATAGCCGACTCGCGAACATTGAACAGCACGCAAAGATCGTCAGAATTCAGCCTCGAGCGAATGCCCACCATCATGTCGTTCCAATTGGAATAGGACTGAATCTTAATTTCGATATCTGGCTTGATCGTTTTGTTGACCTCCGCCACGCGCTTCGCACAGTCGTTCACGGTATGGATGGTGATGGGAGCACCGATCTGGTTCGAGAGGAACTTCATGGATCTCAATGCGGACGCAAATCCCACCTCGCGTTCCACCAACGGCGGCAAGATGATGATCAACCGTGTGTTGGTATTGATGGGTTTTTCCAACTTGCTCACCAGCAGGAGTTGGTTTGTGTCGGCCAAAAGCTGGTCGAGCACACTTCCGAAGATGCGCTGCTGCGTCGACACCTGCCCATTCCAGCCAATCACGATGGCGCTGATCCGCAATTCCTTGATGGCCCGCACAATCCCGGATGCTATGTTGAGGTCCACACGAGTTACCGGCTGGACCGGGATATTAGCCGCAGTGGCGTGGATAACGGCATGCCCAAGCATCTTCTCGCTATTAGCCACTTGGGCCTGTACGTCGTCGCCATCTCTGGCAACGATTAGCGGGTGCAGCGGCTCAACCGACGATGGATCTCGCATCATCATCGCCATGTCGATCAAAGCAGATGCTGTGGAGGGGTTTGCCAGCGGCACGAGAATTCGGTGATGCCCAACGGCGGGCCCGAGGAGATCGTCTTCCTCGTCTTCGACCGCCAATTTTCGGCCGTAATTCTCGACGAGCATCGGTCCGATGACGCAGGTGATGAGTATCATCACGATCACGGCATTTACGGCGTTCTGGCTGAAAAGACCGACTTCAAAACCGACCAAGGTGACAGCCAATGTCGCTGCGGCCTGGGGTATCGTCAAACCTGACACGACCCCGAACTCCGTCTTCGAGTACTTGAAGATGAACCTTATGATCCATGCTGCGCTTACCTTGCCGACCAACACCAATGTCGTGAACACCAAGGCATAAATCCAAACCTCAAAGCTGCTGAACAACACGCTGAAATCGACCAACATACCTACCGATATCAGGAAAAATGGAACCAGCAGGGCGTCGCCTACAAATTGGATGCGCAACATGCTGGTGCTGTTCTCCGGCACCAAGTTGTTCAGGGCCAAACCTGCCAAGAAGGCCCCGATGATGGGTGCAAGTCCGATTGCCTGCGCCAACGCGGCCGACACAAACAAGCAACACAGCAGGAAGGCATATTCCGTGCTGCTTTCATTTTGGACGTTCCGAAAAAACCACCTTCCAATGCGGGGGAGTAGATACAGCACTGCCGCGCCAAAAAGAATCATCAATGAAACAAATTTGACCCAAAAAATACTGTCCAATTCGCCACCAAGCGACGCCATCACCACTGCCAAAACAATCAGCGATATCAGATCGGTCACAATGCTTCCGCCCATGGCCATCGTAACGGCTTTGTTCTTGGCAATCCCGAGCCTGCGAGCCAGCGGGTAACCCAACAGCGTGTGGGACCCCACAATGGAACCGAGAAGCAATGACGACTCCATTGAGTACCCAAGCAAGTACAAGCCTGCCGCGAGTGCCAAAAGCTGCGGCAAGAAAAAGGAAAAAAGGCCAAATACCAGACTTCGCGTCCGCAGTTGGTTGAACTGGTTCAGGTCGATCGACAGACCCGCCATGAACATCAGGTAAATCAAACCCACGGTTCCCAGCAAGACCATCGTCGCATCGCGGTCGAGCAGGCCAATGGCGCTTGGTCCCACAAAAGCGCCAAATAGGATCAACCCGATGATGCCGGGGATCTTAAACCGCCTGAAAAGGAGAGGGGCCGTGAAAATGATGAGCATTACCATCCCAAACACCAACACAGGGTCGGTTATCGGAAAGGGAAGACTATCATAGAAGTCGGCTAACACGTTATATTGCAGAGGGTTTATTCGATTTTTGGGCGCTACTAATTATGAATATACAATATATGACGTTGAGCGTCACTTGCGATCATATAAAGTAGGCCAATTCGTATCTTTGAGCCATGAAATCAACGAGTGATTACAGTCTGTTAGACAGTGGGAACGGCCGCAAGTTGGAGCGTTTCGGAGGCTACGTCCTGAACCGTCCGGCATCACAGGCGGTATGGTTGCCGAGCCTGTCGGAAAAGGAGTGGGAAAAGGCCCACGTTGTGGTCGACCGCGACGGCAAGCGAACCATCCTGAATCGCGACCGCATACCTGACACATGGTCCACAACGATTGAGGGCATCCAATTCAAGCTGTCCGTAACCGACTTTGGCCACATCGGCGTATTTCCGGAACAACGCGCGAACTGGGCACGGCTCAAGCAACTTGTTGCTGCCAACGTCAAAGCCGGTCATCAGCCCAACATCCTGAACCTGTTCGCATACTCTGGCGGATCCACACTTGCCTGCGCTTTGGCCGGTGCTAAAGTGACACACCTCGACGCCAGCAAGGGCATGGTAACTTGGGCGCGCGAGAATGCGGAGCTGAATGGTCTGAAAGACGCACCGATCCGATGGATTGTCGACGATGTGCTCAAATTCTGCGACCGGGAGTTGCGTCGCGGCACCAAGTACGACGGAATCATCCTCGATCCGCCTACCTACGGACGAGGCAAGGCAAACGAAGTCTTCAAGATCGAGGAGCATCTTCCACCCCTGCTCGACACCTGCTCCCAACTGCTCACCGGAACGCCCTCCTTTGTGCTTTTAAGCTGCCATACACCCGGCTTCAGCCCGGTCGTGCTCACGCACCTCCTGCGGCAGTCGCTTGGCGACAGACCCGGGTCGTACACCCCCGACGAAATGCTGCTCGAGGGCTCCGATACAACTACTTACCCCTTACCTAATGGCACCCAATGTTTTTGGGTCAATGATTAACGATAATTTCGAACTACCTATGAAACCATTTCACCTGGCATTCCCCGTATCCGACTTGGCCTCCACGCTCGACTTTTATTGCAACGTGATCGGCTGCTCCACTGGACGCACATCGGACCATTGGATCGACTTCAACATGTACGGACACCAAGTGGTAGCCCACCTAAAACCAGAGGAGGCTCACGCAGCCCTCACTAACCAAGTGGATGGCGACGCTGTGCCCGTACGCCATTTCGGGGTGATTTTGGAAATGGAAGAGTGGAACGAACTTGCGGATCGTCTACGCGCCAAAGGCGTCAAATTTCTAATCGAACCACATATCCGATTCAAGGGTGAAGCTGGCGAGCAGGCCACCATGTTCTTTCTCGACCCAAGCGGTAATGCCTTGGAATTCAAGGCATTTGCCGATCAGTCGATGATTTTTGCCGTCTAGTATTCTAGCGCGCGTGGTAAATCTTTGGCTTGGGCTACCCAGCCTTCGACATCGCTGAGGGTCGGTGTGCGGCGAGTGAGTTTCTTCTCGTCGTTCACTTCCTCCATTTTCTTAGTCAGGTTTTCGGCGTTGCGCTGAGCCAACTCGGGTACAGTGTCGACACCAGCGGCCTCGAGCAGTTCTGCATACTCCGAGCCTACGCCCTTGATGCGGTACAAGTCGACCATGTTGGCGAACTTAAGCACTTGCTTTTCGGTCAGACCGCTGGCCTCGGCGAGATCTTTGCGCATCTTCGGTGTTTTGGCATGTGCCAGTAGGGTGTCGGTGTCCTTCACTCCGGCTGCCCGAAGTTTTTCTCCTGTTGCCGGTCCGATGCCCTCTACGTCTTCAATTTTTTTGTTAGCCATAGCTGTAGTAAATGTGTTTTAGTCTACTCGTTTAAGGTTTTTCGGCGACCACCTTGTCTGTTGTCCGGGGGCATTTTACAGTAGTTTTTTAAAAAAACCATAAAAAAATTTAAATGTTCCAGCATGTTTATTGTAATTTAACAGCACTTTCACACATCAAGAGGATCGGCGCATGCCGATAGAACCATGAAGTACGTAGAGATATCGCTCGCTGACGTTTCCATGTCGACCGATAAGCAATCACAGCTCGAGTTGCACTCGTTTTTTAACGTGATCAACATCATCAACCTGCAGCTCTCGGTATTGGCGATGAAACTGAAAGTCGAAGATCAGCTTTCTTGGATCATCGATCAGACGCTCGCAATAGCAGAGAAAGTCAAGCAAGGTGATTCGTCGATACTGTATCCGAACCATATGGATCAGTACTCCACGTTGATCCTCACCGAACTTGAAAAATTGGAGCCTGGCGCCGATTCTAACGCCATGACAGCTATTGAAGAGGCCAAGGCGTTGTTCAATGATCTGTTTGGGGTGGCGAAGACACGTTCGGCAGAACTGCTTGCCAAAATGCTGAATCCAGGCAAATGGGAAGCCCACAATGTGAACGATTACAAGAACGAGTTTCAAAAGTTCTTTATGGCCGTCGAAAAAAACAGTATGGGTCGATATAAGATCATCCACAATATTGCAAGGCAGGAGGAAAAGGACTATTTGGTTCAGATTGACATTGAAAGCGAGCTTGGTGACACGATTTACATGCCGTTGTCCTTCAAGGATGTGATCCGCGACCTAGTTTCTAATGCCCGAAAATATACCCCACCTGGTGGACAAATCGATATTGGTATCTACCAGGACAATACAGCATTAAACTTCTCTGTGCAAGATAATGGCATCGGAATCCCAGAAAGTGACTTGGAGAAAGTATTCGAGTATGGCTACCGAGCCAGCAATGTGATCGATAAGCCCACCATGGGAGGTGGATTCGGCCTGACAAAGGCCGCCCATGTAACCAAGCAGCTGAACGGGCGCATCTTCATCGGCTCGACCGAAGGGCTGGGAACCCGCATCCGCATCGAAATACCCGTGCCTCCCGACGTGTTGCACCACATCAAGAGCCACATCTAAAACAACCTCGATCCCCGACCCCTGATCACTGATCACCGACAGGGGTGCTCAGCTTGCGACGCTCATCGTGGCGTAGTCGTTTCTGATCTGTTCCACCCAGATACCGGTGCATGATTCGAGCAGCTGCGAGGGATCCACCGTTCCTAGCTCGATGGCGTCGAGGTCGCACCGTACGACGAAGCCGTTCAGGTCCAATGCGTACTCCCGCTTGCGCTTGTCCGAGATGGACACTTTGTCCACGATCCACTCATGATCGGTTACATGGTCCTTGAATACATCCGTCAGCTGCTCGTTCAGCCTGCGAAGGGTGGTGTTGCGCTGCTTGCGGATGTAATCCATGTTAGGGGAGTCGTGCCAGAACACGTTTTCGATCACGTCGGTGATCTGGAACGACTCACCTTTGCGGTGCTTCCAGTGCAGCCAGAACAGCATTCCAAGCTCAAGGTCGGTGAAATGGTTGCGGACTTCGACGCC
>CAYWCV010000018.1:0-2117 GCA_964456845.1 uncultured Chitinophagales bacterium | reverse complement strand
CGAGCGTCATACCCATACCAAAACACGTGTGATTTGACTCCTAAGTCTCCCAGGCTGATGGGAAGAAACGCCCCAAAGCCACGCTGATAATCAAAAGCCAAGAGTTGGATGTCATAGGCCCCCTGAGTGCTACGCACCGGGTACCAGGCTAGATCACCCATTGTGTCTGATACGGCGTAATAATTGCTTTCATGGATACGTCGGATTTCCCTATTGATGCCAAAAATATTTTTAAGACCATAAATTGGGTGTTGCTGCCACTCCCGGCGTTCAATGTCAAGCACCCAATAGTCGTCGAAATCCACTAAGTCAACCGAAAGATCCTCACGGCCTTCATGCCTGTAATCGTGGCCACCAAAGATGTGGAATTGGTTCCTCTTTTCATCGTAAGAATACTGCGATCCGGCTCGAGGTGATGGATACGGTTTCGTGGGATCTAATGGAAGCACCTGCCAATGACGGCTGTCATAATCAAAACGCACGGTATACCCGCGCGACGTCCAGAATCCTTGGCCGCCAAAGGCGTAGATTTCGCCGGTCTTTGGGTGGATGAACCACGCATGCCCAAATTGTGTGCGGTGGTGATACGATTTGTCGATGCGCTGCACGGTCGTATCTCCTGGATTCCATGTGAACACCTTGCCGACGCCGCCATTCCAGAACAGGAAACGATCGTTTGCTTTGTCATAGCCAGGACGGACATCAATATCTTCCAGCGTAAACGCCGGCCATTGCTCCCATTTCAGACTGTCGAGATTCAAGGACCAAACGTGATCGAGAGATATAGCCCATGTGGTGCCAGCGTCGTCCATTAGAAGCCACAGTGGTTTCCCCCACACCATAAGGGGCCTCTCGCCTTGAATCGGCAGTTCTGTTGGAAGCGGGAATCGTGTCTGCGCATGCGCATCTATTGCCGTCGATAACATCAACAGTGCCGCCCCGATAATCGTCCCGACGTAAGCCGAATGCCTTAACATAATAACCTAACATAACGATAACTGCATCAGGTAGCAAGGGTTATCAACTTATGCGTACTTGATTTAACACGACAACAGAAAGCAGTAATTTGTGTTAATACAACTGGACGCTCAGTCTTTTGTATTTTCCACCCCATGATCCTGCCCTAGCCCTTGACTCTGCTCTTGCCCTTGCTCTTGCTCTTGTTTCGTCTTCGGCGGGAAAATCGTGTACTTCAATAGCCGGCACTCGATCTTGGCGTTCATGAAGGGGATTTTCTCCTCGGGTTTGAGCCCGACGGCTTTGACGAGTTCCGGGTTGCCAGTAAAGAGGTAGCCGGTGTAGCCGGTGCAGCGCTGCTTGAGCCACTTGCCGATGTCGTTGTAGATGGGTTTGAGCGAGTTGATTTCGCCCAGCTGCTCGCCATATTCGGCATTCAGGATAGCCACGCCGCCACCGCTCGAAGCCGGCACGATCGACTCGCGGAAGTCGGCGACCTCGAACTCGATCACCCTCTCCACGCCCGCATATTCCGCGTTGACCAAGGCCGCCCTAATGGCCGCCGGATCGTTGTCGCTCGCCCAGATGGTGATGCCGTCGGATGGCAGCACACCCTGGCGAATTTCCTCGGTGAGCGCCGCGTCGGCCTCAGCATCGTAACCCTTCAGGAACTGGTAGGCGTATGTCGACCTGAGCAGTCCCGGCAGCCTACGCGTGGCCATCATGGCGGCCTCGATGGCAATGGTGCCGGTGCCGCACATGGGATTAACCAGCGGGGCAGAGGGGACCCAGCCTGTCTGCAGCACAACGGCCGCAGCCAGGGTCTCCTGCATAGGTGCAGCTACCTTCTTGACTCGATACCCGCGCTTGCTCAGCGGCTCGCCGGTGGTGTCGAGGAAAATGGACCCCTCCTGGTCGTTCCAGAACAGGAAGACCGCGGCACCGGTTCGCTCGTTGCCCGAATCGGGTCGACGACCATACTCTTCCTTCATTCTGTCTACGATGGCATCTTTGACCCTTAGGTTGGCATACCGGCTGTCGGTGATGGTCTGGTGCCTCACCGACGAATCCACCCGGAAATAGCCGTCCACGTCGATCCAATGGTGCCAAGGCAGCACTGCCAGCTTTTCGTGGAGCTCGTCGGGGGTGTCGGCCTTGAA
>CAYWCV010000017.1:0-32453 GCA_964456845.1 uncultured Chitinophagales bacterium | reverse complement strand
ACCTACGACCGGCGGTTTACAAAACCGCTGCTCTACCAACTGAGCTACACCAGCTAATTTTGCAAATTGCAAAGATCTGAAATATAGGCAGAGTATCGTTCGCAGTCAATACAGCCAATTAAAAAATATCTTCCCGTCTTATTTTTGACCTTGCATCCGCCGATGCCGGCGTTTCCTGCGCACATACCACGTCACACCTATCACAATGGCGATCAATACCATGATGGTCCGGCTATAGATCGACAGGTATTCGCCGATCAACTGCCAGTTTTCGTGGATAAGGTACCCCGCGAAAAGCAACAAACCGTTCCACAGCAACGAGCTGACAAAGGAGCTGACGCTCGTTATCGCCACATGCGTGCGGCTGTATCCGGCGGTCAAGGCAATGACAGAACGGGTGCCGGCAAGGAAACGGTTCCCCACAACGACCCATTGACCCCAACGGTTCATCCAAATCCTGGCCTTCTTCAGGTGCCGTGGGTCCAGGTAACGGCGCATCCAAAACTTCGGGTCGCTCAGCTGCTTCGATTTGCCGCGAAGGTACACTCCCAAATAGTACATGCTCATAAAACCGACGACACTCGCAACGGAAGTACCCATGTAAACCGGGAACACGCGAATGATGCCCTCCGATGCCAGAAATCCAGCAAATACGACGACGAGATCGCCGGGTATGGGCGGCACTACGTTTTCAAGGTAGGCAACAAACGAAATGAGGAGCACGATCACGGACGGATGCAGCATGCTTACCCATTCGGTGAACGTGCCGAGAAACTCCTCCATACTAGGCCCTTCCTACCAACAGAACCGTGGCCATGGCGGCCATCCCCTCGCCCCTGCCCACGAACCCCATCCGTTCGGACGTCGTCGCCTTCACGGAGACCCTGTCTTCGCCAATGCCCGTATCACTCGCGATGACCGCCCTCATGCCGTCAATGTGCGAGCGCAACTTAGGCCGCTCGGCAACTACCATGGAATCTATGTTGCCGACGGCATAGCCCCTGTCGCTTGCCAATTCGACCGCCCGCCTGAGGAAAATGCGGCTGTCGAGATCCTTGTTCGACGGATCGGTGTCGGGAAAGTGGCTGCCGATGTCACCCAAAGCCAAAGCCCCGATGATCGCATCGGTAATGGCGTGCAACAAAGCATCCGCATCGGAATGGCCCAGCAAACCCATCTCGTTGGGGATGTCAACCCCGCCAAGAACAAGCCTTCGGCCTGCTTCGAGTCGGTGCACGTCATACCCGTATCCAACACGGATGTCAGCAACTTTGGCCGTTCCAATCATGGCGGTTATGTAGGCTAGGTCCTCAGGACTTGTGATTTTGATATTGGCGGGATCCCCTTCAACCAGCGTGACCTCGCCGCCGGCGTATTCGACCAACGAAGCATCATCTGTGCCGTGGAACCCCTCGGAGAAGGCTTTTTCGTGTGCCCGTCGGATCAGGCCCGCCTCAAACACTTGGGGTGTTTGGGCCAGCCATATCTCTTGCCGTGGCAACGTCTCCCTTATACGCATGTCGCCGTCAGAACGTTTCACGGTGTCGCGGGCCGCAATGGCAGGTATGGCGGCCCCTGATCTGGATGCGGCTTCGCATACGCGGTCGGCCAGGTCTCGCGACACATTCGGCCGCACTGCGTCGTGGATCGCCACGAGAGTGCCTTGCAGTGCCGGATGCATGAGGGCATTGCGAACAGAGTCCTGCCGCAGGGCACCCCCTTCAACAAAAAGCAAGGACGACGGATCCGCGAACAAGTCGCTGAGCTCCGCCCGGATGGCCGCCGCATACTCAGGGTCGCATGCAATGACGACCTGATGCACATAATCGATGTCGGTAAACACCTTCACCGTACGCTTCAAGATCGACATTCCGTCAATCTCGATGTACTGCTTTGGAACCGACGCCCCCATCCGGCTTCCGATCCCGGCAGCCGGTATTACAACCGAGACAGACCAGGAGCGACTCATAAAATCAGATGATCAACAACGCATCGCCGAATGCAAAGAATCGGTACTTCTTGGCTATGGCTTCGTGGTAGGCCTTCATCATCAGGTCGTAGCCACAGAAAGCAGCGCTCATCATCATCAGAGTGGATTCTGGCTGGTGGAAATTCGTGAGCAATGCCTGCGTGACCTTGAAATCATACGGCGGATAGATGAACTTGTCGGTCCAGCCCGTCGAGGGCTTGAGCAGACCGTTGGCGGTTATGCTCGTCTCGAGCGCCCTGACAGTGCTGCTGCCGCACACGACCACCTTCTGCTTGCGGTTCTGCAGAACAGAGTTGATCACTTCGGTCGACAGCTCGGAGATGTTGTAGTTCTCGCTGTCCATCCGGTGCTTGGTAAGATCCTCAACCTCAACCGCCCTGTAGGTTCCCCATCCGATGTGGAGCGTTACAGGAACCATTTCGACACCCTGGCCTTCTAGAGTGCCCACCAACTGCTCGGTGAAGTGAAGGGTTGCCGTCGGGGCAGCCACGGCACCGCGCTCGCGGGCAAAAATGGACTGGTACCTCTTCTTGTCCTCTTCCTCAGGCTTGCGTTTGATGTAGGGCGGAAGCGGCATTTCGCCAATCTGGTCGAGAATATCGTAGAGCTCGTTGTTGGGTCCGTCGAACAGAAAACGGATGGTGCGTCCCCTCGAAGTGGTGTTGTCGACCACCTCTGCAACCAGCTCGTCACCGAAATAGAGTTTGTTTCCGATGCGGATCTTCCTTGCCGGCTCGACAAGAACGTCCCACAGCATATTCTCGGGCTGAAGCTCCCTCAGCAGAAACACCTCGACACTTGCCTCTGTCTTCTCTTTCTTTCCGCGAAGGCGCGCCGGGAATACTTTGGTGTCGTTGTAGACGATGCAGTCGCCCTGAAGCACGTACGCGCCCAGGTTGCTGATCTTGTCGTGAATGATTTCGCCTGTGGCTCTTTTGACCACCATCAGCTTTGCAGAGTCGCGTGGCTCGGCCCCCTGCTGGGGCACCTTCGCCTTTTCGCTATCATACTTGAAATCCGTTAATTTCATTAGGGGAAATTCCGGTTGTTGTGGATTGGGAAAGGACTCGTACGAAGCGTAATTTTCCTTTTTATCTTCCCAAAAGTTTGCTAAAATACAACGTTGAGGCGCCCTTGTAAAGTTATATTCGGTCGGAGGCATGTGCCGGGCCAAGATAATCGGTCGATTTTCCTTGCTTTTTAGCAATAAATCGGCTTTATTGACGTATTCTACTGTATAATCTGCAAGCAGTAATTTTCTTTTATGAAGCGCTTAGTTCTGTCATTATCTCTTGCCATCCTCATGATTTCGGCCTCCTCGGCCACTGCACAGTTTGTGAACGAAATTCCGCGTTCGGGCGACTGGACAGGCAGTATTATTAAAACGGACACCAACCAAAAGCGGATTCTTGGAAATGTGGCCTTCAGCATGAACCATGCCTATGAGGTGAGTTTCACTTCGTTCGCAGGCCAGGCTTTTAACCAGAACATGTACACCAACACCATGCTCTTCGGCTTCAGCAACCGACTCAATGGACGCCTGGATCTTTCGATGGCACACTCCCCATTCGGAAACGGACTGATGACACAAGGCAATGAAATGCGCTTCATGGTTCGCAACGCAGAGTTGAACTACCGTCTTGGCCAAAACAGCAACATCTCCGTCTCCTTCTCACAGATGCCCTATGGCAGCTATGGCGGCCCCTACGACAGACATGGATTTGGCAACAGCAGTTTTCGCAATCGAAACAACCCCTGGAGTGCCGCAAGCAACCCATTTTTTCCTTACTACTAGGGTATATCGCGGATGACCAACGATCGGTCCGCCGTTTTTTCGCTGAATGCACTTATCACTATTCTTAGTGCCATTCTTCTTATCTTGCTAGTTGCGTTAGCATCCAGAATGATCACGCCTCGTGTTGAGCCTGAACGCATCGGCAACCCCGATGAGTGGCGACTGATCGCCCAGGCCATACAAGTCGAGGTCAGGAACGGTTGCGGCGTACCTGGTGTGGCATCCCGTTTTACGGAGCGACTCCGCAGATTCGGCTTCGACGTCGTTGAATCTGGGAATTTCGAGACGTTCGACATACCCAGAACGCTTGTCATAGACCGAAGCGGTAACTTGGAGCACGCACGTAAAGTTGCTACTGCCCTGGGCATACCGCACGATCAGATCATACAGGAGACATCTCCCGACTTTTTCCTCGACGCCACCGTTGTGATTGGCGCCGACTTTCCATCCCTGAATATTTCCCAATGACCGATACGAACACGGAAGACCAAGACATACAAGCACTTCTCGACATTATTACAGAGGCCACGCTTGAAAAGAAGGCGAACAATGTAGTGGTGCTTGATGTGCGAAAACTGACATCAATGGCCGACTATTTTGTGATTTGCGATGCCGAAACCGACATCCAGGTCAAAGCTATCGCTGAAAACGTATCCGTCAAGACGAAGGAGCTGGCCTCAGAGCCGGCCTGGCAGAAAGAAGGCTTCGACGTGCGCCGTTGGATCATCCTCGATTACGTAGACATCGTTGTGCACGTGTTTCAGACGAACCTTCGCAACTACTACAATCTCGAGAAGATGTGGAGCGACGCAGTGCGCACCGAAATCGTAGATCAACCAAAATGAGGTATTTCGGCACTATATTGCTTGTCTTCGTGCTGATCGCACCGTTGGCTTGCAAGAACAAGGAGCGTGGCACCGACGCTGGGATGGCTCCAGATCCTCCTCCATCAGAACGTGGACCCGACTTGGGATTACCTATTCGCATATTAGAATCACCGCCCGAGAACTGGGTCACCCTCGACACGCTGTCTGCCAATACGGGTAAGCAGATGTCGCTAGGCAACGTGTATCTCAACCGCGTGAGCCGTGCGATGTATGCTGCAACGTTTGGCTTTCTTGTTGAGGGAGACTTCCCTGACGGCTGCTCCACTCTTAACAGTGTGTCTTTGACATACGAAGGTGATATAGTTTTAATCGCAGCACGTTCACAACGAGACCCTTCCGCAATGTGCACCCAGGCGCTTGTCCCGTTCAGTTACTTTGCCCCTGCCACAGACGACGAAGCCTACCAGCAGGCCAAGCGTTGGAGATTTGGCGACGTTACGGCCACCATCGAATAACTATTGCACCATGTCCTATCGTATTCTTATCACGGAGCCAATTATCGGCGAGGTGGTCGATTTTCTGCGAAAACACGCCGAAGTGGTAGTCGGCGATAGGGGTACTTTTGACTCTGAGGAGGCGCTCATTGAAACCATCGGTGGTTTTGATGCCGTTATCAGCATGCTGTCTACTCCAATGAGCCGCAGGGTGTTGGAGGCAGGCAATCGCCTGAGAGTAGTAGCAAATTATGCAGTGGGATACAACAATGTGGATATCACAGCTGCCAAGGAGTTCGGAATACGCGTAACAAATACGCCGGGTGCGCTCACAGAGGCAACCGCCGACATCACCTGGGCGCTCATTTTGGCGACCATCCGGAGAATACCAGAGTCGGAAGCCTTCTTAAGGCAGGGTAAATTCGACGGCTGGGATCCACTTGGCTTTTTAGGATACGATCTTTTCGGCAAGACCATCGGCATTATCGGCATGGGTCGTATCGGCCAAGCGGTTGCTCGAAGGGCCGTTGGATTTGGCATGAAGATCATCTACCACAACAGGAAACCTGTGGATGCCGAGCTTGAGCGTAGCCTTATGGCTACCTATGTGGCTGACTATAAAGATCTTGTTCGACAGTGCGACGTTTTGTCGCTTAACTGCCCGCTCACACCCGAGAACCGCCACATGATCGACAGCGAGATGTTGCAGCAGATGAAACGGACAGCCATCCTGATCAACACTGGACGCGGCCCGCTCGTCGACGAGGCGGCCTTGGCGTTGGCACTCACGTCAGGCTGGATCGCTGGAGCTGGATTGGACGTATTTGAAAAAGAACCGATCGTGCACCCCGACCTGTTATCTGCTCCAAATGCCGTGTTACTTCCTCATATTGGAAGTGCAACCTACGAAACCAGGATCCGTATGGGCATGCTCGCCGCAGAGGGATTGCTGCATTTGCTCGATGGTGGCAACGGAGAAAAACTACCGAATTTGTTGGTATAACACATCAGCCCTTAAACGGGCTATGATTAATGGTACGAGGATTTATAACCCGCTTTAGCGACCCTGATTTCCGATTTAAGGTCTGGGACGAAGCAACGTTCACTTTACGGCTCGGTCTACCCATCATTGCCGCACAGCTGCTGCAAATGTCGATGGGATTTGTCGACACGGTCATGGCCGGAAGACTTTCGGCTAACGACCTGGCAGCCGTGGCCATCGGTTCAAGCATGCTGGCCCCCTTGTTCATGTTGTGCTTCGGTATCTTGATGGGTTTGAATCCCATCGTTGCCCAGGCGTTCGGTGGACGGGATTTCCGAATGATCGGCAAAAACACGCGCCAGGCACTGTGGCTATCATTGTTGCTGTCGGCAGGCTGCATTGGACTTATGTTAAATTTCGATTTGGCAATCGCATTGATCGGTGCCGACCAAGTTGTGGCCGACAAGGCGATGGGATATGTCAGAGCGATGACCTGGGGCATGCCGTTCTATTTGGCTTTCATCGCTCTGAAAGTGTTTAATGACAGCATAGGTGCGACGCAGCCGGGAATGTGGATTGCCCTGATCGGTCTCCCCTTCAACATCCTCGGAAACTGGATTTTGGTCTACGGCAAATTTGGCGCACCCCAGCTTGGTGCCGTCGGCACCGGCTATGCGTCTTCCGTAGTCGGTCTCGTGATGTTCCTATCCATACTCATCTACACGGTTAACAGAAAGGCGTACGTTCGGTTCGAAATCTTCAAAAACTGGCGTTGGCCTCAGTGGAAATACCAGAGGGAACTTTTGTGGATTGGTGTGCCGAACGGTATCAGCTCCTTCATGGAGGTGAGCATGTTCGCCACCATCGCACTTATGATCGGGTCGCTTGGTACGATCGCGATGGCAGGACACCAGGTCGCCATCAACTTTGGATCCATCACATTCATGATACCATTCGGGCTGGCGACAGCTATCAGCGTGAGGGTCGGTGTGTTTATTGGCCGAAATCAGCCAGATAGAGCGAGATTCGCAGGGTACACCGGCATTGGTCTCAGTGTGCTGATCATGATGGTGACTGCAACCATCATGTTGGCATTTCCCCGCTTCATCGCTTCGATTTACACAAACGACCCACAGGTGCTCGAGGTTGCCGCCAACCTGCTGTTAATGGCTGCCATTTTCCAGATCTCGGACGGATTGCAGGTGAGCGGCTACGGTGCCCTTCGCGGTCTGAAGGATACACGGATACCGATGTTTGTGAACATACTGGCGTACTGGGGGGTTGGCCTTCCCATTGGATACTGGGCTGGGATGGTTCAAGGCTGGGGTCCGCAGGGTTTTTGGGTAGGACTCATCTTCGGCCTGTCGGTCGCGGCAATCTTGCATAATCTTCGATTTAAATATTTAAGCAACAAATTGCTTGAGAAGCCAGCTTGAAACGGCAGAAAGCGTACATTGGTTAAGACATGAAACATAACCGTGTCCAAAATATGCCAGCATACATAAACGCCATCGCAACTGCAGTCCCAGATCACGTCTACCCACAGGCCTTTGCCCGTGAGATGATGAAGTCATTTATTGGGGGCAAGCGGGAAACATCAGCCATTTTGCACAGGGTGTACACCCAGTCTGGTATCGACCGCAGGTACAGCGTACTGCCTGATTTTGAGGAGGGTGCAAAAGATGGAATGTTGTTCTTGAAAGACGGTGAATTTCATCTTACCCCATCCACCGGTCAGAGAAACAAGGTCTACACGGAGCAGGCAAAGGTGTTGTTCAGCTCGGTGGCTCGTAAGGTGATCGCTAATGCAGGAATGGCACCCGACGAAGTCACGCATGTCATTACGGTCTCTTGCACCGGTTTCTTTGCGCCAGGGCCCGATTACTCGGTGGTGATGGACTTGGGATTGCCGCTTTCGACGCCCAGGTTTCATCTGGGTTTCATGGGCTGTTATGCCTTTTTTCCCGCTCTTCGAATGGCGAAGTCCTTCTGCGAAAGCGACCCCGATGCAAAAGTGCTGATCATCTGCGTCGAATTATGCACGCTTCACCTTCAACTCGACGACTCTATCGACTCCATCCTGAGCGGTTCGGTTTTCGGAGACGGCGCCTCGGCAGCCATAGTGACTTCCAATCCATCCAAAGCGGCCGCATCCTTAAAAGTGGAGGCTATGCAAACCATGCTTGCACCAGAGGGAGAAGCCGACATGGCTTGGACTATTGGCGACAATGGTTTCGAAATGGTGCTAACATCGTACGTTCCCACCATCTTGGAGATGAAGACCGATGCAACCATCAAGCCCATGCTGCAGCAGGCGGGGTTTGGCATGGACGACATCCATACATGGGCGGTGCATCCCGGCGGTCGAGCCATCATCGACAAGGTGAAGGGGTCGATGGGTTTGGATGAGTCGAAGCTGTGGGCATCGAGGGAGGTCCTGTTCGAAGTGGGCAATCTGAGCAGCGCCACCATCCTGTTCGTATTGGATAAAATCTTACGTAGAACACCCCAGAATGGCGACAATGTCGTCGCTATGGCTTTTGGTCCAGGCCTCACCATCGAATCGGCGGTTCTGACACTGTCAACTCCGACAGCTTAACCGAACACGCGTATGCCGCTGATCCTGAATCAACGAAGGACTGACCTCACGGAGTTGATGGACCGAAGCGATGTGGATCTTGCAACATTGTTCAGGACCTACGACGGATTTCGTGTGATCAACCCCCTTCTTGCCCGCTGGAAGCATATCTACAGATCTCACATCAGGCCCGTTCTTGCACTACATCCGCAGAAGGTACACACGCTCCTCGACATTGGCTGCGGCGGCGGCGACGTTATGGAGTCCTTGGCGCAGTATGCTGCTAAAGATGGATATAAGCTCAGTGTGACCGGCATCGATCCGGACGGCAACGCAGAGGCGTATCTTAAACTTCGAAATCCTAGCGTACACATCCACTTTCGGAAGGCTATGAGTTCAGAGTTGGTCAGAGAAGGGCTGAAGTTTGATTTTGTAATATCCAACCATGTGATGCACCATTTAGACGACACCGACCTGATCTCGCTTGCGCATGATGCCCGAGACCTTTCTCGCAAGATGGTCTTGTTCAACGACATTGAGCGTGGGGATTTAGCCTGGCTGGTCTTCAATCTGACCTGGCCTTTTTTTTGGAGGTCGTTTATCACACCCGACGGACTCATGTCCATCCGTCGAAGCTTTACGAAGGGCGAATTAGCCCATCTGCTCGGCAACGGCTGGGTTGTACGTAGGATCTTCGCTTATCGGTTGTTGCTGATTGCACAATGTTCTGATGAGGAGGCGTGACAGTGGATGCTACTAGGCGGCACGTTGAGCATGAATTTCCAATGCAGTGTGATATACTCGTTGTTGGTGCTGGACCTGTCGGGATGTTACAGGCGCTATTGTTTCGGCAAGCCGGATTTCATGTTGTCGTTGTAGACCATCGAACTAGCGTAGACCAACATTCGAGGGCGATAGGGATCCATCCGCCTGGGCTTGCGTCCTTAGATCACGTTGGTCTTGCCGACTTGTTCATTGAGAAAGGCACGACCGTAACAGGTGGTTGGGCTTATGTGGACGGATTGCCGGTAGGACGCATGAGTTTCGACCACAACCCAGGCAGATGGAAGTACCCTGTTGTGATGCCCCAGCATTCAACTGAGGAAATCTTGGAGCAAGCTTTAGTATCGCAACATGTTCCGATCTACTTTGGATGGACGTTCGTTGGATTCGTACAGACGGATGATGTCGTTCGGGTTACGGTTGCAAATCAACATTCTATCAACCACACAATCACGTGCAAGCTGCTTGTTGGGTGCGATGGAAAGCGAAGTGCGGTGAGGTCGGCGATGGGCTCGAAATGGAATGGGGGCAAATATCCAGACCGGTACATCATGGGCGACTTTCGTGATCAGGGACTATTTGACGGCGACGCCGTCATAAACTTACATCGCGATGGGTTGGTCGAGAGTTTTCCGTTACCTGGCGGGAAACGGCGTTGGGTGGCTCGCTTGCAGAAAGATGTTGCTGAACCAGATGTTGAGATGTTGGTCAGGATTATCAAGAGGCGAATGTCGACCAATATCACGCTTGATGAATGCACCATGTTCAGTACATTTGGCATCGAGCGATGGAGGGCTGACAGATTGGTGGTAGGCCGGGTTGTCCTTGCAGGTGATGCAGCCCATGTTGTTAGTCCAATTGGTGGCCAGGGCATGAACCTTGGTTGGATGGACTCGTCCGATTTGATGCAATGTCTCTGTGATGTGGGCTCGCTATTGAATACAGAGATGTTATCAAATGCCCTCTCTAAATACGAACTTGGCGTTCAGAAGCGAGCCAAGGAGGGTATTCGAAGAGCTTGGTTCAACACCGTGATGGGCAGATCTGGCCAGCCGAAATTCCTGAAATTGGCGGCGGCCAACCTGATCGTAAACACCGGCATGCAACGGGTTTTTGCACGCCGGTTTACGATGGGTGACTTGTAGATGCGATTAATTCGAGGACTGTGGAGGGAGCACAACCTCAAATTCGTAGAAGTCGCGATATTCGCGTCCATACAAATCTGTTACTCTTACTTCGACCTTGCGTGTTCCAAGATCTAGCCTCGTAGGTATACTGCCTCTCCACAAATGATAGGACAAGGCTGGATTCGAGGGTCGTGTTCCAGATGGTATCACATCGGCACGATCCCACATGTGCCGAATTTCTGATACTTTTGGGTCTTCGCCCACACTGTATCGCATTGACCGCCATTCGCCATCATCAATACGATAGTCAACTTTGCAAAATTCGCTCCCTTGAAAGAAGTTGACATAAAGCTGACCTCGATATCTAGCATTTTGAGGAACCTTATCAGGACCATAGATCCGCATTTTGTGCTCTTTGGGCATCCCAGCTACTTTATAATCGAACGTATACTGATTGCCCTTAAAATGGAGCAAGGCATATCCGTTTGGGGTGCCATCGCGCATTAGGGCATCAGGGATCCCATTTGGGTTCTTTGCTCCCGACCACCAGTCACCCGATGTTGTTCCAATATTGAAATGATGATGCGGTTTTTCTTGCATCCATCCGTCTACATCCCGGAAAAAGTGGTGCCGTTGCGTGTGGGTGTGCCCCGACAGGGAGAGAGTGTGAGGTCTGTTCTTCAGTAGCTCGAACAATCTGCGGCGATGTTCGTCTAGAAACGTCTCACCAAACGGGAACTCATTAAAGATAGGTATGTGTACATTGAACACTACCAAGTAATCTTCTGGTACAAATTTGAGTGTGTTTTCAATAAACTCAAACTGTTCATCGCGAAATCCACCCACATAGTTTGTAGTACCGTATGGATTTGGGTAGATAACATCATCAAGAATAATGAAGTGAACTTTCCCGTGATTGAAGGCAAAGTTGGCAGGGCCATACACCCTTTCGAATGTTTCATCTGCGTGATGCTGCTCTTGAACATCAAAGTTGATGTCGTGATTACCCAAAACATGGAACCAAGGCAAACCAATGCGAGACGTGGCTTTGTTGAGCGGCTCGAATAAATCCAGATTATCGCCAACCAAATCTCCCAAAGAGATGCCAAAATCGTACAAGTCGGTTCCGACCAACTCGTTAACAATGTCCATATCGTAGTATCCGACCTCATCCAAGTTATATGGTTGGGGGTCTCCGAAAGCTACAATACTGAACTCATCATTCACCCTGCCTGACAGCAACGGAAAGTCGATGGCTGAAGGCAGCGCACCAGTTGGTGCTACGCCTTTGTACCTCAGTTCAGGAGACCCATTTGGTTTATGGATGTAGAAGAACTGGGGTAAATTCATATCGTTTACTGGATACATGAAATTACTCGGTTTAATGACCGATATGATCGTATCGTCGGTGACGGTAATTTCGTATCGCCCATCTGCACCTGTCTGCACAACTTGACGGCCATTCGTAATGGAGACCATTGGGATTCCAGGTTCGCCAGAATCCATCCTTCCATTTGCGTTCAAGTCGTGGTAGACAGTTCCGCGTGCCAGCTGTGCCGTCTGTGCCAGCCCCTGCCCCGATAGCAATAGGAAGACTATTAGTAGAGTACTTAAGATTTTCATGGTGTGTACGTTGTGCTATTTTAAAACAGAATTTTTCCGGATACTTGAAATTGGTATGGTGTACCACCTGGGTTAATCACCCCAACGTTTGTATTCACGCTATACACGTATTGATTCGCGTTGCGATCAAAACTTCTAATAGTTTGAAGGTTTTGATCACCCAGGATCTTGGTCGTACCCGATTCTTTGTTGATCAGGTTGGAGATATTGAACAAGTCCATAGAGAGTTCGAAACCAGTTGAGCCCATACCAGGCAAGTTGAAACGCTTTGCAATGCGAACATCCCAGGTACCGAAAAAGTTGTTCTCGCATCCATTGCGTTCAGCTATTGTCCCGATGTATTTCGCGATACAGTTTCTGGCAAGATTGTCCTCATTGTCTAATACATTTTGCATAGCCGTTGCAATGGCAGCCGGTGTATTCGGATTATTCGGGTCAAACACAAAGGCCAGGTCGTTGGAGTTAACAAAGTCGCCGTTTACATTACCGCTGACTCGTAGCGAATAGCGCGTGCCACCAATGCCAGAGTAACGAACACCAACATTCACACCATAAATGGATGGTAATGTACCATAGAGTACAACCTTGTTTTTGAACTGTGCATTTGAGTAGCTCATGCGGCTGAGATCGCGTGGATCATCCACAACCATTTGGAATAAGGTTGCTGAGTTAGCCACGTTACCGTTATACGAAGTGTTATCGCGCGTGTCGTTCCACGTGTAGCTAGCTGTCAGCTGGCCATCACGAAAATAGCGGAATGTCCCGTCGAGCACAAGCGTGTAAGAGTTGTTCTTGCCCTCGCTCACTAACTCCAACACACGTCCAATGCGATCAGTCTTGCGTCCCTGGGTCCAGTTAGTGGAACCGTTGTTTGGATTGATAGAGGAGGCAGGCACATAGACACCACGATTGTTCTCGTTAGCAAGGCGAAAGAACGGTTGATCGACCATGTTACGGTCGATGTACATGTAATTATTGCGTGCAAAGGATGCTATGAAATTAGCTCCAAGTCTTACTTTTTCACCAAAGAAACGGTTGTAGCTAAGATTGCCCTTGTATACCGTTGGAACCTTGATGTCCTCGCTGTTCATGTTGATGGTGGTTACAGCATTAACACCGGGCAGACTCAGCAAGTCGACTCCAGGGGCTGTCGATGGGTCTCTTCTGTACGATTCAAAATCTGGGATTGGCACATTTGGTCCTTGGATGTCGATTGCGAAGATTTTCGTACCGTCAAACTGAAGATTGTTGACATCCGAGTAATTATTGAGTGCCGAACCAAAAATACCGGCGCCTACTTTGATGAAATCCGTTTGACGCTGTCCTACATCCCATGTAAACTGGGCACGGGGCTGCAATTGAAATCCGCTTGCAGAAACATCCGTCTTTAGGCCAAGGTCTTCGAACACAATTTCGTTGAAATTTGGCTTATTCAGATAGGCAGTGTAATCTGCTCGGAGGCCCAACGTCAATTCCATACCACGGGGAAGCAAGATCTGCCCTTGAGCATACATACCGCTTCCAAGAATATTTTGAACGACCGTTGGATCTGTTATCGCAACTTCGCGGGCATATCTGTACGGTGTCAGGTTCTCGAAGTTGTTCAAACCTGTGAAGAAAAACCGGCCATTAAACTCACTCGTTGCGAGTGAACTAAGGTTATTGAGAAGCACATCTGCCCCGATCGTGTAGTTCACGTTACCGCGGGTGTGATAGACATTGTTAACCAGTTGAAAGACATTCGATTTGAATGTTTCAGGCAGGTAGCGCTGCCCCCCTATTTGAATGGTTGTGTTAAGGTTCTGGTTGTTTACACTCGATTCAACGCGCTCTACGATCGCACGCGGAATGTTGGCGGATGGGAGTTGTGAATTTGGCCTTCCGTCGTCGAGCGTGTACAAATACTGCAGCTTTAGCTCATTCGTGGTTGAAGAGCCCAGGGTTGTACGCAACGATGTCAAAAAGCTGTTGGCTGTTGACAGGTGATCACCATACACTTCATACAAGTTATGACGACTATTGTCATTCACACCTTGTACGTTAAGGTCCCGGCTGTAGTTATTTCGGATGGTCATCAAATTCCGTTCGTTAACCTGCCAGTCTATCCTCGCAAATGCAGCGTGCGAATAGCGGTTTTTGTCAAAACTACCTGTCTGAGGGGATTCAGATACACCATACTTATCGCGGGCGATAGCAAGAAAACGATCAAGAGATTCGCGAGATAAGCTGTTTGTAACTTCGTCTTGCGGAGTGCGAATATCTGCGATATAAAGTGGTCGAGCGTCAAATTGTCCATCATACGCAACAAAGAAGTGAACCTTATCTTTTATGATCGGCCCACCCATAGTAATTCCATACTGAGAGACAGAAAACTCATTCTGACGTCTGTTGCCACGGGTATCATACGGACTTGAAAGCCAATCGGCTCGGTTGTACAAGAAACCTGATCCTGTGAACTGGTTTGTCCCAGCTTTTGTCACTGCACTTACGATTCCGCCGCCACTTCTTCCATTTACGACATCATAATCGTTCGTGACGATTTCGAATTCGCGAATTGCCTCCATTGAGATGGAGAAGGGACCACGGTTAGTTGTCCCACTCGAAAGTGGACTCCTATTAGTCATTCCATCAATCGTGTAATTTGTGGAGGAAAACAACTGGCCAAGAAGGTTATTACCACGACTGACGGGCGAAAGGTCGATCAGCGAAGTAAAATTTCGGCCGTTGACGGGCAGTGTGGCCATGTCTTTCGCTGTCACTGACGTTCTGGCCCCCATTTTTTCAATCGTTACAGCTAGTGGGTTTGCCGTAACGGTTATTTCGTCGATGAGCTGGGTCGACTCCTCAAGTGTGAAGTCTATCCGCAGTTGATCGCCTTGATTCAGCGCATATCCTGTACGTTTTTGCGTTTTGAATCCGACAAAAGAAACTGTGATGGTGTAATCGACTCCGAGTGGTAGCTGTCGGATATTATACACACCATTTAAACCAGAGACTGTCCCAGTTGTAAATCCGGTAGACTCATTTTTTACAACAACGGTAGCGCCTGCCATTGGTTGCCCTGATGTATCAGTGATCAATCCGCTGATGCCCGTATTGGTCCCCTGACCAACCGCAGAAATGTAAGAACCGACAAAAAGTAGAATGGTTAATAAAGCCGTAAACTTTAGGAACATATAGAGGGAGTTAGTTTGAAATGTGACTTGAGACACATCAAACTAGATCCTCAATGTTACTGTATTGAGAAGCACGTATTATGCTTGTGATACGATACTGTTAGCTTTCGATTATTTAATGAAGAGGCTATTGGAATTCTGATGACACAATACTATTCACAGGGGTAAACACCGGCATGCAACGGGTTTTTGCACGCCGGTTTACGATGGGTGACTTGTAACCGAATAAACTCAATACCTAAGCTTCAGGGCCACATCGCCCAAGCTATTAACCATTTCAGGGTCGATAAAGACCACCCGACCTTTACGCTCAATCACCCTAAGTGCAATTTCACTTACAATGTCATCTTGGTTTTCCATTCGCTCTTGACTATCGACAAGTTCAATTGTCGTATCACTGGTAATTTTTGCAGCTTGATGATAGCTGGAGTTGCAGATGAATAAATCTCCCCTGCCCTCAGAGGCCGCCCTATAAATGTTGGATAAATCTGTGTATACGAGACCACTGCCAACTGCATTACTCACTTCTTCGACGGCATCGACCCTATTTTGGTCGAGTCTGCCCTTCACTAATGGCCAGGCTTGTTTGGCAATACTGTGTGGGGCCACATCATTGTAGTTAATAGCAGCATAACCAATGTAAATCTGTGGTTTATCGGCAACTTGCATCAATCTGCTGTAGTTGTCTTCCGTACAGATCACGACACATTCCTTTTCGGAAGAGTTAAAGAGTTCAACAAGTGCCTTGTCAACTTGGTTCAGGTATTCACGAACCTGGTTGTCGACACGTTTAGCATCACTTTTCCTGGTATTATTCTCCAAAAAATACGGGGATTCCGGAAAAGGGAATACGCCATTTTGAACTTCCCCCGTCACAGTGTCATTTGTTGCCTCATACAGCCTAACACCTGACTGCGACAGAAGCACGATATAGTATAACTCGGTGCGATTAAGCAACTTTATGATGGGCTTCAGTGAAAACCGATCTGATACGGATGTTGTATTGTTTGGAACCTTGAGTGGTGAGCGAATCACTTCTGCAACTGTATCAGAAACAAACAGGTGAAGACTGTCAAGGTTGTGGTTGACGTCAATGCTCTCGGTAAGGGTAGCCAGCTTATCGATTAACTTGGTGCCTCCATCGGTTGTCATCAGCTTATCGGCGACTTGTTTAGTCAGGTTTTTAAGTAGAATGACATCCTGCTGATTATCCGGATGTGTCCGGTGTGTATTTAGTGAAATTGTAACACTTGGGTTGGCTAGATTGCTTACCAACTTGTCAAACATGTATTTGTTCATAAGTAATTTGGTTTTTGCAGGTCACTGTCGCATGACACTGCTGTGTTTGAAATGGCCACGATAAACGGACCTACACAACCAATAACGGTAAATTTGGGGAAAAATTGCCCTAAACCGTTAGGTAACGGGATTGATGATAATTCGGAATGTCGCTCCGGCATCGGTGGAATCGATTTCAATGAAACCCCCGTGCGCCTTCACGATGTCGTGGGTGATGCTCAGGCCCAACCCAGTCCCCTCGGTGCCTTTCTTTGTAGTGAAGAAGGGCTGCAGAATCTTGTCTCTAATGTTGTCGGGTATGCCGGGTCCATTGTCTGACACTTCGATCGTGTAGAGTTTGTCATCTTTCGTCGTCACAACTCTCAAGGCCGGCTTATATCCTGCTTCTGAGCCTTTTGAGAGCTTGTCGCGCATGGCGTCGAAGGCATTATTGGTCAGGTTAAGGATCACACGGCTGAAATCTTCGGCGATCATGGGTATCTCTCCGATAGACTCATCCAGTTTTAAATCCAAATCAACCGATATTGCATTTTTACCGGCACGCATGCCGTGGAAAGCTAAATTCACATACTCCTTGACAAGGTCGTTCAGGTTTGTAGGCTCCATTTTTCCGCTGCCGCCACGGCTGTGCATAAGCATGCTTTTCACGATACCATCGGCTCGTGTTCCATGCTCATTAATTTTTGTGAGGTTAGCCTTGATGAAGTTGAGCGTCTCCTTGATAAAGTCTCGATCTGGGCTGTCTTCCATGTATTTGTCGATGTCGACGACCACTTCATCCACCATTTCGAGCGATACTGCAGAAAAGTTGTTCACGAAATTCAGCGGGTTCTTGATCTCATGGGCGATTCCTGCTGTCAACTGACCAAGCGACGCCAACTTTTCTTGCTCAATGAGCTGCTTTTGTGCAGATTTTAGATTCTGGTGTGCAATTTCGAGGTTATTGTATGCCTTCTCAATTTCGCGTGCATGCTCCAATTCGCGCTCTCGGTTGCGTTCTTCTTCCTGCTTAATGAGTCTTTTGCGCTGAAATCTGTCGACATATACGACTGACCCTGCAAACATCAGCAGATAAAACCCATATGCCCACCAGGTTCTCCACCAAGGAGGGAGGATCTCAAACGACACTACAACTACTTCATTGCTCCAAACATTGTCAGGGTTTGATGCACGCACCATAAGATGGTAGGTGCCAGGTGCTAAGTTGGTGAATGTAGCTGAACGATACGAAGAGGGGATGCTCCAATTGTCGTCGAAACCCTGCAATTTGTGCGAGTATGAAATTTCGTCGGAATTTGAGAAGTAAAGGCCCGTGAAGTCGATGCTGACCATGTTCTGGTTGTGCTTGAACAACAATGTATCACCATTATAGCTGGGTAAATTTTCATCGGGCGTTCCCGGCCAAACCGTATTGTTGAAGACACGTAGACCTGACAACACAATTCGCGGCGGTACAGGGTTTGGTCGAATGGCTGATGGATCGAATAAGTAGAAACCGTCGGCACCTGACGTGATCATTGTTCCATTCTGTAACATCATGATCGAACCGCGTGCCCCGGGACGAATTCCTGAGGAAGGACCAAAATTTGTAAATCGCACCGAATCTTCAGGAAAATACGATAGACCACGACCAGTGCTCAGCCAGATGTTGCCGCTGTTGTCCTTCGCCATGTCGAAAATAGATGTATGTGCCAAACCCTGCTCGTCTCCATAAAAAATTTGACTCGAACTCGAATCGTCATATTTGATGAGACCACTAAGGTAGGACCCTGCCCAGAAGCTGTTCTCGTCGGCAGGCAGAATACGCGTGATGGACGACCAGTTGCCTGAAACCACATCAAATGAATCATTAGCCTTATCGAACTTGAGCAAGTACAAATTGGTGCTAACCCACAAACCGCCGTCATCCTCATAAAAGCTGAACGGACGGTTGTCGGAGTCAGGATAACGTTCTGGGTTGCCATCATCGTAAATAAATCGGTCGCTGCTCCCGTCAGCCTTCAGTCGCACTAAACCACCACCATCAATAGCTATCCAAGTCGTGCCATCTGAATCAGTAAAAATTTCGCGGACGATGCCTGCGATATTCGTGACTTTTGCCGAAAACTCGGCTGATAAAGGAAGCAGGCGGTTCGATCGAAGATCGACCAAATCAACTCTGCTCAAACCATTTGCGTCCCGACTTGCAATCCATGCCCGCCCATCGCCAGCTCCCCGCACCGTTGTAATCGTAAGGCGCTGAAGACCTGGAACGTTGACGAACTTCCATACACCCGTCGAAGGGTCAAACATAGTCAGCCCATCGAGATGGGTTCCTATCCATACCATGCCTGTGTTATCCTCATAAAACGACAAAACCCTGTTGTATCTTTCCGACTGTGAGTCACGAAGCTGGATATGTTGAAAAAGAGACTGTGCAGGGTCAAGCGAGTACACTCCCGAACCCCAGCTGCCGAACCAGATCAAACCTGCGTGGTCGCTGATCATATCAAAAGTTATGACACCTTCGGGGCGATCGGTGGGCATGTTGACTTTCCTGAACGTACCCGTTTCCGGGTCGAACGTCATCATTTGGCTGGAATACTCCGTACGAAGCCATAAAAGGCCATTGTAATCGGGCGATATATCCCAAACTACGGCAGGCAACCCGTCGCTGAGTGCCTGAGGCACCCTATATGTCTGGAGTTGCCCATCTTCGAAGCGGTACTTATGCAATGCAAGATTGTCGCCAATCCACAGATTGCCATTGTAATCATCAAAAAAGGCAAACGACAAGAAGTTTGAACTTCCTAACTCTGCAACCGCCTCAAAATTTCCTGTTTTGACATCCAAGCGTTGCAAAACACCGGTTCCCGTTTGAGGGGTGATGCTCGTCACCCAAAGCACGCCAGGTTCACTCTTCGATTCATACAAGGCATATACATTGTCGGACGCAATCGAAAGCGGGTTATCCGGATCGTGTCTGTAATGGATGAATCCACCGGTTGCGGCATCAAAGCGATTTAGGCCACCACCAAGCGTCCCGAGCCATACATTGTCGGCGGCATCGACAAACAATGGTGTTTCGCTGTCTCGCGAAAGATAAACGGAAGGTGCGCTTATCGAGTTGTTCTGTTCGGCATCATGAACAAAGCGCTCCTGTTCATTCAATGAAGTATTGATACGCCACAGCTCCAACGTATTGTCGGGCATTACGCGCACACTCCATACATTCCCTTTGGAATCATCCTTGATGGAAGATATAAAGGCACTTACCGTATTGGACCAATCATGGATATATCGCTTGAACGTACGCGTCCATGGGTTATACACATTCAAGCCGTTGGATGTGCCTATCCATAATGAGCCGTCTCTTCCTTGAAACATGGAAAATATCGATGCATCGCTGATCGATGTGGAGTCATCGGGATCAGGTACGAACGAAACTAGGTCGTAGCCGTCAGATCTGGCTAATCCACCCTGAGTTCCGATCCAAATATACCCGTCTGAAGTTTGCAGCAAGCTGGTCCCTGAGTTCTCGGGAAGACCATCGACGACGGAATAATTCTTGAATTTGAAGGATGACTGTTGTGCTACTGAGATTGACGAAATTATCCAAAACAATACGAGACACAACCAGTATGACTTTGGGCTTAGAAACGTGTAAATGCCTGGCTGTTTCGTGTTCATTTAACAATTCAAATTGTTATCCATTTTTTGGAATTCCTGAATCGACACCTCAGAGTTAGCTAGCCACATCAAGATTGCATTAAGACTAGACATCCAAATTTTAATCTAACAAAATAATCGTAACTGATGAATATGCAATCACTGGAACCAAATTTAGTGTCGATTTAGCACTGAACCTGCAATCATTGAACTTCACTTCTCGAAACGAAAATGATCAACTTCATATACGCCGGTCTTCCCATCTGTAAAAAAGGTCAACCATAGCTCATGCACTCCAGAAATCGCATCGACATCGGCAGATACAGTTATCCAGTCATCCATTGTCTCCGTTCTAGACGGTACGATGACCTGAGAGATACGTGGGTACCACGACTTTCCGGTTGACAGTACAATACGACCTTCGAATGCGCCGGGTTTAACTCGAAAATAGACTCTTGAAACTCCATCCCGAAAATCGATCCATGAATAACCGGCTCTGTCGCGATGCGCAATGTTAGTGAGTACTTCGGAATTTAACGCATCTGGTCGTATAAAAACTTGGCCATACATCACATGATTGTGTTCAGCTTCAATTGTTGATGTCGCGTCTATTGTGGGCGCGACACCACTTGATGTGGGCTTCACTTCAGGTATACTTCCATCTTCGTTGAATGAAACACGTTCGACGCCAACTTTTCGGAGTTGCCAATCCTGATTAATTGAACGGTGGTAAAAGATGTACCAGTCACCTTTAAATTCAATCATGGACCCATGGTTATTCCACGCTCCTGGTGCCATGTGGTCGTTGTCGATGATTACACCACGGTACGTGTACGGCCCCGTGGCACTTGAACTGGTAGCATAACCAATACTAGTCGGCATGCCTGCACGACTAATTTCGGAGTAGATGATGTAGTAGATACCGTTTCGTTTAAACATGAAAGCACCCTCATGAAAATGGTGCTCTTTTTCCGTTAGCATCGTTGGGACGATTGAAGTGGAGTCGATTTCAGTCATCGATGGCATTAAACGTGCCATTTTCAGGTCAATCTGTCCCCAGAGATAGTACGCTTGACCATCGTCGTCAATAAAAACAGCTGGGTCAATTTCTTCGTACCCATACAAGTTAATGCGTTGACCTTCTCCAAAAGGTCCCAACGGCGAGTCTGAAGTTGCTACTCCTTCTGCATGTTGTCGATTTGCCATGCAGTAATAGAGATAGTAGACACCATTGCGTTCAATTACGTCTGGCGCCCAAATAGCCTGATCACTGTACGAAATTTTGTCATCAAGACCCGATCCGGAGAATATTCGCTCGTTAAGCGTCCAGTTAAGCATGTCGTCAGACGACAATGCGTGATAATGTGATACGTAGTGCCCAGCAGTATCAGGGTACATCACCGTAGCGTAGACATAGACTCGTCCATCGAATACCCTGGCAGTCGGATCGGCTAAATATGTACCGGGTGGATGAATCGGATTCTGAGCAATCGCGGAAGTTGTTACAAGAAGCACCAACAAAAGAACCCGAATGCAACCCATGATTCTTGCCGTTAGGTCAACGCTGCACACGACCAGATCCGCCCTCTTTGATCAGCGCGTCAACTTCGGACACCGTACACACATTGATATCGCCTGGAATGGTGTGCTTGAGACAGCTGGCAGCAACGGCAAATTCGAGGGCATCGCCATCTGCACGACCCGTGGCCATCCCATAGATGAGGCCTGCTCCAAAGGAATCGCCTCCACCGACGCGGTCGACAATACGGATGGCATACCGCCTGCTTTGGATAAAGCTTGAGCCGTCGTAAAGCACCGCCGACCAGTTGTTGTCGCTGGCCGACAGGCTCTCGCGAAGCGTGATGGCCACTTTCTTCAAATTGGGGAACATGCCCATCATTTTGGAGGCTACTTCCTTGTATTTAGCAGCGTCAATTACGCCAGCGTCGACATCGCTGCCTTCGGCGTGGATTCCGAAGACCATGTGGCAGTCCTCTTCGTTGGCAATGGCCACGTCCACATGCTGCATTACAAGGCTCATGACCCTGCCTGCTTCCTCGGTGGTCCATAGCTTTTTGCGGTAATTGAGGTCGCAGCTTACGGTCAATCCGGCCGCTTTGGCTGCTTGCACGGCTTCGATCGTCGCCTCAGCCGCAGATTGACTCAATGCGGGGGTGATACCCGTAACATGAAACCACTGCTTGCCGGCAAAGACCGTCCCCCAATCGACCATCCCAGGCTTCATCTCGGCGATGGCTGCACCCGATCGGTCGTAGATGACTTTCGACGGACGCTGTGATGCTCCCGATTCCAAAAAGTAGATCCCCAAACGTTCACCACCACGAAGTATGTACGATGTATCCACACCATAGCGACGTAAGGTCTGAAGTGCCGCCTCCCCAATTTCATGCTTGGGAAGCCTGGTTACATAATGTGCCTTGAGACCAAATTGTGCCAGAGATGCGGCGACATTGGCTTCGCCTCCGCCGTAGTTCACATCGAACGTGTCGGTCTGCAAAAAACGGCTGAATCCTGGTGTGGAAAGACGAAGCATGATCTCACCAAAGGTGACGACGGATGGTGTTGACATGGAATGACTGCTGTTGGTGCTTGAATTTGTTATTGTACATTGGCGGCCATGCGGGCAGCTCGCTCGGTTAACACCTCGAACCTGCCCTCATCAATGGCTTTCTTGTCGAGCAGGTCGCTGCCGATGCCTACGGCCACAGCTCCGGCTGCAATCCACTCGTGCGCATTTTCAATGCTTACGCCTCCGGTCGGCATGAGTGGAATCTGCGGAAACGGACCTTTGATGTCCTTGAAGTACTTTGGACCCAGCGAGGTGGCCGGAAAAACCTTGATCACGTCGGCGCCCAGCTTCCAGGCGGTGAAAATCTCGGTTGGGGTGAAACAGCCCGGCGCACAGTACACATCGGCCTGTTTGCAGACAGCAATCACTTCTGGACTCAGTATTGGGCTAACCACAAACTGGGCGCCAGCCTCAATCACTGCCAGAGCAGTTGCCGCATCGGTCACCGTTCCTGCACCGATCAAGATATCGTCTGATACCGTTGCCGAAACCTGCCGGATCAATTCGACAGCGTTCGGCACCGTCATGGTGATTTCGATGCAACGCACGCCACCTGCTGCCACCGCCTCAATTACGGGCACTAGCTTGCCGGCATCGGCCAAACGGATAACCGCCACCACACGTTCGGCCGCGATTTGGGCGGCCACTTCCGACTTGGATTTTCTTGTTGCCATATTAGCGTTTAAGGAAGAAGGTATAGTAAGGCTCGTCGTTAGCTTCGCGTTGTACCATCAGGGCCAGTTCGCGTGCATGATAGTCGCCCCACATGGTGGCCTCGTCGCATGGTACTTTGCGTCCGGCTGGGATATTGTCCCAATTGTTGGGGCGATGATAGACCGAATGGAGGATGAGCCCCTCGTGATTTGGGTCTTCCGATAAATAAGGTGATTCAAACAAGTGTTTCGCCATGGTCAGACCGACCTGGCGGTACTTGTTACCTGATTCCACATTGCCTTTCGACGTGAGGAAGTTACCCAAGCGAATATAGCCCTGAGCCGCGATGGCCGCCGCAGAGCTGTCGATGGGCTCATGATCGTTGTACGGCTCGGATGGCCTACTCAGATAATCGCCCAAGTGAACAAGACCTGGTGCCCCAGTGTCCCAATAGGGGATGCCATCTGTCGGGCTGTATTGGATAAAGAAATCGGCCGTGGCTTCGGCAGCCATCAAAAACCGATCCATGATGATCTCCTTGCCACCAAATGGAGCCAGTTCGTCGGCGCTCAGCGTGTCGAAATATTCGAGCTCCTCGGCATATCCGGTCAGTATCCAAGCAAGCCCGCGAGTCCAGGTTGAAAATGGCGTATACCCTTGCTGGGTGCTGGGGCAGCGGTAGGAACCGTCGTTCGTGTTGAAGATCGACTCATGTACTACACGGCCACGTATATCATATAAATCGCGACCTTTGCCGAAGTAGACATTGTACTTTGCCGTTGTGAGGCAGTGCTGGATCGTGCGCTCAAGCAGATTGATCTTCGAATCCTTCTCTGCCATCAGGGCGTGCCCAAGCTGGTGCGACACGACCAAGGCGCGCATGCTCCGAATAGTGTCGGAAAAGAGCGAATGTGGACCGTTGAAACTGTACACATAACCGCGGTCAGGCGAGATTTGGGTCCAACGGGCTGCTTGGATCGCACCTGTCAGCTTCAATGCAAGCTCATAGAAATCGCGCTCGCGGGCGTCGAACTCGAGGCGACCCTCATCCATCAGGCGAAGCAAGTTGCCATAGGTGCTCACATTGTTGAATCCATGGTCATGTACCCCAATATGGCTGATGTGACTGGCCATGTATTTGACCGTACCCTCACGTCCGAGTTCAAGGAACTTACGGTCGCCGGTGGCGTCGTACTGCAAAATCGCCGATCCGAACATGAACCCTTGGGTCCACTCCGTCCATCCCCGAGAGGTGTACTCTCCGTTCACTGTGTAGACTGGGGTGCCCTTTCCAGGGTTCCATTTGTTGAACATGTTGGCCAGCTTGGCCGCCGATGCATCAAAGAGTCGGTTTACCGATGGTAAAAGCTGACTGGCTGTAAGATTTGGGTCCGATTGAATCATAGTAAGGTTCTATGGGTCCACGAATGTGGAAGTTGAAATAAAATGGATTATAGTCGGCTGATATTGAAACCGCCGTCGATATAGATGACGTCGCCGGTCGAAAATGGGAAATGCCCTGCCACGATGCTCTCCACGCCTTTTGCGACGTCTTCGGGGTAGCCCCAGCGTCCTTGCGGGACGAGCCCACCACCAATGAGTTCGTCGTATTTACCCTTTACGCCGCTGGTCATGTCGGTTGCCATGATGCCAGGACGAAGCTCAATCACGGAAATTTGTTCACTCGCCATGCGAAGTGCCCACAGTTTGGTGACCATAGCGAGTCCCGCTTTGGAGATGCAATACTCGCCACGGTTGAGCGAGGCCGTGTGCGCCGATATCGACGACACGATGATGACTTTGAATCCGCTGGGAAGCAAGGGCTCGGGCTTGTTCTCCAACCAATAGTTGGCAACGCGCTGCGTCAGGAAGTACGGGCCGTATAGATTCACCCTCATCACTTCGTCGAACGATTCCTCCGATGTTTGCGTCACGTCCGCCCGAACACGGGGAGCGATGCCGGCGTTGTTCACTAAGGCGTCGATCCGTCCCATTTCGGCAAGGACGGTATCTACCATGCGGTCGCGATCCTCGGCCTTTCCGATGTCGGCCTGCACGGGCAGGAACTGCTGATCGGCATGGATGGCGGCATCTCGGCACAGTTGGGCGGTTTCGTCGGCGGCGGCTTTGTTGCCGGCGTAGTTAATGGCGACCGAGTACCCTTTAGCAGCCAGATGGACGGCAACTCCGCGGCCCAAGCCGCGAGAAGCACCGGTGATGAGAATAACGGGTGACAATTTGTAGAGTATTAAGATTTAGTATTTAAAATTGAAGATTGAAGATTGAAAATTGAAGATTTGAGATTGATAAAATCATTCCTCTATCATCAATTTTAAAATTTTAAATTTTCAATTCTCAATTTTCAAATGCTTTGTGGGGGGACGTACGTGCCTGATTGGCGTTCGGTGGCCATTTGCTGACGATAGCGACTGGAGCGGAAGGTGGCGATCGGGTCGATGGCGCCACCCTTGCGAAGGCGTGCTTCAGCCACGATCGACGATACATCTGTTTCGTAGGCTGACTTGAGAGCCTGCTCAGCCATGAGCACATCGTTGGCCTCTTGATAGCCTGCCAAAGCCAAACGATCGACCAGCAAGGCCTTTGTGTAGGCGCGCTGAAGCTCACCCACAGTTTGCAGCAAGGCCTCGATGGGGTCCTTGATGTTGTGGCTCTGATCAATCATATAAGCGGGCGGTGTAGCAAAAGCGTTATCGACGGCCGCATCGACCAGCTCATTAAATACCAGGAAAAGCTGATAGGGTTTGATGGAGCCAGACGTGAGGTCGTCGTCTCCGTATTTACTGTCGTTGAAATGGAATCCACCCAACTTGCCGGCACCGATCAGACGGGCAACCACCAGCTCGATGTTCGTGTTCGGAAGATGGTGACCCAAGTCAACCAAACTGAACGCCTTTGCGCCAAGTCGGGATGCGAGCAGGAAGGATGATCCCCAGTCTTGGATGACCGTGGCATAGAAGGCAGGCTCATAGGGTTTGTATTCGATGAACATGCGCCAGGCGTCGGGCATGTGCGCGTAGACGTCCTTCAGGCTGTCGTACACGCGCTCGTAGCTCTTGCGAAGGTGCATCTGCCCAGGGAAGTTGCTTCCGTCGCTGAGCCATACGGTGATGGAGTCGGACCCGAGGGTACGCCCGACGTCGATGACATGCTTGTTGTGTTCAACGGCCTGCGCACGCACCTCGGCGGATGTATGACTAAGCGAACCATGCTTGTAACTGTGTTTCTGGCCGGGCTGGTCTTGGAAGGTGTTCGAATTCACGGCATCGAAACCCAGATTCAAGCTTGATGCGTGGTCGCGAAGTGCCTTGGGGTCCTTGGGCTCATCCCATGGGATATGCAACGAGACCTTGGAACAGGCACCTGTGAGCTGGTGCAATAGGGCGATGTCCTGCATCTTTTCAAAGATGTCGCGGGGTTCGCCGCCGCCCGGGAAACGGCCGAATCGGGTGCCGCCGGTGCCGAGTGCCCAAGACGGGATGGCCACATCGAAAGTGGCTGCCTGATTAATAATTGACTCAATGTCGACACCCGTGCGCGACAGTTTTGTGGCAAGATGGTCTAGGTCGGCCCGATGGGCAGATTGTAGTCGTTGATTGACTTCCTCGATGCGATTTTTGTCGAGCATGGTGGTAAATTCTGCGAAGGGAACATGAATGCCGTAATATAGACCTGAGCAAGAGCAAGAGCAAGGGACTAGACGCGAGAATCGAGAGCGAGATGCGAGAACAAGAACAAGAGCAACTGCAAGAACAAGATGCGAGATGTCATCGACATAGGTGGATATTATGACACAGCAGACGTATTTTCTTATCCAAATTCCTCTCCTCAATCCGATTTCTGCTCCTACCTCCTTGCTTCATTCCTCCATCCCCAATCCTCAGTCTTCCAATCGGCCTTCTCTGGCCTTTGACCTAGGTGCCTCATCCGGTCGCGCGATCGTGGGCATCCCCGACGGCGATGCTTGGCAGCTTCACGAGGTTCACCGCTTCCCTACTCACCTTCTCGAGGTTGGCGACCGCCTGTTTTGGGATCTCCCCCGTATCGAGGCCGAACTCGACTTTGGACTTGAAGAAGCTTTAAGGCACTTTCCGGATATAAAGAGCCTGAGCGTGACGGCATGGGGGGTCGACTACCTGCCACTCGACACCCAGCTAAAGCCCCTGCGCAACGCGTACTGCTACCGAGACACCCGCAAGGATGGCATGATGGCCAAAGTGCATGCCATCGTACCCAAAGAGGAAATCTATAGCCTCACAGGCATTCAGTTCATGGAAATCAACACGATTTACCAGCTGTATGCCGACAAATTGCTGGAGCCTGAGGTTATGGGGGCTGCCTATATGTACCTCACTGTATCCGATTACCTGAATTTCAAGATGGGTGGCAAGCCAGTAATCGAGGTGTCGCAGGCCAGCACCACACAACTGCTCGATGCCACCACGCGTACTTGGGCGAAGCCATTGTTCGACAAGCTGGGACTCCCCATCGAGAAGTGGCCAGATGTGGTGCCTTCGGGCACAGTGATCGGCCATCACCCAAAATACCCGCAGATTGAGGTCATCGCCGGTCTCTCGCACGACACAGGTGCCGCTGTTGCCGGGATCCCTGCCAAACCGGGCACCAACTGGTGCTACATCAGCTCAGGAACATGGTCGCTACTCGGTGCCGAGCTGCAGGAGCCCGACCTGTCGGACGCCGCCTGCGAGGCCAGTTTCACCAACGAGGCCGGGTTCGGCGGATCCATCCGGTTTTTAAAAAATATCACTGGGTTGTGGGTACTGCAAGAATGTGAACGCGAGTGGCGCGAGCATGACGAATGGCCTGGATACGACTCCCTGATCGATTCGGCCAAGATGGTGGAGGCACCCTATTCTGTCATCAACCTGAATGAGCCGCAGTTCGGCACCAGAGGCGATATGGTGGATAAGATCCAATCATACTGCAGCAAAACGGGCCAACGAATACCAAAATCTCAGGCAGAAATCGCCAGTTTCGTGATACGCAGCCTAGCCCGACACTACCGAGAGACCCTCGAAGTGCTCGAGCGCCTCCGCAGCACCCGCTACGATGTGATCCATATCGTGGGGGGAGGATCTAAAAATTCATGGCTGTGCGAGCTCACCGAACAAGAGACCGGACGAAAAGTCGTGGCAGGCCCCGTCGAGGCCACGGCACTTGGGAACCTAATGATCCAAAACGGAAAGGTCAGACGATGACCACGGATCTGTTTGATCAAATGATCTTGCCGATCCAATTGATCCGCGCTCTTCCTACTCAGCGGTCTTCACGCCCAGCTGCTCAATCACCTGGTCGAGGTCGTCGCTTCTCTGGGTGCCGAAGAGCAGTTTCTTCCCGTTTTTGAGCTCAAGTTGCAAACCCATGCTACCCGACATGTTATATGCATCTCCCTTGCCGAATGCACCCCACCGTATACCCCATCCCCCATACTCCTTTATAGGGTTATACTTTCGGATGTAGGCTTTTGAGACGTTATCCCATGTAATGGTCTTGGCAGACACATGAAACGGGAAAAAGCGATACGTGATTCCGGACCTATCCACAACTGTTTCAAGCCGCATGGAAAAGATGAAAAACGTGACCACGGCTGTGAGAATCAGCATAATCGTCATTCCAAGGTCGCTGGCAGGATTCGTGCCGAACGGTTCTTCAAGAACAACTTGTTGGATGAAGCCGTAAAGTATGAGCACGTCGATGGCAAGGATCATCACCCATATCCATATCTGCCTGAACCATTGCTTTTCACTAAATGACACGTCCCGTTTCATGGCGTTTCATCGGCTAGTTGTATGTTAGGTCATGTGGTCGCTATGAGTTTGACGTAAGCGGATTCCGTTTGTTTCATTGGCGGCTATTTGATGACTTGGATTTCGCCCATGCCGAGGTTTCTGAGCCTTGGCAGCTGCGTCTTGGCATCGCCCACAACCAAGTAGTACATCTTGTCGGGATTGAGGTAATCTGCCGCAAGGCGCTGGATTTCTCCGACGGTCATATTCGACACGATCTGCTCGCGTTGGGTAACGTAGTCGTCGGCGAATCCATAACTGCTGATTTCAGTGAGCATGCCCAGTTTCGCGCCGAGTGTCTCGAATGCCCTGGCGTTGCTCTTGATCAGGGAGCTTTTGGTCACGTCTAGGTCTTGATCATTGAAGCTGGGACCGTAGTTGGCCAGAATGTCGCGAATCAGGCTCACCGCTTCGTAGGTGATGTTTGTGCGAACACTAGTCGAGATGGAGAACATACCCGGTATAGTTGTCCCCCAGAAGCCGGACCTGATACCATAGGTATATCCCTTGCCCTCTCTGAGCTCCTGAGTGAGCTTTGATGCGAATCCGCCGCCGCCCAAGCGGTAGTTCATCACGTCGGCCGCATAGTAGTCAGGATGGGTGACCGCCATGGCAGGGTAGCCAATCATCAACACCGATTGCTTGGCATCGGGCACATCGAAAAAATACACCGATGGCATTTCGGGGGCTGAAGGCACCTCTGGTGTCGGAATAGCGACATCTTTTGGTGTCCACTGGGCATCGAGCGCTTCTAACGATGTGCGTACGGCAACCTCGGAGATGTCGCCGGCGACGTGGAAGTCAGCCACAGTAGGAGAAATATTGGCCTCATAATATGCCTTGAGGTCGCCGATGGTGATGGATGCCACACTTTGCTCTGTGCCCATGCTGTTATGCGCCAGTATATGGTCGCTGCCGTAAATGAGCTTCGAAAATTCGGCTGTTGCGATGCTATTCGGATTTGCCTTCATTTGAAGGATGCGGCTCATGGTGCTCTGCTTGAGCAGCTCGAACTCTGTCTCATCCCATCGGGGCTCGAGCAGGATTTCCCTGACGAGTTCCATGGACTGCGCGTAGTTTCTGGATAGGGTGTTCCCGCTGATGGTGATCCCCTCCTCCGAAGCCGAAGCTCTTATCGAGGCCCCAAGGCTTTCGATTGCGATTTCCAATTCCTCCGCTGTTCGATTCGCCGTGCCTTTGGTCATGAGCTGTGCCAATAAATTTGATACGCCCACTTTTGAAGGATCCTCAAGGAGCATGCCTCCGCGAATGCTGAGCTGGAACTGAACAAGTGGCACCTCGCTGTTCTGGATGCCCCACAGCTTCATTCCGGCCGGCATCGACGATTTCCATACCGTTGGCACGACCACCTTGGGCGTCGGTCCATATGGAGGTTCCACACTGCGGTCAAAGCTTGACGGTGTGCGCTCGTATTCGGCTGTGATGCTGGCATCGAATTCTTCTTCGGCACCCTCCACGATCTGCTCTTCAACCACTTCGGCTCGTGTCGAACCTGATAAGGCCAATTCTGCTTGGCCACGTGGCACAAAACTTGTGATAACGGCGTGCTTGTCTTTAATGTAGGTATTGTAGACACGCATCACATCGTCGGATGTAACCGCTAGGATGTTCTTGATATCCTGGTTGATGAATCCGGGGTCACCGGCAAAGATGGCATACTGCGCAAGCTGGAACCCCTTGCCCACCACGCTTGACAAACCATTGTAGAAGGCTGTTTCTTGACCTGCCTTGATTCGGTCGAGGTCCTCATTCGAAATTCCCTCCTGCTCGAACCGGGAGAGTGCTTCGTTGATGGCGGCATGTACCGTGTCAAGGCTCGTGCCTTTGAAGGCGGTGACGCGGACACTGTATTGTCCAGCTATCTCGGAGTTAAACTGTCGGGCTGTGACAGCATCCGTCAACTTCTTCTCCTCCACCAGCACTTTATATAACGGCGCACGCTTGCCTCGAGACAGATAGTTGGCCAAGATGTCCAACGCATACGAGTCGGGATGATACTGGTACACAGAGGGCCATGTGATGCTGAGTTGTGGTAGGCGGGCAAAATTGTCTTCGTGGAACAGCTTCTTGGTTTCGGCAAGCTCCACGGGTTGTTTTTCTAGCTTCTCCACATCTTGGCCACGGGGGATTTCACCGAAGTACTTCTCGACCCATGCCTTGGCTTGGGCGGTGTCGAAATCGCCGGCGATGGTGAGTGTCACGTTGTTGGGCACATACCAGCGGTTGAAGAAATCCTTCACGTCCTGCAGGGTCGCGGCCTGGAGGTCGTCGAGCGAACCGATTACCTGCCAGCTGTAAGGGTGGTTGGCTGGGTAGAGGTTTTTGTCAATCACATAACTTGTGTGACCATAGGGCTGGTTGTCGACGCCTTGTCGTTTTTCGTTCTTGACGACCTGTTTTTCCTTGGCAAGCACAGGCTCGGTGACCGTGTTGATGAAAAAGCCCAATTTGTCGGCTTCTGCCCAAATCATTTTCTCTAGCGCGTCGTTAGGAACGGTCTGGAAATAGTTGGTTCGGTCGCGGCTGGTCGAACCGTTGGCACCCGATCCGCCAATACGTGCGCTCATCTGGTCGAGCCCCCCTTTGCCGAGGTTCTCCGATTCAAGGAACAGCAGGTGCTCGAAGAGGTGTGCAAATCCGGTGCGCCCTTCGATCTCGCGGGCTGAACCTACGTGGGCGGTGAGGGCCACGGCCACGACCGGGTCGGAGCGGTCGACGTGCAATACGACGGTCAGCCCATTATCGAGGGTGAACGTTTCGTAGTCGATGTTGAACGACGGCTCGCTTGATGGCTGGCTCGAGCAAGCAGAAATGAGGATGGCAGCCAGAAAAAGACAGATGAAGCCGGATGTGCGTTGCATAGTGGTACCTGCGAAAATAGGTTGAAGCGGAATAAGCACGGAATAAACTCCTAATCTTGCAAAATCGCAAATCCTACCCCAACTTCTTAGTGACCAACTACAATCAAGATCCCCAACTTAGCATCCACTGTATTGCACCCCTAAATTTAAGACAAAGATTGTACTCTCAGGACAGTTTTA
>CAYWCV010000016.1:0-32606 GCA_964456845.1 uncultured Chitinophagales bacterium | reverse complement strand
CCCTCCTCAAGACGGGCGATCAGTCCAGGGATCTCGGCCGGATCGTCCTGCAGGTCGGCATCCATGGTAATGACGAACTCACCGCGGGCGTTGTCGAAACCCATTTGCAAAGCGGCACTTTTACCGTAATTTCGACGCAGTCGCAAACCGTGAACATTCGTGTCGGATGCAGCCAGTCGTGAGATGACATCCCAAGATCCGTCGGTTGATCCGTCGTCGATGAACCAAATCTCATAGGCGAACCCTTTCGGAACATGGGCGACGATGCGCTCGTGCAGCTCACGAAGGCTCTCCTCCTCGTTCAAAAGCGGAACCACAATCGAAATCAATTGTCCAGACATAGTTTCAGCTAGCGATAGAAAATTGTACCTTGCCAAGATACATAAAAGTGCCTCAACCCCAATCCTGACGATGAAAAAGCTTTATTACAGCATCGGAGAAGTAAGCCAGATCTGCGATATCGAAGCCCATGTGCTCCGATACTGGGAAACGATCTTCGACAATTTGAAGCCTTCCAAAAACAGAGCCGGCAAGCGGATGTACACCGAGGCCGACATCAAGACGATCATGGAGTTGAAGGTGCTGATCAAAGACGAAAAGTACAGCACCGCCGGAGCGAAGAAGGCGCTCGACACGCGCGACAGGGTTGTCGATGATACCCCGAAGGCTCCACTTTCCCTTGCAGTCACTAGAGATCTGCGCGAAGTGAAGATCTTTTTGGAGTCCCTGCTCAAGCGAATCTGATCGACGGATGAGCGACGTCAATCCAATCCCGCTTTTCCCGCTGCCATTGGTGCTCTTCCCGGGCGAGGACATCCCGCTCCACATTTTTGAGCCGCGGTACAAGGAAATGATTGCTGAGTGCATTCGGGATGGGCACCCGTTCGGGGTGGTGTGCTACATGAACGGCAAAGTCCTGTCTGTGGGTTGCTCGTGCGAGATCGCACAGATCAGCAACAGGTATGAGGACGGACGCTACGACATCATCGGCCATGGTGTCGACCGGTTTCTCATCCACGGGTTTGACACAAAACGAAGCTTCCTTCAAGGCAACGTCAGCTACTTCCACGACGTGGTCGACGAGCAACACTCCGCCTCCATCGAAAGCATGCTCGGTCAGATTGAACCCCTGTTCAAGGAAATCCTGAACTTGGCAAAGGAGGAAGTGGCCATCCACCCTGTGGACACGCCTACGCGATCGTTCGCCTTTGCACATTACGTGGGTTTCGAGCTCTCGCAGAAGCAAAACCTGCTCGAAATCAAGTCTGAGTACGAGCGACTGGCATTCATCAAGCACCATCTTGAGCACATCCTGCCGAAATTGAGGGCATTCGAGGAAACGCGGCACAAGATTCGCAGCAACGGGCATTTCAGGGAGTTCCCGCCCATACATTTCAAAACGGACTAAAGCCATGTTCATCAATTCGACCGAATGGGGACCATTTAAACTGTATTCGATAGAAACAGGAACATTCCGCCTCGACGGCGGAGCCATGTTCGGCGTGGTGCCGAAAACGTTGTGGTCGAAACGTGTGCCCGCCGACGATAACAACCGCATCCCTATGGTGATGCGCTGCCTTTTGGTCGAATCGACAGCCACTGGACGCAAATATTTGATCGACACAGGAACGGGTCCGAAGTTCGACGCCAAGATGCGCGGCATCTACGAATATGACGATACGGAGTATTCGATGGACCAATCGCTTGCGGCACACGGTTTCACGGCCGACGACATCACCGATGTCATCTTTACCCACCTTCACTTCGACCACTGCGGCGGCGCAAGCGAGTGGGCCGCAGACGGTGTGACATCCGTTCCGAAATTCAAGAATGCGACCTACTGGGTAAATCGCCGCCATTGGGAGACGGCCACCAACCCGAATGCCCGTGAGAAGGCCAGCTTCATGCGCGAGAACTTGGCGCCTCTCAATGACGCCGAAAAGCTTCACCTTGTTGAGGACGGACACACGTGGGAACCGGGACTGTCCACCTTCAATATGGACGGTCACACACAGGGCATGCAGCTCCCCTACATCGACTCCGAACGTGGCAGGTTGGTCTACTGTGCCGATCTCATCCCCATGGCAGCACACGTGCCCCTGCCATGGGTGATGGCCTACGACATGAATCCGACCCAGACGCTTCTGGAAAAGCAGGCGTTTCTTGAAAACGCGATCAACGGTGGCTGGTTTCTATTCATCGAACATGACGAATTCAACCAAATCGTGACCGTGAAGGGCGAAAAAGGCCGCTTTGAAATCGACCGTGACCTCAGATTGGACAATATGTGACCGCTGATCTATACGATCTAATTGATCATGAGATGAATTAAACCGACGGCAGTTATGCAGATGATCAATCTATACTGATCTTGAATGGTCTACACTGTAGTAGACATCTTACATTTCTGATCAAATGATCTTATAATCTTAAAGATCAGCGGTCATGAATCAGTGGTCATTTAGCTACGTGTTCAGCCTTCAAAGTCGTGTTTACGGTCTCGTGTTCTCGGTCGTAGATGGTATAAACTACGGCTGCGAGGAATAGAAACGCGATGAAAACAGCAAGGAACGGATTTACCGGGAATTCATTTTTTGAGCTCATGAGCTGTATGAAGCTATGTTTTAAGATGATAATAGTATAGATCGCGTCTGGCCAGTGCTCATGAACGATAGCGACGGGTCTGGCGTGGTCATCCGCTGAATCTAAATGCACGCTGACTCAAAGTCAATAGCCGAAAGTTAGGCGGCTTCGCATCATTTCTATGCTTTGGACCGTTGTCGCTTCATTTCGTAGGCTTCGTTGAGCCTGTGCGTGTAAACATCCATTTCCTGCGCAATCTCCTTAACAAACCCTGCCAGCTGGCGCAGTGTGTCGTGGTCGATCGAATCTACATTGATTGCATCGGCCAGTCCCAACATGGTCACCATCGGCCGTCGCATCACATGCGAAATATCGAACATAATTTGTTCGAGGGTGTCTTCGTAGTTTCGACGGTCGGTGACATCCTGAAATATGCCATACCAGATCACCTCCCCGTCCTTGCGCCGTTCCGGCCTTGCGATGACCCGAACCCATTTCAATCCGCCGTCGGGCATCACAAGTCGCGTTTCTGCCTCCCAATTCGACAGGCTTACCGATGCTTCTTGAAGCAAGGCCCTTAATGCCCGAACATCGTCGGGATGGACGTGATCGAAGCAATACTCACCGTTTCGGAACATTCTTTCCGGTGTGAATTCGGGGTGGAGTGTACGAATGCCTTGGCTGACAAACGGAAAGCGGATACTGTTCGTCGCATCCATTTCCATCTGGAAGATGCCGGCGGGTGCCAAATCGGTGAGTTTCTTGAGCAATAAGGCACTGGTTTCGATACTTTCTCGCTGTGTTACGACTGTTTTGTGCATTTCCAGAAGCTTCATCACTCGGTCAGACAGGAGCTTCAATGCCCTAATCTCCTTTTGTGAGATCTCGCGGGGTTTGTCGTCGATGATGCACAACGTGCCGAGGACAAAACCGTTCGGAGTTTGCAAGGGTGCCCCGGCGTAGAAACGTACATTGGGCTGGTTACACACTAGGGGATGATTCTTGAAACGGTCGTCTTTGGTCATGTCGTGCACGACCAAAACCTTATCCGGATTTGAGAAGGTAGCCTCACAAAAGTTCAACTCCCGTGGCGTCTGCTGGAACTCGACTCCTACAAAAGCCTTGTACCACTGACGGTTGGCGTCGATGAAGGTGATCATCGATGCCGGTGTGTTGCATATGGCTGCGGCGAGTTCGACGATCTCGTTGAACTCGGCCTCCGGAAGCGTGTCCAAGATTTGGTATGACCTCAACTCATCTACCCGTGCTGCGTCATTCATAGCGTCGTAATTGGCCGTGCGTTTTGCAGGTAGCAATAGTGCACCCGTTGATCTGCCTGATAATACGCAATCCCATAATCCAATAAACGCTCCATCAATTTCTACGACATCTAAACGGCGGTAGTTTATTCAAATCGGCGCATTCCATATCAGTGGCGTTAAATCAAGCACATTGTGGGCAATCTACAGATACTGTAGGGTTTGATGACAAAATCGATGTTTTTTTAAATTAAAAAATTTTAATTGTAATAGTTTTTTTTACATATTGCCTCATTCACGTGCATACTGACCATAGAAGCACATACATTCCCAAAGTGTCACCAACATCCAAAAACACCTGCCTCATGAATAAAAATGTCCTTAAACGGTTGGCAGTGCCATTATTAGCCACCATGGCACTCTTTTCGGCTACAGGTTGTGAGAACCCGTCGGCTGTTCAGTCAAATGACGAACAACTGATCGGTGTCCAATTATCGCCATTCGGCAATAATGCCGGCGGTGTATCAGACAATAAAATTCCGGGCCAATATATAGTAACCTTCAAGCAGTCGGTCTCAAATCCGAAGGCTGTAGCCCAAGGTTTGGCCAATGCTCACGGTGGCGATGTGATCTACACCTACACGGCCGCCATCAAGGGATTTACTCTTCGCGTTCCTGAGCAAGCTGCCGAAAAGGTGGTGGCCGCTCTTCAAAACAACCCGAACATCGAGCGTATTGAACAAGATGGTGTAGTCACGAAAATCTCGACACAGTCGCCCGCCACATGGGGTCTCGACCGTATCGATCAGCGTGGCAGCACCTTGGACAACAGCTACACTTATAACGCTGATGGCTCAGGGGTAAGTGTTTATGTAATGGATACAGGCATCCTCTATGAGCATGTTGATTTTGGTGGCAGGGCCGTGTTCGGTTACGATGCTGTCGGCGGATTGACAAGCCCCGGCTCTGATTGCGACGGCCATGGCACCCACGTTGCCGGAACGGTCGGAGGCACCACATGGGGTGTAGCAAAAAATGCTACCCTTGTTTCAGTAAGGGTGCTAGGCTGCAATGGATCAGGTTCTTGGTCAGGTGTATTGGCCGGAATTGACTGGATCACCAAGAACGGGTCGAAGCCAGGTGTTGTGAACATGTCTCTAGGTGCATCTGGAACAAACAGCACATTAGAAAATGCCATCACGAATTCGATCAATGCCGGATTCACATATGCCATCGCAGCTGGCAACAGCAATGCAGACGCATGCAACTATACACCGGCAAGGACACCGGCTGCCATCACGGTAGGATCGACGACAACGACTGATGCTCGGTCTTCCTTCTCTAATTACGGCAGCTGCGTCGATCTCTTCGCACCTGGGTCGAGCATCAAGTCAACGTATTACACATCCACCACGGCAACGGCAACACTGAGCGGAACATCGATGGCATCGCCTCACGTGGCCGGCGTCGCAGCCCTGTATTTACAAGCAAACCCGACGGCTTCGACTTCGGCTGTTCGCAATGCAATTGTAAGCGGTGCTACGCAAGGAGTTGTGACCAGTTCGTTGTCGGCAAACAACCACCTGTTATACTCGCTAATTTCCAGTTCAGTGACAGAGCCACCGCCACCGCCTCCGCCTAGCTCAGACCCAATCAATCTGACGGTCAGAGGATACAAAGTAAAAGGTGCATGGACGGCAGACCTGACATGGACAGGTGCAACATCAACAAGTGTTGACGTAAAACACAATGGAAGCAGAGTGGCCACAGTACAGAACACTGGATCTTACACCTACAGGATGTCCAACAAAGGTGGCGGATCCATAACCCTCCAAGTGTGTGAGGCAGGCACAACCACATGCTCGAATGTGGTGACTGTCAACTACTAAGCTAAACCACTTCTAAATAAAAAAGCCCCTCTGGTTTGATCTGGAGGGGCTTTTTTTGTTGGCACCACTGGAGCTACAAATAGTTGATTAAAACAAGAAACCCCTTGCAACACATTAGGTTACAAGGGGTTTATGTACCAGTGAAGGGACTCGAACCCTTACTCCCGAGGGAACACGATTTTGAGTCGTGCGCGTCTACCAGTTCCGCCACACTGGCGTGCAGGGATAGCAAATATACGAAGCGGATCGCTCAAGTAAAGCGACAATTTGCATCAGATGGACATAATCTTGACGATATTTTACAAAAAACAGCCTCATGATGATTGCCGATGACATTCGGTATGATTAGGTTTCCATGTTATCAACATCACACGATCTCAAAACAATAATCCGACCCACATGATACGATCTGCCGCATTTTGGTTTCGGTCACTGTCTTTGGCTGCACTGTTTTTATACGGTGGAAACGCCCTAGCACAGGACACCTATCAGACCCCGCCACAGGCCCTAGCGAATCTGGTCAACAATCCCGGCACACCCGGCGTGAGCTTCACTCGAGATGGGAAGTCGATGATCCTGCTGCAGCGGTCAGAGAGTCCTACAATCGAAGACCTTGCACAGGAGGAGCTCCGACTGGCCGGTGTACGCTTCAATCCAGCCAACCATTCCCCAAGCCGTTCAGGCTATACCATAGGCATGTCCATCAAGGACATTGCAACGGGTGCTGAGAAGCAGGTGACTGGAATTCCTACGAATGCCAAAATCACCAGCATGACTTGGACCTCCGACGGCAACATGATGGCCTTCTTGAATATGACCGATACGGGCAACGAGGTGTGGCTCTTTGACCTAAATGCAGCATCCGTGCGGAAGCTGACAGATGCCGTGGTGAGCAACGTTTACGGTCCAGGACTCATCTGGATGCCCGACGACAAGACCTTGATGGTGAGCCTGATTGCCAACAAGGGCCCTCGTCCTGCCAAACCTCGCGCGCCGAGCGGACCCATCATCCAGGAAAATTTGGGTGATGTCAATGCCGTCCGAACCTTCCAAGACATGCTCCAAAACCCTTACGACGAGCAGTTGTTTGAACACTTCTTCACGACTCAGCCTGCATTCGTGAGCATGGACGGGAAAATCACGCCATTCGGCGCACCTGCGATCTATGCCAACATCAATGTCTCGCCCGATGGCAAGTACATGATGTCGACGGTCGTAAACAAGCCCTACTCATACCTGGTCGGTGTGGGCGGATTTGAGCGCACCGTAAATATTCACGATGCACAGGGAAAACTGCTCATGAAGTTCGCGGACCTTCCATCCAGCGAAAAGACCCCAACAGGTCGCGGCGCCACATCGGCGGGCAAGCGCAGCATCAACTGGCGCGGCGACATGCCCTCCACCCTGATCTGGGTTGAGGCTCTCGACGGCGGAGACCCCAAAGCCTCCGTGACGCACCGCGACGAAGTCTTCACCCTCGATGCTCCGTTCAGCGGCCAGCCGAAATCCTTCGCCAAACTCGAACTTCGCTACGGCGGGATCACCTGGGGACGCGCAGACCTCGCCTTAATGAGTGAAGGCTGGGCCGAATCTAGAATCACCCGCACATGGGTGGTCAATCCGTCCAATCCGACAGAACGTCGCCTGCTGATGGAGCGCTCCACACAAGATGCCTACAATAATCCTGGATCGCCGCGAATGGTCAGAAACGAATATGGAAACATGGTCCTACAGTTCACCCCCGATGGCAATGGTATATACATGAGTGGCCAGGGCGCCTCTCCTCAAGGTAACCGTCCGTTTCTGGACGAAATGAATTTGACTACGGGCGAAACCAAAAGGCTATGGCAGTCGCAGCCACCCTTCTACGAGACACTCTCGCAAATGGTGGACGACAAACCCGAAAAACTGATCATCAGCCGCGAGTCGAACGATCTTCCACCTAACTACTATATCGTGGATGTCGCCACCGGTGATTTGACCCAAATTACGGACTTCCCTCACCCAACTCCCGAATTTGCCAATGTGAGCAAGGAATTCATCAAGTACAAGCGCTCGGACGGCATCGACATGACCGGGACGCTTTACCTGCCAGAAGGATACGACAAAGAGAAGGACGGTCCGCTTCCAATGCTCATGTGGGCTTACCCACGCGAGTTCCGGAGTGCAGACGAAGCCGGCCAGGTAACGGGTTCGCCATACACGTTCACCCGCGTGAGCGCAAACTCCGCCCTGCCCTACGTGTTGGCCGGGTATGCCGTACTCGACAATGCCTCCATGCCGATCGTGGGTACTGACGAAATTGAACCCAACGACGTCTTCATCGAGCAATTGGTGTTGAATGCTGATGCAGCCGTCAACGAAATGGTCAACATGGGCGTAGCCGATCGTGAGCGCATCGCCGTAGGCGGGCACAGCTACGGAGCCTTCATGACGGCGCACCTGCTTGCTCATACGGATTTATTCCGTGCCGGAATAGCCCGAAGTGGCGCCTACAACCGTTCGCTCACCCCGTTCGGTTTTCAGTCAGAGCCGCGTACCTACTGGGAAGACACCGACCTTTATGTGAAAATGTCGCCCTTTACCTACGCCGACAAGATTAAAGAGCCTATCTTGATGATCCATGGCACGGCCGACAACAACTCAGGCACGTTCCCGATCCAAAGCGAGCGAATGTATGCGGCGCTTAAAGGACACGGCGCAACGGCCCGTTTGGTCATGCTCCCCGAAGAGAGCCACGGCTATGCGGCTAAAGAGTCCATTTTGCACATGATGTGGGAGACTGTTACCTGGTTGGATAAATACGTTAAAAACGCGCCACCTCGCGATCCGGAATTACGAAGAATTCCGACCACGGAGAGCGGCGGCGAGCAATAGCAGCTCTTATTACGTGCATTTTTAGCCGAAGGGCGACAACATCTCAACTATGATGAGATGTCTGTCGCCCTCAGCTTTTTACGGAAACTTCAGCGCCGATGCGTATTGTGCCCTTAGTGATGGGCAGATAATAGGCACCAAAACAGACCCTGTTGTCATCCTTGCGGTAGGCAGAGAGCGTTTTCAGAGGCTCAAGACCAGCCTCGCCGGTCTGCTGGTCGATGGTAGTGACCGTGCATCGGCCACACTTCTTTCCGAATTGCAGCAATTGATCTCCTATGCGAATATACTCCCAAGTGTCTTCTGCATACGGATCTGCACCGTCAATTACCAGATTCGGCCGAAATCGGTCCATTGGAACCGGACTGTCCAAACGCTGGTTCAAATCGGCGAGCGAGGCGGTCGTGGTCACCAACACCGGGCAAGAATCACCGAAATGCATCCTCGAGGAATAGGCCGTATCTGCAATGCGCACGTTTCTCCGGTACTGTGGACCTATGGTTACCAGGCGCGCCTTCTGCCCGAGCACAAGGCTGAGCCATATGGATGCCATTTCACCCATGTCGGTTGCCGTGACTTCGTCGTCCCATATACGAACTGGGATGTTATTCGACTCCATCGACGGCTCTATGATCAAATCGCTCATGCCATCATACGAGGCTATGGTGAATCCACCTTCCATATATACCCGTATCCGACACATGGCATGATGCTTCCTTTGTGATAAAAAGATGCCATCTTGGTCTACAACCATGAATCTTCGATCGCCTTTAAGGCCAAATTCATCCAGTTCAGCCTCAACCAGGCTGATGCCTCCACACCCTTTTATCGGGTATATGCTCAAATCGGAGATAATCATATGCGAAAATGGGTTCGGTCACAATTGAAGAAAAGCAATATTTCTATGGTCACCCGTAGAAAACCAGCCCGATATTATAATTCTCCAATAATATGTGATAAGATTAGAACTTCTGAAATTTTTTTTATAAGTGAAACGAATTATATTTGTCGCTGGTTAATGCTTTATGAAAAACATCAGAAACTTTAAGAATAATCCAGTCTAACTCATTTCGAATGAGAATATCACTCGCAACATTGGCACTGCTCACCCTTTTGGGCACAATTTCTTCGGCTTTTTCATCCGTCGATCCGACAACGGTAACCATTTCGGCAAAAAAACATTCTACCAAAGTTGCCGCCATTGAGGTAACGGCTTGTCTGCCTGCCATAGGAATTGAATGTTCGTATGATCCCACAACGGTTTATGCACTCTTAGATGGTCGACAGTTTGGTATCAGTATGCTAGGCGAAACTGCCTCACCAGCGCTAGATGAAGCGATTGCAACCATCAGAAGGATGCCCAACATCTCCTTGCGCGGACCCGTAAAGACAGATAATGTTATTGTGGTCTGGGATCGCCGGCTCTAACCCCCATCAAATCCATATTCAGAACACAACTCAGTTATACGAAACTAAGCCATTGGTGCGTAATGATTTATAAATTGTTGTTACCAACACACAATATTAGATTTCTCTACTAATAGCGCATTAGCTGAAATTAACTATAGCTGCCTCAAAAATGTCGGTATCATTGTTCATCGCAAAAAAATACCCCCAAAACGGGGTTTCGAATTGCGGGAACATACAACCCAATCATCACACACACACCATCTCTCAAGACTACATGAAGAAGATTTTCCTCAGCGCCATCACGCTTTTTATCATCTCAGCCACAGTTGCTACGGCACAGTTTAACATTGCAAACTCGCAAACACCAGACGCATCCGTCACAGTATCAGCACGAGTTGTTGCTCCGTTGACCATTACTAGCGATCGTGACATGGATTTTGGCATCATTGCCCAAGGACAAAATCCAACGATTGCAGCAACGGACGCCAAAGCTGCACAGTTTACCATCTCGAAAACGTCAAACGCACCAGTACTTTTGACGTGGGTATTGCCAACCACACTCAGTGGACCATCTAGCGGAACGATTGCTATCAGCTATCTTGGTAGCTTTACTACAGACCTTGTGACAAGCGCAACGGCTTTCACTCCAGGCTCTGACGCAAACCTCGACACAGCAGTCACCGCTGCATCAAGTATCACGTTGAACGTGGGTGCGTCGCTCACAACCGATGCATCTACACCTGTGGGCAACTACACCGGCACCGTCAATCTGACCATCAATTACAACGCATTGTAATTAGCAGGCATTATCTTATAAAGGACCAGGTTAATGTTATTCCCTGGTCCTTTTTTTTTGCCCACCGTTCAATTCCCATCGGATTAAGAGACGAATGCACGCTGAAACGTACGAACACACCCGACATCACGCACATGTAAGCAAGCAGGTTATGTTGATTACACGCCAGCCGGCAATTTTGTTCTTGCTCCTGGTTTTGTTTTCGCCACTAGTCTCAAACGAATCCATGGCACAGACTGTCTACACGTCGGGTGTGGTCAGTGGCAGCCTGAGGGTTCTGAACGTCCTGACAATAACGACGGAACAGAATCTGGACTTCGGTCGAGTCGTCCAAAATTCTACACGCGAAATTTCGGCAGACGATCCGCTTGCAGGACGGGTACTTATCGCGAAATCGGAGAGCCAAGGCATCACCATTCAGGTTACTTATCCCTCTTCTATAAGTAACGGTCCCAACAACTTGAGTTTGGGCTCAAACTCCAACTCTGGCAAATACACGTCAGGTGGAAGTATGTCGGCGGTATATTTCAATCCGTCGGGATTCACGTCGCCATCAGGAATCCTTCCGGACGCTCCTTTTGTCTACGTCTATCTAGGTGGAATTTTGGCTCCGACATTGTCGACGCCAGAAGGCGATTACAACGGGCAGATCACCGTCTTGGTAACTTACTCAGGAATCTGATAAAACATTTTTATGTCGGAAATAACGTATATTGCAACAGAATGAGGAGCATTAGGTCCTATATCACTGGCATCTTGATGACGACTTTTTTTAGTCTTCTTGCCAATGTTGCGTATGCTCAGCTTTTCCAAGAAATCTCTCAGACGGTACGTGTTACCGTCACCGTCGTAGAGGGTATAAAAGTTGGCCCCTGCTCATTCGATCCAAACCAAATCTGCACGAACGAAGACGAGGACGGAAGCTTCGGAACAGGAGCTTTCGGGCTTAGAATCATCAACACAGGTGAGCGTCCTTCCATTACGAGAGCATTGGCATCCATAACGTCGCTTGCCGACCTTGCGACTCCAAGTCTCCCTGTTAAGGAACAGCCCATTGCGCAGATTTGGGATAAACGGTTATGATCGGATCGATTGTGAAGGCGATTGTCACAACAATCATCCTGTTAGCCCTAGGCGCTATCATTGCCAAAGCCCAAGGTGGTCCTGCTGGCAGTTACACGATTACCTCGATTACCCCGCTTAGTTTCGGTGATGTCATGCCTGGTGCGACCGTTGTTATCGATCCATCAACACCACAGGCAGCAGTGATTAACATTACTAGAAATAGTGGTGGAAACCCGTCGCACAATCTAAACATCGCCTTGCCCGTATCGTTCAGCTCAGGAAGTGTGAGCATTCCCATCACCATAAACAGCAGCGACGTGCAGTTGATAGCCAATAACGGGAGTCCGACAAACCCTACGTCCATTCCAAATATCACATTTTCATTGGGAGGCGGAAGCGGCAGGACATTGGAAGTACGTATTGGCGGATCCGTGACGATCCCCCTCAACACCGCAGCTGGATTATACACTGGTACATTTACGATATCCATTTCTGACACCGCCCTCTAAACGAACCAACATGAAACCAATACGTTTTTTAACTTCTGTCGTATTTAGTATGACAGTCTTGGCTTCTTTGTCATTTGGACAAATATCGGTTGCTCCGTTAGCCTACGAACTGGGCACTACGAAGAGAAACACGGAGATGTTCATTGCCAACAACAGCAATACCGTGCAGGAAGTCATTATTGAGGCTCGTTACGGCATCCCCAAAAATTTAGAGGATGGTTCGGTGGGCATCGTGTTCCCCGACTCCCTGAATGGTGATGAGCCAAACGCAGCCTCGTGGATCCGCTTCTTTCCGCGCAGGCTGCAGCTGAATCCGGGCGAGCAACAGACGGTGAGAATGCTCGTTCAACCGCCTGCAAACTTGCCAGATGGTGAGTATTGGAGCAGAATCGTGGTTTCGCAGGAACCGGTTTCCACGTCGCCGAGCGACACCACCGGCGGGTTGGTGGCCAGGCTGAATGTGCGCATTCAGACCGTACTTGGGTTTCTATACCGCCACGGCACCGTTTCTACTGGAATTGAAGCGAGCTTGGTAGATACGCAAATGCTGCCTGATGCCTTCGTGCTTCGTTTTGACACCAAAAGACTGGGAAATGCTGCCTACCTTGGTCAAATTGATTTAAACTTGAGGGACGCCAATGGCGCGATAATTGGCACGGCCAATGAGATCGTGACCGTATACTCCCCGCTTGTTTATACCGTTCGCATCCCTCTCACTAATCCATTGAGTGGGTCATATACATGGGACGCCAACTTCAACACCCGAAGAACCATCCCCGACATAACTATCATCAGATCGCCTGATGTTGTGCTTTCGGGATCTGCCTCTTGGTGATCATCCTCCCATGACCTTACGTCGGCTGACGCTTTTACCAGTCATTCTTTTGTTACTGGTAGGGATCTCGCACGCCCAAAATGTTGATACTGGCACTAGTTTGAAGACCTCGCGCATTGTGCCCGTCTGCGAAATCGTATTGATCGATGTGGTAGAAGGACAGTTCAACTGGGGCTTAATGGATGCCTGCTGGACTGGAGAACGCCTGTACCTGCCACTAGACAGCCTAAGCTCAAAACTGGGGGTGGCAAAGCTTCCTGGCCTGGCCGAGCTGGATGCTACAGCAGACCCGTTCCTTCAGTCGATCGCAAACCAGGATTCAATACCCGCAATATATTTTTTTGACACAGATAACGAAAACCGGTTTTTTGCCGACGGTGGCATACTCGGCATTGCACTAGGTGTCGAATTCGAGTTTTCATACCTAGAGATGCGACTGCGAATCTATGCCCCCGAACCGTTCCCAAGAAAGGCAAGAATTGAGCGCCTCTCCACCTTGAGCCGTCGGGTGCGGCCGTCCGAGGAGTACCCTAACGCCTTGAAATTGAGCCGTAAACGATATATGCTCCACCCCGGGAAGTTCATTTGGAATATCTCGGGGACCCAAACCTACGATGCTCGTTCGGCAAGCAGTTCGAACGGTTATTTCGGCAACGTGAATTATCGCACTGAACTTCTGGGAGGTGCCTTTTCTATTGCTCAATCGTTTCGCAACAATCGCTCATTGTTAGATGAACGACCCGACATGTCTCTGTTATGGGATACACCATCCTTGAAATGGTTAGAATCAATAAAAGTTGGCGTTCAAAACGCCCCACTTTCCCAATCTCAGCTTGCAGACGGTTTATCGATTACAAACAGGCCAACATATCCCAGAACCTCTGCTGGTAATTGGTTTCTTGACGGCGTGTTACCTACAGGGTGGGATTTGGAAGTGCTTCAAGGGAATTATCTCGTCGGTTTCGAAATGGCCACACTTGCCGACACGCCTTACAATTTCAGCCTTCCGCTGAGCTTCGGGCAAAACAACTACACAGCACGGTGGTATAATGCTACAGGTCTTCAAAGAGAGCTGTCCTATTTGCTTTATATACCATCACGAGCAATTCCAGAAGGTGAATTCGAGTACACCTTTTCGGCGGGCAAACTCAGATCTGGTAGTCGTGGAAACTATGGGACTGCGCAGTTCAGCTATGGTATTCTGCCCAACTTGACAGTCACTAACGATATGTATGGCGTTGAGGCTGCATCTGGAAATATCTTTTACAATATGCGGCCAGGTTTCACCTTCACTGACGCAGGTGGCAACGCCATTGAAGGCAAGTATGGGTTGAAAGGCGGCTATGAGCTTGGATATCAGCGATTAAACCTTGGTTCAGGTAACGTTGGAGTAAATTATATTCGAAACAAGCCGGAAGAGCTTGAAAGTGGGTTCATACTCTCAAGCATCCGTCGCAACATCACTGGATTTGCCGACCAAAGGTTCCGATTCGGGAATACGTTTGGCAACATTTCCATCAGAGGCAATTGGAGTGATTTTGGTCGAAATGAGAATCTGACAACATCGGTGAGAGCCCAATTGTCGAGAGCGAGACTTCAGTCGACAATATCGTACAACCGGACTTTTGCACGGTTGGAAGGTGAACGATTTGTACCTGCTTTCGATCAGCTGAGCCTTGGAGCATTCCGTTCAATAAACAGATATTGGTCCATGTCGGGCAACATTACAGCACGCCCCTCCAGTGTTCGTTTTCAAAGCGCCTCCTTAGGTGCTCAGCGGGGTTTCAGGCGTTTTTTCTTTTCAGGAGATGCGAGATACGACTATCAGTTTAAGTCATTCGGATTGTTCATCACCGGCAGGTTCCAGCTAAATCAATTGGGAATTAACTCTCAAGTTCAATCTCTGAACAATGTGACGATTAGCAGTGCCACACTTTATGGCAACATTGCTTACAATCCAGGTCATAATCGGGTGTTTTTTGATTATCTGAACCTCCCGGACAGGACCGGCATTGCAGTTGCGGCCTTCATCGACACAAATGGCAACAGAAAACACGACAAAGGTGAGACATTCGTGGCCGACGTCGATGTGGACATGGTGAGAGGTGGTCGTAAGATTCGCGACCATTCGGGCAAACCAGTAACCCGTATTGCCGACCTTTTCCCATATCAGGAATATTATCTGAAAGTGGGGTCATCGATGGACTATCCCGACTACAAACCCATCCATCCCGTCATCCGGTTCATAGCAGAGCCAAACCGTTGGAAGACGATCTTAGTGCCCATGCAACCTACCGTCGAGGTAATACTTTACGTCACTTCAGCAAACGCGCTTGCACCCAACACGGCGACGCTGAAGCTAATGCTGGAGCCTGTGGATGGCGATGGAGAAACGTATCAAGCAACTAGCTTCAACGATGGGACGATCTACATGCCGCAGGTAGTTCCGGGCAGGTACCGCATGGTTTGGGACGATCAGCAGTTCCGAATACGGGGTCTTGGTGTTCCTATGCAGGATATTCTCGAAATAACACTGGAAGACGCGCCCGCACTTGAGACAACTATCATACTTCCAGTTCGTCGATAGCGGCATGCTCTTCGGGTGAAAAAAAAGTTCATTTTTTTTGAGCTCGCATCTTGCATTGACCCAAAGCCGTTAGTATAATGCGTTGGCCGACCAGAAGCACATCCTGCAAGAGAGTCCCCATTCGCCCGCGGAGGAGTAGGTAAGGTCGGTTTACTATCATAACCTACACCTAATCTAGTTACAATGAGAACGAATCATCTCGCGGGATTACTATGCCTGCTTTTATTTGCGCTGCTTGCAACAGCATCAACAACGACTGCTCAAGTTCACAACATGAATGTAAATGCCACTGTGCTTTCGCCCATCAATGTTGTGAGTCTGACGCATCTTGATCTTGGATTTGTGCTTGCCGGCGGCGGTGAGCAAGGCTTCCTTTCGCCCGACCCCGAAGCCGGCACGCTTTCTATTTCGAAATCGAACCTGAACGGCCTCACATTGTTGGTACAATATCCAACCCAGTTAAACGGGCCGGCAGGTGCTACACTTCCACTAATATTCGACGGCACGGAATACGCCAGTTACACACCTGATGGAGGCACGACTGTTGCCTTCAATCCATCAAATCCAGGCTCTAGTCTGGAAAACATTCTCCAGACCGACACGGCGGCCGTATTCCGCTTTGCAGCCAAAGTAGATCCTCCTCTGGGTCAGGCTGTAGGTGCATACACCGCTCAGATCGTCCTGACGCTATACTATGCTGCTCTTGCCTGACAGTTGATCGGGCACCTAGCCACTAGGTGCCCGAAATCTTGAATGTCATGATCAGCACCATTCATCGAGGGCTGTTTCTATGCGCCGTCGTGTGCGGCTGCAGCATGAATGGACAAGCCCAACCACTTGTTGCGACGCAACCTACTGTGGAGCGATCCTCCTTTTTAAGGGTCACCGCTACCGTTGGAAGTGGCCTCAAGATAGAGCACGCCATTAAGGATTTATTCTTGGCAGAAACGCAATATCGTCGGGCAAGCTATATGGTCGAGCTCAATAGTCAAGCCAGATCGACGCATACTATAGGCGTAGCAAGTCAACGACCTGTCGTCAATTGCGGAATTGAATCGACACCGGTCGGATATCGTACAGCGGGCCGAGCCAAAATCTGTACCGTCAACCCATACTTGCAAATGACTGTATACTACATAACGGTATTCGAGATATGATACGATTTAAACACTGTTCATCGAACTGGTTCAAATTTGTCTGGGTTCTCATCTTCACGTGCTTCTATGTAATCACGAAAGGCGGTACATCATATGCCCAGTCTTGCCAGACAAAGCCTCTAGAATTTGGGTACTTGGTGCCCGGACAGACGAAGACGGTCGACAAATACTCGTCCGAGGCATTGTGCCTTATCCGTGAGAGGGTTGCAACGGGCACCTATCAAGTGAGCATTGCATTGCCATCTAGTTTGAGCAACGGCGCAAACACCCTGCCATTGATATTCGCTTCCGACGATGCTGCCTACTGGTATTTTCGAGCAAATTGGATTGGGCCAATCGAACATGATCCAGCCACCACGTTCACGACCCAAAATTCAACAAGGGATATTGTCGTAAGGCTGGGAGCCACCGTGAACGTGCCGTTGGAAGCACCTTCCGGCTTCTATTCAAACTCAATCATCATAACCCTGAACAGGATCGGATTTTAACGTCGCATCTTCATGAAAAAATTACCCGTACACCCATCAACAACAGCAAGTGCTTGGTTTGCCGCTATTGCACCCATGCTTTTCATAACAACCTTCAATACGTCGGTAGCCCAATATTCCGTGGCACCCAATGCGTTTGTAATTGAGGCACCGTCGCGATCGACCGAAATGTACATCAGGATGTCGAACGACGCCGCACCCATGGAATTTGAGCTAAGCTCTTACTTTTCAGTGCCGGGCACTGACTCCTTGGGCAATTTCAAACTTTTTGACGTGGACTCGTTACGTCATCGCAGCATCTCGCCTCACCTTCGATTTTCACCGAGGAGGTTCATTCTAGCCGCTGGCGGACATCAGTTGGTACGAATATCCGTTACAAGCGATTCATTGCCAGATGGTGAGTACTGGGCCAGGATCGTGGCTTCAGCAAAGTTTGTCTCCGAAGTTGTCCCAACAGATGCACCTGCAATGTCGGCCGAGATGGGACTCGAAATTAGAACCGTTTCGGGCTTGCTCTACCGTAAAGGCAATCTGGGATCAGACATCGAAATCGGTGGCCACAGTGTATTTGTGCGAAACGACAGCCTGTTTATTGACCTTGATATTCAAAAGTCTAGCGAAGCAGCATGGATAGGCACTTTTCAAGTTGAGTTATCCGATGTGAACGGTACCGTCGCGCACACAAATTCCATACCGTCGAATGTGTACGTCGGCACAAAATATCGCCATGTTATTCCAAATTTGGCCCTAAAGCCAGGACGCTATCTTGCCAAGGTAACGCTGGCTACCCACAGAGACGACTCACTAATTCCGCTGATCAAAGCGCCCAGTGTCACGTCATCCGCTGCTTTTGAGGTGAAAATTGGTAAAACTGGGTGATTTATGCTGTCACACATCGCAATATCTCTTCTACTCTTACAACTGCACGCGGCAGTAGTACCGAACGGCAATGCTGATCCACTTAAAGATCGGTATGAGGAAATTGACATGTTGTTGTGGAACGGCGCCCTTACATTTGGATTGGTCACAGGCAGAATTTATCCCGACCACTACTGCGTGCTTGTGAGTAGTCTGAAGGAGCGCATGGGCTACAACGTCAACAAAACGGATAAAGCCTGCATAAGTCTTGATGAGATTGAATCAGGTTTCGAAATCCCACTTTTGCTCGATAAGGCAAATATGAGGCTTCAGTTGCCTCTCGATTTCAACTTCCCTGCCAAAGCATACAGTGAAGCACTTGCAAGAGCGAACCGTTCCACTGATGTCGTTACAGGTTTCCTATGGACGTCACCAACATACAAGCCATCAACATGGATCAACACTAAACGATTTGATCTCATGTTGCAACATTCAGGCAATGAAAAAATCATGCCTGATGTCCAGTCGGCAATCGGGGGCAATATACTAGGAGGGACGTTCGACGTCAGAGGTCTCGCCGTAAATAACAGAAGGGAGAACTCGTACGTAATCCATTCATTGGACTATTTATGGATTCTAAAGCCCACAATGCATCGTTCTTGGATTACATCTGTTGAACTCGGATCAAGGTTGAATGACGTAGACCGAAAACACTCCCTGAACGGACTAAAACTCACGAATAAACCCCTATCGTCCAGAGAGTCGACAATCACTGAACGCCTCATTGTTAATGCAGCCGAAGGTTCCATAGTGGAGTGGGACTCACCACTAGGAGGGGTCGGTCATCGCATTTTTGACGGAACAGGTTCGATCACGCTAGACGCTCCCTTGAAATATGGCATGAACAAGATTAGCTACCACTTAACTGAACCAGGTGCACTGACAAGACAACATGAGGTTTGGATACGAGTTCCGACAAAGTTAATCCCGAAGAGAAAACTGGAATACGAACTGCTGTTTGGTCTTTCGGACGTCGACAACAACTCGCGGATCTCATACTCCAAAGTAGAATACGGTGTTGGTAACCGTTTAACCGTAGGGGTCCACCAAACAGCGGTTAATTCAAAAAAGAATGGCATGAAAAGCCAATTTGGCACCGATATCGTTTTAAGACCGACATTTACGACTGAGTTCCAAGGTAACGTGAATTCCGATTTGGGATATTCACTTTATGCTACCTATTGGAACCCGAAACTTGCCACCATCGAACTTTCAGACAATCGGGTTAACTCCAGTTATGGAACTCCGCTTCGGTTCGATCGAAGAAGCAGCTTAGTTCGAGTTTCCCTTCATCGAACGAAGGTAGTACGCACTCAAGCCAGTTACCTGAGAACAACATATGGCTTCGGTTCTAATTCACTATTGAACAGCACCTTGATGTCGAATACCCATCGATGGAATATCGCCACAAACATTGGTTATCAATGGTGGAAGAACTACGGCGAAATAAGCATGGGTTTATTGCGGACTTCAGGACATGTAAGTCATCGAATTGGTCCTTACCACATGCTATCGGCTGACGTTAATGCAACGGTGCGGGACCGAGCTGATCTAGAATCGATAAAGTTTTCATCATTTTATAATGCTTCTTCCATTCAGATTGGCGCTAATGTCGCGTTTCACTTTCCAGTTCAATCTTTAAGTGCTGGGTTCACGGCACGAATCCGATCCGATTGGTTTAATGCCCACATGTTACATGAGGCCACAAACCAGGGCCATCAATCGTCACATTTCCTGTCTACCTCATGGATGAAGTCAGACTTTACAGATTGGCACGCTGCCTCCCAGACAAGCCGCCGGTCGAGCGGCCTCATTTTGATACCTTACTTAGATATGAATCAGAATGGTGTCAGAGACGGGAATGAAACGGAAATGATAGGATTAATCGGGAAAATCAATGAAGGGAGAGTGGTAGACAGCAAAAAGTCGCGTGGAAAACTCATGTTCGCAGAGCTTCAGCCGAATAGGGAGTATCAGATTACACTTTCCCCCGACTTGAGAAATGATCCTGAATATGTAGTCAGCCGAACTCGGTTGACGGTTGACACCCCTGGCAGCGGATATCGAGAGATCTACATACCCGTCTCCAAATCGTTTGAGTTGACAGGTCTTTGGGAGAACGAAAGTGGTTTTGCTGTACAACCCGGCAGAACGAGAATTATCCTGAGGCAGATAGATGGCGAGATGATAGTTCAGGGCACATTATTCGGTGACGGGACCTGGTTTGTAGACAAGCTGGGTCATGGCACATACGAAGTAAGTATCAGCGACAGCAGGCATCTTGAGCTTGTTGCCTATCCAAGACGGCTTTTCATCACATCTGATCCTGTTGTTACAGCCCCAAAAATCACCATTCACAGCAAAACGTGACGATTTCTTCGGATGATACACCGCAAATGGAGCATCCTCAATTACGTCGATATGCGCTCGTACGTCACAAAGCTGAAACCGTCGTGATCTTCCCTGAATGTCTCTTTCCAGACAGAACCAATTTCGTCCCGATATTCGGGGAAGTAGGTATCACCGTTGTGAGAACCGTGTACGTGTGTGAGTACAAGCCTATCTGCAATAGGTAGTGTTTCCATATAAATACCACTCCCCCCTCCGATGTAGACCAGATCTCGGTCTTGGAGATACACCAATGCCTCGTCCAACGACTTGAATACGGTGGCGTTGTCCCATTGGCCGGTGCGCGAAATCACGATGTTATCTCTGCCTTTAAGCGGCACCGCCCCAATGCTTTCCCACGTTTTACGACCCATGACAAGCGGATGCCCCTTGGTCTTCGTCATGAAATACTTCAGATCAGCTGGTATGTGCCAAGGCAGATCTCCATCTTTGCCGATTACCAAATTATCGTCATGAGCGGCAATCAGTGCCAAGATCATACAGCAACCTCGAATTTGATACCCGGATGCGGATCATAGCCGATCAATTTGAAGTCCTCGAGGGTAAGCTCATCGACGGGCTTCTTTGAAATTTCCAGGCGCGGCAGTGGCTTGGGCTCACGTTCGAGCTGCTTTCTAAGGCCGTCTACGTGGTTCACATAGATATGGGCATCCACAATGGTGTGCGCAAAAAAGCCCGGTTCCAATCCAACTTCTTGAGCAACGGCCATCGTTAATGCGGAGTAACAGGCCAGATTGAAGGGAATTCCCAAGGCAATGTCACCGGAACGCTGGGTGAGATGGCAGTTTAACTTACCGTTAGCAACGTTGAAGATATACATGAGGTGGCAAGGCGGCAAAGCCATGTTCTTAAGTTCGCCGGGATGCCATGCCGAAACCACGATGCGCCGACTGTAAGGGTTCGTCTTCAAAAGCTCGATGGCGTTCTGAAGTTGATCAAACTCTTTCTTGGCCCAAGTGACGTGTTCGAGCTTGCCACCGACTCCTTCGATGGCGACGATCTCTTCTTCAATGTATGGGAAACGCCTCCACATGACCGGGTATATTGGCCCGACATGGCCCGACTCGTCGGCCCAAGCATCCCATATATGGCAGTCGTTTTCGTCGCGCAGCCATCGTATGTGATCTTCGCCGCGCAAATACCATAAAAGCTCCAAGATGACCGACCGAAAGGCCACTTTTTTGGTGGTGAGCAATGGAAAGCCCTCCGAAAGGTCCACTTTATAGAACTCGGAAAAGGATGATATCGTGTCGGTACCTGTCCTGTTCTGCTTGAGGACGCCATTATCGAGTACGTTACGGACTAAGTCTAAATATTGACGCAAGATGGTAACCTATGTCTGATGATTATCGCCTGAATATGCATTCGTTTCAGCAACCAAAGTAACTCAATTTGTGCATAAAAACATCAGAATCGCGTCCAATTTCTCGTGTCGGCTCAAGCGTACGATCACTTTCTGTCGTGGCTTACTCCAGTTGGAAAATACCAGGGCCTCAACCAAGCGCAGAGCCAAATATGAGCATCGCCAGCGAAAAATAGATCAATATACCCGTCACGTCACCCAGTGTCGAAACAAATGGGGCTGAAGTCACGGCTGGGTCGAGCCCCAGTTTCGACAAGATAAACGGAAGCATCGAACCGGTCATGTTTCCAAAAAGGATGACTCCGCTCAAACTGATTCCGACAGTGCTACATGTGAGCCAGAGACTTCCGTCTATTGGTTTGCCGTTTGCTGCCGCCCATCCCAAAACGATCAAGAAGCCGCTTAGACCAACCAACAAACCGAGCAACATGCCAGACAAGAACTCCCGTTTCATCACATGAAACCAGTCGCGCAGGCTGATGTCTTCGGTCGAGAGCGCACGGATGATGAGCGTGGCGGCCTGAGAGCCCGAATTCCCCCCGCTCGATATGATCATCGGAATGAATGCGGCAAGGAAAACCGCACTGCTGAGCAGCTGTTCGTAGCTGTTAAGCGCAGTAGCCGTCAAAATCTGCCCAACCAGGAGCACAACGAGCCAACCAAGTCGTTTCTTCACCATTTCGCCGATGCTGGTCTGCGAGTAATCGTCGTCAAGGGCGGTCATACCGGCCATGAGCTGCATGTCCTCCGTGGTTTCCTCCTCGGCGATGTCGAACATGTCGTCGGCTGTGATGATGCCGACTAAAATGCCGTCGGAATCGACCACAGGCAAGGCCACACGATCGTATTTACTCAAGGCCTTGACCGCATTCTCCTGGTCTTCGAAGGCGTCGAGGGCCACAAACTTGTTGTCGATGATTCCGGCAATCTCCTGCTGAGGAGGGGCCATGATGAGCTGGCTCAACGTCAAGTCGTCGATGAGCTTCTCCTTTTCGTCGACCACATAGATCACGTTGATCGTCTCCGCCCTCCTGCCCCATTTCCGGATGTGGTCGAGCGCACGCTCCACCGTCCAGTCCGATTTGACCCTCACATACTTCGGGGTCATAATACGACCTACGCTATACTCCGGGTACCCCAAAAGTTGCCGCACCTCGTTCAGATCCTTCGGATCCATCGAGTTCATGATGATCTGCGTGATGCCGCCCGGCAACTCCTCGAGGAACGAGGCCCGGTCGTCCGGCGACATGTTGGTCATGATCTCCCGCACCTGAGCACTGTTGAACTGTTGGATCAGCGCAAGCTGTGAGTCAGTCTGTAAGTACGAAAAAACATCCGAAGCCTTACTCTTCTTGATCAGGCGAAACACCAGCAGGGCCATGTCATCGTCAATCTCCTCCAGGAGTTCGGCAATATCTACGGCAGGCATGTCGGCGATGACTTCCTTGATGGAAAGCCACTCCTGCGACTTGATGAGCTCCTCGAACTCCGGCTTGAGCAATTGAACGATCATGGATTTATCCCTGCATAGGCAATAATGCGATGTAATGGATGTGGACCGACGCAGTAACTGCCGGCCCGATTGAGATGATGTATTTTATCATAAAAACCCAGACTAGAGACGATCAGTCAATGATCATGTTCCAGCCGTGGGTGTCTTCGACCTCGCCGTGGTGAAGACTGGTGATGTAGTCGTAAAAACGGCGGGCAATAGGACCGAACTCATTGTTGTTGATAACGATGCGGGTGCCATTATGGTGTATCTTGCCAACGGGCGATATAACAGCAGCCGTACCCGTTCCAAAAGCCTCCTGCAACGTGCCGTTTTGCGACGCCTCGATCACTTCGTCGATACTGATCAGGCGTTCCTCGACCGGCATCCCCCACTCGCGGGCGAGGGTCAACACGGCATCGCGGGTCACCCCGGGAAGAACCGTACCCCTGAGCAAAGGCGATATGAGCTTGCCGTCGATCACGAAACACATATTCATAGAACCGACCTCCTCGACGTACTTGTGCTCGATGGCGTCGAGCCACAACACCTGAGTATAACCTTCGTCCTGGGCATTCTGCGTCGGTAGCAGAGCTGCAGCGTAGTTACCTGGCACTTTGGCATCGCCTGCACCACCGACAACGGCGCGTACGTAGTCGGGTGTGGTCGTGAGCGAAACGGGATTGATGCCGGTGCTGTAATAGTTACCCACTGGACCCGTGATCACCATGAATTTATATTTCGTGCATGCGCGCAGGCCAAGATATTCTTCGGCGCCGATTACGAACGGACGCAGATACAACGACTTGTATTTGTCGCCTGGAACCCAGTCGCGGTCCAACTTGACCAATTCGACGATCATGCTCACAAACACTTCCTTCTCGACGATAGGGATGCACATGCGGTTGCACGAACGCACCCAGCGCTCGTAGTGCTTGTCCATTCGGAATATGTTGATCTTCCCATCCTTCGTCTTGAAGGCCTTCATGCCCTCGAAGACGCCTTGACCATAATGAAAGATGCTCAATGACGGATAGACCAGGATCGGGCCGTAAGGAACGATTTCGGGTTGCTGCCAGGCGCCGTCACGATACTCTGCAACCGCCATGTGATCCGCAAAATTCTCGCCAAAACGAAGAACGGAGAAATTGGTCTGCGGAAGTTTCGACTGGGATACTTTCCGAACGGGGATGGTCATCAGATCTTGCAGCATGGTCGTAGGGGTCTATGTGGATGGAGTTTCCTAAAATACCCCGAAATCGGCAAAGATTCACCTACTTAGGCATGAATTGCTAAACCGAATACAATCCCAACAAAAAAAGGCCCGCACTCAACGAGTGCAGGCCTTTGATAGGATTGCTCCGACTTAGTCCGCCAAGCAGGCGGACCGAAATCAGGATTTAGGCTTCGCCTTCTTCCTTCTCTTTGTCTTCGAGCTGCTTCTTGAGGTCGGCCAAGCCGGACATTTCGCCCAGTGTCAGCGCCTTAGGAGCTGCCTGCTCGGTCACGGCCTTGCGGCGTGCCTTCTTGGCGTCAGGCGAATCGGATAGCGCGTCAGCTTTGTTGAGCTGGTTCATGCTAACTGTGATGTTCTTGTTCTGCTCGTCGAACTCGATGACCACAGCTTTGACCGCGTCGCCCACTTTGTAGGTTTCAGACAGGTCGCCGCCAGCCTCGGTCTCACGACCAGGAAGGAAGGCATCCACACCAAGCGGCAGGGTAATGAATAGACCCTTGTCGGTGTAGCGCTTCACAGTACCCTCAACGATCTGGCCTTTGCCATACTCGATGGCATACTTGAGCCATGGATTGTCGGTGATCTGCTTGTGGCCGAGCGTGATGCGACGGTTGTCGAAGTCGATGGCAAGGATCACAACCTTGAGCTGGTCACCCTTGGTCACCAATTCACTTGGGTGATTGATCTTCTCGGTCCAGCTTAGGTCAGAGATGTGAACGAGTCCGTCAATGCCGGGCTCAAGCTCCACAAACACACCGAAGTTGGTGAGGTTGCGAACCACACCGCTGTGGCTTGAGTTGACAGGATAACGCTCGAGGAGCTGCTCCCAAGGATCGTTCTCAAGCTGCTTCACACCCAAGGAGATTTTGCGGTCGTCCTTGTTGATGTTCAGAATCACGCACTCGATGATCTGGTTCTTCTCAACCAATTGCGATGGGTGCTTAATATGCTGGGTCCACGACATTTCGCTGATGTGAACCAGACCTTCAACGCCCTTCTCAAGCTCTACGAAGGCGCCGTAGTCGGCGATCGATACCACACGGCCCTGTACGCGGATGCCTTCAGGATACTTCTGGTCGATGCCTTCCCAAGGCTGCGGCTGCAGCTGCTTGAGGCCGAGCGAAATACGCTTGGTGTTCTGGTCGAACTCAAGCACAACGACGTTCAGGCGCTGGTCGAGCTTCACGATCTCGGATGGATGCTCCACACGGCCCCAGCTGAGGTCGGTGATGTGCAACAAGCCGTCCACACCGCCAAGGTCGATGAACACGCCGAAGTCGGTGATGTTCTTGACATGGCCTTCGAGGATCTGGCCTGGCTCCATGGTGGAGAGGATTTCCTTGCGCTGGTCTTCGAGGTCGAACTCGACGATGGCGCGGTGCGACACGACGACGTTCTCGCTGCTCATGTTGAGCTTCACAACCATGAATTCCATGGTCTTGCCAACATAGGCGTCGAAATCGCGGACTGGACGCACGTCGATCTGAGATCCTGGAAGGAAGGCGTCGATGCCGAATACATCCACGACCATACCGCCTTTGATGCGGCGCTTGATGAAGCCTTCGATGATCTTGGAGTTGCGGTGCGAATCGTCGATGTTCTGCCATGCGCGGAGCGTGTCGGCCTTACGACGGCTCAGAACGAGCTGGCCTTCGCGGTCTTCGACGCGGTCGAGGAATACCTCGATCTCGTCGCCGATCTTCACTTCGCTTGCGTTTCTAAATTCGTTAAGTGGGACAATACCCTCCGACTTGAAGCCGATGTCTACGATCACATACTTGTGGTCGAGGCCGATGATGCGGCCGGTCACAACTTCTTTTTCAGTGATGGAGCTGAGCGTGCCCTGATACATCGAGACAAGGCTTTCGAACTCGTCGTCGGTGTAGTCTTCGCTGCTCTTGTTCAGCTCGTCCATCGTGTAGACGCGCTCGCTCACTTTGCCGTCGTACGTCGGCATGACGTAGGGCTTGCGCTCAACCTTTGGGGCGGGAGCTGGTGCTTCAGCGGTTTCTGGGGCTGTTTCTGCAACTGGTGCCGGTGCTTCGTCGGCGGCCGGAGCGGTTTCTACGGTTGGTGCCGGTGCTTCGTCGGCTGCTACTTCGGCTGCTGGCGCCTCTTCTGCCGGTGTGGACTCCTCGGCGGTTTCAGTAGCTGCTTCAGCTTCTTCGGTCACTTCGACTTCTGAGGTCGTTGTTTCTTCGGTGGCTGCTGCGGTGGTTTCTTCGATTTGGTCGTTTACTTGCTCGACCGCTTCTTCCTTCTTGAGATCGTCTGTCATGTTGGGTACTTAAGTGCGTTACCATGATTGCGGGACGAATCCCGAACCAGGATAGGGTTATTGGTTAGGTTGGTTGTTCTGCAATTTTTGAAGATGATCGAGCACCAGGGACACTTGCTGCTCAAAGTCGAGGAGCGTGGTGTCGATGTCGATCGCGTCGTTTGCACGGCTGAGAGGCGCAGCGTCTCGGCTGCTGTCGATGGCGTCCCTATCGGCAAGGTTTTGGCGTATGGCCTTCTCGTCGACCTGATGACCTGCCTGCCTGAGCTCTGCCGCGCGTCGTTGAGCGCGGTGCTCCAAGTCGGCCGTCATCCAGAACTTGAGTTCGGCTTCCGGGAAGACCACCGTTCCCAAGTCCCTGCCCTCGGCGATAAAGTCGCCCGTCGAGGCAATGGGCCTGAGTCTGGCGTTCACCTGGTCGCGCACTTGCGCATTGGCTGCCACCTTGCTTACATTGGCGGAGACGATGGGAGACCGAATCTCTTCGGTCACATCCTCCCCGTCGACGGCATACAACAGACCTCCATGCGATGGCTTGGCGGTCAGCGACGCCCCTTCCAACCGTTGCAACAGACGTGCCATGTCAGAACCCTCGCGCAGGTACAAGATCGCGGCCATCCTGTAGAATGCGCCCGTGTCGAGCAGGTGGAGACCCGCCCGGTCGGCAACAGCCTTGGCCGTAGAGCTTTTTCCTGCGCCAGCAGGTCCATCAATGACAATAATCATAATTGCAGATCTGCAAGATACCTTGATTATTTCTTTTTTTCAAAAACATGTACTTGAAAATCTTGGGTTTTCACAGTATTTTTGTTGACTTGGGTAAAGACAGGATTTGTCTTCATCCACCAAACGATCCAAGACCGCATCCGTAAGACATTTAATTCATGCCTCAACATAAATCAGCAATCAAGCGTGTTCGTCAAATCGAGAAGCGAAACGAACACAACCGCCGCTTGCGCTCGACCATGCGCACCCTGGTTAAAAAGGTAATCAAGTCATCCGATAAAACGGAGGCCGAAACTGCGCTCCGCGCCGCCGTGGGATACCTCGACCGCATGGCTCAAAAGGGCATCATTCACAAGAACAACGCCGCCAACAAGAAGTCCAGTCTGACAAAGCACGTCAACAACCTGGCCTAAGGCGTTCTGATGGCACGCGCTTTCCTTATTATACTAGACGGATTCGGAATCGCCCGAGATCCGTCGGTGAGCGCCATCGACAAAGCACACAAGCCCTTTTACGACAGCCTGATGGGACGGTGGCCACACAGTCGCCTGATCGCCTCCGGCGAGTCGGTAGGCCTGCCCCAGGGGCAGTTCGGCAACTCAGAGGTAGGGCACCTCAACATCGGCGCAGGGAGGATCGTCTGGCAGGACATCTCCCGTATTGACGTAGCCGTACGCGACGGCTCGTTCTTCGAGAACGAGGCGTTGCTCGACGCAGTCGCAAACACCACAGGCCGCCTTCATGTCATGGGTCTGTTCAGCGACGGCGGGGTGCACAGTCACATCCGCCACCTCGACGCCATCATTGAGCTGTGCAGACGACACGGCAGGCACGCGAATTTGCACCTGTTCGGCGACGGACGCGACACCGACATGCAAGCCGGCATTGGCTATGCCGCTGACTTGCAGGAGAAGCTTGCCGGGCAGGACCTGGTGAAGGTCGCCAGCCTTGTGGGAAGGTATTTCGCAATGGATCGCGACAACCGATGGGAACGCGTCCAAAAAGCCTACGACCTACTCGTCCACGGCACCGGAACCGCACACGCCACGCTTACAGATGCCTTTACTGCCGCCTACGCCCAAGGCCAAAGCGACGAATTCCTCGAGCCCATGGTCATTGGTTCTCCCCAGGAGAACCGGATCCGCCCAGGCGACACCGTGATATCCATCAACTTCCGCAGCGACCGCGTGAGGGAACTCACCCGAGCGCTCACCCAGCCTGGCTTCGACGCATTCCCATCCGAAAATCTGGGGCTGAACTACATCTGCATGACCCGTTACGACGAGTCGTTCGTGGGCGTAAAAGTCGCGTTCGCACCGCAGAGCCTCGCCAACACGCTGGGCGAAGTGGTCGCAAAGGCGGGGAAAACGCAGCTGCGCATCGCCGAGACGGAGAAGTACCCTCACGTCACCTTCTTCTTCAACGGAGGCGAGGAGACGCCCAACCCGGGAGAGAGCCGCATACTGATCCCCAGCCCCAAGGTGGCCACCTATGACATGCAGCCGGAGATGAGCGCCCCCGAAGTGGGCGACGCGCTTGTCGGCGTGCTCTCGACCGAGCCCCCCGATCTTATCGTCCTGAATTTCGCCAACCCCGACATGGTAGGCCACACCGGCAGCCTTGAGGCGGCTGCCAAGGCGGTCGAAGCGGTCGACCTGCAGCTGTCGAGGGTCGTTCCGCTTGCCATCGAGCAGGGATACCGTATCCTGATCATCGCCGACCACGGCAATGCCGACTGCATGTTCCAGGAAGACGGCAGCCCGCACACGTTTCACACCACCTCGCCGGTTCCTTGCCTGCTGGTGAACGCCCCCGGGTTCGGACATCCCTCTGAGGGCATCCTTGCCGACGTGGCCCCCACCCTACTGAAACTGATGGGCCTCGACCAACCGCCCGAAATGACGGGCAGATCGCTCGTCTGAGCGCCACGACGCGTCGGTCGGTCTTGCTTTTACTGTTCGGGGACGCTACCTTGATCCGAGCGAACTAAAGTGGCTTCACTTACGTTTATCTCGCATAGCCCCGCAGCCCCAATTAGTGAAAGTTTTTATGGAAGGCAATTTCTCCAGCCGCGTCAGAGATGTAATACAGTACAGCCGAGAGGAGGCTCTCAGGCTTGGCCACGATTACATCGGCACCGAGCATCTCATTCTCGGAATCGTCCGACTGGGCGACGGAGTTGCGGTACGCATCCTCCGCAATCTGAAATGTGACCTCGGCAAGCTCAAAAAGACCATCGAAGATACCGTGCGCGGCATTGGCGGCACCGTTTCTGTCGGAAATATTCCGCTCACAAAGCAGGCGGAGAAAGTCCTACGGATCACCTACCTAGAGGCCAAGCTGTACAAGAGCGACACGATCGGCACCGAGCACCTGCTGCTGTCGCTGCTGCGCGAGGAGGAAAACATCGCCGCCCAGATCCTCCACCAGTTCAACATCAACTACGAGGCTGTCCGCGAAGAGCTCGACATGATCATAACCGGCAAGACGGTGAACCAGGACAGCGGCGATTCTGACGAACTCAGCGCCGACAGCGGCGACCAGGAGCCCGAACGTTCAGGAACTGCAAGGACGAAGAAGATGGAAAAGACGAAAACACCCGTATTAGACAATTTTGGACGCGACCTGACGAAGCTGGCCGAAGAGGACAAGCTCGACCCCATTGTCGGACGCGAAAAGGAGATCGAGCGCGTGGCACAGGTGCTCAGCCGCCGCAAGAAGAACAACCCCGTCCTCATCGGCGAGCCCGGTGTCGGCAAGACGGCCATCGCCGAGGGCCTTGCCCTGCGCATCGTAAAGCGCAAGGTGAGCCGCGTGCTGTTCGACAAGCGCGTGATCGCCCTCGACCTGGCGGCACTTGTCGCGGGCACCAAATACCGTGGCCAGTTCGAGGAGCGCATGAAAGCGGTCATGAATGAGCTCGAGAAGACCCCGAACATCATCCTCTTCATCGACGAGCTCCACACCATCGTGGGCGCCGGTGGCGCCAGCGGATCGCTCGACGCGTCCAACATGCTCAAACCAGCCCTTGCCCGCGGCGAAATCCAGGCCATCGGAGCAACGACCCTGAACGAGTATCGCCAGTACATCGAGAAGGATGGCGCACTTGAGCGCCGTTTCCAAAAGATCATGGTCGAACCTGCCACGCCGGACGAGACGATGGAGATTCTGACCCGCATCAAAAACAAATACGAGAAGCACCACGGCGTGAGGTACACCGACGAGGCCATCGAGGCCTGCGTCAAGCTCACCGACCGGTACATCACCGACCACTTCCTGCCAGACAAAGCCATCGACGCCCTCGATGAGGCTGGCGCCCGCGTGCACTTGGCCAACATCACCGTGCCTCAGCAAGTGGTCAAACTCGAGGAGGAAATCGAGACGACCAGCGCCGAGAAGAACAACATGGTGAAGAAGCAGCGCTTCGAAGAGGCCGCCCGCCTTCGTGACAAGGAGAAGAAGCTGATCGAGGAACTCGAAATCGCACAGCGCCAGTGGGAAAAGGAAAGCTCCGAGATCATCTTCAATGTCGAGGAAGACGACGTGGCGTCGGTCGTTGCGATGATGACCGGCATACCGACCTCGCGCATCAGCCAAAATGAGGGCCAGAAGCTGCTGACCATGCGCTCTGAGCTCAACACCAGGGTGATCGGCCAAGACGAGGCCATCGACAAGCTCACAAGGGCCATACAGCGCGCCCGCGCCGGACTCAAAGATCCCAAGCGCCCTATCGGCTCGTTCATCTTCCTGGGTCCGACCGGTGTCGGCAAGACGGAGATGGCCAAAGTACTCGCGAAATACCTGTTCGGGTCTGAAGATTCCATGATCCGCATCGACATGAGCGAGTACATGGAGAAGTTCTCCATCTCCCGCCTGGTCGGGGCGCCTCCGGGCTACGTAGGCTACGAGGAGGGTGGTATTCTAACCGAGAAGGTCCGCCGCAAACCTTACAGCGTCGTTCTGCTCGACGAGATTGAGAAGGCCCACCCCGATGTGTTCAACCTGCTCCTGCAGGTGCTCGACGACGGCATCCTCACCGACAGCCTCGGCCGCAAGGTCGATTTCAGGAACACCATCGTCATCATGACCTCCAACATCGGTGCACGCGACATCAAGAACTTCGGAAAGGGCATCGGATTCGACGCCGACGGCACGACGTTCGACTACGCCAAGATGAAGTCGGCCATCCAGGAGGCTCTCAAAAAGGTGTTCAACCCTGAGTTCCTCAACCGCGTCGACGATGTGATCGTGTTCCGCCCACTCGAGAAAACCGACATCTTCAACATCATCGACATCCTGACCGACGATCTGTTCTCGCGTATCCGAGGCATTGGGTATGCCGTCGACATCACAAAGGGCGCCAAGGAGTTCTTGGCCGAGAAAGGCTACGATCCGAAGTTTGGGGCGCGTCCGTTGCGCCGAGCCATCCAGAAATTTGTGGAGGACCCGCTTGCCGAGGAAATCCTCGGACAGAAGCGCAAGGAAGGCTCCACCATCAGGATCAAGATGAACACCAGCCGCGACGGGCTGATGTTTGACTGGAAAGACACCGATGCGGCGCCTACCGACCAAGAAGAGAGCGAAATGGACGTCAAACATTGAGCTATATTGACAAACAGCCGGATTATTTTCTCATTTAATTGACTCGGGATACAAATCGACGTATCTTGGGTTTCTTGTCTAACCCGCAAGGGGACGCCAAGTCGGGGCGTAGCGCAGCCCGGTAGC
>CAYWCV010000015.1:3687-41904 GCA_964456845.1 uncultured Chitinophagales bacterium | reverse complement strand
AGCAACTGCAAGAGCAACTGCAAGAACAAGATGTCCAATGTCCAATGTCCAATGCTCAATGCCCAGCGCTCTTCCTCACCCCATATTTCTCTAGCTTACTCTGCAACGTCGTCGGCTTAATGCCCAAATGAGCCGCCGCACCGTCATCCCCATAAATTTTCCAACCATACTTGTTCATTACCTGACTGAGATACGCATGCATGTGCTCGTCGTGTGTAGCTCCGTAATCAAGAACTATTGAACTGCTGTCTTTAAATGCCGAACGAGTGGTTTGCAACTTCGTCTTACCAGGATCGGGCAGCTCCAAATCAAACTGAAACTTGTCGCCTTTCCATCGAAGTAAACTGCGCTTCAAAATGGCCTGCAGATCGTCGTAATTTTCTTTGTATTCATGATGGAATAACCTCGTCCACTCTTTATCGGAGATGTCGGGAGATTCATGCGCTAACACCTCGCTTACTCTCCTGAGCCATGCCTCAGCATATGGCCTGATATCCGCCCTCCTCATCTCAAGCGACGGCAACACGACGCTGATCAGATTTAACCTGTAATAGAGCTCCGGCACTAACGATCCATTTGCCACTAATGCGTCCGGCGATAGAGTTGATCCGCAGATAAATCTTAAAGCTGCCCCCTGTCCATCAAGAAATTTGTATAACCTTAGCTGATCTGCCTTCGACATTCCTTGCATGTCGTACACCAAAATGGTCGTGTCCTTACGAAGTCGCGTCGTTACCAGTGTGTCAAGATCAACCTGAACGCCATCTGCACTGTACATTGGTCTCTTGCCGTCGGCATAATCCAACTTCCAGATCGAATACCCACTCTCAAGTGCCGCCCGCTGCAAGAGATCCATAAAAAATCGTTTGCCACTGCCTACACCACCCACAAATCCAACATTGGCCCCGACCTCCTCCAGTTGATAAATTCTGTCCAAGACGCTTTTCATTACGATACTCTCTGCTACTACAAGATCATTCTGGCTTCCTGCCTTCCGTCCATTCGTTGGAACATGAAGTGTCAATATGGCTAGATCCTCCTTTATGGCATCACTTGAAAATGTACTGAAGGCAACTTCAAACGAGACACCTCGACCTGTGAGATCGGCTAGCTCCACCTCCGTAACACCTTCTGAGGCAGCCGATAGCAGGTCTTCGAGACTGCGCCTGAGTTCTCCGGCTTGCTCCGACTCCATGACAAACGCTTCGGGAGAATATCCTAGGCAAGAATGCACCGCCTTGTTCACAAACATGAGCTCGGAAGTGCCGGCCTGTATACGAAAGACCATGACCATTGACGTTATCTGGTCAAATATTTCCCGCCAGAATTTGTTGTTCATAGATATTGAGTTAGTAATCCGACACACGAGGAATAGAATATATGCTGAAGGTGAACAAAAAGCTGAAACACATTGTTATTGTCCATTATTCAAAATTTGTAGAAGAGACCACTGACATTGGCCGCTATATCCATCCCCGACAACTGGACTGACTCGCCGACGCGCGTTGCAGCCGACATTTACCGCAATGAGAGCCACAATTTCACATTCGATGCTGTTTCGAGCCGGACTGGCATCGAAGTGGATCATTTGAGATCCGCATACCGCCTCAAATCGGAATTGTTGAGAGCCTACTATGTCGATGCATGGCATCGTTATGTGGAAATGGAGTCATCGGTTCCTGAATTTGCACAATACACCCTAGCCGAAAAACTCACGACACTGGTTTTTAGCCTATGCGACGAATTTGAATTAGTCGAGGGTTTTGCAGCCGAAACGTATGGCATGTTAATACATGATGGAGGTTCGGACTCCATGTTGGCGAACGGTGTGCGCAGCAGGGTTGCCCTCTATCTCGCCAATGATGAATCCGTATCCATGTTTGTTAAATACCTCCCAGGAGACACCCTCGAACGGATCATTTCAGGGGCAATATTGCGGCTCATCCTGGAGAGGGTGAACGACACGAGCGCAGACAAGGAGAAAACATCCGCCTTGTCCGACAAAGTGACCACATTGATACAAAGTGCAGTTTACACCGGCTTCATCGACCATTTGGTGGACCTAGCCCGATACATGGGCATAACATACGTTTCAAAGAAATAAATACATGGAAAACTTCCCGTCGGGCAAGTTCGAACGCACCGGAATTCTTGCCAAGACCGGTCTGAAGATCGGTGGGAACTACGCAAAGTACCATCTCAAAAAAGCACTTGGAAACCAGACCCAGAGCAAAGAGGACGTACATAGGGAGAGTGCCCAACAGCTGTTCAAAGAGCTCACCAATTTACGCGGCACCGCCCTTAAGCTCGCACAGTCGATCAGCATGGACCAGAGCGGGCTTTTGCCGGACTCCTACATCGAGATCATGACAGGTGCTCAGTATAAGGTGCCTCCTATCAACCGTGCAATGGTCAGGTCGATCATCAAGCAGGAACTTGGCGACTGGCCCGAAAACAGATTCGCAGCATTCAACCCGGATGCCGTTGCAGCTGCCTCAATAGGACAGGTGCACAAAGCCACCACGCTCGGGGGTGATGGTATCGCGGTGAAGATTCAGTATCCAAATGTGCGCGAAACGATCAAAAGCGACCTTAAAGTCGCCAAAATCGTGTTTGAACGCCTTGTCGAGACCGACAATGTCGACGCCTATTTTGACGAAGTCTATACGAAGCTCATGGATGAGACCGACTACCTCCAGGAAGGAAAGTCGATCGACCAATTTGCCCGCCGCTTCAATACGGACCGCTATGCCACTCCGACGTGGATACCAGAGCTATCAAGTGGGAAAGTGTTGTCGATGAGCTGGATATCCGGCCAACATTTAGACCAGTTCTTGGCTTCAAATCCCAACCAGGAGCAGCGCAACCATTTCGGTCAACTTCTCTGGGACTTCTTCCACGACCAAATTGACTCCACCAGCACCATCCACGCCGACACACATCCCGGCAACTTCCTCTTTTTGCCGGATGGACGGCTAGGCATCATTGACTTTGGATGCGTCAAGAAGTTCCCACACGATTTCTTCAACGCCTACATAAGTGCGTTGCCCCTCCATATCGAAAATGACCCGGCGAAGCTGATGCGCCTGTACGAAGATCTTGAGCTTTATGACCCTAGCGATAGCGGGTCGAAGCGCCAAAACGAATACATAGACTTTGTCAAGGACTTCGGCCAGACGTTTGCAGACCCGTACAGGGGAAGCTCATTCGATTTTGGGGACCCTTCCTTCTCGGAGAAAATCCGAACCCATATCCAGCGGGCAACAAAGCTCAGCGGGCCAAGGGGGTCCAGGCATTTTATTTTCGCATCCCGGGTGCAGGTAGGCCTTTATACCATGCTGGCCAAGATGAAGGCAAAGGTAGGCGTCGTACACAGCCGAGAACTGGTAGACGCCTACCTCAGATCATAACTCCCTCATTTCAACAACTTCATACTCAGAGCCCCATCAGGTACTTATAGAACTCGCTGCGGGTTGAAAGCACCACCGTAGTGTTTTCGTCGAAGGTGTTGACGTAGGTTTCCATGGTCTTCATGAAATCGTAGAGATCCCTCGACTGGGCACTGCGGTTATATGCAGAGGCATAGATAGATGCGGCTCGTGCATCGGCCCTACCACGAATCTCCTGAGCTGTCTTTTCGGCTTCGGAATAGATTTGGAAAAGCTCTCGGTCCTTCTCGCCCGCAATTCGGAATGCCTCGCCTTGACCTTCCGATCTGAACATCTCGGCTATGCGGTTACGCTCCGACACCATGCGTTCGTAAACGCGCGTTTGCACGTCAGATACGTAGTTGATGCTTTTTAGCCTGAAGTCGAGGATCTCAATTCCAAGATCGCTGGCCCGGGCGTTAGCACTCTGGAGGATCAGCTTTTGGATGCTCTCCCTGCCGATTTCAATCCGTTCGAGCAGCTCTTCCTCGCTCATGTCCATGATGAGCGTATCGAGTGCTGGCTCGCGGTTCGTCGTTCTCACAATCTCTACCAAGTCGTGGCTTGCAATCGCGTTTCGAGTCTCACCGTCAAGAATATCGTCGAGTCGCGACTGTGCACCGCGCTCATCGCGCAGACGACGGAAAAACTGAAGCGGGTCCGTAATTCTCCAACGTGCGAAGGAGTCGACGAAGATGAACTTCTTGTCCTTGGTAGGAACTTGGTTCGGATCGCCGTCCCACTCAAGAAATCGCTTGTCGAAAAACTGGACGTCTTGGATGAACGGCACCTTGAAGTGTACCCCAGGATCGTTAATAGGCTCACCGACAGGGCGACCGAATTGAGTGACAATGGCCTGATTTGTTTCTTCGACCACAAACGTGGAGCTGAAAGTCGCTATAACAGCAACTACCATTAAAATCACGTAGAGAAGCGGCATCAATTTTTTCATTGTTGAGCTCCCCTTTGGCTGTTTATTGCTCCACCCATTTGCAGCAAGGGCAAAATGTTCTGGCCGCGCTCGTCCATAATCACCTTATTCCCAATCTTTGGCAGAATGTCGTTCATCGTTTCCAGGTAAATGCGTCGCTTGGTTACATCGGGAGCCTTCACATATTCCTCGTACAGTTGATTGAAACGAGTGGCATCTCCCAAGGCTCTGTTAACACGCTCCGTCGCATAGCCCTCGGCGGTCTGAATGGTCTGCTGTGCCTCACCGCGTGCACGTGGCACAACGCGGTTGTATTCGGCCAAGGCTTCGTTGATCAATTTCTCGCGTTCCTGCTGCGCCTCGTTCACGGCATTGAAACTGGCCTTGACTTCCTCTGGTGGGTTCACATCCTGCAGCACCACCTGATCTATCTTGATGCCATTCTCATACTCATCGCAGATTTTCTGGAGCAAAAGCTCCACTTCGGTGGCCACTTCCTGTCGACCAACCGTGAGAACCTCGTCTACGGTACGGTCGCCGACCACCTGACGCATGGCTGCCTCAGAAATGTCGCGAAGCGTCTTCTCAGGATTACGCACCCTGAAAAGGAAATTGTACGGATCTACAATCCTGTACTGGACCACCCACTCCACATCTGCAAGGTTCAAATCGCCGGTGAGCATAAGCGACTCGTTGATGTATTCGCTTTTGGCATAGCGCGATCCTGCCCCCTCACCGATGGTCCTGTAGCCAAACTCCTGCTTGAGCTGACGTTCGACGGGTACCTTCCTGACCGACTCAAAACCCATGGGTATCTTGAAGTTAAGACCCGGATTCACCTGCCGCTGGAATTCGCCGAACCGCATGACGACTCCGACTTCCTCGGGACCGACAGTGAACCAGCTTGACCAAAACAACACCAATCCGAAGAATCCCATCACAATGGATTTGGCATGCTTCTTGATGAAGCCCAACTCAGAGGGCATCTTAAAATTGGGTGTACGTGGCGGATTCATATTCATAAGCAATCGTATTCGTTAGTTGACAACTATCTTCTTCAATACGAAAGTACACTTAAAAAGTTAATATTTCGGGTGTATTCGCTATTGTACAGCATCGATTTAATGTTGAGTTAATGCCTATCTTGCACCCACTATGCGGATTACCTACGTTGTCGATTTTCTTGACGGTCAACAGCTCGTCATCCCCCTGGATCTAGACCCGAACAGTCTGGCATTGCAAATCAATGTCGAAACGCCGCCCGATTGGACCCGGCTCGAATTCGAGCAATGCCCAAACTGCCCACTCGATCCTGAAGTTCACGAATACTGCCCAGTGGCGGTGAACATGTCGAACGTCCTGATGGTATTCAACGAGTACCTCTCCTATGAAATGGTTAATGTGACCATCGAAACAGCCGAACGTAGGTATCAGAAAAAGGTGGCTCTCCAAGATGCGATCAGTTCGCTCATCGGCATCATCATGGCAACAAGCGGTTGTCCTGTCATGGATCACCTCAGACCCATGGTCAGGACCCACTTGCCCTTTGCATCTCGCACAGAAAGCGTTTACAGGGTCATCTCGATGTATCTGATGGCACAATATTTCAGGAAACAGCGTGACATGGAACCCGACTGGGACTTGAAACACCTTGTTGAACTGTACGACGAAATCGGCAAGGTGAACCATGCGTTCAGTAACCGAATGTTCGCCCAATACGAGAAAGATGCCAATATCAACGCCCTTGTGATACTGAAGTATGTGGCCGAACTGTTAACCGGTACACTTCAGAACAACAGCTTGGAGAACATGGAATCCTATTTTGCTACCTGGCTTAAAGAAGAGGGCAAGCTTATCTGACCTTTAGGCATACGACGGTCGTGTCGTCACGCATGGAGTAATTGCTGTACTGTTGGATCATTTTTTTGATGTCCAGGCAGATTTCGGTAGAACTCATTTTCTCGGTTGGAAGCGTTGCCACGTACTGGAGGGTTTGATCAAACCCAAACTCCTCATTTTTGGCGTTCTTCGCCTCCGGCAAGCCATCGGAGTACATAATGAGCAAGTCCCCCGATTGGAGCGGCACGTCGATGAACGTGTAATCAACGTTGCTCTTGAACCCCAGCGGGAATCGGGGGCTTGGTGTCTGTATGAAGGACGTTCTGCCGTCGCGCTTCAAGATGGGGTGGCAGTGCCCTGCGTTGCTCAATCGCAGCATGTTGGAGTCTAAATTGAGCTCCCCTATCAAACACGTGATAAAGGTTTTACTGTCGGTCTTGTCTTTGAGAATTGGGTTAATGGCACGCAGAATCGTCTCTGGCGAATCTGAATCCAGCCTGGAGAGTATGAGCCCGCTTGTGAAAACGGCCTGCATAGCAGCCTTCATCGCCTTGCCAGAAACATCTACCAAGGCCAAAAAGAGCGACTCCGGGTTTCCTTCTCTGTCATATCTGACGTGATAGTCGTAATAGTCCCCCCCGACTTCATGCGACGGAATGAAAAAGCCCTTCACATCGTGGCCTTGCAACACAGGAGCAACCACCGGCATGAGGGCGAACTGACTCTCCCTGGCTATTTCGATCTCTCGTTCAAAACGTTCCTGCTTGATGGTCACTTCCAAGTACTCGGGAACATATCGCTGCTCTTTTGCCAAGGGCTGGCCGAATTTGATCGTCACAAAGCCATAGACGAGAGGCATGAAGCATAGAACCCACACCACCCAAATATTTGCGCTGTAATAAGGGCTGATACTACCGATGAACGGCAACGAGTATATGACGGTGATAATCAGCGTTAGTGCCACCATCAGGGTAATCATGCCATATCTGGCCAAGACGAAAACCAACGCGATGCTGAAAAGCAGATAAATCGCAAGCTCCACATAAATGGACTGGTCTGTTTGAAGCACCCTGGCAAATGATGCGAGCGCGAACATCGATACGATTGCCGTCAAGCCGTAGCTGATCCATCCGTCTCCCGACTTACTCCTAAGCCACGAATAAATGACCCCCAAAGGACCAAATGCCAACAGTGCGGCAGAAATGACCCCATTCAGTGGCACCGAAACCGCCAGTGCTACACTCGTGGCTTCATGGACTCCACCCAAGCCCACATTCTGCATGAGCAATGTATCGGTGGCATAAAACAATAAATACAACAGTCCGAGTAAAACTCCTGACAGCGCATAGCCATAGACAACGGCCTCACCTGTCTCCCTTACGAACAGACGTCCACGCCAAAGCGTATCGACATGCATGATTTGACAATGATGCTGTGGCCTGGCAATAGATTCCCATGTAAAATAGCTGATGGCAATGAAGAAGCCGGCCAGAAGACCATTGATAAGCGACGATATCATTAACAGCCAAAACAAGTCGCTGGGCACATTCCCAACACTGTAACCGAGCATATGCATTACAGCCCACAAGACAATGCCCCCGCCAAAGGCAAAAAACACCCAGCTTCCACGCTGCCAGTCCACCTGATTCCGATACACCCTGCGTATGGTTGCAATAAGGACCATAACCACAAGGATGATGGAAATGACGTACACAAACACAACGTGGTCGTTCCAGAAATTCCTTGTCATGCTCGATACCGGCACATCATCATAGTGCACGATGGCAGATTCGACAGCAAGGGCCATCGGTCGCCTTTGTAATTGAGGCTCGTTATCGGTGCCAAACTGGATTTGTGGAGCCGGTTCGGGCCTTGCCTCGGACGAGCCCATTTCAACGGCTATTCTGCCCGGGATGGGGATAGACCTAATGACAATCTTGTCGGGCTCGCCAGATTGACGTTCGTTAGCTATGTAAACGTGGTCACGACCGACGGGTGTGTTACCCCCAGGCGGCGGCACCGGCTGAGATATCTGCTGAGGTTGCAGAGTATATGCGTGTGGGCTATACCCCATAGCAGTGATAAGCGAATCAAAAACCGACACCATATCGGTCTGCAGGTATCGTATGCTGTAACGTTGAGGCTGATACATCCGCACACTTATGATCCTGCCTTTCTGGTCGTAACGCAGCAAGAGTCGCCGTGCTTGCTCGGTGTTGACATCGGCTATGCCCGCACTGTCACTCATTTGGCTCATGATAACCGACCATCCAGAAAGCGGGTAATTCAAAAAATGCAGCTTGTAAATGGAGTTGTTGTCCTCAATTTCATTTGCAGCCTTAATCCGCTCATAAAAATTCACATTCTGGTCCATCGAGATGCGCACAAGCAGGCTGTCTTGCACTAGGCCAAGCGAAGACGAAAATTCAAGCGACTTCTGTTTGACCGTTACGGGATCCAAATTGGATGTAATGCCAGCGTCATAATCAATGACAGGGCGCATGAGGAAGAAAAATATGAACCCCAGCAAGCCCAGATAAAGCCAGATATGTAATGGACGGTATTTCAATCAGTGATTCGTGACAGTCAGTTGTGCAGCACCATTTGGTTGAATATATGGAAACATAGCCATGGATGGCATTGAATCGTCCAAATAAAAAAAGCCGAAGGGGATGAACCCTCCGGCTTTTTTCTTACGCATAAGCGCCGATTAAGATACAGACTCTTCGCAAAAGGCCTCAAAAACCATTTGCAAGTCGCTGGCAACATCCATCGATGATCGACCCTCGACTCGGTGTCGGGGTATCATCGCCTTGATTTCGCCGTCTTTGAAAAAGGCGAACGATGGTGATGACGGAGGAAACTCGGAGAAGTACTCGCGCGCACGTGCCGTGGCCTCCTTCTCTTGGCCTGCGAAAACGGTGAAAATCCTGTCAGGACGTTTGACGCTGTTATCGAGGGCGATTTTGACTCCTGGACGGGCATTGCCAGCGGCACAGCCACAAACGGAGTTGATCACAAGAAGGGTGCTGCCTGACTTAGCTTCTTGCATGGCAGCGTCTACTTCTTCGGGAGTAAGGAGCTCCTTGATGCCGAGATCTGTGAGCTCTTCTCTCATCCAATTGATGTTGGGTCCAAACCCATTCGAAAACTGCATATCGGTGTTGGTAATGTTAGTTGTTTACAACGTGAATATACGAAGGCTTACTGAATGAAGCAGTCAACCTTCGATCAGAGTGCGTTTTTGTAATAACCGGCCACTTTGTCCCAATTGACAACATTCCAGAATGCAGATATATAATCAGGGCGGCGATTTTGGTAGTTCAAGTAGTAGGCGTGCTCCCAAACATCAAGACCAAGAATTGGTGTTTGTCCGTTCATGATCGGGCTGTCTTGGTTTGCGCTTGATGTTACTTTGAGCGATTTGTCGGCGTCGACCACCAGCCAGGCCCAACCGGAGCCAAATCGTTTCGCGGCAGCATCGGCGAAGGCCGACTTAAACGCGTCGAAACTGCCAAAAGCAGCATGAATGGCTTCTGCTAGTTCGCCGCTTGGATTTCCGCCGCCTTCTGGCGATAGAATGGTCCAAAAGAGGGCGTGGTTTGCATGTCCGCCGCCGTTGTTGATCACTGCCTGCTTCTTGTCGGCAGGAAGCTTGTCGATATTCTTGAGCACGGTCTCAATGTCTGCATCTGCCATGTCGGTGCCTTCGAGGGCGGCGTTCACATTGTTGATGTAGGCTTGATGGTGCTTGGTATGATGGATTTCCATCGTGCGGGCATCGATGTTCGGCTCTAGTGCAGCATAAGGGTAATTGAGGGCCGGAAGTGTATATGGCATCGTAGTTCTCCAGATTTTAAAGTGTACGTTCAGACTAGCAATATAAGAATCGTTTGCCTTTAGGGCATGGATAAACTGATATCTGTCTATTTAACCTTTAAACAGCACCGAGGTCCATTTCATTCATTTTCTTTCATGGCAGGCCAAGGCTTCATACCTTTAGGAAAACAGTAATGAAACACAATCCATCGTTCATGTCTTTCGATTTTGATGTAATCATCTTGGGCAGCGGCCCATCCGGGTTTTCATGCGCCATGCAGGCCTCCAAGTTTGACAAAAAGGTGCTTCTCATCGAAGCAGACCCGGTGAGCCTGGGCGGCGCCTGGATCAATTCGGGCACCGTTCCAAGCAAATCGCTCCGTGAAGCAGCCAGCGTAATCAGCAAGTACGCAGGCGAATTCGGCCGCGATAAACGTAAGCCCTACGAGAAGTTCCCGATGTCGGAGCTGCTCCGCTACAAGCAGCAGATACAGGCCTACGAGAACGATGAACTTGTCCGAAATTTGGAAAAAAACGAGATCGTCACCGTTCGAGGAAAAGGTAAACTTGTGGATGCCAATACGGTTGAAGTATCCACGATGGATGGCGGAACGACTCGTTTCTCAGGAGAGTACATTCTCCTGTCGACGGGAAGCCGACCAATGGTGCCCGACCACGTGAACGTCGACCACAAGACGGTGATCGACAATGTGTCGTTGCTCGACCTCGACCACGTTCCTCGTAGGTTGGCCATTGTGGGATCGGGCATTAATTCGGTCGAATATGCGACCATTTTTGCCTCGCTTGGGTCGAAGGTGACCATCTTGAACGAAAGAGCCCAATTCTTGCCCTTCCTGGATCAAGAGGTGCATGAGGAGCTTGATCAGATACTCTTCGATAAAGGCATCATCATTTACAACAGTGCGGTTGTGAGTTCTGTGGCGCCAAACAGTCTCAGAAACTGTAATGAGGTGCGTTTCAGCTTAAGCGACTCAGACACCCTGCGTGTCATTGAGACCGAACACGTGCTTCAGCTGGGTACACGCAAGCCAAACAGCCACGGCATCGGGTTGGAAGCCTTAGGCGTGGCGACGAACGAACAAGGCTATATTGTCGTGGACAAAAGCTACCGCACAAATGTGCCCAACATATTTGCCGCCGGAGACGTGATTGGATTCCCCGGCTTGGCTTCGGTTTCGTTCTCACAGGGACGTTTGGCCGCTTGCAACATGTTCGATGTTCCGTCTGGAGAGATGTCGCCCGACGTGCCCTACGGAATCTACAGCATCCCCGAAATCTCCAGCATCGGGATGTCGGAGCAAGATGCAATACAGGCGGGTGTCGACTACACCGTCGGGCGCGCCTACTACCGCAACCTTGCCAAAGGTAGCATCTCAAATAACAAAGAGGGTCTGCTAAAGTTGGTATTTGACACTAAGACCCTCAAGTTGCTCGGAATTCACATTATTGGCGAGGCAGCCTGCGACCTGATCCACATCGGCCAGACGGTGATGGCGTTGAACGGCGACATCCGTTACTTTGTAAATCATGTGTTTAACTACCCGACATATGCCGAGGCGTATCGGATAGCTGCCTTCAACGGGATGAACAGGGTATTCAAGACGGGTGTCAAGTACAAAAAACTGTTGGAGTCTTGACAAATTTCGCATGACGGCTTCAACCGACATCTATCGGGAGCCACTGGCTTACAGATCGGCCGAAATCGGTCCAGATGGCAGCATTAACCTGTTCAGGATAGCCGATATTCTGCAGGAGACCGCCGGCAAGCACGCCGACCGTCTCGGTTTTGGTATGGAAGACCTCGGAAATACCGGAACGACATGGGCCTTGACGAAGCTGCACATAAAAATGCATCGCAAGCTGATAGGGGGTCAGTCGTACACGGTTCAGACGTGGCCATCCGGCGTTCACCGACTGTGGGCCATCCGACGCTATTTGGTGCTCGACGCCGACGAGTCAGAGGTCGGCCAAGCGGTGAGCCACTGGATGATCCTAGACCGGCAGACGCACAGGCCACAAAGGCTTCCCGATTCGATTTCTCAACGAGTTTGGCCCGATCCACCGAATCCGGAACCACGTTGGACTACTTTTAGCGACATTGAGGACCTTTCGCATCAATCAACCGAATTCGATGTGAGGTTCAACGAAATCGACATCAACAACCATGTGAACAACGCCCACTACCTGGCCTGGGCTATGAATGCGGCAGCAAAAGATTATCAAAACGGCTGGACGGCGGTAGAGGCGGAGATACTATTTGAGGCTGAATCAAAGTTCGGCGACTCCGTAACAGTGACTTCGGGTTATGAAGAATTTGGAGGCAACCTTCGTTCGTCACACCATATACACCGAGTAGAGCCATCTTCGCGTGTTTCACGAGTGAATATCTTGTGGCAAAAAGATTAGGATAAAAAAAATCCCCGGCGCTTACTGGCGACGGGGATTGTCCCTATTGTCTGCTTAACTCAGACTAAACTCTGTAAACTGGTATCGTCTCTTAGATACATCTTCCCTTTACGAACAACGAAGAATTAGGTTTCACGAAATCGGAAGATTTTCTGTTTTTTTTCCTGCGCTTTCCGAAACCGCCAAATTGTATACGTTCGACGCCCATGTGCGAAGTGAATCCAAGGCCAAATAGATGGACGGCAAAACGAGCATCGTAATGACGGTCGAGAATGCGAGCCCCCCTACAATTGCACGTGCCATTGGGAAGTATGACGGTCCGTCGCCGCCGATTCGGGCAGAACCGAAGCATAGCGGCAGCAAACCTAAGATCGTCGTTCCAGCCGTCATCAATATTGGACGGAAACGGTCTGTTCCGGCTTGAACAACAGCCGCCTTTCGATCCAAACCTTTCTCGCGCAACTGTCGTATTTGGTCGATAAGCACGATTCCGTTGTTTACGACCACGCCCATCAAGATCAAAATTCCAATCATCGACATCAATGTGAACGTTGTGCCTGTCACAAAAAAGAACCAGAACACTCCCACGATGGAGAAGAGTATGGTAGTCATGATGGCCGACGGGAATATGAGCGATTCAAACAGTGATGCCATCACCAGGTAGATGAGAGCAAGCGCCAGGAGCATGTTGATGAGCATGGTGTTCATCTGGTCCTGATCGCGCTCGAACGACTCCCCCAGACTCCAGCGCACGCCGGTTGGCAGCTCAATGCCAGACATTACCTGGGTTATTCGGTCCCCTGCATCCTGAATAGTGACTCCGTCGTCCAAGTTCATGTTGATGCCCATCGACGTTGAACGGTTAAATCGGAAGATGGTCGGTGGTGTCCTGCGAATATCAATATCGGCTACTTGTGCTAGTGTCGTATTGCCAATTGGCACCTGCTGCAAATGTTCGATGCTCTGTCGGTTCTCTTCATCAAACGAAACTCGTACATCGACCTCACCGCCAGATGTTCGCATTCGCCGCAAATTCGTACCCCTTATGGCGGTTCCTACGGCATCGGCAAGCTGGTTTGCATTCACGTTTTGAACAATCGCCCGATCCGGATTAATCCGTATCTGCATTTCCTGGCTACCCTGTTCGGCATCGCTTTTCACATCCTTGAATCCTGACACCCTCGACAGCACCGTCGCAAGTTGATTGGAGACGTCGACCAATTGCTCGGTTGATTCGCCATAAAGCATCACACGGACGAGGTTTTCGCCAGCAGCAGACCGGCGGAAGTCGAACGCGGGGCTACTTATGGCGTGCTTCGGCAAATTGTCGCGAATCTTGGTGCGAATTTGATCGACAGGCATCGTACCATCTTCTTTGAGCATGATGGTGAGCTGGGCTGAATTGGTTGTAAAGAACGAGTAGACATTGTCGATTTCGAGGCTGTCTTTGTTGGAGTACAGATAGTCCTCATAAAAGGCGACGGCCGATTTTACTTCCTCGAGCTGGTAGGTGCCGTTTATATTCAAAAACATGCGCAACTCTCTACGCTCTCCGCCATCGTCGTTCATGCTGATGTTCACAAAGGATATGGGGATCGCTACGCTTGCAAGAATCAAAATGATGCCTGCCGTTGTCCAAATGGGCCGATTGAGTATGACAGACAGAGCCTTGCTGTAAAGATGCGTCAATCGTGCGATGAATTTGCTTTCTTTTGGCTGCTCTTGACGTTGGAACTTGGCATATAGCATGGGCACGACAGTCAACGACAGTGTCAATGACGTGAGCATGGCAACCGTTATGGCGATGGCGACATGGCTTAGAAACACGCTGACCTCATCGGCTGCCGAAACGATGTTCGGCATGAAAACGATGATGGAGGTCATCGACCCGGCAATGACTGCCAATCCGACCTCCTTCACTCCTGCCATGGTCGCTTCGTAAGGAGCGGCACCGTTTAATCGATGTCGGTGAATGCTCTCGGTTACCACAACCGCATTGTCCACGAGCATTCCCACAGCCAGCATTAAACCCATCATGGAGAGGATGTTCAGGGAATAGCCACCCATGTACATGAATCCTATGGTGATGAGCAGCGATATAGGTACAGCCAAAGCGACCACCAGTGTGTTCGTGATGTTCCGAAGGAAATAAAACAGCATCACGAACGACAATATCGCCCCTATGAGACCTGATTTCAGAAGTTCACTAAGCGAGCTTATGATACCGGAGCCCTGGTCGAACATCGTCATAATTTGGATGCCCTGCATATCGGGAAGCCCTGAAACCTCGGCGACCACTTCTTTCACCGCGCGTTGAACCTCCACGGTGTTGGCGCCCGATTCCTTGATGATGTCCAAGCCGATGGCCGGCTTTCGATCCAAACGACGGCCGTGGTCTACTTTCGGGCTGCCCATGGTGACGTCTGCCACGTCGCTCAGTTTGATGCGCCCTTTTGCCAGTGGGATGTCGCTTATTTCGTCGATCGATCGCCATTCGCCGATTGGCCGGAGCACCATGCGCTGATTGCCGTCGGTGATTCTGCCGGCCGAGGCTGAAAATGACGCCGCCCTGAGCTCGCTGACAAGCTCGTTAACGTCCAATCCGTAGGCCATCAGACGTTCAGGCTTTACATTGATCAGAATTTCAAGACGATCGACGCCATAGAGCCTCGCCTCCGCAACACCTTCGACACCCTCCAAGCGGCGCTTCAGGTTGCGTTCAAGCAAGTCGTACGATCCGGAAAGGTCCCTGTTTGACGAGATGCGGAGCACCAGCATGGGTTCGCCCGACGTGCTGGCCTTGAAAACATTGAAACGCTCAAAATCTTCGGGAAACGTGCCTCTGACTCCGTCGAGCTTTTCCTGCACCTGCAGGGCTTTCTGCTGGATGTCCGTGCCCCACTCAAACCGTATCTGAAGCTGTACGCCACGCTCGCTTGTGAAGGTCGTCATTTCACGAACACCCGATAGCGTTGCCAAAGCCTCTTCGGCCGGCTTGGCGATCAGGCGCTCCGTCTCCTCTGGGCTCGATCCCGGATATGGCATATCCACAAACATGAATGGGAACGATATATCCGGAAAAAACTCCAACGGAATCGAGCGAATCGAAATGCCCCCAAGCACAACGAAACACACAAAGACCATCATGGTAGTCACGGGTCTACGAATTGCCGTTTGGGTGATCTTCATGATGCCACCTCCACATCGGCAATATATTTCTTGCGGTCGAGCAACAGGTACACCGAAGGGATGACGAGTAAGGTCAGCAAGGTGCTCACCAACAATCCGCCAATTACAGTAATTGCCATTGGTGCACGCATCTCAGCACCTTCTCCCAAACCAATGGCCAGTGGCAACAATCCTAATACTGTGGTCAGGGTGGTCATCAAAATTGGGCGAAGTCGGTTGGCTCCAGCCTCGACTGTAGCCGTCACTTTGTCCAAGCCTGACGCACGCAGCTGGTTGATCTTATCGATCAAAATGATGGCATTGTTCACCACGATGCCTGCCAGCATGATCAAACCGATGAAAACTACAATGCTTACGGTCGTTCCTGTGAGCCAAAGTGCCAGTATCGCCCCGACCGCAGCCATCGGGATGCTGAATAGTATCACGAAGGGATGCAATAGCGATTCGAACTGGGAGGCCATCACCAAATAGACGAGAAAGACGGCCAGCAGCAAGGCGAACTGCAACGATGCGAATGAATCGGCCATCTCCTTATTTTGGCCTGCCAGCTTGGCCACAATTCCAGCTTGACGGGGTGTTGAAGCGAGAATACCCTCGATGCGATGAGCGGCAAGCCCCAAATCGCCAGATGCCAAGTTGGCGGTCACGACGGCCACCCGTTCCTGTCCCGACCGTCGTATTTCGGTAGGACCATTTTCGATGCGGACATCAGCCACTGCTGCTAGAGTGACGGGACGTTCGCTGTCGGGGTTCACGATGAGGTTGCGTATGTCGTCTAACGATGACCGTGCATCTTCGGGTGTACGCACCAAGACGTCGATTTTTCGGTCATTACGTGAGAAACGCGTTGCAACATCGCCCCTCACACTCCGCACGATTCTGTCTGATATTTGGTTTGGGGTCAATCCGAGCGATGCAGCTCGCTGCCGGTCGAATATGATCTGCACCTCGGGGCTGCCCATCTCCATGCTTGAACGCACGTCGGTGAACATGCCGTCAGCTTCCATCCTTTGTACGATGTCGCGGCTGACCATGCCTAGGCCATCCAAATCGTAACCGCTCACTTCAATTTCGACGGGTGTCTTAAAGCTGAAGAACGTAGGTCGGCTGAATTTGTAGCTGGCACCCGGAATCTGGCTCATTTCGTTGCGGAGACGGTTCATTTCGGCTTCCTCAGATGCAGTTGTAGACCCCTCCTTGAGCTGAACCGTCATTTCGCCACGCTGCTCCCCACCTTCTTCCGCATTTGCATCCATGCGGTTTCCTGTTCCGGCAACCGCAAATGTCACGTTGACCTGCTCCGATTCGGCTGCAATTTCCTGTATGCGCCGCAAATTTTCGTCTGTCTGCATCAATGGAGTGCCTGCCGGCATGCTGAATTCGACTTTGAACTCCCCTTGGTTCATCTGTGGGATCAACTCTAGTCCCAGTGTTGGAATCAGAGTGAATGTGGCCAAAGTAACAGCGACAGCAGCGGTCACAACCGTGACTTTATGGTTCAGAACCGATTTTAGGGCAGAGGTATAGACAGCCAACAAGTATTGATATATCCCGTCGAAAAGCCTTACAAACGGCCTGAGCAACCACCCGATCACGAATCCGATCCATCGAAACGCAGCCACAAACCAACCCGCAACTAATCCAGGATATTTCACGGCCTTTCTGTCGCCAGCAGCAGCGTCAGCTGTAGGCTGCTCAACTGCATCTCGCCCCAGCGATGCCAACATCGGAATCAGAGTGAGCGCAACCGCCAACGACGCAAGCAACGAAAAGGTAACGGTCAAAGCCTGGTCTCGAAAAAGCTGCCCTGCTATGCCATCGACAAATACAAGCGGAAGAAACACCGCCACAGTGGTGAAGGTCGATGCCATCACCGCCATGCTCACTTCTCCAGCCCCCTTCAGGGCAGACTCCCTGAGGCTAGCCCCCCGTTCTCGATATCGGGCAATATTTTCGAGCACCACGATGGCATTGTCGACAAGGAGTCCAATCCCAAGAGCCAAGCCACCGAGCGACATGATATTCAATGTGACGTTGGCCCCATACATCAGGTTGAATGTGGCCACGATCGACATGGGTATGGTTAGTGCTATGATGAGTGTCGACCTGAACGTGCGCAAAAAGAAGTACAAAATCGCAATGGCCAAAATGCCGCCGACCATACCCGCGTTCACCACATTTCTGACTGCCTCATTGATGAACGTTGACTGGTCGTAAACCGAGGTCAATTGCATACCGGCCGGCATGTTTCGTTGCACGCGTTCCAGCCTCGCCTCAAGAGCTTTTGCCACCGCAACTGTATTGGCGTCGCCCTCCTTGTAGATCGCTAATTCGATTGCTTCGTCTCCGTTAAGCCGGGTCACGGCTTCGCGTTCGCGATGCCCCACTTCAATGGAGGCTACATCGTGCAGGTAGACAGGTGTGGAACCTGCTGTTCCAATGACAACCGCTCCAATATCGTCGATCTCCCTGAACTGGTTGATCGTGCGGACAAGATATTGCTGCCGTCCTTCTTCTAGCTGACCACCCGACATGTTGATGTTCTCTCGGGATAGAACGGTGCTTACCTGCTCAATTGGAATACGCAGCTTAGCCAATTTATCAGGATCGACATGTACTTGAATCTCCTCTTCGAAGCCACCGCTTACCTTCACAGCTGCAACACCCAACACGGATTCCAACTCCTTTTTGATCTGCTCGTCGGCATATCTGCGCAGACTCGTCAAATTGCCTGTAAGATCGTCATCATCGACACTGGCCACATCGACTGGCCGGCTGGCAGTCGTGAGTCCCAATCGGATGACCGGATCAAGTGAGGGGTCGAACCGCAGAATAATTGGCCTCTGCACATCCCTTGGCAGGCTCACCAGATCGAGCTGCTCACGCACCTCGAGCGTTGCCTTGTCCATGTCGGTCCCCCAGGCAAACTCAAGAATGACGTCACTTTGACCTGTGCGGGATGTCGAACGCACGAGACGGACGTTTTTCACAATCCCGACCGCTTCCTCGATAGGCTTCGATATCAAATGCTCCACTTCGGCCGGGGCTGCACCCCTAAAGTCTGTGCGCACCGTCAGGCTGGGAAACGTGAGCTCAGGCAACAGGTTCACCTTGAGCCTGCTTAGAGCCACCGAGCCAAAAAGCAGCACGGCGACCATGAACATAGACACAGTGACCCTGCGCCGAATGGATAATTCGGTAAAAATCATAATGGATCCTCCTGGGGGTTATCTGTAATCAGCGGCTGCTAATAGGTGCTATCACATGGACCTTGGCGCTGTCTTTGAGTCCATTCTGCCCAAGAGTGACGATGGTCATGCCCTCGCTGAGGCCGTTTACGACTTCAATGTTAGTGTCGTTGACGTAACCTGTAAGAATATTCCTGCGAATGGCTTTCTCACCTTCGACCACATACACATACTTTTCGCGGTCTTCCGAAACGACAGCATTTCGTGGAACCAGCGTGGCCCGATCCTTCCGGTCGTACACGAGCTGCACACGTGTGAACATTCCTGGCTTAAGATCACGATGCCTGTCTACCTCGATGGTAACCTTGATGGTGCCTGTTGCCGGATCTATGATCGGGCTTATAAGGGACACTTTTCCTGTGAAATCGTTACCAGGAAGTGCATCCGCCTTCACCATGACGTTTTGACCAATTTTCATCTTGCCCAACTCGTGCTCAGGCACATACATGATGGCACGAAGACGGTTCATTGCGGTAACTTGAAACACCTCCTGGTTGGCAGAAACCAAGTTGCCGTTCTTGATGTGTCGCTTCGACACCACACCCGATATCGGGCTTATGATCCTGGTCTGATCCAGTTGCAATCTTTTCAGATCGTAGGATGCCTGCAATCGGTCGCGTTCGTATCGCACCGCATCGTGTTGCTCCTGGCTGATCAACTTCTTCTCATACAACCCTTGGCTTCGGTTAAAATCTGCCTCGAGCTTATCGAGCTGCGACTTGGTCTGGGCAAGTTCAATATTGAGGACTTCGTCATCAAGCTTGGCCAGTACCTGACCCTCCTTCACGAAGTCGCCTTCCTCAGCAAAAATTGCGACCACCAATCCGGATGCCCTGCTTGCAACCATGGCTTCGTCCCATGCCTCAAGCGAGGCGGTTCCCATGTACCGGGCGTCAATGCTGCCGACCGACACATAGCCTACTTCCACAGGTACTGCGGCAATGGAGTCGGTGGGTGTTACTGGCGTGCCGGTGCTGGGGCTCGAACATGATTGTGACGTTGTCGCTACGATGCCGGCAACGATGATTGAAATAAGTGCGTGACGGGTGTACATAAGCGGCTAGAGAGATGATGTTGTGTTGCATAGATGTGATGCTTTCGATACGTCATCCGCTGCAGGCAGTTTCACCATTCGTCACAAATCAGGTTTAAGTAATCACTCTAAAATGCTGATTATCTATTGAAAGACAACATGTTATGGGCAAATCAATCTACTGTGATGAATAAAAAAAAGGATGCACGATATCACTATCATGCATCCTTTTGCAACGGTCTTGGTCAACGCGTCAGCTGATCTGCAAACCCGGCCGGAGCTGGATATGAAGCTCGTCGAGCTGCTTCACGTCTACCACATCCGGACTGTTGTCCATCGGGCTTTGCGCCTTCTGATTTTTCGGGAATGCGATCACTTCGCGGAGGCTCTTTGCGCCGGCCAAAAGCATGACGATGCGGTCCAGACCCAAGGCGATGCCACCGTGTGGTGGAGGACCAAAACGGAATGCCTCGAGCAGGAAGCCAAATTTCTCTTTTGCTTCCTCTTCGCCGATTCCGAGCATTTCGAACATCTTCTGCTGGACGCCACGGTCGTGGATACGGATCGATCCACCGCCGATTTCGTTTCCGTTAAGCACAATGTCGTACGCACGCGCACGAACTGCACCGGGATCGGTTTCGAGCAGGGGCAAATCTTCCGGATTCGGTGACGTGAATGGGTGGTGCATCGCAAACCAGCGGTTGGTCTCGGCATCCCATTCAAGAAGTGGAAAATTGGTGACCCACAGGAAGTTGAACTTGCTTTGGTCGATCAGGTCGTAGTCGTGCCCTACAATCAAGCGAAGGCCACCAAGTTGTTTGTAGACGGAATCCGGCTTGCCTGCAAGCAATAGTATCAGATCACCTGTTTGGGCTCCTGAATAGGCTACCATTTCGCGGGTGATGTCTTCAGAAACAAACTTGCCAACGCTGGAGTACAGCTCGTCGGCGTTGTTCTTGATGTAGATGAGTCCACCGGCGCCTAACTCATCTTTACAGCGGTCTGTAAGGCGGTCCATCACGCCGCGGCCGAGATGTCCATGACCTGGGACTACAAAACCGACCACTTTGCCGCCTTCTTCAACCGTCTTGGAGAATACGCGGAACTCCGACTTACCGACAATCTCCGAAAAGTCGACAAATTTGAGGCCAAATCGGGTGTCTGGTTTGTCGATGCCGTAGGTGGTCATGGCGTCGTCATAGCTCATACGCGGGAATGGTGTGTCAATATCCACACCCTTGCTCTCTTTGAGGATTCGCTTCAACAAACCCTCGACCATTTCATAGATCGATTCCTCGTCAATGAACGACATCTCGACGTCGATCTGCGTAAACTCTGGCTGACGGTCGGCACGTAGATCCTCATCGCGGAAGCACTTCACGATCTGGTAGTAGCGGTCCATACCAGATACCATCAAAAGCTGCTTGTAGGTCTGTGGACTCTGTGGAAGCGCAAAGAACTTTCCAGGGTTCACGCGGCTGGGTACGAGGTAATCGCGGGCACCCTCGGGTGTGCTCTTCATGAGCACTGGCGTCTCAATTTCGACGAAGGAATTCTCGTGGAAGAAATTGCGCACGGTCGAAGCAATCTGGGAGCGCATCATCAGGTTGCGCTGCATCGAAGGACGGCGCAGATCCAAATAACGGTACTTCAGGCGAACGTCGTCGTTCGTCTTGGTGTCGTCGACAATCTCGAATGGCGGCGTGTCGGCTTTCGAGTAGATTTCCAGCTTTTTGACACGAACCTCTACCGTTCCTGTAAACATCTTTGGATTTACGTTCTCGGGGGTACGCTCTAAAACGACTCCCTCCAAACCGACTGCAAACTCCGAACGCAGTTGATCGGCCATTCGGTGGGCTTCGGCGTCGTCCTGTGGCGAGAAAACCACTTGGGTCATGCCATAGCGGTCTCTAAGGTCGATGAAGATGACACCGCCAAGGTCTCGACGGGTGTCGACCCATCCGTTCAGGATCACAGTTTGGCCTGCTTGGGCGGCCTGAAGCTCACCGCACGTGTGCGTACGTTTCAACATGTTGCTATGGAGTATTAAGAGGTCTGTCGATATAGGATAGAACCGCAAAATACGAAAAATACGAACCAACTATACATCCCGACTGAAGCATGCAAGAGATCGGTTGTTTTGCACCTAGAATGCCGAACGTCGTGTGCGGCTAACGCCTGATTTGGGAACATTGTGCATACGTCGGGGTTAGCGTATCACAATGTTGCTCTTATGAAGATCTGTCCGTAGATTTACGTATATGAAAACACTGATATTGGTCGCCGACGAGCACGAGATCATGCGATCGGGCATCGTGAGTGCGTTAGGCTCGCATAAGGATTTTGAAATTGTTGCCGAGACCGACAACGGATCGGACGTCCTTTTTTTGTATCGGGAGCACCGTCCCGCGTTGGTCACGCTCGACATCTCACTGCCGGGAATGAATGGTCTGGAGGTGGCCAGGGAGCTTAAGTTGGAGGATCCTGACGTAAAAATCATGTTTCTTACGATGCAGCTCAGCGAGAGCCTTCTGGTTCAGGCCCTGCGTGCAGGTGCTCGCGGTTACATCATCAAAAATGCTGAGCGTACGATTTTAGTGGAGGGTGCAAGGGCCGTAAGCCGTGGACGCACCTACTTTAATGAACCTGTATTAAAGATCATGGCCGATTATTACGTGGCACAGCATGCACTCGATGATCCTGGCTTAAAATCGGCACATGACTTTGGCTTGACCGGACGCGAGCTCGAAATCCTCCACATGATCGTGGAGTCGATGACCAGCCAGGATATCGCCGACAAGCTCTACATCAGTTTGCGCACTGTCGAAACGCACCGTTCGAACATCATGCAGAAGCTGGGGCTCAAAAATTCAGCCGCATTGGTGCGTTTTGCGATCGAAAACGGAATTAAAACGCCCCCAAGACAAGTGGTGTAAAATAATTGTTAATTTTATGGAAGCGTTTCCAAAAATACGTAGAAACACGTATTGCCCATACGAGTTCCCTCCATTATGTTCGTAATAGCAAATGGGGTAATAGCCGTCTGTAGATGATAAATAAGCGTCCTGTCATGATCAGTCAGGGCGCTTTTTTTTATGTATTCGTCAAGTCTTATTTTACGTCGGATCGTTCCCGCCTGGGTTCATTTTTTATTACGAATTAAGCAATCACACAGTGGAAACTGGTTGGTACTCCCCCGATTTGGATGTCGCGTCCGGTGGTATTTTTATCGAATATTGGAATGGCGTTGTCAATAAGTACAGCCCGCGCGCTATTGTTGATGTCAATGATGCGACCCTTTACACATCTGAGCACTACATCGCTAGCCTGACTGTGTATTTAGACCGTTTGCAAGGCCTGGGCAAGCAGGCATTTGTGGAACTGCCCATCGGGCAGGTTTGGAACATGGCCGATTGGGAGCCTGCACGATGGACTGCCCAAATTGTGCAGGCAGTACACATGCATCCTAGCTGTGCGGGCTTTTACATCGGCGACGAGCCCGAAGTGTGGGGGTATTCGTCGGCCAATACATTCCCGGTGCTTACCGCCGATTTCATGAAAGAGCGGTATAAGGCAGTGAAAACGATCACAGATAAACCAGTCTTGGTTGTATTCGTGGATCCGCCGTTGATGCGTAACAGGTACGGAGCCATGCTGAATCCGTCCGATCGTTTCTTCGACATCTTCGGTTTTGACAATTACCCCTTCGAGAAGGACCGAGAACTGAACTGGTCGAGAGTGAGCTCCAAGCTTCAGGACATGAAGACACTCTGGGACGCCTGCGGAAATCCGCCGCTGATGTATGTCGGCCAAGGTTGTGGCATCGTGAACATGGAAGGGCAGCCGAATTTCGGCCAGCGCAATCCAAGCTCCGAGGAATTGGATGAGATGCTTGGCCGCGTCAAGGGAATCTTCGGCAATCTGGACTATTATTTGCTGTGGAGCTGGCAATATGCCGATCAGTATATGCGTGCTTTAGGAAATGTGCACCTCGAAACCGTGAGTGATGTGGTGACGGTGGCGCCTGAATTGAGCTGGTTCAGAAAGCTGCTAAAGAGGGTGTTTGGATTGTAAAGTAGTTAGTGGTTAGTGGGTAGTGGTTTGTTGAAAGAAGCTTTCAGCTTGGGTCCCTTCGGGATGACATTATTTTGCTATAAAAGTGAGATGCCTACGGCATAGACCACTAACTTCTAACTACTCTATTATTTTAAATTTTTGAAAAGCTTGAAACATTCAATGGAAATGTGCACATTATTTGTATGACAGATTACACCACATCCGACGAACTGAAGAAGGCCATCATCAACTCATACGCAGAGGCCTACCACAAGATGGGCTACAGCACGCTCATGGGCAAGATCGTGGCATTACTCCTGCTCTCGCCGGGTCCACTCTCGCTCGACGAAATCTGCGAGCAGCTCGAAATGAGCAAGGGTCCGGTCTCGCAGATCACCCGCCGCCTGCGCGACCACCACCTCATCGAGAAGTTCTGGGTGCCCGGCGAGCGTAAGGACTACTACCGTGCCACGAACGACATCTTCGGCCAGGCTTTCCGCAACTATAGGAGCTCGATGAGGCGCAACCGCGAGCTGGCAAAAAACTTCAGCGACAGCGCCCAGGCATTATCGGGTCCTGAAGCCGAATTCATGCGCGTGCGCATGCGGGAGATGTACGATTTTTACGACTTGATGGACCAGCACAACAATTCATTCCTTGAGGAGTGGAACAAACTGCTTCAACCGGCGTTGGAACCCAATAGTTGACACTGCGGTTTTTTTTGATTTAATTGTTTGAAAAGTATCAAATGTTTGAAATATGAAATACAACCTTGAAGACAAAGTGGCCGTAATCACCGGCGGTGCGGCCGGAATCGGGCTCGCAGCTGCCAAAGCTTTCGCCAGTGAAGGCTCCAAGGTGATCGTGTGGGACATGCTCCCCCATTTTCCAGATTCTAAAAGCGCTTTTTCACCCGATTACATGCGCGTTGACGTATCCGACTTTGACCAGGTAAAATCGGCCATGGATGCCGTTGTCAGGGCCTTTGGCAAAGTGGACATCCTCATCAACAATGCAGGCATCACTCGCGACAAATCTTTATTGAAGATGGATCCTGACACGTGGCAAAAGGTCATCGATGTGAATCTGACCGGCGTGTTCAACTGTGGCAAGTGCGCCGCCGAGCACATGGTTGCTGCCGGCTCGGGCGTGATCATCAACACCAGCTCTGTTGTCGGGCTCTACGGCAATTTCGGGCAGACGAACTATGTTGCCACAAAGGCGGGAGTGATCGGAATGACCAAGACATGGGCACGTGAACTTGGACGCAAGGGCATCCGAGTGAACGCCGTGGCTCCGGGTTTCATCGCCACCGAAATGGTTCAGAAGATGCCGCCCGAGTTGCTCGATGGCATGAAGGCCAAGACGCCGATCGGCAAGCTCGGTCGACCAGAGGACATCGCCAACGCCTACGTTTTCCTTGCCTCAGATGCGGCTGCGTTCATAACTGGAACGACCCTGAGCGTCGATGGAGGTCTCGTTGCGTAACGCCACCATCATAGCAACCGGACACTATGTGCCCGAAAGGATCGTCCCCAACTCGTGGTTCAACGAGGTTTTGGGTGAGGATGTCGACACCTGGCTCCAGGAGAATTTAACCATCAGGGAGAGGCGCTGGATGTCGGATGACCAGACAACGAGCGACTTGTGCGTCATTGCCGCAGGGCGTGCGCTCGAAGCCGCCGGATTGCAGCCATCCGACATCAGCTTGCTCATCGTATCGACCGACACCCCCGACTACATCTCCCCTTCAACCGCCTCGGTGGTGTGTCATAAGGCAGGGTTGGTCAATGCTGCCAGTTTCGACCTGAACACGGCGTGCGCCGGATTTGTGACCGCGCTTGAGACGGCGACCAAGTTCATCCGTGTTGACGGAAACTATAAATATGCATTGGTGATCGGCGCCTACGGAATGAGCCGATTCCTCGACGTTCACGACAAAAAGACAGCGACCCTTTTCGCCGACGGCGCCTCGGCTGCGGTGCTCGCTCCCACCCGTGAGGTTGGGCGAGGCTGGCTGGCCTCCGACATGAGAACGCGGGGCGAGTTCTACGACTACATGGGCATCTACACCGGAGCCGTGGCCCATCCAACAACTGAGAACCACTATCTGCAGTTTGTGAAGAAGTTTCCGAAGGAGCTGAATCCCCAGATGTGGACCGACATGATAACCAATGTCGCCGAACGTGGCGGATTTGGATTATCCGACATCCACAGGGCCTTCATGACGCAGATCAATATAAATCAGATCCATGAGACGCTGGACAACCTGGGACTGCCTCACGAAACCGCTACGACCGTGATGTCGACCTACGGTTACACGGGTTCGGCCGCCATAGGCATGGCCATGGACGTGAGCTGGCGCAAGGGTGAGCTCAAACAGGGCGACGTCATCGTCAACATGGGATCGGGTGGGGGCTTGACCTTCGCCTGCAACGCATTTCGACTATGAATCCCGGCTGGATCGTCATAGCACTCTACGCTGCAGCCATCCTCACCATAGCCGTGAGGGGCGCACGTAAGACGACCAACATCCAAGATTTTGCGCTTGGCAGCCTGTTCTTTTCTCCGACGGCCGTTGGGTTATCGTTGGCGGCTTCGATGACTAGTGCCGCCACCTTCATCATCAATCCGGGCTTCGTGTCGCTGTACGGGTTAAGCGGTTTCATCTCTATGGGCATAGCCCTGCCCATTGCCGCCGTCATATCGCTGGTGGTGCTCACCAAGGGCTTCCGCAAGCATGGCCAAGCCGTCAAGGCCATGACCATGGCGCAATGGATGCAGACGCGCTACCAAAGCCGCGGTTTCGGCGTTTGGTTTGGGTTGCTGTCGCTGTTGCTGATGACGTTCATTGTGTTGATTGCGGTGGGTCTTACGAAAGTTCTGTCGACTACGCTAAATGTGCCGGAGTTTTACATGCTTATCGGCATCGTCGTATTCATTTTCGGGTACATGATGTTCGGTGGCGCCAACTCGATGGTGTACACCAACACCATTCAGGCACTCCTGATGCTTGTCGTTGCATTCGTACTGCTCGGTTCCGGTTATGAGCATTTCAAAGATGGCGTGACCGGCTTCATCGACAAGCTGAACACCATCGATCCGAAGCTCACACAGTCGACCAACGACAGCAGCTTCCTGTTTCGCGACTATTTTGAAATATTCATCACCCAGATCATTGTGGGCGTGGCCATCGTTTGCCAACCTCACATTGTCACCAAGTCGTTGCTACTGAAAAATGACGCTTCGGTGAACCGATACCTGACCGTGGGAATTGTGGTGCAGCTGCTCTTCTTCCTGGTTGTATTCACCGGCTTTTATGCCCGCATCACCTTCCCCGACCTGACATCGAACGGATCGCCGATTCCGATGGACGGCATGATGTCGGCCTACGTGGCAGAACACTTCCCCGTTTGGGTTGGCTTGATTGTTGTGATGGGACTTCTTTCAGCTGGGGTATCCACTCTCGAAGGTCTGATCCAATCGGTCTCGACCACCATAACCGTGGATCTGATGCAACTGAAGGAGTCGCCAAAATTATTGATGATCAACCGCTTGGTGATCGTTGTGATGGCCGCTGCCACCATATTCATGGCATGGGATCAGCTTGTAAATCCAAAGCTGAGCGTTGGCATTTTCGCGCAGAACGGTGTGTATGCCTATTTCTCGGCCGCATTCGTTCCCATATTGATGGGGCTCTTCTATAAAGATGTGCCGCTTCGCGCCGTAGTTGGTGCATCAGTTGTGGCTGTAATCGTGCATTTCAGCATGTATTACGGCCAACTGCCTGTGCCGTTTACACTGGCAACCGGCGAGAACCCGGGAGTGGCTGCGGCCGTGGCCATCGTCGCGGCTTTGATCACCGGATTCGGATTGAAAGGGGTGAGTAAATGAACTACCTCGAAATCGACTGGCTAAAACGGTGGGCCCTGTATAGCCCGAATGCCGTGGCTTTGGTTGACGATGCCTCAGGTGAGACGATCACCTACCATCAGGCATTTGAGCGGTCAAACCGACTTGCGAGACACCTTGCAGACAATCGCGGCGTGAAACGTGGCGACCGTGTCGCGGTGCTTTCGACCAACGAACTCGATTACGTGCTCTTATTCTTTGCCGTTCAGAAGACCGGTGCTTTGCTGGTGCCCATGAACTTCAGGCTCACACCTCCCGAACTTCAGTACATCATCGACGATGCAAAGCCAACTCTGGTGATTGAGCAGCAGGCACTTTCCGACCGCATCAACGGGTATCCCGAAATGAGCTTCGACGGTCCGGGCGGTGTGAGCGACATCCTGCGCGACGAGTCGATCGACGCGTCCGACCCAGGCATGAGGTCCGATTTCGATTCGCCCTGCATGATTCTGTACACCAGCGGCACGACCGGCCGGCCGAAAGGCGCCATCCTGAGCAACCGCATGTTGTTCTGGAACTCCATCAACACCGGTCTACGCCTGAATCTTGTGCAGCAGGACGTCACGCTCACCTTTGCGCCATTTTTCCACACAGGTGGGTGGAACGTGTTGAACCTGCCGTTCCTGCATCGCGGAGCCAAGCAGATCTTCCTGAAGAAATTTGATCCCGACAGGGTGTTGCAGCTCATCGAGCAGCAAAAGATCTCCATCTTTTTTGGAGTGCCCACCATGATGGACATGCTCAGGCAGAGCCCCCTGTTCGACTCGACCGACCTCTCAAGCGTCCGTTACGCCATCGTGGGTGGCGAGCCCATGCCCATCGGGCTGATCCGTGACTGGCATGACCGTAAGGTGCCAGTACGCCAAGGCTACGGGCTCACCGAGTTCGGACCCAATGTGTTTTCGCTGAACGAGGAAGATGCCGAGCGCAAAATGGGTTCGATAGGCTTCCCAAATTTCTACATCGACACCCGCGTTGTCGACGACAACCATGTTGAGGTGCCAAGAGGCATGCCCGGGGAACTTCTGCTACGCGGTCCGGTTACAATGGATGGGTACTGGAACAATGCCGAGGCCACGGCAAAGACCGTGATCGACGGGTGGGTACACACCGGCGATATTGCACGTCAAGACGAGGAGGGCTATTTCTATATCGTTGACCGTAAGAAGGACATGTTCATCAGTGGTGCCGAAAATGTGTACCCGGCAGAAATCGAACATTTGCTACGAAGCCATCCCGATATACGGGAAGTGGCTGTAATCGGCGTACCCGACAGTAAATGGGGCGAGGTGGGATTGGCCTACATCGTACTCAGGCAAGGTGCGCAAATGGATACGGATGCAGTGCGTGCATTTTGCGAGGGCAAGCTCGCAAAGTACAAAATTCCAAAACATGCACGGTTCATAGCAGAGCTCCCGAAGAGCGATGCAGGAAAAATCTTGAAACGGTCACTCCCAAAAGACATTTAGCTACCAAACAACCTCAACAAAAAACACCATGAAAAATCTCATCTATCTTCTCAGCTTCATTCTCATTGGATTCTCGTTCACCGCTTGCGACTCGAGCGATGACGACAATGACAACCAAAAAGACGAAATCGTCGGAACCTGGGTATCGCAGGGCGCCGGCAACGTCGCTTTGGGACTTGCCGTGTTAAGCAAGACACGCAAAATTGACGCCACATTCAGCGAAAACGGAACCTACAATGTCGTTGCAACCGACTCAAGCAATGTGACGGTGACCTTCACTGGCACTTGGACGGCCACGACACCGGCCGCTAACGGCATTCGTGCCATTGAGCTGCGCCAGGCGACACCGACCTCCCTCGTGGCGAAAGGCATCTTCCAAATCCAAGCTGGTGTTATGACCTACGAGGTCATCCAAGCCGAGCCTGCTCTCGCTGGCGTGGTTGGACCTACACAAGCGGGTGGATTCGGATCGACGACCATTGGCGGAGTTGCCCAGGGCACCTTCTGGGTTCAAAAATACAGCCGAAACTAACGTAATCGGAGTAATTCTATGCGCCTGATCATCCTGACTCTGATGTTGGCCGTGATACCCTGTGCTTCGTTGATCGCACAGTCTACCTATCGGCCGAAGTACACTCTGGACCCTAAACCTAAGGAGTGGACGTTTATCGGCTACTCCTTTACGCGTACAACAGTCTCTAATGTGACTCCTACCAACGACGTACTTCAGGGTCAGGTGATTGGTCGTCTCTTTGGATCCAATTCTACCAGCACGGTGTCGCGCGCTGCCTTCTACACAGAGCAGCGTTTCGTGCCGTTCCTTGTATATACACCGTCCATCTTGGATGGATATGCTACTTTCCGCACACTGATGAAGATCGACTACACGTTCGGCGACCAGTCGTATGGAATCGGTAACAACCGGGGTGGTGGCCTCAGTGGTGGGCAGGTTAACTTGCAGACGCTGATGGCCAACGTGGAGATTCGTCCGCCCGACAAGGGTTGGAATGCCGTGATCGGGTTGCAGCGCATGTTCGACAATGCGCTCGACCCGAACACGAACACGCTGGAGATTGCCCAGACCACAGGGTATAAGCTGTCGTTTTGGGGAACCCAAGCGGTAGGGGCTGCCCTGTTTAAGGACGTGAATCCTACCCTGAAGCTACGACTTGGAGCCTATCAGCTTTGGGAAAATCAAATATCGATGGATGACGACGTCTACCTGATCATGGCTGACCTCAAGAACCGCGCCACAAAAAAGTGGGAGCTCGGCTATAGCCTGTGGTATCTTCGCGACACGGCTAAAAATGCTGGCGGAATCTCCATTTTAGGGCAGGGTCTAACCAGTGCTCTTGCCGAATACAACGGAGCTGTACGTCTCGATTTCCGCGATGCTGGCGTTTCAACGCAAAACTATAATGCGAACATACTCTGGACAGGAGTGAACGCAGCCTACAACCGAGACTTCATCAGCGGGCCTTGGATGGCCGACGGTTATGCCATTGCCAATATCGGCACCATCGACTCCGTCGGTACCGAGACCGGCCGAATCGCCGAGGTAGCCTCAGCTGCCGTGAATGCCGGGCTCCATTTCAAATACGGGCAGACCAACAAAGACAAGGTCTGGATCGAGGGGCTCTTCACTACGGGCGACACTGACGGCGTGAAAGACGGCAAGGTGAATTCCATCCTCACCGGAAATGTGTGGGGATCTCCCGTCGGAATCTATGGATCGCACCGTGCGTTCCTGCTCTTCCCTGATCCGCAGGTCGTGAACCGCTACTATTCGGCCGTGCACGACATATCCAACATGGGATATGGCACATCTGCTGTATTTGTGAATGCATCGAAGGATTTAATCCCCAACAAATTCTCCGGCAAAATGGGATTCGCGAGCGCCATCAGCAATGTGGCTCCTCCACGGGGGGGCAATTATATCGGCTCTGAAATCAACGCCGAGCTCAAGTACAACCTGAAGGTGTTTCTCACGATCGGCATCAGTGGTGCGTACATGATGAACGGCGACTTCTACGACAGCCCGAGGGTCCGATTAGCTGAAACAAAACCGGACAATCCTTGGGTCGTGTTCACATCCCTGAGCTGGTTGATGTTTTAAGGAGGCAACTATGAAAAATATGTACATCGCAATCATCGCCAGCCTCCTGATCGCCTCCTGTTCAGGATACAAATACACCTCAATGCCAGCATTGGAATTCGAGGAGATCGACTACGGCTATGCCGTCAAGAAAAGTAAAGGCACGCCAACCATTGCCTATGTCGACGTCGGATCGGGAGAAAAAACCCTCATTTTAGTTCACGGACTTGCGAGCAACGCCGGTTTCTGGCGCGAGGTGATCCCACAGCTTGAGAATAACTATCGCCTCATAGTCGTTGACCTGCCTGGTTATGGCAAATCTCAAAAGGGTGATCTTCCAATTGGCATGCAATACTACGCTGATGTGGTTGCCGGCCTTATCGACGAGCTACAATTGAAAAACGTGAGCTATGTGGGCCACTCGATGGGCGGCCAGATCGGCATTACACTGGCACTCACGAACCCGGATAAAATCGAGAACCTGATACTAGCCGCACCGGCAGGCATAGAGCCTTTCGACCGCGGTGCCGGTGATTGGCTCTCAAGTGTGATCACCCACGAGGGAGTGGTCAAAACCAGCGAGGAAAACATCCGTCGCAACCTTTCAAGCAACTTTTACCGCTGGAGCGACCGCCATGAGTGGATGGTGGAAGAGCGTGTGCGCATGGCAAAGGCCTACGACATCTATGATTTCGCACATGCCGTCGACAAGAGCGTCGACGCCATGCTAAACGAGCCGACCACCGACAGGCTGGGTGAGATCAAGCACCGAACGCTCATTGTGTATGGCAAGTACGACAATCTGATACCGAACCCCTATCTAAATCCAGGTAGAACCGTCGATGTGATGCAGATGGGCCACAATCGAATCCCGAACAGCACACTTGTCGAAATTGACAAGTGTGGTCACATGTTGATATTAGACAAACCCATGGAGTTCGCAAGTGCAATTCGCGACTTTTTGAAGTGAACCTACAGACAACCCGAATGCGAACTTGGTACCGGGCGGCAGGATCGGCAGACGGTCGTCCGGTGCTGTTTATACACGGCAACGCGAGCGGTTCTGGCATATGGGATCCAATACTGAGCAGGGTTACACCTAATCATTGCGCACTCGCTCCCGACATGCGAATGTACGGGATGTCCGATCCGCAGCTGAAAATCAACCCGATGCGCGGGGTACAAGATTGGGCTGAGGATTTGGAGATTTTCATATCCGATAAGCTCGGTCTGCGTAAATCAGCCGTTCACGTTGTAGCACATTCCCTGGGCGCCCTTGTCGCCTTCCGGTTGCTGGCCAACCGTAAGGTACCGATCGCCCGATTGACCCTTTACGCCCCTCCCCCACCCCATGGGTATGCCACGAATGGACCAGATCCATCTTTTGTCAACGCTTTGGAGCATAAGGACAGGGAGTTCATCATCAAAGTCGTAAATGCCACATTTTGGCATCCCTCGTACAAACATCCTGACCTAGAGCAGATCATCGACTCAGTTTTGCAGATGCAGACAGGACCGGGCGCCTACCCCGAGGCTATCATTGAAGCAGTGTCGCCTTGGAGGAATCAGGGGTTGAAATCAACGCTGTTGACGCTTATGCACAAACCGCCCATCACATGGGTTTACGGACATGACGATGTACTGGTTGCAAATCATGGATTTGCTGCCCCAAACGAACGTATGGTCGACGACATTCGCGAATTCTTGGAACAGTATGCCGACAATGGAGGATCGTTTGAGGAAATCGGATACCCATCCTGCGGCCACAGTCCATTTTTAGAGATACCAACAGAGGCTGACCGGCTGCTACTGACGCTGTAAACGAATCATCAATCTTGGTGAGGCCAAGTCGAGGAGCAATCTAGTCCTTGAACGTTAGGGTGAAGGTTGCACCATTCCCCGGAGAACTTTCCAGCGTAACTTGACCGTTGAAACGGTGCATGTACGCCTGAACCAAAAAGAGCCCAATCCCTTTGCTGTCCTTGTTTTCGCTGAAGGATTGTTGGAAGCCGAATAACCGTCCGCGTACGGCTTCCATGTCGAACCCAATCCCGTTGTCGCTGTAAATAAGTTGCTGTACACCTTCGAGTTGAATCATCTCGATTCGGATGTCGAGGGCAACATCAGGTTTGGCATACTTGATGGAGTTGGATATGAGGTTCAGGAGGATGCTCTCCAGATAATCCCTGTTGAATCGTATGGTGCGTGTAGGGCTGATGTCGCTGGCTATCCGACCTTGGCGTTGCATGAGGGTAACCTTCAGGGACTCAACAACCGCATTCAGCGCGTCTGCAACATTCACATGCTCCACGGTAGGCAACGTGTCAGGTTCGCTGCTGATGGAATCGAGATAGCTGTCGAGCGTTTTCTTAAGTGTACTGGTAGCCGTGCGCAACATGCGCAACAACTCAACGGTTTCCTCGTCCTGAATAGTTGACAAATCCAGCAACTCGAAAATCGCCAATAAATTGCCCAATGGAGACCTTAAGTCATGGGTAGTTGACCACGACCGGAGCTGCATTTCCTTGTTGATGGTAGCCAGGTTCTCAAGCAGGCTGTTACGCTCCGCCTCATGCCGCTTACGTAGCGTCACATTCTTGGCTACACCATAAATGATCTGGTTCTCCGTATCTGAAATGGTGGTCCATTGAAGCCAGACAACGTCACCGGTATTGGTAATGTACCGGTTCTCAAAATTGATGAGGGGGATACCCGCACGGACATTGTCGCGAGACGTGGTCGTAATGACGCGGTCGTCTGGATGTATGAACTCATTGATGGGCCGTGACAATAGCTCTTCGTACGTGTACCCCAGCAGGTTGACCACAGCTGGGTTTACCTTGCGGAAAAATCCGTCATAACCCGCGATGCACATGAGAGCGGGCGACATTTCAAAAAAGGGTTCCAGCCTATAGAGGTCAGACTCCATTAAAGCGTCATTCTTTCATACATTGATTACCCCTGAAAAGGGTAGGCTACAGACGAGTAATATACTCCAGAATTTGATCATTTTTTGACTTGTCTTCACCATCACTCCCATCCGAATCCTTCATCCTTTGCCTGAGTCCTCACTTCAGTCTTCAGTCCTCAATCCCCAATCCTCAGTCCTCGAAGCACCATCAGTTTCGTCCTCGTCATCTCGTGCACCGAATAGGGGATACCCCCGAGGCCCTCGCCGGAGGCGTCGCGTCCGCCGAAGGGCATCCAGTCGACGCGGAAGGCGGTGTGGTCGTTCACCATCACGGCCGTGGCGTTGAGTTTGGACACGGTGTCGAAAGCGACGTCGAGATGCTTGGTGAACACGGCGGCCTGGAAGTGGTAATCGAGCTGGTTGGCGCGACGAATGGCTTCGTTGCGGTCGCTATAGGGATAGATGCACACGACCGGACCGAAGATCTCCTTGGAGGACACGTCGGCATCGTCCGGTGGATTCCATAGCACGGTGGGGGCGTAGGTGGTATCCGACAGCCGGTGACCGCCGGTGAGGATGTCGGCCCCTGCGTGTCGGGCCGCGGCGATCCACTCTTCGATGCGGTCGACCTCCTTGGGAAGGATGAGCGGCCCCACTTCGGTCTCTGGGTCGAGCGGATCGCCCACTTTGAGTTTGGCGGCCTGGGCTGCGACGGTTTCGGCCACGGTGCGGGCTATCGATTCGTGTACGAATACCCTTTGCACCGAGACGCAAACCTGTCCGGCGTGGTAGAAGCCGCCCTTTACGAGAAGGGGGATCATATCGGCGAGGTCGGCGTCGGGCTCGACGATCACGGGTGCCGCCCCGCCGTGCTCGAGGGCGCATCGGGTGCCGGGGGCCAATTTCGATTTCAGGTACCATCCCACACGTTCCGAACCGATGAACGACAGATAATTCACCCGCTTGTCGGTGGCCAGCTTCTCGGCGGTTTCGTTGTCGCAGATAATCGGCTTCACCCATCCCTCGGGCATCCCCGCCTCACGGTAGATGTCGACGAGTCCTAGGCATGACATAGGGGTTGTCGATGCAGGCTTCACTACTACTGGACACCCCGCAGCAAATGCCGTTGCCGTCTGGTGTACGATAAGGTTCAGCGGGTGGTTGAAGGCGGATATCGACATCACCACGCCGATCGGCTCACGGGTGGTGAATGCCAGCCGATTCTCGGACGCGGCCGTGCTGCCCATCGGAATCTGCTCGCCGGCAATGCGACCGGCCTCCTGTGCGGCCAGCTTCACGCCATTGATGGCACGCATCACCTCCACCTTTGTGTCGGCCCAGGGTTTGCCCCCCTCCTGTGCGGCAGTCTGGGTGAGCTCATCGACACGCTGCTCCATGATCGCCGCCGTCATCTCCAGGATGGCGATGCGCCTATGTGCAGGCAACCATCGCGAGCGGTCCATGAATAGGTCGTAGGCCGACTGAAGCGCCTGTTCGGCCTCATCGGCTGTGTTCATATCGATTTCAGCAACGACGCTGCGGTCGAAGGGGTTGTATATCGTAAGCTTCTCTGTACTCATGGTCACTCCTGTTTCGTCTTGATCAGTTCGTTTAAGATCGGATGATTCAGGGAATAATCCACCGGTAAATCGATAACATGGACACCGTCCGTTTTTAAACTGTGTTCTAGCTGACGAATAAACGATACATCATCTGTTGGACGATACCCTTGCGCTCCATAGCTTTGCGCATACATCACAAAATCGGGGTTCGAAAAGCTGAGTCCGTAATCCTCATATCCGAAATCCTCCTGCTTCCATCGTATCATGCCGTACGCTCCATCGTTGAGGATGATTACCGTCAGATTCAGACCCAAACGGACCGCCGTCTCGAGCTCCTGCGAGTTCATCATGAATCCACCGTCGCCACACACGGCCACGACCTTGCGGTCGGGATACAAGCGTGCAGCCTCCATGGCCGAAGGCAAGCCCGCTCCCATGGTAGCCAGAGCGTTATCCAACAGCAACGTGTTCCGCTGATAGGCCGGGTAATTGCGGGCGAACCACAGTTTGTAGATGCCGTTGTCGAGTGCGACAATATCGGATAGGTCCAATCGGTCACGAAGAATCCGCACCAAACGCTGGGGAAGCATCGGGAATCGGGTGTCTTCCGCGTACGATGCAAGTCGTTGGTCAACATGTTCCTTCACAGCTTTGAATGGACTGAAGTCCCAGTGGGGTTGCCTATTAATCACCCGAGTGAACTCCCTGACGGTATGCGTGATGTCGCCGACTACATTGAGTTGCGGGAAATACACCTGGTCGACCGCGGCGGCTGAAAAGTTTACATGGATCACCTTGGTCCCATCCCGCTTCATGAAGAATGGGGGTTTCTCCACGATGTCGTGACCCACATTGATGATCAAATCGGCCTTTTGCACGGCCTCATGCAGGAAATCGTCGCTTGACAAAGCTGCGGTGCCCAAATAGAGCGGGTGTCTCTCATCGATGATACCCTTCCCCATCTGCGTGGTGAAAAAGTAGATGCCTGATGCATCTACAAAGTCGCGCAGGGCGTCGCATGCCGTCTTACGGTTGCTGTCGACCCCGATGAGGATCAACGGACGTGACGATTTTTGGATCATCTCCAGGGCACGGCCAATTTGGTCGGGCGACGCCTGTGGCATCGCAGACTGAACAACACCCAAAACGTGGGGCTCGGCATCCTCCCTCGCAATATCCTCAGGTAGCTCCAAGTGAACCGCACCCGGCTGCTCCTCTGAAGCGATACGGAAGGCCTCGCGGACATCCGATGTGATAGCATTTCCATCGATGATCTGCTTCGTAAACTTGGTGACGGGACGCATCATATTCACGACGTCCAAAATTTGAAATCGTGCCTGCTTGCTGTGTTTTATCGGCTTCTGCCCTGTGATCATGACCATTGGCATGGCTCCGAGCTGAGCGTAGGCGGCGGGAGTCATCAAATTGGTGGCACCTGGCCCCAGGGTTGCCAGACAAACTCCAGGCTTGCCGGTTAGCCGACCATGCGTGGCAGCCATAAATCCGGCGCCCTGCTCGTGTCGCGTCAGGATAAGTTCAATGGATGATTTCCGGATCGACTCCAATAGGTCGATGTTCTCCTCGCCTGGTACGGCGAATATGGTGTCGACACCCTCGTTTTCGAGCGCCTTAACAAATAAATCGGATGCTTTCATGCAGGTTTGCTATATAAAATGATATCTACTATAATAATGAAATGTACACCTCGACCGTTCATTCCGGTCAATTTAGTGCATTTTCTGACGAAACTAGGAGGTTTACATGTGGATTATCATCATACTAGCCCTCTTTCCTACTATTCTAGCACCTGAGAAACAGTCGGATATTGCCGCTTTGGGCTGGCTGGTCGGCACCTGGCAAATTGAGGAAGCTGGAAGCTTCGAACAGTGGAGCTGGAGCGCCGACCGGACCGAGTTGGAGGGCATCGGATACCGCTATGTGGGGGACGAGCGTATCCAGTCTGAAGGCCTGAGAATTGTTTGCACAGCAGACGGCTGTGTCTACATTGCCGACGTACCCGCCAATGAAGGACCTGTAAAGTTCGCCATCACCGAGATGGGTGAAGAGGGGTTCAAGGCCAGCAATCCCGACCACGACTTCCCGACGTTCATCCATTATGATCTACAGGATGATGGGAGCATCGTTGCCACCGTCGGCAATGATGAATTTGAGATGGAGCTGGTTATGACCCGGAGGGAATGATGATCGTTACTTACGCGATAAGACAATCATGCGACATCACACCATCCCCAACGCCTCCATGGCAGTGACCATATCGCTGACGGTCGTCTCGAGTGG
>CAYWCV010000015.1:0-3587 GCA_964456845.1 uncultured Chitinophagales bacterium | reverse complement strand
CCATCCCCAACGCCTCCATGGCAGTGACCATATCGCTGACGGTCGTCTCGAGTGGTGTATAGCTTAACCCGAGCTGATTCCGGCTTTTGGATGTGTCAAGTTCAAGTGGATAACCCACGTTGCGGCGGATGAAGGACCATTTGACGCCTACGAAAGGACCTGCCAAATACATCGACCATTTGGGGATCAATCCCTTGGGTGTCTGATATTTGTCTCCGAAGGTCATTTTGATCATTTTAGTGATTTCGATGATGCCGCCCGTACGCTCGGCAAGTATATATCTTCCGTATGCGCCGTCTTGCTCTAGCGCTTTAAGGTGCGCGTCGGCTACGTCGCGGACATCCACATACCCAAATTGGATGTCGGGCGCGCCGAATTTGTACGTGCCACGGAGAATGTCCTGCATGACGGTGAAGCTGCCCGAAGCCGAATCTACCATCAACGGTGGACCCAGTACCAACGAGGGATTCACGACCACGAGCTTCCAGGCGGTTTGGGCCTCTGCGATGGACCAAGCCTCCTTCTCGGCCAGAACTTTAGAATAGGAGTACGGCGAATGATGCAGCGAGCTGGTGGTGTTGAACATCTCCTCGTTAAACGACGCCAACCCCTGCTCGGCCATGTCGGCGTTGTCGCCATGTACGGCCGCCACGCTCGACGTGAGCACGACCTTGCGAACCGATCCCGACTGCGATGCCGCCGAGAGCACATTGCGGGTGCCCTCAAGCGCCGGATCGACGAGCTCCTTCTGTGGATCGCTCACTTTGATCTTAAACGGCGACGCCACATGCATGATGGCGTCACTGCCAGTCGCGGCCACATCGAAGCTGCCCGGAACGAGCAGATCTGCCTCCCAAAGCTCCAAGGTGCCCGGCGATTGATCTGCAATCTCCTGTAGGGCGGCGTACTTTGATGTGCGGCTCTTGTCGCGCACCGTCATCCGCACGGTATATCCTGCCTCAAGCAGCTTCTTGACGATCCAGGAACCGACGTAGCCTGTCCCTCCTGTTACCAGTATGGTTGAATAGTTCATTGTAAAGTTAGAAAGTATATGGTATTACGCTACCATAACATCTATCGGTGTGCGATCGTTGCAACACCGGCAACAATACGGAATTGTGGATGTCCATAGTCCCCATAAAGTCGTATTTTTGGAGCAGAATTGTATGAACTTCCACATCAAGTACGGATCCATGGCCAGCTCCCTCCTGCAGCACCTCGAAACCGAAATCCAGTCGATCAGAGACGCCGGACTCTACAAACCCGAGCGCGTGATCACATCGCCCCAGCGCGCCGACATCACGGTCGAGCCGGGCAAACACGTCCTGAACTTCTGTGCCAACAACTACCTCGGTTTGGCCGACAGCCCGGTATTGATAGAAGCGGCCCATGCATCGCTGGACCAATATGGCTACGGAATGGCATCGGTGCGGTTCATCTGCGGCACTCTCGACCTGCACAAGCAGCTCGAGCGGAAGATCTCCGAGTTCGTAGGCCAAGAGGACACTATCCTCTACTCGTCATGCTTCGATGCCAACGCTGGTCTCTTTGAAACCCTCCTGGGAGCCGAGGATGCCATCATCAGCGACGAGCTGAACCACGCCAGCATTATAGACGGGGTGCGTCTTTCGAAGGCGGCGCGCTTCCGCTACCGCAACAGCGACATGGCCGACCTGGAGCGCTGTCTGCAAGAATCGCAAGATGCCCGCTTCCGCCTCATCGCCACCGACGGCGTGTTCTCGATGGACGGCTACCTGGCCAACCTGCCCGCCATTTGCGACCTGGCCGACAAGTATGACGCCATGGTGATGGTCGACGACAGCCACGCCATCGGCTTCGTTGGACCCAATGGTGGTGGCACTCCCGACCATTTCGGGGTGGCCGACCGGGTCGACATTGTAACCGGCACCCTCGGCAAGGCCTTGGGCGGCGCATCGGGCGGCTACACGTCCGGACGCAAGCAGATCGTGGAATATCTGCGTCAGCGTTCGCGTCCCTATCTGTTCTCGAACACACTTGCGCCGACCATTACAGCCGCTTCTCTGGCGGTGTTCGACCTGCTCGAGCGCGACGGCAACGCCATGCGTGAGCAGCTCCGCAGCAACAGCGCCTACTTCCGCGAGCAGATGACTGCGCTCGGATTCGATCTACAGCCGGGCGAACACGCCATCATCCCCGTCATGCTTTATGATGCCACATTGGCCGGACGCTTTGCCGACGAAATGCTCAAGCGCGGGGTGTATGTAATCGGGTTCTCCTACCCTGTTGTTCCACAGGGCAAGGCGCGCATCCGCACCCAGATGTCGTGCGCGCACAGCCGTGAGCATCTCGACAAAGCCATCGCCGCCTTCGCCGAAGTTGGTCGTGAACTTGGCGTTCTGAAAGGAGCCCACGCATGAAATCGACCATGAAGGCCCTGTCGAAACTGAAAGCCGAAGAAGGCATCTGGATGGTGCATGACGCGCCGGTACCTGAGGTGGGTCCGAATGACGTACTCATCAAGATCAAGAAGAGCTCGATCTGCGGCACCGACGTGCATATTTATAAGTGGGACAATTGGGCCCAAAAGAACGTGCCCGTCCCGCTTGTGGTCGGCCATGAATACGTCGGCACCGTAGCAGCGACGGGGTCGGAAGTCAAGCATTTGGATATTGGGCAGCGCGTGTCGGGCGAAGGACACCTCGTGTGCGGACACTGCCGCAACTGCCGTGCCGGCAAGCGTCATTTGTGTCCGAACACCGTGGGCATCGGCTATCACAAGGCGGGAAGTTTCGCCGAGTATTTCGTGCTGCCGGCCAGCAACGTGTTCCCTATCCCTGACGATATCTCCGACGATCTGGCCGCCATCTTCGATCCCTTCGGCAACGCCGTTCATACGGCACTGTCGTTCGATCTCACCGGCGAGGATGTTCTCATCACCGGTGCCGGACCCATCGGCATCATGGCCGTGGCCATCTGTCGTCATGTCGGCGCAAGGCATGTCGTGATTACCGACATCAATCCGTACAGGCTCGACCTGGCCAAAAAGATGGGTGCCACCCGAGCCGTCAATGTTATGGAGGAGAAGATCGAGGATGTCATGAAATCGATCGGCATGACCGAGGGATTCGACGTGGTGCTCGAGATGTCGGGTGCCGAGAGTGCCTTCCAGGATATGCTGCGCGTTACCCGCAACGGCGCGAAGATCGCCCTGCTAGGCATTCCGTCGAAAGACATCGCCATCGACTGGAACAAAGTCATCTTCAAAGGCTTGGAGCTCAAGGGCATCTACGGCCGCGAGATGTACGAAACCTGGTACAAGATGACCAGCATGCTGCAGAGCGGGCTCGATCTAAGCCCTGTCATCACTCACCGCTTCCCTATCGACGACTTCCAGAAAGGCTTCGACGCCATGCTCTCGGGCCAGTGCGGCAAGGTTATTTTGGATTGGTGACAAAAAAAGCCCACCGTTTCCGGATGGGCTTTGTGATCGCAATCAGTGCTTCTTCGTAGCGAGGAGCGGAATCGAACCGCCGACCTTAGGGTTATGAATCCTACGCTCTAACCGTCTGAGCTACCTCGCCGTAGTTGTGACTAGTGACTAGTGA
>CAYWCV010000014.1:0-46412 GCA_964456845.1 uncultured Chitinophagales bacterium | reverse complement strand
ACCGTGAACGCGTAATAAACCCCTTCCGTAGCCGAAATGAGTTCTAAATATCAGTACGTACCGGAACAAGCCCTAGTCAAGGGCAACCACGACTTCGGGTCGATCACCGCGATGATCGCCGACTTGTGCGACACTCAAAAGAATAAGACCCCAATGGGTTGGTACCTCGCTTTTGGGGTGTCGAACTTGCTGCTGCTTGTCCTTTTGGGAAGCATCGGCTACCTATTCTGGGAAGGAACGGGTATATGGGGCCTCCAGTCGCCAGTAGGTTGGGGTTGGGCGATCATCAACTTTGTTTGGTGGGTCGGTATTGGCCACGCCGGGACCCTTATTTCGGCTATTTTATTCCTGTTCAGACAAAATTGGCGTACGGCTATCAACCGTTTTGCGGAGGCGATGACCATTTTCGCCGTCATGTGCGCCCTGGTGTTTCCGACGATTCACGTCGGTCGTGTTTGGCTACTCTACTGGGTGTTCCCGATTCCGAACCAGATGTACATGTGGCCGAACTTTAACAGCCCGTTGCTGTGGGATGTTTTCGCTGTATCTACGTATTTCACGGTGTCTCTTCTGTTCTGGTTCGTCGGCCTTGTGCCCGACATGGCCACGGTTCGCGACCGGGTGACCAGCAATTTGGCCAAAAAGGTATACGGCTTTCTGTCGCTTGGATGGACAGGTGGAAACCGCCAATGGCAGCATTATGAGAAGGCCTACATGATCTTGGCAGGCCTTGCGACACCGCTTGTTCTTTCGGTTCACACCATCGTTTCGTTTGACTTTGCCGTGTCGATCATACCTGGATGGCATACCACCATTTTCCCGCCCTACTTTGTTGCAGGCGCCATTTTTTCTGGTTTTGCCATGGTTCAAACCCTCATGCTTGTTGCTCGTAAAGTCTATAACGTGCAAGACATCATGACGAACGACCACATGGAAAAGATGAACATCGTTATCATTGTGACCGGTACGATGGTGGGCTTCGCCTACGCGATGGAGTTCTTCATCGCTTGGTACAGTGGCGTGGAATACGAGAAGTTTATCTTCATGCAGCGTGCGATCGGTCCATACGCTTGGGCATACTGGGTCATGATCGCCTGCAATGTGGTCTTCCCGCAGTTGTTCTGGATCAAGAAAATGAGGCGCAGTGTGGCAGTCACGTTTGTGCTGTCGATCGTCGTGAACATCGGAATGTGGTTTGAGCGATTCGTGATCACGGTTACGTCGCTATCGCAGGACTATTTGCCATCTTCGTGGTCGTATTACTCCCCCACCATCTGGGATGTACTGACCTATGTTGGCACGTTCGGCCTGTTCTTCACATTCTTCTTGTTGTTCCTGCGCTTCCTTCCAATCGTAGCCATTGCCGAGGTGAAGGCGATCATGCCTCAGGCCGACCCGCATTATCATGACCATCATGGTCATTCCGACACGAAAGCCCATTAATTGAGCAATCCGCAAGCCGTATAATCGAAATATTTATGTCTGCTACAAACACACAAACTGACCAACCGGTAACTTTCGGAGTGCTGGCAGAATTTGCCAACACGGGCGACCTTATGAAGGCTGCAACTAAAGTCCGAGACGCCGGTTACAAGAAATTCGATGTGTACAGCCCCTTTCCGATCCACGGCATGGACGACGCGATGGGGCTTAAGCCTTCGAAACTAGGGTGGATTGTACTTAGCCACGCACTTATCGGCTTTTTTGGAGCCATTGCACTCATGGTGTGGACATCATCCATCGACTATCCGGTAAATATCAGCGGCAAGCCGTTCATCAACGCTCCCGCCTTCGTGCCTGTTACCTTTGAATTGACGGTGCTTTTGTCTGCATTTGGGGCTGTTTTCGGCATGTTTTTCCTAAACAACATGCCAAAGCACTACAATCCGCTGTTCAACAGCGAGCGTTTTTCGCGGGTCACCGACGACAAGTTCTTCATTTGTATCGAGTCGGCCGACATGTTGTTCGACATGGATAAGACAACCGGATTCCTCAAGGAAATCGGCGCCACTTACACCGAAACGGTCAACGACTAATCGGAGCCGAAAACCATGAATTCTACTTACATGAAATTGTCTGCATTTCCCAGCCGTTTTCTGTTCCTTGGTCTTGCACTAGTACTGAGCTCATGCCGTGGTGAGCCGTCCGACAAGCCACCCGTGCACCCAAATATGAACATGGATAACCTCGTGTCGTTCAAGCCACAGGAAGAAAACAAATTCTTTGAGGATGGCCGTGCCATGCGTCTTCCCGTAGAGGGGACCGTTGCTCGCGGCCAGACGCGCCTCGATACCGAGTTCTACGAGGGCAAAACCGCAACTGGCGAATATGTTGTCAAAATCCCAGTTGAAGTTACCCGCGAGATGGTTCTCAGGGGCAAAGATCGCTACGAAGTATTTTGCACTCCCTGCCACGGGGGAACTGGAGCCGGCGACGGCCTGGTGATCAGCCGTGGGTATGTGCCGCCACAGACCTATCACCAAGACCGCTTGCGTGACGTCGAAGACGGTTACATGTACGACGTGATCGCCAATGGCATCCGTAATATGCCGGCGTATCGCCGTCAAATACCAACTGAAGACCGTTGGGCAATCGTGGCCTATGTTCGAGCCTTACAACGTAGCCAATTTGCCAACCGTGCTGAAGTTGCTCAGATGATATCCGACGCAGAATTGCGCGCCATCGAAGAGGAGTGGCGTGCCCAGGCCGGCAATACCGCGGCCACCGCCGACACAACACAAAGCCCACGATAAATACACCTGCTGGCCAACAGCCGTCAACGTCTTCAGATTATGAAACACAACGTAACCGACAATCTGCAGTTTCCCAAAGAATCGTCCGTCATCAGACGCACGCTCATCGTAGGTGTGGTGTTCCTGTTGATGACCCTGGTGGGCTATGTCTTCGATTCCAAGCAGTTCTACTTCTCCTATCTTACAAGTTTTGCTTTTTATTCGGGTCTGGGCATCATATCACTGTTCTTCGTGATGCTCCAACACATCACCCGTTCCTCTTGGAGCGTCGTGATGCGCCGTATACCTGAGGTAATCTCTTCCAACATATTCATTTGGTCCCTGTTTGTCATTCCTGTGATCCTCGGTGCTCACGATCTTTACCACTGGACGCATGCTGAGCTCTTCGATCCGACGCACCCTGAGTTTGATCCGTTGATAGCCAGCAAGGAAGGCTACCTGAACATGCCGTTCTTCATTGCGCGCCAGGTGATCTATTTTGCTATCTGGGGCTTCCTCGGTTGGAGGGTGTATAAAAATTCCGTCTCCATCGAAACAACCGGCGACTGGGGCTACGACACGGCACAGCGCAAGGTGAGCGCTCCCGGAATCCTTCTTTTCAGCCTTACATGCGCTTTCGCATCGTTCGACTGGCTGATGTCGCTCGATCCGCACTGGTTCTCGACCATGTTCGGTGTTTACTATTTTGCCATGAACTTTCAGGCATTTTTCCCAGCCATGATCCTCATGACCATGTACCTTCACAAGAAGGGGATGCTCACGAACACGATCGGATTGGCGCATTTGAACGACATGGGCAAGTTGACGTTCGGGTTTACCGTATTTTATGCCTACATCGCCTTCAGCCAGTTCTTCCTCATCTATTACGCAAACATCCCGGAAGAGACGTTGTGGTTCTACCATCGCATGGAGGGCAGCTGGATTTATGTGATGTACTCGCTGCTGATCGCACGATTCATCATTCCTTTCATCGTGCTTCTTCCGATGAACAGCAAGCGCAACTTGAAGGTGCTGCGTTTCATGTCCATTTGGATTCTGGTCATGCACTTCATCGAACTGTACTGGGTTGTAATGCCAACCTTGCACAAAGACGGTGTGGTTATCAACTGGATGGACGTAACGGCCTTCGTCGGTTTGGGAGGCATCTTTTTATACCTCTTCTTCAACCGCTTCAGCAAGCAGGCGATGATTCCGGTCAATGACCCGAAACTTGCCGAATCCCTGAACAAGCACTGATCGCAACACCCCTCAATTAGTAAGCAACCATGAAAAAAGACGATCTGCACATTCGCAAGGTTAACGACGACGAAATGCAGCTCTCAGGAGCAAGCCCGGAATTTGTGTTGTCGGTTGAAAAGGGTGTCACAGACGATGTCCTAGATATCAAGATGCTCACCTTTTGGTCCATCATCACGATTGCATTCATGCTTGCGATGGCGTACAGTGGCTACAGGATCTACAAGTTCTACGGTTTCCAAAGCAGGGTTGAGCAGGCCATCTCTACCGAATACAAAGAATTACGCGAGAAACGCGCAGCTGATGCGCAACATCTTGGTTCTTACGGAATGGTTGATGGCGATGCAGGTGTTTACAGAATACCTATCGACGCTGCCATCAACATCTATGTCACAGAACAAAAGGGCGGCAACTGAAATAATACGTTCCGCCAAAAAGCCCTTGAGGCACATGAGTTCATCCATTTCAAGACTGGCAAGGCATGTGGCTACATGCCTTGTTCTGTTATCGTCGGTGGCCAACGTGTGGGCCCAGGGCGAACCACGTTCGCTTCCTGAGGTGCAAGCTCCGCTGGCCGGTGCCGAAATCGTTGAGAAATTAGGCGAGACCGTTCCGATCGACCAAATTTGGCTCATCGACGAAAAAGGCGACTCATCACGCATTCGTGATTTACTCTTACCCGGCAAGCCGGCCATCTTGAACATGGGCTATTTTGACTGCCCCAAGTTGTGCGGGCTCGTCACGAACGCCCTTCTTGCCGGAATGAAAGAAACCGCATGGACACCCGGAGACGAATACCAAGTCTTGACCATCAGCCTCGATCCTGGCGAAACCCATGTACTTGCCGCTGAGAAGAAGACGAACTACCTCAAAAAATTCGACCGCAGGGGTGCCGAGGAAGGATGGCGTTTCCTCACGGGTAGTGCCGCCAATGTGAAGGCTTTGTCGCAGGCGACCGGCTTCGGTTTCGTCTGGGACGAATCTAGCGAACAATACATTCACGCGGCAGCCATTGTAGTGATCAGTCCCGAAGGCGTGATCACCCGATATTTGTACGGCGTCTCCTATCCCGAGATCCAGTTGCGCAACGCCCTCTACGAAGCAGCCGACGGCAAAGTTGGCACTACGTTAGACAGACTTGTGCTGTATTGCTTCGATTATGACCCGCTTTCCAATTCCTACGTGCCCGTAGCCGTGAATATCATGAAGCTAGGAGGCTTGGTTACCATGCTAGGTCTTGGTATATTTCTTGGTCTTTTTTGGCTCCGTGAACGTCGGGCCAAACGCACATCTCAGTCCTTCAATTAAAGACACTATTCCTACCCGTAAGAGCATATGAACTCTGGTAACTTTCTATTGCCCCCACAAAAATCGACGATTGCGTCCGATGTAGATGCACTCTTCAATTTCATCAATCTGGTGAGCGCTGTGATCCTTATCGGCATCGTCATCGCGATGGTGTATTTCGTGTGGAAATACAAGCGTAAATCCGATAATGACGTCACCTCTTTGGTCGACCACAACACAACCCTAGAGGTCACTTGGTCGGCAATCCCGCTTGTGCTGATCATCTTCGTATTCATGTGGGGTTTCAACGACTTCATGAAGATGCGTACAACGCCCGGTGATGCCTACGAAATCCACGTTACCGGTAAATCATGGCTATGGGAATATACCTACGTGAACGGAGGCAAGGTGCTGAACGACCTGTACGTGCCGGCTGGGCGTCCCGTCAAGCTCGTCATGACGTCGGCCGACGTTCTGCACTCTTTCTATGTGCCTGATTACCGCATCAAGCAGGATGTAGTGCCTGGCCGCTATACAACAGTCTGGTTCGAAGTACTCGAACCCGGCGAATCAACCATATACTGCACCGAATACTGCGGCCGCAGCCACTCCGACATGCTCGGCAAAGTCGTGGCTTTGGAACAGTCTGAATTCGACGAGTGGCTCAAGAGCTCAGGCGGACGTCCTGAAGATGTTCCGCTGGCTGAGTGGGGTCAACAACTCTATGCCAGCAGCGGTTGCCAGGCCTGCCACAGCATCGACGGAAGCGCGATCGTTGGGCCAAGCTTTCAAGGCGCCTGGGAGTCGCAACGGCAGTTCACGGATGGCAGCACAGGAGTAGTTGACGAAAACTACATCCGTGAGTCGATTGCAAACCCGAACGCCAAATTGGTTCAGGGTTACCAACCAGTGATGCCATCGTATGACGGCACGTTCTCTGACGACGACCTTAGCGCAATTATTGAATTCATCAAAAGCCTGAAGTAAACCATGGCAAGCACAAAAACGGAAAAAACGCTGACCGTTCGCCACTTCCCGGTGGACGAGAATCCGGTAAAGAACTACCTCAATGCCACCAAAGGCATTAAGTCGTGGCTAACCACAGTAGATCACAAGCGAATCGGTCTGATGTACCTATTTTCGGTGATCTTCTTCTTCTTTATCGGAGGAATGCTGGCAATCACGCTTCGTCTGGAGCTCCTGACGCCCGCCAAGACCTTCATCGAAGCAGACACCTACAATAAGATCTTCACCCTCCACGGGGCTGTGATGGTCTTCTTGTTCATCATCCCGTCGATTCCGGCGGCATTGGGCAACATGTTCCTGCCGATGATGATTGGCGCTAAAGATGTGGCCTTCCCTAAGCTTAACTTGGCCAGCTTTTATATCTACGCCTTCGGGGCCGCTTTCACCGTGTACTCGATCGCCGTGAACGGCATCGATACAGGATGGACGTTCTACACACCGTATTCAACGCGTACGGACACGGCGGTCATCGCCATGACCTTTGGTGTGTTCATCATGGGATTCTCGTCCATATTGACGGGTCTGAACTTTATCGTGACGCTTCACAAACTCCGTGCCCCTGGAATTACGTGGGGTCGGATGCCTCTGTTCAACTGGGCCTTGTATGCAACGTCCATCATTCAGGTGCTTGCTACTCCGGTTCTGGCGATCACGCTCGCACTTCTCATCATGGAGCGCACACTCGGCATCGGGATTTTTGATGCAGCACTTGGTGGCGACCCGGTATTGTTCCAGCACTTCTTCTGGTTCTACTCGCACCCGGCCGTGTACATCATGATTGTGCCGGCATTCGGCATCATCTCCGAGCTTATCGCCGTATTCTCCAAGCGTCGTCTGTTTGGATACTGGTTCATCGCTCTCTCTTCGATGGCTATCGCACTCCTTGGGTTCCTGGTTTGGGGCCACCACATGTTTGTGTCAGGACAAAGTACACTGTCGAGTGTGGTCTTCAGCTTTATCACCTTCTTTGTTGGAATCCCAACAGGTATCAAGATCTTTAACTGGCTTGCCACCATGTACAAGGGTTCGATCGACATGAAGACACCGATGTGGTACGCCCTTGTATTCTTGTTCCAATTCACCATCGGTGGATTGACTGGAGTCATGGTCGGTGCATTGTCGGTCGATGTGCACCTGCACGACACGTACTATGTTGTAGCTCACTTCCACTACGTGATGATGGGTGGTACTGTATTTGCATTCCTGGGTGGCTTGCATTACTGGTGGCCCAAAATTACCGGCAAGATGTACAAGGAAGGCATTGCAAAAGTAGCTGCAGCCATCCTTTTCGTCGGATTTAACATCACGTTCCTTCCACAGTTCGTACTTGGGTCGCAGGGAATGCCACGCCGCTACTACAACTATGTTGAGCAGTTCACAACCTTGCACCAGTTGTCGACAGTCGGCACCTGGATTATGCTCGTCGGATTCGTGATTATCGCCATCTACTTGGTGCAATCGCTGCGTAAGGGCGCAAAGGCACCATCCAACCCATGGAACGCTCGCTCCCTTGAGTGGATGACTTCGTGCCCACCACCTACCGAGAACTTTGCCTACACCCCTGTAGTGACCCATGGACCATACGATTTCCATAAGCCAATTGCTGAATTTCAGTTGGGCTTGGCCGATTCGCATGGACACGGTCATCATGAAGCCGCCGAAGTCGATAACAAAACTACCGTGAGCCACTAAGCGCTTGCGATCATGCATTCAATACTGACAAATACGATATAAATCCATGTCGCACAGTACATCAGCTAATAATTCACACGTTCAGCACCACTTTGTGGACTCAGAGCAGCAGTTCGACTCCGCAAAGTTGGGAATGTGGCTGTTTCTGGTTACAGAAATCCTATTCTTCGGCGGGCTTTTCGTGGCTTACATCGTTTACCGAGCCTGGAATCCGGAGTTGTTTGTCAAGGCATCCGTTGAGCTGAACACCCTGTTGGGTGCTGCCAACACAGCCGTGCTGATCTTCAGTTCGCTTACGATGGCCCTATCCATCCGTGAGATTCAGCTTAACCGTGTTAACAGAAGCATCATGTACATGGCCATGACCATTGCATGTGCCCTCTTTTTCATGGTGGTGAAGTATTTCGAATACATGCACAAATTTGAAGTGGGCATCTACCCCGGCGAAGCCTATACGTTCACCGGCATCGATGATTCACAGGCCAATATCTTCTTCAGCATATATTACATGATGACCGGCCTTCACGGGATCCACGTCGTTATCGGGATCGGACTCATCGGATGGCTCATACTTAAGGCTAGAGCCGGTGCGTTCAGTTCGGCATACTACACTCCCATTGAAATCACTGGCCTTTACTGGCACCTTGTTGATATCATCTGGATCTTCCTGTTCCCACTCTTCTACCTGATCGACTAAAACTAAGTCTAACATCCGAGGATTTTACCCATGAGTTCTGTAGCACATCAGGCCGAAGGCCACACACATCATCTCCTTTCTTTGAAAACCCTGCTCATGGTGGCAGGTGCATTGGCGGTACTTACCATCCTGACGGTAGCCGTACACTATATTCACTTCCCCAAGCCTTGGAACATTATCGTTGCCATGGGGATTGCCGTCGTGAAGGCAACTCTGGTTGTATTGTTCTTCATGAACTTGTACTACGACAACAAATTCAACCTGATCGTTTTCTTGTCTTCGATCCTATTCTTCATCATCATGGTGGGAATCACACTTCTCGACACCCTGTTTAGAGAGCCCGTCATTCCAGCATTTTAGCATCCGTATCAGGAATGGTATTTCAAAGGCCGATTGTCGTACAGACGATCGGCCTTTTTTATTCTACCGTGATGTAACTCCATCCAACGATCGGCTTCCCGTTGGAGGTGATTCCTTCTACGTGCACTCTGTATCGGGTGCTTCTGTTCTGGAATCTGGGTCCGGTATCGTCTGAGGTCCAAAACCGCACAAGTCCACTGCCATTTGAACTCAATATGACGTTTGGTTCCCACCATATGGTAGATCTGCTGTCTGGCTTTTCGTGGATGGGAAGCTGTTCCGAGTAGTCGGGTGCGTAGAACTCTCTGGGTACGTAATAACCTGCAAAGGCCCTGTTTATGATACCCTCGCGCGCAGCAAAGATGGCACCACCTGGTTTCGTGTTAACGGCTATCACCCCATTGCTGCCCCTCGCCCCATAGATCGCAAGGCTCCCGACGTCTGTGAGCAGTTCAATGCTCTCCACATTTGACGCCGGAATGGATACCAATGTCGACAAATCAACCTCCATGCCATCGAGAATGAACAGCGGCACAGGGCTCCCACCCCAAGCGATACCACGGTTGAAGGTGACGGTCATGTCGCGGCCTGCACCCGTAACACGAAATGCAGCCGTCCTGCCTCGCAGCATCTCGAGAGGGTTCGAGGCGTAACCTCCTACGTCCTCAGCTTTGATCACCTTGTCAGGCTCAACGATAAGGCTGCGCCGTTGTGGTGGTGGCAGGGCCTCCCTTTCTGCAGTAACTGTAATCTCTCCCAATAACCGCACATCGTTCGACAACCCGTACGAACGGTCGATTTGCTCACGGGCCCGCGAAAGATTCAAGTACGCCAAATATTGGTCGCCGTCAGAAGCATTCCCATAGAAACCTTTTAACGGGAGCCTTGGATCATAGTTGGTAACCGTATCTAGCTCGATGTCGTAGTTCCGTCGTTTACGACTGTCCAATGTTTGAATAAGTACTTCCGTTGAGTCGGGATACAGGAGATTATGAAACACAAACCGACCGGTATCATCGGTTTCTGTGTCGTAGAACTCCTTAACGTCACCCAGCAGTGCAAGTATCACATTCTGGTTTGGAGTAACTCGCTTATTCTGTTTGTTGATGACGGTGCCGCTGATTGTCAGACCTTGCTCTAGCGGATACTTCGTACTGGGACCATCTGACGACATCACTTTTTGCCAATCGAAACGCCTCCATCCACGTGTCAACATCAAATGGTCTGCATACACCAACGATGAGTCTCCATGTTGATCGTATATACCAGGGTTCAGAACAGGGCGGTCGAGGTCCGACACCAACTGAAGGTAGTTTCGTATATCGAGCTGATTTTCCGTCCAGATTACCTGACTGACATCCGTAACAGATACGGCGAGGTTTCCGTCAACCGGTTCTCCTTCGGCATCTCTGACCACAATCGAAACCTCAGCCAGTTCGCGTGTCGAGTATGAATCCTTACTAGGCTGCATCGTGACTGATAAGGGATTGCTATCGGGGTTGTAGACCAATCGTTCGAGGGCCGGGGCGCCAGCTTCGGTGAATAGGGTAAATTGAATGATGCCGGGTGGAAATCTGCTTCGATCGACGGAAGCCACAAACTCTTCCCTGTCGACCTTGCCAACTGCAGCGTAGTAAACTACACCCCTCACATGGCCTAGTATGAGGATTTCGCGATTCTGCATGCTTGGTGAGTCGATGTTGTTCAGTACACGGATGCCAATATCCTGATGTTGGGTACCATCCACCCGCATTGTAAAGCCCTGGTTTCGAGGCTCGGGGAGGTTGAACGATAAACCGACATGCCTGTTGTCTGGGGCCTCTCTGACTACAGCCGAATATACTTCGCCATGTTGAGGCAGCAGATCAACTTTGCCCAAACCATGGCTGACGATCTTGGTGCTTGTAACCTCGTTTCCTAATCGGTCAACAATGGCTACCTTAAGTCCGTTAATAGGCACACCCGACGTGTCGGCCGCTTCAATGCCAAATACTGCAGGCATCCCAGCCACCCACTCCCCCCCTTCGGGATAGAATCGAAGCAACAATTGTTTGTTTGGCGTGGACGACTGATTGGATTCGATTGCAAGATTTCCGATTGATATCTGACGTTGGAAAAAGTACTCTTGTCTGAAATTTCGCATCCAAGCTGTGTACGCTCTCAATAGGTACTGGCCGGACGGCAGTTCGTGAGGCAGGTAAAAGTCGCCATTCATAGTGCCCTCGTAAACCCTGAGGGTCTGCTGTAGAACCACGGTGCTATCGGGTGCCATCAATTCGACATATACAACCTTGCTAGGAGAGTTTGGGAAATGATCAGCACCATTAACCAACCAACCTTTAAACCAGATGTTTTCGCCTACTGCGTAGTGTGGCTTATCGGTGAACATGTACACTTTCTCGGGTGGATACTGCAGCATGTATTGCTCCAGCGATGCCAACACCCGAGTTGCCAATTCAGAAGCCGGATGCCAAGCAATCATCCACGCGGTTAGAAGGGTAATTGCCAATGCATACCGAGCCGTACGGGTCATAATTATGAGTTTTAAACGATCAGATGGACTATAGACGCATCAGACACGTCAATAGTTTACCGAAATGCCATAATTGAAGAATTTATTCAGACACGTTCTCAATCGGGCACCGAACAACCTAAGTACTCTTACTCAACTTTGAAGGTCATTTCCTGCATGAGGGGCATTCCGTCGACATCTATACCTTCGACACGGATCCGGAAAACACCTGTGTCGTCGCTGGTGAAGAAACGAAGTTTCGCGAGGCCAGTTTGATCTGTTCTGACCGTATGCGCCCACCACAAGGTCGAGCGCGAGTCTGGCTTGCGGTGAATCTCGATGTTCTCACTGTAATTTGGGGCATAGAATTCGCGCACCACATAATAGCCAGGCACCTTTTTGGTAACCATGTTTGTCTCCGGCACAGGAGCTGGACCGCCTTTACGGGTGAATACGGAGATGACCCCGTTCGATCCTCGAGCACCGAACATGACCGTTGACGAAACTTCCGTCAGGATGTCGACTACGCCAATGTCCTGGGTTCTTACTCGGGCAATCGCAGATGCATCCACTTCCACACCATCGAGAAAAAAGAGCGGCGTTGTGGTGCTTGTTAAGGTCGCCGATCTGGCAGATGTGACCCTCGTCCCCGCACCAGAGCCGGATATCCTGAAGGCGCCTGTACGCCCCCTTAAGAGATCGAATGCCGTACCACCACGTTGTAAATCGGCCGCTGATGGCACAAACGATCTGTCAGGTGTTCCGTATACGCGATTGTACTGTTCCTCTACCTGCTCTTGCTGGGTCACCGCCTGAGCCTCAACAATAATCTCGCCCAGTTCGCGGACACTGTTCGACAATCCAAAGGACCGGTCAATCGCCTGTCGGTTGCGTGCTTCCTTCGAAAAGCCCTGATCGACATCTCCCAAGGGGATTGGTGGCAGACTTGGATGCCATCTGCTGTCGGAATGAGTCACATAAAGCGGATTTACCGTAAAATCGATTGGCCGACGTCCATTGTTGTCGTCGCCCTGAACCACAACCGTCGTCGAGTCGGCAATTTCAAGACTTTCGACTCGAAAAATACCGTCGTTATCGGAACGCACAGTGAAATAACTCGGATTCTGGGGATTCACAGCGATCGTCAGCTCCTCGTTTCGAATGATTCGGCTATTGTTGCGCTGAATGTATGTCCCAGATATGGCGATTCCTTCTTCGACAAACTCCGTGATCGCTGGCTCGTTCCCGGCGATGAAATCATCCCAACTGAACCTTCTCCAGCCTTGTGTCAACATTAACAGGTCGGCATGTTGCTGTACAATCGAATCAGGATTCATATAATACGACGGTGCCTCTATGAATCCTTTCAGGTCGGAGCTAAGCAAGAGATAGCTTCGAATGTCGGATCGGTCTGGGTACTCATAATTGGCCTCATCGTCACGAACAACTGATACAGCCAAGTCGGATCGCATTGGATTGCCGTCGACATCGAGGTAAGCCACATCGAGGCTCACGGCTTCACGACGGCTGTATGAGTCCTTGTCGGTCAAAAGCTGGACATTTCCGCGTGGGTTAGGCGGCAGAAACACGAGCCGCTCGGCCTTGGGATTACCGGCACCATCAAATACGGTGAAGTGCGTGATACCCGATTTAAGATCCCGTTTGGGCACTCTTGCCACAAATCCGTCCGGGGAAGCCGCAGCTCCGCCCGAAAATACCAGTTCACCACGAGTATGTCCGATCAACGTCACATCAGTTGCGACACCTACCGTACGAATTGACAGTAGGATGTCGTCGGGGTCTGTAACGTCGGCAGAAAGCTGAATACCAAATTCCTTTACGCTGGGAAACTGAAAGTTGCGGCTTGGCATTCCGTTCAACGATACCTCAGCCGTGTAGGTCTCCCCCGCTTTGGATGTCATTTTGAAGGAGCCCATGCCACGAAAGTCGTCCGATATGCTTGCTACCTCATTCCCGGCAGCATCTCTGACGGTTCCAGAGACGCTCACCCCACGGCCAGATCCATCTGTGGCCTTGAAGGCAACCCTCTGCTCCGTAGATGCAATAAGATCCCCACCCTCTGGCAGCAGATGAAACTCCATTGGAGCCAATTGAGGCACGGCTATAGTGTATGAGACCCGATCTCGTCCCTTTCGAAAGGCGACTTCGACGTAGGGTAATTCGGTGGATTCAGGATTGTTAGTGACAGCCGTCGACCAGTCGACGGCCCCTTGGTCGTCGGATGTTACAGTCGTCCGAGCCAGTCGCGTCTGACCCGACTGCAAGGCTAGGTCGACCTCGGTGTTTTTTAGCGGACTGCCATTTTCATCCAGAAGCACCCACTTAAACGACAGTTGGTTAGATGTCTGACCAAGTTCTACGCTGATATCGGCCTGAGGACTGTTCTCGCCCGGGTTAATGATTCGGATGCTGCGCCGAAACATCCATGAATCATCGAAGTTCTTCATCCAGTTCGTGTAAGCCCTGAGGGTGTACTCTCCGGGGGCCAAGTTCTCGGGCAGGAAAAAATCGCCGGCAACCCCTCCGTCGACAGACTTCAACACCTTCGAGAGAATCACATCGCCCGCCGGTGACAACAGCTCTGCATACATCGTCTGGCTTGGACTGTCGGGCTTGTGGTTCACACCATTCACGAGCCAAGCCTTATACCACAGTATTTCGCCAGCAGCGTAAAAGGGGCGGTCTGTAGCTATGTAGATTTTCTCGGGGGTATACTTGTTGACATACAGCTGGAGGATTTCCACTGCTTTGGATAGTGGATCCTTGAAATTGTTAAACGCTGATCCTGCTATTAAAATAAGAACAGACACCAATAGTAGCGGCAGACGGATTGTTCGCTTCATCATTGTGGACGATAATCACCAAATTACACTCGATTTGTATCGTTCAATCTACCAAAATAGTGGCAGTATGCAAAAATTTTTGATCAGTGCTGCAAGTCTGGCTTGCCTTCTTGAACCATGTATATCATCAGAATAAGGCCGCTCACTAAAAAGGCTGCAAACGTCAGGTGCAGCACTTGAAATGCCGCCGGCATTCCCATATAAGCCAATCCTACACCGAGTAGAATCTGAAAGACGATGATGAGGAGCAAGCCATAGGTGGTTTTTACGAGGGGCCGCGCAACAGCCGACTTGTTGACAAACCATCCGAGGTAGACTCCAAGGATCAACAACGACCAAGAAGTGCTCCGGTGTAGGTGGTCTATAAAGCCGACTTTATCGAGCCACTCCGAGCGGTCGAGGCCGGGATTCGCCTTCACGACCGCGTCGATCGCCTCGCGTACTTGCGTACCGATGCCCATCTGGATAAGAGCCGCCAGCAAGAGGATGCCTGTTACGACAAGCAAGTGCTTTCGCACACCGTCTTTCAACGTGTACGAAAGGTGTTCGCTGAAGGCCTTGAAGGTTGCATAGATCAGCATGTTGACGATCACCATTGCCAACAGCATGTGCAATGTGATCAGCCACTCGTCGAGGGCGGATCGAACCACCTGCCCACCCAACCAACCTTGGAATATCACCAGCACCAAAGATACGACCGACGCCCACGTGATCTGGGGTTTCGTTCTTCTGAAACGCAGCGACAATACAGCGGTTGCAATGATCAGCAAGCCTATCACGACACCAACGAGCCTGTTCACATATTCGATCCACATTTTGGTCACATTGAACTGCGCCGGATCGAACTGCGGGGGGAGCTGCTCAACGGAAGTGGGAGGTATCCACATCCCAAAACACTGAGGCCAGTCGGGGCATCCGAGGCCAGCGCCGGCGGCTCTTACCAAACCACCGACAAAAATCAGAAAAAGAGTTGCTGCAACAGTGGTAAGTGCTGTTTTCTGAAAGGCGTCAAGTTTCATGGGATGCTATTAGGACAAATTAGTCTTAAAATATACGTCAACTGACAGATAAATACCATTCGCAATCGATGAAGAAACATATCTGAGTGGTAATTCTGTTCCGAATAAATTGGCACTAATTGGGACTTTATGCCATTTGAGGCCACTATTTAGGTGCTATATCATCTGTAAAATCCGTATTTTAGGTGGATGCAGAACAATTTCGGATTTCACATCATCCGGCACGTCCTGCTAACGAAAATCGACGCATTTTAAGTTGGGCATGAACCACAACCAAGAAATTAAAACGGCCCAGTTGGGCTTATCTGTTACCCTGCGGGATTACTATACCCTCACCAAGCCGCGCATTACGATGCTCGTGTTGGTAAGTATGGTGATTGGGTATGTCTTGGGAGCCGGATCCGCTTTCAGTTGGGTCACGCTGCTTCATGCCATGCTGGGCACCTTTCTGATTGCCAGCGGCACCAGTGCCTACAACATGTTCATTGAGCGGGACCTCGACGGCCTCATGAATCGCACGAGCAACCGCCCGCTGCCTACGCGCAGAGTGAGCCCGGCCGCTGCCTTCACCTTCAGCACATTCCTCATCTTTGCCGGCCTCAGTTACCTCATCATACAGATTAACGTGACAGCGGCTCTGGTTTCTGCGGCGACAACGGCTCTGTACCTTTGGGCTTACACACCCATGAAGAGGGTATCCTTTGTGAATGTATTTGTCGGCGCCATTCCCGGGGCCTTGCCGCCGGTAGGTGGATGGGCCGCTGCCACGGGCAACATCTCCGATCCAGGCATGTGGGTTCTGTTCATGATCGTTTTTCTATGGCAGGTGCCACACGTCACGGCCATCGCCTGGATGTATGGCGACGACTATTCAAGAGCAGGATTCCGAATGTTGCCACTGAACGACGAAAGCGGCATTAAACTGGCGCGCATAACATTTGCCGTAATCCTGTTCCTGATACCGACAGTCATTGCTCTTTTCGCTGTGGGAACAAGTTCCTGGATTTACCTCGCAGGCGCTCTGGCAGCCACCGTGTACTACATCCTGCACGGGTACCGCTTCCTACAAGTGCGCGACCGCATCAATGCCCGTAAGCTGATGTTTGCCTCCCTCGGCTATTTGCCAATGATCTGGATCTTGATCCTGATCGACCGCGTGATTTTGTAGTAGAGGTGTTAGTGGTTAGTGGTAAATGGCTTGAGCTAATGTGATATACATATCCTAACCTTGTTCCGAACACTCTACCACTAACTCCTAACCACTCTACTACTCGGTAAAGCCGCCCTTGGTCATCTGGATCGGGTCGAGCGCCTTGTTAAGTTCGTCGTCGCTGAGGTCGGTCATTTCTCTGGCCACATCTTTGAGGCTGCGGTTTTCGGCATATGCCTTCTTCGCAATTTTTGCAGCCAAATCATATCCGATCAGCGGATTGAGCGCCGTGACCAGGATAGGATTCTTTTCAAGTTTGTCGGTCACGTTGGCAACGTTCACCTTGATCTTGCTCACAGAACGGTCGGCCAGGTTACGGCTTGCATTCGAAAGAAGACGAATTGACTCCAGCACATTGTGAGCAACAACTGGAAGCATCACGTTCAGCTCGAAATTGCCCATCATGCCACCCACGTTCACGGTTGCATCGTTGCCGATGACTTGAGCGCAGACCATGGCAACCGATTCCTCAATGACTGGGTTCACCTTGCCCGGCATGATGGAAGACCCAGGCTGAAGCGGGGCCAAAAAGACGTCCGAGAGTCCACTGTTGGGGCCGGAATTCATCCAGCGTAAATCATTCACAATCTTCATCAGGCTCACGGCAACTGTCTTCAGTTGGCCGCTCAGTTCCACAACGGCATCGACGGTGGACTGTGCCTCAAAATGGTCCCTGGCGTCCATGAACTCAAAGCCGGTGTCGTTGGCGATGTCGCTCGCAAAGCGCGCCGAAAATTCAGGATGTGTGTTGATGCCAGTGCCGACTGCTGTCCCGCCCTGGGGCAGTTCGCGTGCACGCACAAGAGCCGCTTCGACCCGTTCGATTCCGGCACGAAGCTGGCTGGCGTATCCTCCGAAGACCTGCGCAAATGTGACCGGCATGGCGTCCATAAGGTGGGTCCTGCCCGTCTTGACGACATGGGCATTCGCTCGGGCTTGAGCTTCGAAGGCGTTGGCCAGGTGGTCCAGAGCCGGAATGAGGCTGTTTTTGGCCTCAAGACAAGCTGCCACACGTATGGCGGTAGGGATGACGTCGTTGGAGCTCTGGCCGAAGTTCACATGGTCGTTCGGGTGAATCTTGACGTCTGTAACACCATCGGCAGAGGCCAGCCCTTCCGCCAAGTGGGCGATCACTTCGTTGGCATTCATGTTGGTTGATGTGCCCGATCCCGTCTGGAAAATATCGATGGGAAAATGATCGTCATACTTTCCTGCGATCACCTCATCGCATGCCTTTTGGATGTAGGCAGACTGCTTGTCGGAGATCATGCCTAGATCGCAGTTCACATTGGCCGCACTTTTCTTGATGTGTGCAACTGCCTGTATGAAGGATGAGCTGAATCGGTACCCGGATATGGGAAAATTTTCGACGGCACGCTGTGTCTGGGCAGCATAATAAGCCCAAGATGGAACACGAACCTCCCCCATGGAGTCGTGTTCAATGCGGAAATCGCTCATGAACGTTAATGAATTATTCGTTGGATGGTGTTAGTACTCCCGACAGAAAAACAGTCTTCCGAGGCATTACAGGATCGTCGGTAACAAGCGTGATGGCATCGTTGAATGCCCCTGGGCGTCTTGAGGCCGCCGGGTTGAAGTAGATCGTGAATTGGAATATTTCTTGCGGCTGAGCGGTGAACTGGAAGTGTTTTACTTCGACGTCGGATGGTGCCTCAACCTTGAGGATCTTGACACCCCTGTTCCCGGTAACCTGATACTCTACACTGTGCGAAAATGTGGTGCCCAACTTCATGGATCCCGTATCTACGGTGCCCTCGTTGAAAAGCAGATTTCCCAGTTGGGTGAGCTGGCGGCCTTTGATTTTGTCGTTCAGAACGGCACCTTTGATCTGCAGCGTCACGAACACGGGTTCGCCGTCGGTCTGCACGGTAACGTCACGATCGATGATGCCAGGCCTGCCGTTCGAATCGTAGGCCACTTTGATGAATCCGGTCTCACCCGGAGCCACCGGTTCCCTCGAGTACTCGGGCGTTGTGCATCCACAACTGGCTTTGACGGTAACTAGCCGAAGGGGCCTGCGTCCCTCGTTTTTGAACCCGAAGGTGTGAGTGGCAATGGTTCCCTCTTGGATATCCCCAAAGTCGTGCACCGTCTTTTCAAAAACGATTTTACCACCCTGTGCGAGCAGAGGTGCGGATGTGAACAAGAGAAGGGCTAGAACGGTAAGGATACGCATAGCTTTGAAGCTTAAAATTCAATCAGTTTTTCGATGGCCGCCTTTAGTTTCGCATCGTTCGGAAGTACGAAATCTTCCATAATCGCGGCGAAAGGTACAGGCGCAAATTTTCCGGCCAGGCGCACGACGGGAGCATCGAGGTAAGTGAAAGCCTTTTCTGCGACTAACGCCGATATCTCGGATCCATATCCCAAAAACTCCACGTCTTCGTAAAATACGAGTATGCGTCCAGTTTTTTTAACGGATTCGAGCACGGTTTCAGTATCTAGCGGCACTAGCGTGCGCAGGTCGATGACTTCAATTTCGACGCCCTTCTGAGCCCATTCGCGTGCCGCGTTGAGTGCCTTCTGGACGAGCGCCCCGTAGGTGACGATTGTCAGATGGCTGCCCTCGCGCAACACGCTGGCCTTGCCTATTGGTACCAAATAATCCGGGCCAGGTTCCGGAGTACGTGCGAATCCTTGGCGGTAAAGTGACTTATGCTCCAAAAACATCACCGGATCGTCGCAGCGAATGGCCGCCTTGAGCAGGCCCTTGGCATCGGAGGCGTTCGAAGGCATCACGATTTTGATCCCTGGGATATGCCCGAAAAACGTTTCAATGTTCTGGCTGTGGCATAGTCCACCGTGGATATACCCCCCTATCGGCACGCGTATGACCATCGGGGCCCCGAAATGGTTGTGGCTCCTGTATCGAAGCGTTGCCAACTGGTTGCGGATTTCCTGCATGGCCGGCCAAATGTAGTCGCCAAACTGGATCTCAATGACCGGCTTAAATCCTTGGATGGACAGCCCCACGGCCGTTCCCACAATCGACGCCTCGGCAATGGGGGCATTGTAGCAGCGATCGGCTCCGAAACGGGCGGTCAATCCACGGGTCGCGGTAAACACCCCTCCCTTGCCGCCGGCAACGTCCTCTCCGAACACAATCACCTTGCTGTCGCGCTCCATCTCCTCTGCCATGGCATGGTTGATGGCGTCGACAATGACAATTGGGTCGCCGACAGGCTCCTGCTTGTAATAATCGAGATGCAGCTCCTTCTCACTGAATACGTACCTCATGGCATCTTCAGGCTTGGGGTCGTCCTGCTCGTGGCACCAGTTGGTGTCGTCGTCGATCTGCTGACGCACTTCCGCCTTGATCTGGTCGAAATCGATCGTGCCTGCCACATCCAAGATGGAGATATACTCCTCCATCTTGTGGATGGGGTCGTGCATGCGGTCCATCTCCAATTCTTCGTCCGTCCGGTATTTTTTGTGGTCGTCGGACGACGAATGGGGCAACAGACGCACCACGTGCGCGTGTATGAGAACGGGGCCTTTACCGGAGCGGGCAATCTGCACGGCCTTTTCGGCGGCTGCCCAAGACTGAAGCCAGTCAGTCCCGTCGACTTCGAGTATGGTCAGATTGTCGAAACCCTGAAGGCTCTTCGATATGCTGGCATTGCTCGTCTGTTCTTCGACGGGCACGCTGATGGCGTACTTGTTGTCTTGCACCACCATCACAAGGGGGGCGTTCACACGCGTTGCCCAGTTGACCATTTCAAAGAAGACACCCTCCGATGTGCCTCCATCACCTGTCGACACGTAGACCACCTCGTCTTTGCCGAGGAACTGGGCACCTTGGGCAAGTCCCAATGCCGGAAGGAACTGGTTGCCCAACGCGCTCGACACCGAAACGATGCGAAGCTCCTTTGAATTGAAGTGCGACGGCATCTGCTTGCCGTGCGAGGTGTCGGTGACCTTGCTCAGGTGAGCCGACAGCAGCTGGCGTGGTGTCATTCCCATGCCAAGCGAATACGCCATGTCGCGGTAATAGCACAAGCTCCAGTCTTTGCCCTTCTGCATGTGCTCGGCCACCGCCAGCTGGATGCATTCATGGCCGGCACCCCCGATGTGGAAGTACCCACGGCCTTGCTTCAACAACGTGAGCATCTTCTCGTCAAGCCTGCGCGACCTGAGCATCTGGCGGTAGATGCCGACGAGATGGTCGAGGCTGAATTTCTTGAGGGGCGTAGGTTTGATGGTGAATTTGGATCCGGCCGGGACCAGGCTTTCGACTGCGTTCTGGAGCTTGATACTCATAGGTAATTTGATTAATTAACTAATTGTTCCGGCACGCTAACTGGGATTCAAGCCCCTGAGTGTAACATGCATTAATTCGGCTGACGTTCCGGTTCCCCGTACATCTTGGTATACATTCGATAACGTTTTTCGACAGTTGCACCTATGCGCTCCGCCACACGTATCATATCAACATTAGATTCCAAAATCCAGCTCAATTCAGCCGTGTCGAACCCTTTGGCAAGCCCGTTTTCGATGACCTGCTTGTGCAGAAGCGCATCGATACCCTTGCCCTGAAACTCCGGGATAACGCCCATGAGAGCCGTTCGAAGCTGGTGAATTTTGCGAGCGTAATATAACAATTTCAGGATTCCGAAGGGCATCAGTTTTCCGTCAATATGCTTGAGAGCCTGATTCATGTCGGGCAAAGCGATCGAGAATGCGACAGGAATCCCCTCGACTTCGGCAATTTGAGCAAAATCAGTGTCGATGATTGTTTTGAGGTCTTTGGCCATATATCTGAACTGCGATTCAGATAGCGGAACAAAGCCCCAATTTCTCGACCATGCACGGTTGAAGATGTGCCGTATGATGGCGACTTCATGGTCGAAATCCTTGAGATTGACCTCGCGGATCGTCAGGTTCGGAATTCTTGACCTCACGATGTCGGAGGCTCGGGCCATTCGGTCGAGCGTCACCGTCTGCTTATTGACACGGTAGGCAAACAGGTCCATAGCCTTGACCATCCCTGCATTTTTGAGCAAGGTGTCGTAGTACGGAAAGTTGTAGGCCATCAACAGGAACGGCTCATGCTCAAAGCCTTCGATCAGCACGCCGATCACGTCCATCATTCCTGGGCTGGTTGGTCCGAGAACCTCACTAATGCCCCGTTCGCTGAACCAGTCGCCAACTGCCTTGATCAACAGATCACAGACTTTTTGGTCGTCGATGCAGTCGAAAAAGCCGAAGAACCCGATGTTTGTGCCATGGTGTTCGTTATAGGCACGGTTATGGATGGCCGCAATCCTTCCGGCCGTTTTGCCGTTGCGCGTGGCCACGAACATGGCCAAGTCGGATGTTTCGTAAAAAGGGTTCTTGGCCGTGTCGATGAGCTTTTTCTGCTCCATCATCAACGGGGGTATCCACTGCGGATGATCTTTATACAGGGTGTACGGAAACTTCAGGAATTCCTTCCGTTCGCTCGGGTCGCTTACAAGATAAATTCCTGTGCTTTCGATCGTTTCGTGCACGTCCTTTTTATCCGTTGTTTAGAAGTCCGTTACCATTGGAGTCGATCACGCCCATCTGGATGCCGACACGCTTGAAGGCGTCGAGAATCGCGTCGAGCTGGCCGTTGGTGTGGGTGGCCATGTAGCTCGTACGCACCAGCGACTGCCCACGGGGCACGGCGGGCGGAACAACAGCATTCACGTAGACGCCAGCCTCAAACAATGCACGCCAGAACTGGAAGCACTGCAGCATCTCGCCGATCACGACGGGGATGATGGGCGACTGACTGGTCCACACGTTGAAGCCGAGGTCTCTGAGGCCCTCCCGCATATAGATGGAGATTTCCTCCAGGCGTTGAAGCCTCCAAGGTTCCGATTGGAGGATCTCCAGGGCCTTGAGCACCGTCGCAACATTGGCCGGCGGCATGGAAGCACTGAAGATGTGCGCTGGAGAATGATGGCGGATGTACTCGATGACAGGGCGGTCTCCGACCAAAAAGCCGCCCAAGGACGCAAAGCTCTTCGAGAAGGTGCCGCTGATGAGGTCGACCTCTTCAAGCAGTCCAAAACTGGAGGCAGATCCTCGTCCGCCTTCGCCAATGACGCCAATGGCATGGGCGTCGTCAAGATACAGCCTGGCTCCAAACTCTTTGGCCAGGCTTACCAGTTCAGGCACCTTGGCGAGTGTTCCCGACATGGAGAACACGCCGTCGCTGACAATAATTTTACCCAACGAAGGGTCCTCGCGCTCGAGCAGTTTGCGCAGCTGGTCCATGTCGTTGTGGTTGTAACGCACGGTGCGCGCATTGGAGCACAAGGTTCCAACTACAATACAGGCATGATTGTCCTTGTCGGAGAATATGACGTCATTTCGGGTCGCAATCGCTTGTATGGAGCCTTCATTGGTTTGATATCCCGTGCTGAAAAGAACGCATGCTTCCTTCTGCATAAATGCGGCGAGCTTTTCTTCAAGCTCGAGGTGCAAGTCCAGGGTTCCGTTCAAATACCTTGACCCCGTGCAACCCGTTCCATATTTGGTAATGGCCTTTTGGGCGGCCTCAATCATGCGTGGATCGTTCGTCAAACCCAGATAGTTGTTTGAGCCGGCCATGATGACCTTTTGGCCCTCGATGACCACTTCAGTACCGTCGGTAGCCGTCAGTGGTTTGAAATAAGGGAATAGGCCTAGGGCTTTGACCTCGTCGGCTTTTGTAAACTCGTAAGCCTTCGTGAAGATGTCTTGAGGCTTGACCTGTAGCTTGTCTTTATCCATTTAAACGTACCCTGATTCGACGGTTTTTTATCATTGTGTTAATATACTTAGTAGATTCGATCTATCAAATCTGAGCGCGTGCGCGACGGCCACGATTAACGAGTGTTTGGAATAGGCTTACATATTGATCTGCGACCGATTCCCAACCAAACTTTTGCAACACGTGTCCCGACACAACATCGGGATCGAACGTGTCGTTCGGTGTGCCGAGCCCATTAATTTTTGCCGCAAATGACTGCGCCTGCAGCGGTTGGATCAAGTAACCGTTGGTTCCGTTGGTAATCACATCTTTTATCCCTTCCAGATCGGATGCAACCACAGGCACACCGCGCACATTCGCCTCGATCATCACGATGCCGAACCCCTCCATATCGCCGGGCACAGGCACATTCGGCATCACGAACACATCGGCTGAGTCGTAGGCCCGGTTCAGGCTGTCGTCGTTGATTCGGCCGAGCAGATGCACAGAATGCGGACCCTGATAGTTCCCGGCAATCTGTAGGAGTTTCTCGCTCTCGGGCCCGTCGCCCACGAACACGATCCGGTTTGTGCCATCCAGCAGCGGAAGGACAGACTCCAGGAACCATTGATGGCCCTTCCGCTTTACTTGCCGACCCACAGAAAGGATGAGCTTTCCGTCGACAGGGACGCCGAATCGGTCGCTCAAAAACTGCCTTGCTGTCAACTTGTCCGGCGATACGGGCTTACTTCCTATCGGGAGCCCGTTTGGGAAAACGTGGGCCTTTTCAGAATCCATGCCACGGAGGACACACTCATGCCGTGTCGCGTTGCTGACCGATATGGTGGCATCCAATGCCTTGAACACTTTTTTGATATAGGCCTGATATGGAACCACCGGCAACGTCACATCCCGCCCGTGGTTGATTGCCACCAACGGCACACTCACTTTATTGCGTATGAGAGGTGCCAAGGCGGCCGTCACCATCGAGGAAAATAAGACTACGTCGATCGATCGTTCCGCAACGATGTTGGGAATGCGGAAAAGGAGTTCGACGGCAAATTTGAACGTCTGGGCGGCAATGCCCTCCCAGTTGGCATGAAGGATCTCGGTCGTCAACTCAACGTCGCCACGCTGCTGCAGGGCCTCTACTAGCTGCATGCTCACCCGTTGCATGCCACCCATATTTTCGAGTGGGGACCCTTCTTCGGGGTGCAAGTGGGATATATAAAGAAGCTTTATCGGCGTCAAAACTTGAGGTCGGGACACGGTTGATTCAATGCTTCACGGTATTGGTCCAGCAATCCATTGTTGATGGTTTCCCATGAGTATGCCATTGCCTTCTGCCGCGTAGCATGCGACATAAGCGCACGTGTGTCTGCATCGGCCGCAAGTTTAATGATAAGGTCAGCAAACTCGCGCGTCTTCTTGGGAGTACCCAGATATCCGTTCACACCGTTTTCGATCAGGCTTTTGCTGCCGGTGGCGTCTGCAACGACGGCGGGCACGCCGCTCGACATGGCCTCAAGGGTTACATTTCCGAAGGTCTCGGTGTCGGAGGGGAAAAAGAAAATGTCGCTGCTCGCATAGGCCCTGGCCAAATCTTCACCCATCAGAAACCCGGTGAAGAAGCCGTTCGGCACGAGCTGTTCGAGTTCTTTCTTGGCTGGGCCGTCTCCCACGATCATGGGTTTGACAGAGGCATTCATTGAAGTGACCTTGCGCAACGTGTCGACCACGGTCTGAAGGTCCTTCTCCCACACGAGCCTAGACACAAAGGTCACAACAAGCTGGTCGTCGGCAATTCCGTTGGACCTTCTCCACTCCATGTCGCGTTTTTCCGGGCTGAACAGGTCAGTCTCGACTCCGCGTGCCCAAATACGCAACCCGTCGCGTATGCCCTTTTCGGCAAGTTCGTCGGCCATGGAGGCAGTCGGAACGTAAATATGTTTGCACTGGCTGTAGAACCAAACGAGGTACTTCCAGCCGAGTATCTCGAGCATGTCCATGTTGTAGTACTTCAGGTAGCTCGTGAAGTGCGTGTGATACGAAGCAACAATCTGAATCTCGTGCGACTGCGCAAACCTCATGGCTCTGAAGCCCAATAAGTCGGGCGTTGCGATGTGAATGAGGGTGGGTGCAAATTCGCGCAGACGGCGCTGCACTTCTTCGGGGAAGCCTATGGTCACCCTGTACTCCGGTCGGCCGGGCATGGGTATGGAGGGGGCCGCAATGAAATCGCCGATGTGCTCGAATGCCGGTTCGTCTGCCGTGGGGCCAAAAACGAGCACGGGAATATTCTTCGTCTCCAAAAATTTCACCAACCGGTTGAGGGTGAGCGAAACTCCATCACGGATGTGATTGTAGTTACCCGTGAAAATGGCAATGCGCAACTCTTTTTGACTCATCTAAAGTATCGGAATACCTGCTTGAAGCAAGTTATGGACAAGGTTATATTTATCAATGCTCCCTATCTTGTGGCGACGGAAAACCCGTTCGTTTCACAAGCGGAATCATAGGCGATAGCCTGCAAATATACGAAATCCCAGCATGAAAGCCTTTATCACCGGTGGCACCGGGTTCATCGGAAGTCATCTTGTAGATGATTTGTTACTCAAGGGTGGGCAAAAGGTGAGCTGCTTAGTGCGTAATGACCTGAAATGGCTCGAGGGCAGAGACATTGAGGCCGTGAAGGGCGATCTGTTCGACCTGAAGGCACTCAAGCAGGGTCTTGATGGCTGCCAGGTGGTGTATCATTGTGCCGGCGTCGTGAAAGCGCCGAATCAGCAGGCTTTTGTGAGGGGAAACATCGAGTCGACCGAGAACGTGCTTCGACTTGCGATCAAGATGAACGTGCCAAAGGTGGTCATCCTGTCCAGCCTAGCTGCCGTCGGGCCCAGCAACGGACGCCCGCTTGTCGAGACTGACCCCATGAATCCGGTAACGAATTACGGGAAGTCAAAAAAGGCCATGGAGGAAATGATCGCCGACGTCTCGGCGCATGCCGGCAAGACCAGCGTGACAATCGTGCGTCCACCTGCCGTTTATGGACCTCGGGAGCAAGACATCCTAACCATCTTCAAGATGGCTGCAAGGGGCTTTTTCCCCATGGTGGGCGACGGCTCGAGCACGCGCCTTTCGGTTGTGCACGTCAAAGACTTAGTGCGCGGCATGGAGCTTGCAGCCCGGCAACATCCAGAAGGCCTGTCTACCTATTTCATTGCCGGAGAGCCCCCAATCACATGGAATGATTTCAGGATGGCGACCGCTCGCGCACTTGGACGAAAGATCCGTGCGTTACGGATAAAGCCGAGCTGGGTGCAGACTATTGCCACCAGCGTCGAGAAAAGCGCCGCATTGGTGGGGGCATATCCGGCACTGAATCGCGAAAAAGCTCGCGAAATGGTGCTTGAATGGATGTGCTCAACCCAAAAGGCCCATGAGGAACTTGGCTATACCCCCAAAGTATCATTGGATGAGGGAATTTTTGACACGGTGCAATGGTATAAAGCACATCATTGGATATGACATGTTGAATATGATCAAAATTGGTTTCGTTTTGGCCTTGGTGATGGTCACGATCAACACGGCCTCGGCGCAGAGTGTACTGAGGGTGCCTGGGGTCCAAGCCGTCACTGGATCGAACACGCATGTGTATGTTCTGAGCTCGTCGGAGGGACTCGCAGTGTTCAGGGCGTCGGCTGATTCGCTGATTTGGCTGTATAATTCGGATGCATTACTGCGAAAAGGCACCGAATTGCGCAGTGATGCGCGCTTCGCCTACTTGTTTGGCAGCGACCGACGCTTGACCGTCATTGATCCAACCGTATCGCAAGCCTTGTATTCAGCCGCCGTGCTCCAATCGGAGCCTATGGGCTTGGCACGCGTTGGGAGCAGGCTGTTCTTGGCAATGGGCAACCTTGGCGTAGGCAGCATGTCGTTGGCCGATCCCGCTAATATGGAAAGCTCATATGAAACCGTACCTACGAAATTTGGCCCCGGCGAAACGGCAATCGACATAGCGTCCTATTCAAACCGAATTTTCGTCCTAGGTAGCACGGGCACCATCTATCCGTTCACGATAACGGGTGGAACCGTCACACAGGAGGCCCCGGTTGCAACCGGGTTCAATGCCAGGAGGATATTCGAGTCGAACGGCAAATTGCTCCTGACAACCGACATCGGCGTTGCCATCGAGTGGGATCGTACGATGTTTCCGACCGAGGTTGCCACCATCGGTTCGGCGGTGACCCATGCGTACCACACCGGATCAGGTTGGGTGGTGCGTACTGGCGATGCGCGGCTTTGGAAATTGGATCCAAGCTCTGAAAATGCCGTTTCCATTCTCCGCGACAACCCGAGTGCCGGCAACTTCGTGACGATCAACAAGGGCAATGTGTGGATCAGCGAATTTGGTCGTATTAGCACGATATCGGACGTTTCTATACCGGCTTCCGTTGAGGGTGAAGAAAGCCCGAGCCGACAGATACGCATTGCACCGATAAGTGACCGTAATATCCCCTTCCCACAGCCACTTCTCGTAAGCTTCACGCTCTCGGAGGGCTCTGAACAGGGCTTGAGCTGGTACGCACGCCACTCATCCGGATCTGTGCCCGTGAGGGGCAACGCACTCATGTGGCAGCCCACCAATTCCGACGTCGGCACCAATACATTTACGGTCATTGCCACGAACCGCCTCGGTGCATCCGACAGCATCACGTTCAGGGTAGAGGTCAGGCAGTTCAATTCACCACCTCGATTGACGCCCACACGGCCTGTAAGCATACCTACCGACGAGGAGTTCAGCCTTCAGCTTGTCGGAGTGGATCCCGACGGCAGCGACACCGACCTTGTGAGGTACACCGGCGTGAATCTGCCGGAGGGCGTGAGGTTGGATGCACAGACAGGACTGCTGAAATGGATCCCTACGGAGAGACAGCTGGGAAGGCATGTGCTCCAGATTGTCACATCCGACCAGTTTGGGGCATCCATGTCGAACGAGGTGATCTTGAACGTGATTCGAATGCGCCGATGACCCTTCCCGGCGGCGACCTTCATTCGGTGCGTCAGTCCCTGATGGCCTGGTACCAGGTCAACAAACGCGAAATGCCTTGGCGTGGCAGTTCTGATCCCTATAAGGTTTGGCTGTCGGAGGTCATGCTCCAACAGACCCGGGTCGATCAGGCCACTCCGTATTACCTGAAGTTTGTCGCTTCCTTCCCCACCGTTTTTGATCTGGCCAAAGCCGATCTGCACGATGTGCTCATGCTGTGGGAGGGCCTTGGATACTACTCCCGGGGAAGAAATCTGCATAAGACCGCCAAAGTGGTCGTCGATACCCATGGCGGCATCTTCCCTGAAACGTACGAGTCGCTCATGATGCTCCCGGGAGTTGGCCCATACACTGCGGCAGCCATATCGAGCATTGCATATGCAAAACCACATGCGGTTGTAGACGGCAATGTGATCAGGGTAATGAGCAGGTTCTTCGGCATTAGAGATGATGTGCGATCGCATCACACCAAATCGACCATCCAGCACGTTGCGGACGAGCTTCTGGATCCCGCCCAGCCAGGCGAGTTCAATCAGGCGGTGATGGAGCTCGGCTCTCTGGTATGCACGCCCACGAATCCCTCATGCGATGCCTGCCCCCTTTCACATTGGTGTGTGGCATTCAAAATGGCCCAAACGGATTCGATACCCTACAAATCGTCGAAGCCAAAAGTGCCGCATCATCACATTGTTGTCGCAATTATTTCGAACGAAGAAGGCCAGCTTCTGATAGCCCGAAGGCCTGAAAATGCAATGCTTGGTGGACTTTGGGAGTTCCCCGGCGGCAAAGTGGAGGCCAACGAGCCCTTGGAGCAGGCGCTTCACCGCGAAATCTTGGAGGAACTCGACATCCGCATCGCCATTAGGGACGAGTTCATGCATCTTAAACACACGTACTCCCATTTCAAGATCACCTTGCACGCATTTTTATGCGACCATGCCGGCGGCACACCAACACCGAGAGCCAGCTCCGAAATCCGCTGGGTGGATGCCGAAAAACTCAGGGAGTTCCCGTTCCCGAAAGCCAACAGAAAACTGACGTTGGCACTTATGGATGCGGCTAATGGATAACGTGAAGCCTATAAAGATCATTGGCAGGAAAAAGCTGCTTGAGCTAAAGCCATTTCTCGACGAAATTGTGACCAAGGTGGAGATTCCCACCTACATCGAGTCGGATCCGGTCGCCTTCATGCACGCATACCACGGCAAGCAAGATCGGGAGATTGCGGGCTTTTTTGCGGCGCTGATGGCTTGGGGTCGTCGCGATATCGTGATGAAGAAGGTGGAAGACCTGCTTGGCCGCCTCGATCATGAGCCCTATGATGTGATTCGTAACTATACGCCCGCAGAGGCGCGTCGGTTCGATGGATTCGTGCACCGTACCTGGAACGCCTCCGACATCGACGTCCTATGCCGGATATTGAACCGCATCTATGCGGAGCATGGCGATTTTGAGGCTTTTTGGAGGATGGTCTACGAAAAAAGCCGATCTGAGGGAAAAAACATCATGGATCTGTTCCACCAGATGTTCTTTGACCTTGATCCCGACTCCCCTTCTCGGACGCGCAGGCACATCGGGGACGCCCGCAAGGGAAGCAGCTGCAAACGCCTTTGGCTGTACCTGCGTTGGTGCATCCGTAAAGGGAGCATCGTGGATACTGGAATCATGGACTTCATGCCACCATCGGAACTGATGATTCCGTTGGATGTGCATGTTGCCCGCTATGCGCGCATGCTGGGGCTTCTGGGCCGCCCCTCGAACGACTGGAAGGCCGTTGCGGAACTCACCGATCGGCTTTCCAGCATGGATCCAAACGATCCCGGCAAATACGACTACGCCCTGTTCGGGCTGGGTGTTTTAAAAATACCGGTTCCAGAGCACTTGGTCGTTAATCGCGCATTTGTTCCATGAACGATTCAAGGGCCTCCTGCTCCGCGGTCCATTTTTCGAGCAGTTCGTTCAGCTCGTTGTCGATGGTCTCAAACCTGCGGATCGATGCAGCAGCCTCTGGCTTCTGATAGAAGGATGGGTCGCCCATCTTTTCGGAGATGAGCGCCTTCTCAGACTCGAGTTTTTCCATTTTTGACTCCAGCTCCTCAATGCGCTTCCTCAAGGATTTTGTCTCCTTGCTGATCTTGTTTCTCTGCTCGGCTTCGAGGCGTTTTTGCTCCTTGGTCTTTGGTCCGGTCGCATCCGTCGATACTTGGGTTCCAGACGGTCCCGATTTCCCGGATTCGCTCCCTCGTGCAGAGGCTTGCCCCTGTTCCTGCTGCCGTTTCCACGTGTAGTAATCGTAGCCGCCTTGGTATTCAGTGACTTTACCACCCTCGACTCGCCATATTTTGTTGGCAAAACCTGACAGGAACTGCCGGTCGTGACTCACTGCAACCAAAGTGCCTGAATACGACTTCAGCGCCTGCACGAGGACGTCCTTACTGGCAATATCGAGGTGGTTTGTGGGTTCGTCAAGAATGAGCAGATTGGCGGGCTGAAGAAGCGTTCGGGCCAAAGCAACACGGCTTTTCTCTCCACCGCTGAGAACTGAGACCGGTTTGAACACATCGTCGCCTGTAAAAAGGAAGCAACCTAGCAGGGTTCGGATACGAGATCTGGCTTCAGATGTTTTTGCCGATGCCTCCATCTCGCTGATGATGGTCTGATCGGACGACATCATGTCGGCAAGGTGTTGCGCGAAGAAAGCAAATAATACGTTGTGTCCGACACGGCGATGACCATCGAAAGGCTCGACTCCGTTAACAATGCGAGCCAGGGTCGATTTGCCGGCGCCGTTTGGTCCAACGAGGGCGATTTTGTCGCCACGATTGATTTCAAGTCGTTGGCCAGCAGTGAACACTTGAATATCGGCTGCACCATCGGGATCGGGATACGACTTCACCAGGTTGTCAATTTCTATCACCAACTGCCCGCTGGAGGGCGGATCTGGGAAACGGAAGGAAATGTTGCGCTGCGCATCTTCTGGGGCTTCAATCCGATCTAATTTTTCAAGGCTTTTCACGCGGCTCTGCGCTTGCTTCGCCTTCGTCGCCTTGGCACGAAATCGCTCAATGAAGCGCTCCACGTCGGCTATCTCCTTTTGTTGCGCCTCATATTGGGCGCGCTGCATTTCGACCTGCACTTCGCGCTCCTTCACGAAATCGTCGTAATTGCCCACGTAACTGAAGGCCCGCTGTTGGCGGATCTCCACAATTTTGTTCACCATTCGGTTGATGAAATACTGGTCGTGGCTTACCAGAACCACGCCGCCGGGGTATGTCTGAAGGTACTGCTCCAGCCACTCAATCGAGTCGATGTCCAAGTGGTTCGTAGGCTCGTCCAACAGCAGCAGATCCGGTTTTTGGAGCAGCAGCTTGGCCAGGAGCACCCTCATGCGCCAACCACCGCTGAGCGACGTCAATGGCCGTGATAAATCCTCGGTTGCAAAACCCAATCCCTCTAGGACCTCGGCAGCCTTGGACTCGGCCTTGTCGCCTTCGAGTACCGCATAGCGCGCCTGCATGTGGGCGAGTTTGTCTGCAAGGCTGTGGTATTCGTCCGAATCGTAGTCGGTGATCTCCGACATGGCTTCGGCCACGTCCATCATGCCCTGCTCCATTTTTGCCGCCTCCTCGAAAGCGGTCATGGCAAGGTCCATCACGGTCATATGCCCCGGCTGCTCAAGATAGTCCTGTTCGAGGAAGCCCACCGTCACACCCTTTGGTATTTGTATCTGGCCGCCTTCAGCAGAATACCTGCCGACGATGATCCTGAGCAGGGTGGTCTTTCCGGTACCGTTGGGTCCGACCAAGCCAATGCGGTCGCCACGGTTAATTTGCATGTTCAAACCGGAAAAGAGACACCGATTTCCAATAAAAAATGTTATATTATGAATTCCTATCATTTCGATGGGCTAGTTAACCGCAGTAAATTTCAATTTCTTCAAGAAATATCGCCAAATATATGATCGGTATTAAAATAAGAGACAACGAAAATATCGACCGCGCCATCAACCGATTCAAAAAGTTGATCACCCGCTCCCGCATGATGGTCGAGTACAAAGAGCGCCAGCAGTTTACCAAGCCTTCCGAGGCACGCCGCGAGGCGATGAAGAAGAGCGTGCGCGACGAGCGTCGCCGTCTTCGCGAAGACTACTAATCGGCCTACTGCGACCTGTCGGGTTCCGGCAGGATAGTCCGTCAAAATAGTAGCCCCAGCACTTTGTCGACGTGCCGGGCGCCAATTAGCGAGATTTCAGGGGTTTTGAGCGAAGCCAGGTTACTTTCGGGTATCACGGCCGTTTCAAACCCCATTTTTTTTGCCTCGTTGATGCGCTGGGCGATCCGGCTTACCCCACGGATCTCCCCTCCCAGGCCAATCTCGCCCAAAAAGACCGTGTTTTTCCCCACGGGCCGGTTCGACAGCGCCGACACCAAAGCACAGGCGACTCCGAGATCGGTGGCTGGTTCCTGAAGTTTCATGCCACCCGCCACGTTTACGAAAACGTCCTGGTCGGCAAATCGGTAACCGGCGCGTTTTTCCAATACGGCAAGCAATAAGGCTAACCTGCGCTGATCGAACCCCGTGGCCGTACGCTGCGGCATTCCGTATGTGGTATTGCCCACCAACGCCTGCACTTCGGTGAGAAGCGGCCTCGAACCTTCGATCGTGCACACCACCGCGTTGCCGCTGATGTTGTGGTCGAAACCCGATATGAACAGTTGCGACGGATTGGAAACGTCAATCAGGCCGGCATCCGTCATCTCAAATACACCGATTTCGTTGGTGGCACCAAACCTGTTCTTGATGGAGCGCAGCAATCGGTATGCGTAGTTGCTGTCGCCCTCGAATTGAAGCACCGTGTCGACCATGTGCTCCAAAACTTTGGGGCCGGCAAGATCGCCGTCCTTGGTCATGTGGCCGATAATCAGCGTAGTCAAGCCCTCGGTCTTGGCAAGCTGCATCAGCATGAGGGCGCATTCCCTGATCTGCGACAGATTCCCGGGCATACCTGTCTGTTCGGGACGATACACCGTCTGAATGGAATCCACGACAAGCAGGTCCGGCTTGATGGCACGGGCCTGCTCTATGATGCGGTTGATGTCCGTTTCGGGATACAGATACATTTCGGAATCGTGCATGCCCAAACGGGACGCCCGCTGGCGGATCTGGGTCGGCGACTCTTCGCCCGACACGTACAATATCTTCATGCCAGGGTTTGCCCTGCCGATCTGGAGCGTCAGCGTGCTCTTACCGATGCCGGGATCCCCTCCCAGCAGCACGAACGACCCTCTCATGAAGCCGCCGCCAAGCACGCGGTCCAACTCGCCGATCCCCGATGGCGTGCGCTCGTCGTCGTTGAAGGTCACATCCGACAGCTTGATCGGCCCTGCCGCACGCTCCGTGCCTTGCAACCGTGCCTTATGTGACACTTCGGGCACATCCTTAACCTCGACGAAGCCCTCTGCCGAGCCGCATTTGGGGCAAATACCCGTCCATTTCGGCGAATTGTAACCGCACGACTGGCATTCAAAACTGGTTTTTACCTTTGCCATGCGCTAAGCCTTGTCGGTTTGGTTGTGTGTGTCGCCGTTGCCGTTGCCGTTGTGGTTGCGTAAAACCACGCTGCGATTCACATACCAACTGGCAGCAAACATGCCCATGGCAAAGGTTATGTAGTAACCGATCAGCCTCCAAATAAAAACGGCAATACCGATGAAATACTCGCGCTCTCCCATAAACGGACCTTGAAACAGCACGAAAAGCCCCTCAAGTCCTCCACTGCCGCCAGGTGTGGGCATGAACAGCCCTGCAAGGTGCATGGCCAGGCTCCTGAGGAAGGAGTGGGTCACGTCGGCCGGCACGAAGCTCAATACCACGATCGTTGCAACCCAAATACGTGCCAACCATCCCAGTGTCGAGATAAGGAAACCCTTGATGAGGAAGCCGAACGACTTTGCACGCAACTCGCGCGATGCCTCTACGAGCCCGTCCGTTTCGGCCTCAACCCTTGAACGGTGCTTGCGCAGAAATGGCAGGCGAAACATGGTACTTGCCATTTTTTTCAACGCCTGGGGATTGATAAGCACCCCGTACGCCAATATCGCCGCGTAACACAGCATGGTGAGATACAGCATCAACATGGCGCCCTCGCCAATGGTGCCAACGCTGTCGGGCGCAATTTCATAGTAGGTGCCGGCAAAAAGAAGGATAGGTATCGCAACAACGAACCAAAGCTGATCTAAGAGCATGGCATACAGTGTGAGGGCCGTCGACTTGCCGATGCTGATGCCCTCCCTGCTCATGGCGTACGTGGCCATGGGAGCTCCGCCGATGGTCGAGGGCATTACCATCGAGGCAAAATCCCACGACAGGGCCACTCTAAACGAAGCAGCCCACCCAAGGGCCCGCTCCGAGAGGAACCTCATTTTGGCTGCGATGAAGAATACCCTGAGGAGCGATACCACCAATGCAATGGCAAGGCCGGGAAGCCTCTTCGGTGCGATGCGGTCGAGCATGCCGGGCTCGTAGGTAAACCAAATGACCGCTGCCATCGTGAGTATGCTGATCCCCAGCGACAATAGGACATATCGCCTGGACACCGGCACCTGTGGGTTGCCTGCCGTCGTTCTCTCTGATTCTATTTTTGGATGCTCTGCCATAGATAAGCGAGCAAGATGCACAGAAAGTGACTGACAATCAAACCTATATGCGCCGACCGTTGGCTATTTTGCTCTTCAAGAGAGTTTTGATGCCGCAAGTTGATACTCTGCCACGAGGCGGTCGAATAATTCGGAAACTGTCGGCAAATCTCGAATCAGACCTGCATTTTGACCAATTTCCAATTCACCTGCCACGAGGTCGCCCTCAAAGATCCCTCTTTTTGCCCGACCCCTGCCCAAGAGCTCCCTAAGGACATCCGTATCGGCGCAGTCGCGCTCGGCCTTGGCCACTAGCTCGTAAAATGCATTCCGGATCAAGCGCACGGGCACTAGCTGCTTCATCACCAGCATCGTCGCGGTGTCGTCGGCGTCAATAACCGCCTGCTTGAACGCCGGATGCGCCGAGCTCTCGTGTGTAACGGCAAAGCGGCTGCCGATCTGCACGCCGTCGGCGCCGAGGGCCACTGCTGCCGCAATGCCACGCCCATCGGCAATCCCCCCCGCGGCAATGACGGGTATCGACACGGCGTCGGACACCTGGGGGATAAGCACAAAACTGGTGATTTCATCCTTCCCGTTGTGACCACCAGCCTCGAATCCTTCACAGACGACAGCATCCAGCCCGAGCGACTCACACTTTTGAGCTAGCTTCACATTGGGCACCACATGTACGTGTATGATGCCATGATCCTTCATGAAGGGGGCCCACTTGGCCGGACTTCCTGCAGATGTAAATACGATGCGAACCCCTTCATCCACAAGCACCCCCATCAACTCGTCGATGTCGGGATACAGCAACGGCACGTTTACACCGAAAGGCATCGATGTTGCGAGCTTGCATTTTTTGACATGATCGCGAAGCACGTCCGGGTACATCGAACCGGCACCAATGAGGCCCAATCCACCTTTGTTTGATACGGCCGAAGCCAGCCTCCAGCCCGAACACCAGACCATTCCGGCCTGTATGATCGGGTACTGGATGCCAAACAGTTCACATATCCGGTTGCCGGACTTCACGAAATCAGGCTACAGTGACCGACGTATCGAGATATACATCCTGGATCGTCTGCAACAACCGTGCACCTTCGGCCATTGGACGCTGAAACGCCTTGCGTCCGCTGATCAAGCCCATGCCGCCTGCGCGTTTGTTAATTACAGCCGTACGCACGGCGTCGGCGAAGTCGTTCTCGCCCGATGCGCCGCCGCTGTTGATGAGTCCGGAACGGCCCATGTAGCAGTTGGCCACCTGGTAGCGGGTAAGATCAATCGGATGGTCGGTGGTCAGCTCGGTGTAGATACGCTTGTCGAGCTTGCCGTAGCTTGAGTTGCCAGTGTTCAGTGCAAGGAATCCGCCGTTGTTCTCGGGCAGCTTCTGCTTGATGATGTCGGCCTGAAGGGTGACCCCCAAATGGTTGGCCTGGCCGGTAAGGTCGGCGGAGACATGGTAGTCTTTGTCGGACTTAAACGCATTGTTGCGGGTGTAACACCAGAGGATGGTGGCCATTCCCAGCTCGTGCGCGTGTGCAAAGACCTCGGCAATTTCAATGATTTCGCGGCTGGCGTCGTCTGAGCCGAAATAGATCGTCGCCCCGATGGCAGCGGCTCCCATATTGTAGGCGTCTTCGACGGTGCCGAACAGAATCTGCTTCGATTGGTTGGGATAGGTGAGCAGTTCGTTATGGTTCACCTTCACCACGAAAGGGATCCGGTGGGCATACTTGCGCGATACGGAGGCGAGCACTCCAAAGGTCGACGCGACCGCGTTGCATCCACCCTCGATGGCAAGCTTCACAATGTTTTCCGGATCGAAATACATCGGGTTCTTGGCGAAAGAGGCGCCACCTGAGTGTTCGATGCCCTGGTCCACTGGCAGGATGGACAGATACCCTGTCCCACCCAGGCGCCCGTTGTCGAACAGGCGTTGCAGATTCGACAGAACGCGATTGCTTCGGTTCGATTGCATCCACACATCGTCGACATACGACGGGCTTGGCAGATGGATGTACTCTTTGGAGATGGTCTTGCACTCGTGCGCAAGAAGATATTCCGAATCGGGACCTAAAATGGACTCGATCGATCCGTTGGTAGCTGACATAGATGAGCTCGTAGGTTTAAAAGTTACCCTCAATATAACTGATTATCGGTAGACAAGGAACGCAGCCGCCCGCGAAAGCGCTTACAGCCATCAGACTTTAGACATCGTCGCATAATTTTCAAAATCCGTATCTTGAAAGGATGCACATAGGTCATATCAAATACCCTGAAAAGCCGATTTTTCTGGCCCCGATGGAGGACGTCACCGATTCCGCGTTCCGGGTGATGTGCAAGCGAGGCGGTGCCGACATGATGTACACCGAGTTCATCAGCTCGGAGGCATTGATCCGCGAAGCGGAGAAAAGCGTCGTCAAAATGGAGTTCACCGAAGAGGAGCGTCCTTTTGGAATCCAGATCTTCGGAGGGCGCGAAGAGGCCATGCATGGGGCGGCGAAGATTGCCGAGGCGAACAATCCCGACCTGGTGGACATCAACTTTGGGTGTCCGGTGTACAAAGTTGTGAATAAGAACGCCGGATCGGCGTGCCTTCGCGACTTGGGGCTGATGGAACGCATGGCTGCGAGCGTCGTCGACGCCGTTTCGATCCCCGTCACGGTCAAGACGCGCCTTGGCTGGGACGACAACAGCATCCGTATCCGCGAGGTTGGCTTAATGCTGCAGTCGCTGGGCGTGAAAGCCATTACGGTGCACGCGCGCACGCGCCAGCAAGGTTACAAGGGCAGTGCCCGCTGGGAGTATCTCAAATACCTGAAAGAAACGCCTGGCCTGCACATACCCGTCATTGGAAACGGCGACATCGTCACACCCGAAGACGCCCGTCACGTGTTTGACACCACCGGTGTAGACGGCATCATGATTGGGCGTGCCGCCATCGGAAACCCCTGGATCTTCAAGCAGATGAAGCACTTCCTGGAATATGGGGAGCATCTTCCGGCACCTACGCTCCACGAGCGGCTGCAGGCCTGCGTGGACCAGCTGCGTCTTTCGGTTCAATTGCATGGCGAGCGCAAGGGGATCATCATCATGAAAAAGCACTATGGCAACTATCTCAAAGGGGTACGAGGCGGCAAGCAGCTGCGCATATCTCTGATGGACCTTATGGACGTAAATCTTTTAGAAGAACGTATTCTCAACTTTAAGGAAGAAGAGTTTTTCGCTGTGGGTCTTTGAACCACGACGAACATTATTATTGCATGTATTGTCCTTATGCAGTTGAAGATTGTGTGCGAAAACTGCGCCTTCTATCTTGAAATCACCACCATTTCTATCTTCGATCTCCAAATGCAGGACATCTGAATGGAGGATGGGTCCCACCTGCTCAACAACGTACGCGATGGCCGATGAACGCAACTGCCTACTAGAGGGCGCAGTGAGATCAAGCTCGCAACTTGGAATTTGGAATAGACGACTACTTCTCGAAGCCCATCAGCCGGGCGTTGATCATAGACCGAATCAGGGCACTTATCGGTTCCTGATCATCCCATCGTGTCGGTGCCCATGTAAGGCACCAGGACCTCGGGCACCTTCACGCGTCCGTCGGGTTGCTGACCTGCTTCGATGAGTGCACTCACCACGCGTGGCAAGGCGAGTCCCGAGCCGTTCAGGGTGTGGCACATCTGGATTTTCCCTTGGTCGTCGCGGAATCGGAGCATCATTCTGCGCGCCTGGAAAGATTCGAAGTTCGAACATGAGCTGACCTCAAGCCAACGGCCCTGGCCAGCGCTCCATACCTCAAGGTCATACTTCTTCGTCTGGGTGAAGCCCATGTCGCCGGTACACATCAACAGCGTGCGATATGGGAGCCCAAGGGCCTGCAGCAGCTCCTCGGCATCCATCCGAAGGCTTTCCAGCTCGTCGTACGAGCGGTCGGGATGCACAATTTTGACCAGCTCGACTTTGTCGAACTGATGGAGGCGGTTGAGTCCACGCACATCCTTACCGTACGAGCCGGCCTCACGCCTCCAACATGGAGTGTAAGCCGCATACTTTACCGGGAGGTCCTGATCGCTCAGAATTTCGTCGCGATGGAAGTTCGTGACCGGAACTTCCGCCGTGGGAATGGCGAAGAATCCGTCGCGCGGAACGGTGTACATCTGGTCTTCCTTGTCGGGAATCTGGCCGGTACCCCTTGCGGAATCTTCGTTCACAAAATAGGGAGCCTGAAGTTCGACATAGCCTTTTTGCCCGGCTCGGTCAAGGAAAAAGCTGATGAGGGCTCGCTGCAGCCGTGCCATTTGACCGATGTAGAACGGGAACCCGGCCCCCGTCACCTTCACCCCGCGCTCAAAGTCTATCCAGCCCTTTTCTTTGACGATGTCCCAATGCGGACGCCGCCACTCTGTCTCGAGCGGCGTTCCCCAGGTGTGGTGCACAACGTTGTCGTGTTCGGTGGAGCCGACCGGAACCGATGGGTGCGGCACATTCGGTATCCTGAAGAGCATGTCCTGGCGTTTCTCCGCCAAACCCTTCTCCTGTGCTTCGAGCGCCTTGATGCGTTCCTTGTAATCGGCCGTCTTGGCGATCATCTCCTGCGCCTCATCCTTCTTGCCCTGGCCCATGAGCATGCCAATCTGCTTGGCGGCGGCGTTGCTTTCTCCCCTTATCAGATCGAGCTCACGCACTACCTGACGCCATAGGTCGTCTGTACCCAGCAAATCGTCGACCACCGACACATCCTTCTCCCCTTTGGCGGTCATGCCGCTCTTCACGATATCTAGGTGTTCTCGAATAAAGGCAATGTCAAGCATAGATGGTCGATGATGTCTTTAGATGATAGAATGTGCCAGATTGCAGGCTTTCACAACTTCACGATGTGTGGCAACCCAATTGATAAAGATACGAAAAGAGGCAGACAGCCTTGCCAGCGATTTGACCTGACATCTACAGATGTCAAAATCAAGCATGGTTACCTTAGATTATCAGGCTATTCACATTCACACACTCTTGATTACCTAATTAATTAAAGTTATATTCTCAGTTGTTGAAATTAATTTAAAAGCACTGACTATGCATATCCTTGACGAAATTGACATCAAAATCCTCAAGCACCTCCAGCAGGATGGCCGGGCACAACGCAACCGAATAGCGGAGATGGTGGGTTTGTCTGTGCCGAGCGTGTCGGAAAGGATGAGGAAGCTCGAGGACAGAAAGTTAATTGAAGGATATTACGCAGTATTGAATGCTCGTAAGTTTCATTTCGACATAACCGCCTTCATTTTCGTGGAGGTCGACAGTTCGGCATATTATGAGAGTTTCGTAAACCAGGCACTGGGCGACCCTGAAATTTTGGAATGCCATTCCATCACCGGCGAGGGGTCGCATGTGCTGAAGGTTCGCACCACAGATACGGCATCGTTCGAGAAGCTCCTTTCGCGTATACAGTCGTGGGAAGGGGTCAAGAAGACGCGCTCCAATTTGGTTTTATCGTCGTTCAAGGAGACACGTGAACTCCCTATTAGCCTGAGTTCGCAAGCGTGACCGTCGCCCTGAGGGCATATACCATCCTGCTGTTGGTGGCATTGTCCCAATCGGTCACCGCCCAGGTGCGACCGGTGGGCGTCATATGGCAACCTCCGGCATCGTCAGCACAAGCACGTGCCGAAATAGAGCTGATGCGCCAGCATGGGTTCGACGAGGTGTACAGCACGGATGTGCCTTCTGACGAGCTCCTGCAGATCCTTCGGAATTATCAAATCCACCTTCTTGCCCAACAGCCGTTTTACTATTTGACGACCTGGTACCTCGACCGTGAATTGCCGAGACTCAAGTCCGACATTCAAGAAAATTGGAGCAGGTTGAGGGCCTATCCTTTTTTGCGGGGGTTCTCGTTGTTCTTCGAGGGTGCATTGTACAGACACGATTTCATCAGCTCCGTGTCTGAGTTGAGGCCCACTGGCATGCCCGACCGGCTAGCCTTTTATAGTTCTGACATGGATCCACCAGAGGGCTACTCTGTACCAATGAGTCGACTGGGGCTGGTGCAAACCATCGAAGAGGCTAAAAAGGCTATTGAAGATAACCCAGACGCAAGTTATCTCATTTTGGTAAGCCCAGACGAAGACCAGACGATCGGTCAGTGGTACGAACTGCTCAAATCGAAGGGCACCGGTCAATTATTCGTCTCTTCCGATATCCTGTTTGTCGACAACGAGTTCAATTCGGCGTTGCGGAGTCTCATAAAGGAAATCCAATCGGACCCCGAATACTTGCTGCCGATGGCAAAGTCAGAGGAGCCACGTGAACAAGACGGCTATTCGATCTTCGTTTTCCTCACAATCGTGGTGATTTTTGGAATTCACTACGCCTTCGACCCAACATACCGCAAATCGCTGCAGCGATTCTTCCTGTCGAACAGGATATTTGTGGACGACTTGGTGCAGCGCAGGGCCAAACTCACCTTTTCTAACTATATCGTCATCATGTACATCATGCTTCTGAGCGGCACCTTCGTGATGACCATCACGGAATTTAAGGTGTCGCGATCAGGAGTGGAGTTGTTGTCGTATTTCGTGCCATTTTTGGGGGCGGAAAATGCGTTGCTTTTCGGTTTCACAACGGGTGCAGTCATTTCGATGGTTGTATTGGCATTGCTGATTCCTTGGGGGGCATACATGAATAAGGGAACCACGCAGTTCATGGGCTATGTGACCATTATTTTATGGCCGAACCATTTCCTGTTTATGCTAGTGCTCCTTTCGATCGTTCTTGCCAGAGTTTTGAACGAACCTTATGTAGCGGCCTTGCTGAGTCTTTTAATTGCCATACTACCCATTCTCTCATACAGCTATGGAGGCTTCAAATTGATCCGTTACAGCTTCAGATCTGGGCTTCCCTATCTCTTGCTCTACTTTGTGCCACCTTTTCTCTTGCTGATTTCCCTGGTATGGTGGCTTTTGCAGTACACACCCATATTCCAACTCGCGGAGCTCACCATTCGATTACCGTGATCAGATGAGCTCCTTCCTGAGGCGGGCAACAGGCTGGCCGAGTGCTTCCCGGTATTTGGCGACGGTCCTTCTGGCTACCACGTAACCCTGTCTGTTGAGCTCGTCGGTCAATGCTTGATCGCTGAGCGGATCCGATTTGTCCTCTTTGTCGATGATCGATTGCAGAACGGACTGAACTTCACGGTTGGTCACTTCCTCACCGTCGGCCGTATCGATTCCCTCATTGAAAAACGACCTCAATTCGTACGTCCCGTGAGAGGTCTGTACAAACTTCCCATTCACGATCCTCGATACCGTCGAATTGTCGATTCCAACAGCGTCGGCAATTTCTTTCATGATGAGCGGACGCATGTGCTTGCCGCTGCGGAAAAATGTTTCCTGCCGCTTTACAATTTCTGTTGTAGCCATGAGGAGCGTATCGCCCCGAAGCTTCAGCGAGTCGATGAACCACTGTGCAGCCTCAATACTCTGCTTGAGGAACGATTCTGCCTGCTGCTGTTCTTTCGCCGACAGTCCCTTTGATTTCATCTGCTCCAGCAATTTCAGATAGTACGGCGATATCGACAAATTTGGCTGATTTTCCCTAGTCAGCATAATCGCCAGGTCCCCTACCAAAGCATCGGCGTCTCCTTTATTCATCTCATGATCGAGCGCCTTCACGACAAGGTCGGGTTTCATGGCGACATCCGCACCAGACGGGTCGCTCGACTTCCAAGGCTTGGGATCGAGCATTTGAATGCAGTGGTAGGCTTCGGCCACTCTTGCCTCGGTCAGATTGAGCTGCAGCATGATTTTGTCGAAATGCTTCTTCTCGAAGAGGTCCCACTTTGAGCGAATGATCTTGATGGCATCATCTCTTCCGTTGGTGCTTGACGACATGCTTTCAAGCTGGAGCAACAGGCACTCTTGGAGATCTCTTGCTCCGATACCGGGAGGATCGAGTTTCTGAATTGTGCTCAGCACATCGAAAACCTCAGACTCTTTCACCGGTATCCCATTGTTGAAGGCGATACTGTCGGCCACGCTGCCCAATTCTCGTCGAAAATAACCGTCAACATCCAGAGATCCCAAGATCTGGTCGGCAATGATCCGTTGTTTTTCGTCCAAATCTACCAACTCGATCTGGCGTTCAAGTTTTTCAAGAGGCGATTCCTGATACGAACGGGGGATGTCGGAGTACTCGGTATGTTGTTGATTCCTCCCGGTTTTCCAAGCATCAAATTCGTCGCGAGGATACAGTTGTTCCCAATTTATCTCATTTACATCTGCAACATTGGGTTCGTCGGAATCTTGATGTTCCGTTCTGATCTCCTCATCCGATGGCCGCACAGGCTCCTCCTGATACTCGAGCACTGGATTCGTTTCGATTTCCTCCTTTATGCGTTGCGACAATTCGGACAGGGGCAACTGCAGCAATTTCACATATTGAAGCTGCTGGGGCGACAATCGCTGCTGGAGCGTCTGTTTTTGTGCGAGTCCCTGTTTATTCGAGATCATTTGTGTATTCCGCTGCGTTCCCTCACATCTCGAACACCATCCATAAAGTCGTTATACCAATCCTCACCGTACGCACGAACCAATGGATCACGAAGAAATTCGGCTAAACCGATACCCTCGCGCTCCCCACGGTCGCAGGCCGGCGAACAGATGGATGGAACATATTCCATGTTGAGCATGTCATGATTTGCGAGTGTAGTGACACGCACTGGAAACAAGTGGCAGCTTATCGGCTTTGGCCACGAGAATTCACCCGCATCATGTGCCCGTTGTATGGCACAGGTGGCCACACCGGCGCCGTCATATACCACAAAGACACACTCTGCCCCGTCGGTGCAGGTCAGCTCATAGCCACGGCCATTATTCTTGAAAAGACCTTCTTCTTCTACGGCCACAAGAGCCTCAGGCCGCAAAGTGCCCTTGAGTTGCTCCCATGCACGCCGTAGCACCGGTAGCTCCGACCCTTTCACAGGTGCACCGGCATCGCCAACCACACAGCACGCGCCTTTACAACGACCTAGATCACACGCAAACTTGAAGGTGGCAACGTCATCGGAGACTAAGGTAGTTCTTATGAAAAACACGGCTTGGGGATCAGGGATCGGTGATCTGAAATTTAGTGCTATTTCAAGACTGCATCACCACAATTGTGATCACCACACATATTTTCACCGAAAAACACCGATATCCATACTCAGACACTCACTGTTCAATCTTCAATTTTCAATTTTCAATCTTCAATCTTCACCATCTTTCCAGGCATCATGCGCACTAATCCGGCAAATTCAAGCTGCAGGAGCTCATTGAGAACAATGTGAACCGGCTGGTCGATTTTGGCAGATAGATCGTCGGTATGCATCTGACCCTTTTCGAGAAATTGACAGATGGATGTTGAGAGGCTGCCCAGATCATGGCTCCTCCAAAGTGGGGTCTTCGATTCAAAATCAAGCTGCGTCTGGGTATTTGGCTCCGCCCTCAACGAAAAAGCGCCACCCAGTTCGACCAGAATGTCGTTGGTGTTCCTGACGAGCTTTGCACCACTGATCTGGATCAGGTAATTGCAGCCGTCACCCCGTGTATCGCCGATACGGTGCGGCACGGCGAAGACCTCCCGGTTCTGGTCAAGCGCAAGACGCGCGGTGATCATGCTGCCACCTTCGCCTTTCGTTTCTATGACCAAAGTACCAAGCGACAGTCCGCTTACGACACGGTTACGAACGGGGAAATTGCCTGCATCCGGTTTTGTGCCGGGCGGAAATTCGCTGATCAGACAGCCACCCGACTCGATCATCCGATAGGCCAAGGTACGATGGTCGCCAGGGTAGATCCTGTCAATACCCGAACCCAGCACACCGACGGTGACCCCATGCGAATGCACGGCGGTATCGTGAGCTACTGCGTCTATACCGTAGGCCAGCCCGCTTACGATGCAAAGCCCGGCCTCGCACAGTTCGCGCGTGAAATTTGCCGCCATGGAGATGCCGTAATCAGACGGGCGGCGAGTGCCGATGATGGCAACGGCAGGCATCCTTAGCGCCAAAGGCTCGCCCCTGACCCAAAGCAATACCGGCGGGTCTGGAATTTGGGCAAGCAAATCCGGATATGCGGGGTCATCAAGACCCATCAAATAGACCCCCATACGTTCGCTGTCGTCAACGATTCGGTCAACATGATCCCAATCCCTGAATCCGGCGACATAGCTGGCCGTTGTTTCGCCGATGCCCGATACCCCTTCTATTTGAGATGCCGACATACCAAACACGCGCTCAGCAGAACCCGCTGCCTTGATGAGCGATCGTATGCGTCGAGATCCAAGTTGGGGAACCAAGCTCAGCGCCACTAGTGGACGAAGAGCCTGCCGGTTCATTTTGGCACCGACTGGATGAGTTGCCAAATGCGTTCCTTGAGCTCGATCATCTTGTGACCAGTAACGGCAGAGACCCCAATCCACTCATCAGGAAGATCAGGCACCTCGGGCAACTCGTATTCAGGATGCAAATCGAGCTGTGTGATGGCAATCAGACGCGGTTTGTCAAGCAAATCGGGGTTGTAAGCTCCGAGCTCAGCAATCAACGTGTCGTATGTTTCACGCATCTCGGTTTGGCAGCTTATGACAAAGAGCAGAACGCGATTCCGCTCGATATGCCGCAAAAATTGCAGTCCGAGCCCTTTGCCTTCATGGGCATCCTCGATGATGCCCGGGATGTCGGCCATCACGAAGCTGCGGTAGTCCGGAAAGGTGACCACTCCCAAATTGGGCTCAAGGGTTGTGAACGGGTAGTCGGCGATCTTGGGTTTTGCGGCAGAGACTGCAGCCAAAAGCGTGCTTTTACCCGCATTGGGGAATCCCACCAAACCCACGTCGGCAATCAGCTTCAATTCCAGCTCGACCACGATTTCCTCGCCGGGCATGCCTGGCTGGGCGTGCTCCGGCGACTGATTGACCGATGTCTTGAAGAAGGCGTTGCCTTTGCCGCCGATACCGCCGGCTGCAAGCACGAGCTTTTGGCCGTGTTCGGTCACCTCACCCAAGAGGCGGCGTGTTTCGGCCTCGTAGGCCACCGTGCCAAGCGGCACCTCGAGGATGATGTCGTCGGCGTGCTTGCCGCTCTTGTTAGATCCGGCACCATTTTGGCCGTGTTTGGCCTTGATGAACTTGCGGTAGCGCAAATCCAAAATGGTGTTCATTTGGGCATTGCCCCGTATGGTGATGTCGCCGCCCTTGCCCCCATCTCCCCCATCCGGACCGCCATGCGGCACGTACTTTTCACGGCGGAAGGAAACGGATCCCGCTCCCCCGTTGCCGGCTGTGAGGTAGACTTTTGCGT
>CAYWCV010000013.1:39180-46874 GCA_964456845.1 uncultured Chitinophagales bacterium | reverse complement strand
GTGACGACGACGATCACGCAGAGCCCGGGCATCACTCTAAACAAAGTTGCTAACATCACCACCTACGATAGAGTTGGCGCAATCATCACATATACCATTACGGTAGAAAATACAGGTAACGTGTCGCTGTCCGAAGTAGTTGTGACAGATGAGGGCGCAGATGATGTCCCTACCTATGTGTCTGGCGACACTGACAATGACCAATTGTTGACCCCAGGTGAAGAATGGGTGTATTCAGCATCATATACCATCACACCAGAGGATATACTCGCTGGGAATTATGACAACACGGCATCCGTATCGGCCACAACACCAGCCAATGTTGTCATAAGTGATGACGATACCGCTACTGTAGAAGCTGATATTAATTCCATCATCGCCAACGACGATGACTCCTTCGGTACCATCGACTCCAATATCGGCGGAACCATCGGCAACGTTCTCGATAACGACACCTTCAACGACGGTGATGCGACGACCAGCAACGTGAGCATCACGGTGGTCAGCCCTGCAACACCCGCTTCGGTCGGTGCGCCAGTGCCAACAGTAGACACCGCCACTGGCGACATCACAGTCCCCGTTGGCACCCCAACCGGCAACTACAGCATCGAATACCAAATTTGCGAGATAGGCAATGAGGAAAACTGCGATACCGCCACGGTCACCATCCAAGTGATCTGCGACGGTTCCGCTAGCATCTCTGGAATCGTGTTTGACGATGTGACCAGCGAACCATTGTCCGGTGTAATGGTTAACCTTATACCACAAGGCAGTACTCCCGGTCCAATCCTGGTTCGAATCACGGGCGTTGATGGTGCCTACAGCTTCACTGGAATGGTTCCAGGCAGCTATCTCGTACAGGTGCAGGATGCCAACTTGAACGCCGCACGTGGGCTGTACCCGGTCAATTCTAGCCTCTTTTTCACGACGCTCGGCGAGTGTCTGCCACAGGTGCGTGACTTCGGCTATGCACCGACTACACTGCCAGTACTTGGCGACTTCGTGTGGTATGACCTGAACGGCAACGGTATCCAGGATGAATGGTACGATGCCAACGGCGACGGACTCATCACCCAGAACATTCCGGGAACGGACGGATCGTTCGACTTCAGCCAGTGGGAATGGGTCGACCTTAACGGCGACGGACGCTGGGACGGACCAGAGAACGAGGGTGAACTCAACAAGGCCGGTTTTGGCCAAGCTGCCAGCCCTAACATCCGCGTCTCTGGCCCAGATGGCTATGTACGTGACATTATCGTGGGTATCATAGGATACTGGCGTTCCCGTCCGGCAGTAAACGACAACCCGCTGCTGGGCGAATTCACTGTCGAGCTCATTCAGGATGACAACTTCCGTTCGGCAGCTGACGCGATGGCTTCGACCGGCTTGATCAAAAACTTCACGCTTCCCGCAGCTAAGTCGGTATCTGGCCCCCAACCTTTGGTGGGTCCTTCTTTCACTGCTGCTGGACAACTTGTCTGTGACAATACAGTTGGAACTCTGTTGGAGACAGAGTTGTCGAACAGCAATTTCGTTGACTTGAATCAAGACTTCGGCGTCGTTTGCTACATCCTGAACACCATCGTCGCCAACGACGACGATGCTGGTACGGTCGACAACCAGGTTGACAACACCAACATCCTCAACGCGTTCGCGAACGACACCATCAACGATGTGCCTGTCGAGCGCAACGAAATCACCGTCGAAATCATCGAGCCGGCCTCACATCCGGGCATGACCCTCGACACCAACACCGGATTCGTAAGCGTGGCCGTCGGCACACCTCCAGGCATCTACACCATCGTCTACGAAATCTGCGAGGTGGTCAATCCTGACAATTGCGACACCGCAACCATCACGGTCGAGGTGATCGAGGAGGTCGAAGAAACCATCTCCGGCGTCAAGTTCAACGACTTGAACGGCAACGGTGTACGTGACGAAAATGAACCAGGTCTGGCTGGATGGCTCATCTACGTCGACATCAACGAGAACGGCGAATTCGACGAGAACGAGCCAAACACACTATCCGGACCTGATGGCTCATGGACCATCACAGGCATCCCGCTCGGCGAGTTGGTTGTCCGTGAGGTGATCCCTGTCGACAGCGGTTGGGTACAGACTTTCCCAGGTGTTGACGCCGACTTCCAGCACGTTGTTACGGTATCCGATAATCAGACCATATCAGGGCTGATGTTCGGTAACGCCACGGAATGCGCACTTGGTAATGCCGAAAATGAAAGCTGCAACGAAGTGGCATCCATTACCGGATACAAGTGGCATGACCTTGACGGCGACGGAAGCAAAGATGACGACGAGCCGTTCATGGCAAATTGGACCATCTTCCTCGACCTGAACAACAACGGTGAGCTGGATGGCGACGAGCCGTTCCAGGTGACCACCCAAAACGGATCCTTCACCTTCGAAGATGTGCAGTTGGGTACATATACTGTGCGTGAAATCATGCAGGACGGTTGGCTTCAGACCAACCCTGGAAGAGGTGTCACTTTGGCTCAGAACGTGGTACTCTCAGCTGCAGGTGCTACGGAGACAACTTTGTTCGGTAACGCAATGCCTGTGAGCATCACCGGCTTTGTATGGCGCGACAAGAATGCCAACAGCAACTTTGATGAGCAGGAACCCCTGCTTGAGGGTTGGGTGGTCTTCTTGGATACCAACGGTAATGGGGTGCTCGATGAAGGGGAAGTCTCCACATTATCCGTCGAAGAGGGTTATTTCGAATTCACGGGTCTCATCCCTGGCACCTATAACGTAGTGGCGATCAACCCGACCGACTGGGTGCAGATCTATCCAGGTTCAAACGGATACCACACCTTCACACTTAGAAGCGGCGAAACAGCAAGTGGCGACTTTGGTATCGCGCATGTTGACGACCTCCAAGTTGTGCAGCCTGAGCCAACTACCATCGAAGGTAACATCTGGTATGACTATGCCGAAGATGCCGTCTGGGATCACAAAGTACACCTCGATCGTTCAGACTACGTGAACAGGGAAGTCTCGGTCGAAGGCTGGCAAGTGACATTGTCGGGTACATCCGATAGTGGGTCGACGGTTCAAATGACGACTTTCACGAAACCGGATGGATCCTACGCGTTCCAGAACGTGCCTGCCGGCGAATATCGGGTTAACCGTGAGTACCGCAACGACTGGGTACCGGCGTTCCCTCTCGTTGAAAAGGATAATCCACTGGGTCAGTTCCATATCATAAAGGTCGCTGGCAACTATGGGGGTCTTGCCTCATCAGGCAGACGGATCTTTGCCGGAAACGAGCAAGATTGGATCGACGGCCTCGACAAGGGTGCTGACCAACTTTATGTTGGCGTTTACCTGAACATCGACACCAACGATGACGGCACCGCCGACACGAAGTTCTTCTTGTCCGGCCCGATGGGCATGGCGTGGGAGAAGTCTGTAAGCCGTAAAGCCAATTACGAAATCCAGTCAATCAATCTGGTTGGTATGAGCAAAGACTATGGCAGAATCGAGATGTCGAACCACAGGTATCGCAAGATCCAGGGCGAACTCCAGGGTCAGCCCGGCGACTCGCTTGTGTCTTCCTCCATGGATATCCCGTTTGAACTCGTGGTAGATGGCCAGCGGTGGATCATTCCCGACAGCCAGACCCCAACCGTCGAGGGATTGGTGAGCCAGATGCTGCCGTACAATCAAAAGCATGTATCGGTTGAAGGCAACAACGTCGAATTCTTCGATACGTTTGGCAGCAAATTCGGACGATTGGTCACGATGGAATTCATGCCTCTATATGGTGCGGATTTCGGCACGAATCAATCGGTCTTTGGAACGGCACCTGCCGACAAATATCGAGTTATCATCGAAGAAGCGGGTGCCCGTCACGTTCTGCACCATAACGTGTCCCATAGGGATCTTTTCTTGGGATCGGGAATTGCTTCATCTCAGATCTTTGTCCGTAACCTTTCGAACTCAGGTATGGGAGTCAACAAGATTGATAACATTGCCGAGCACGGTGTGTTGTTCCTAACACCGGTTCAGTCTGGCAAGTCCGCTCAGCTTCAGGTTGAAGCCGCTGGCGACGGCTATCTGCATGCTTGGTTCGACCTTGACCAAGACGGTGTATGGTCTGAAAATGAGAAGCTGGTTGATGGGCTACTCATGAAGCAGGGTATAAATGTAATTACCGTTGAAATTCCGATTGGTACCTCGCTAGGCGATCAATATGCCCGATTCCGATTGAGTAAATCAAGCGATCTTGACTCACCGAATGGCGTTCTGAGTGGCGGTGAAATTGAGGACTATTTGGTTCAGGTCACTGCTACAGGTGGTAATGTTGAAGGAATCGTTTGGCTAGACCGTGATGCAAACGGTAGTCTCGATCAAGGTGAAGCCGGTGTAAATGGTATCAGGGTGTTCGCAGACTTGAATGCCAACGGAAAACTAGACATGGGTGAGCCTGTAACCTTCACGAACGCCAATGGTCAGTACATGCTTGGCGGTTTGCCAACCGGTACAGTCCGTATCCAGCCCGATTATGATGGAAGATGGATCGTGACCAACATAGCAGGACCAAACTTCATCGAAGCACAGTTGCTCGACGGTCAGTTGAAATCTGGGGTCAATTTTGGCATCGTGTCTGTGACGACGTCAATAGATGATGACCAGTCATTACCCCTCGAGTTCGCCCTCGACCAGAACTATCCGAATCCGTTCAATCCAAGCACCACGATCCGTTACAGCTTGGCCGAAACGTCATTGGTACAGCTGTCGGTGTATGACATGAATGGTCGACTGGTCGCTACTCTAGTAAACACTAATCAAAATGCAGGTGTCTACACCGTGAATTTTGATGCAACTGAGCTTGCCAGCGGTGTCTACATCTATCGGATGACCGCAGCCGGCCGTGTGTTCACCCAAAAGCTGACATTGATTAAATGACGGTTTGATTATTAGAATTATTTAAACACTGAAGCGGTTTTCGCATTGTCCGACTCAGTTTTAGGCGGCCTGATTGGGAAATCAGGCCGTTTTTTTTCCAAAACCTAGCTGTGGGATACTAAGGTTAGAAAAGCATAACGCCAATAGTTGATAAATCGGCTCATTTGCGTTGATCATTAGTCAAATATAACGGTGAATGAATGCGCTGTTTTAGACATTGTAGCATCAATTGCGAGCAAGCTGCAAAAGCGATGCAACACCGATGCAAGACCGATTAGTTAACATAATGACTGGGCCGATACCGATGCTTTACAAAAAATTTCTTGAGTTCAAAAATACTTCCACATCTGCACTTGGAATCGTCAAAGCTTGTGCTATGACTTTTGCGATGTTATTCTTTGTCAGTATATCATTCACTGTTGCCACGGCACAGTCGATCGTGCTCGATCTGGATGCCCAACCCGTTCGGTTTACAAACAACACGTCAGCGCATCCATCGAATCCGTATCGTGTACTCGTCAACAATGGCGGACGAAGCGGTCGAAATGCTGGATCGGTTTGGGATTACTACAACACCATCACCCAATACGATGCAGTAAACGATCGTAACGTCACCGTTCGCGTACGGTTGACCATCGAAGCTGTTGTCGATGCAGAAATCCGCACACTTGATCTGGATGGCACCACGCCAGGTCAGTCGGGTACAGATAATTCTAGAATTCACCGTTTTGAGCCGTGGATCGACGTAGAAAGGAATAATGGATATGTACTGTTCAAAGTTCAATTTTATGACCAAGAGACCGGTGAAGATGTTTATGCGTACAATTATTACACTACTGCCATAGATATTGACGGATCGAATTCAGCACAGGAATTTGTCGAGTTTGGGGGGTTCAGCAGCTATACGGTTGATGCCACAACCGGTTTGACCATCACTTCCAACAACCTGACTGGAAGAACACGATTTCGGGGTATCACAAGTAGCATCAACCCAATGGAGTTTGAAAATACCGCTGCTGTCATTGCCAATTACACCAACCCAAATAATATCATCACATTCGTGATAGGTGCTGCTGGTGGGAGCCTTTCAGAAAGACAACATTCGATTTCGGTCGGGGCTTCCGAAAGCTCATTCACGACTCCCGAAACAACCGATAATCCACTGCCTAACGCAATTGACGACAACGGTCTGACAATCAATGCCACAACTGGCGGTGTATCGGTGCCAAATGTTCTGGCAAATGATTTTTACAACAGCTTGCCTGTGGTCCCAAGCGAATTCACATTGTCGCTGATTAATGCAGCATCGCACCCAGGGGTATCGATGGCCACCACGGGTGCAAACAAGGGTCAAGTTACCGTTGCACCTGGCACTCCAGTTGGTGATTATACACTGCTTTATGAAATTTGTACTGTTGCTGCACCAACTAGCCGTTGCGATTTAGCAAATGTATATGTGCCTGTTCGCAATGCGGAAATTCAAGTTACCAAAGTCGCACCTTTGCAGATCAATGCTGGTTCAGAGATACCATACACTATAGTAATCAAGAATACAGGGGTTGTAGACGCATATGACGTTACGTTTACCGATCCACTGCCTACAGGCACCATATATGTTGCCAATTCGGCTTCAGTAACCATCGAAGGCATTGCAGTTCCCTTGACTGCGACAACGTACCCCTTTGGGATCGGTAACGCTTTTGAAGTACCTGAATTGGCATCTGGCGACGAAATTGAAATCATTTTTCGTGTTTTAGTACCATCCAGTTACAGCGAACCGACTGTGGTTAACCAAGGGTCAACAACATTTGATGGTTCCGAACAGCCTGTTTTGTCCGACGATCCGAATAAACCAGGTAACGAAGATCCGACTGTCACTAATGTGCTGTTCCAACCAACTTGGACGCTGACGAAAACCGCACAACAAACATCGTTTACTGCGGCCAATCAAACGTTGAATTTCTCGTTTGTGCTTACGAACACTGGTAATGTCTCCATTTCGAACGTTGTGCTCAACGACCAGCTCGTTGATGCAAATCCAGGTGTTGTCAGAGGTCCAGACCAATCAGGTAACAACGACAGCGTGCTTGAGCCAGGTGAAATTTGGACGTACACGGCTCAGTATACTACTCAACAGAGCGATGTTAACAATGGTTCGTTCACAAATACGGCTTCTGCAACAGGTACTCCTGCCTCAGGCACACTTACGGATGCCACCGATACCGAGACGGTCACCGCCACGGCGGCCCCGGCCATCACGGTGGTCAAAACGGGCACCTTCGCCGATGCGAACACCGACGGCAAGGCGCAGCCGGGCGAGCTGGTGAACTACGCGTTCGCAGTGACCAACACCGGCAACGTGACGCTCACGGGCGTGAAGGTGAACGACCCGCTCCTGGGCGCCGGCGACATTGCAGTCACACCATCGACGCTGGCCCCTGGACAGTCGGGCACAGCCACTGCAAGCTACGCCATCAACCAGACCGACATCGACGAGGGCTTCGTGCGCAACCTGGCCACTGCCACGGGCACGCCGCCGTCCGGACCGCCGGTCACGGGCACCTCCACGGCCCCCGAGCCCCTGGTACCGGGCGACCCAGGCTACGACCCTGACTGCGCCGATTGTACGGTGACACCGCTGCCTCAGGCACCGTCGTGGACGCTTGTCAAAACAGCCGCCGAGAGCGGCTATGGCTCCGTGGGCGATAAGATCAACTACACGATCACCGTTGCCAACACGGGCAACGTGACGATCTCGGCAGTTT
>CAYWCV010000013.1:3910-39080 GCA_964456845.1 uncultured Chitinophagales bacterium | reverse complement strand
ATCAACTACACGATCACCGTTGCCAACACGGGCAACGTGACGATCTCGGCAGTTTCGGTATCCGACCCGACCGCCGACGCCGACCCGGGCGTGGTGCGTGGCTCCGACCAGGTGGGCAACAACGACAATGTGCTTGCCCCCGGCGAAGTCTGGGCCTACACTGCGGTGCATACTGTGACGCTGGGCGACTTAAACGCCGGCTCGTACGCGAATACTGCCACGGCCACGGGCACGCCCGCCGGTGGAACGCTAGACCCGGCCACTGACACCGAGACGGTCACCGCCACGGCGGCCCCGGCCATCACGGTGGTCAAGACGGGCACCTTCGCTGATACCAATACCGATGGAAAAGCCCAGGCTGGCGAGCTGGTGAACTACGCGTTCGCAGTGACCAACACCGGCAACGTGACGCTCACGGGCGTGAAGGTGAACGACCCGCTCCTGGGCGCCGGCGACATTGCAGTCACACCATCGACGCTGGCCCCTGGACAGTCGGGCACAGCCACTGCAAGCTACGCCATCAACCAGACCGACATCGACGAGGGCTTCGTGCGCAACCTGGCCACTGCCACGGGCACGCCGCCGTCCGGCCCACCCGTCACGGGCACCTCGACGGCCCCCGAGCCCTTGGTACCGGGCGACCCTGGTTACGACCCTGAGTGCACCGATTGCACAGTGACACCACTGCCGCAGGCGCCGGCGATATCGATTACGAAAGTGTCGGACATTTCGTCCTTCGACAGAATAGATGTTCTCATCACGTACACCATCAAAGTCAGAAACACCGGCAATGTGACCTTGTCGAACGTTGATGTAGAGGATCTCGGAGCTGACGCCGGCCCTACATTTGTATCTAGTAACGTCAATGACGACGACGAATTATCTCCAAACGAGGAGTGGACATTCACGGCAACCTATTCCACTAAGCCGGCTGACCTTGATGCCGGAAAATATGACAACACAGCATCAGTAACCGCCACTATTCCGAACGGTGCCACAGTCGATGATGAAGACACCGAATCGGTGCAATCTGGCTTGGTTCTAATCGTTGCAAACGACGACGACATGACATCCACGCCAGTTGATCTCTTCATTGGTAGCTCAAACCTGATTGATGTTCTGACGAATGATTTACTGGGAGAAGACGCCCCATCTATTTCACAGGTGATTATGACGGTCGTGACCCCGGCTACACCAATCGGTGGCGGCACGGTGCCAACCCTAGACACCGTCACAGGATTTGTTAGTGTCCCTGCCGGAACACCGGAAGGAACGTACTCGATACGCTACCAAATATGCGAGGTGTCCAATCCCTCGAATTGTGATGACGCACTGGTTACCGTTTTGGTCACATGCGATAATACAGCGGGAATCTCAGGTCAAGTGTACCAAATGGAAGGCGATACTCGCGTTCCTATCGCGAACGCAAACCTGACACTCATCCAAGACGGCGTGGTTGTAGCAGCACAAGTTACAGGTGCTAATGGCAACTACGCCTTTTTCGGTGTACAACCCGGCAGCTACCTGTTACAAGTACAGGATGTAAACCTGAATAACATGGGTCTTTATCCAGTCGAATCTAGCTTGCTATTTACAGACCTTGGCGCATGCTTGCCGCTGACGCACGATTTCGAGTACGAAATGTCGCCGCTGCCAGTTTTGGGTGACCTCGTTTGGTACGATTTAAATGGAAATGGCATCCAGGATGAGTGGTACGATGCCAACGACGATGGAGAAATTACCAAGACTGTTCCAGATGCGAATGGTTATTACGACTATTCGATGTGGGAGTGGCTAGATCTGAACGGTGATGGACGCTGGGACGGCCCTGAGAATGAGGGTGAACTTAATGCTGCAGGTTTTGGCCAAGCCAATTCGCCCAACGTGATTGTGCGCGGTCCAAATGGTTACAATCGCGACGTAATCGTAGGAATTCAGGGGCGCTGGCGCGTGCGTCCAGTCGTAAATGGCCAGCCACTATATGGTGAGTTCACGGCAGAACTGATACAAGACTCCTATTTCCTTGACGCTGCAGTCGGGATGATGAATTCAGGACTCATTAAGAACTTCACCAATTTGGCTGCCAAACTGTCTGATGAGCAAGCCTCAGTGCCAAGCAAGCTTGCATCTGAAGTCGTATGCCTTGTGAGCACAGACAACCCGGCAACAACGCAGCTGGATCAACTCGACGGTATTAACATGGGCCTCGATTTTGGAGTGAACTGCTTGACGGTACTTGACATTGTCGCAAACGATGATGATGCATCTAATACTCCAATCAACAGCCTGACAGGTGGTGTTGCGATAGCAAATATATTGGCAAACGATACACTCGATGGTCAGACTGCCACAATCAGCACAGTTGTAATATCTGTTACCAATAATGGTGGGCAGAACTTTGTTGTGATTGACCCTGCTACAGGCTCTGTTAATGTTGCACCTGGCACACCTGCAGGCACATATATCCTGACATACGAAATCTGCGAAGTGCTCTACCTGAGCAATTGCGATAGCGCAATAGTTACCGTTGTTGTGCAGGAGACGCCAACTACGATATCTGGATTCAAATTCCATGACCTCAACGCAAATGGTGTACGAGACGAAGACGAGCCGGGCCTTGGGGGCTGGGTAATATATGCCGACTTGAACGACAACGGCGTACTCGATCAGGGTGAGCCTTCCACAGTAAGCGGCAGCGATGGCACTTGGTCGATTCCAGGTCTGCTCGGTGGTAGCTACATCATCCGCGAAGTGATCAGCGACCAAGCCTGGGTTCAAAGCTTACCTGGCGCATCTGCCGACTTCGCGATCTCTCTCGAAATTGTTCAGGGAGGTGATTACAGTGCACTTCTGTTCGGTAACTACACGACCGGCTCCTTGTCGGGAGTCAAGTTCCTTGACTCAAACAGAAACGGCGTACGCGATGATAGCGAGCCATTGCTCGCTGATTGGACCATCTACATTGACTCGAACGATAACGGCCAGTTGGACGATGGTGAGCCATCTGTAGTGACTGGCGCCGACGGTTCATACGCTTTTGAAAACCTCAAGCCAGGGTCCTACGTGCTTCGTGAGTTGCTAACTGGAAAGGACGGATGGATTCAGACACTTCCGGGCGAAGAGAATTCCTATAGGTATCTCGTCAATGTATATAGCGAGGGAACGGCCACTGCTGTTGATTTTGGCAACTTGATGATCAACGGAATCACCGGCACGAAATGGCATGACATCAATGGAAACGGTGTCCGTGACCTCGGAGAACCCGTTCTGAGTGGTTGGATGATTTATGTCGACCTGAACAACAATGGAACCCTCGACCAAGGTGAGCCATTCCAGGTAACTGATACGAACGGTTCCTATACGTTCGAAGGTCTCGATCCAGGAACGTATGTCCTCCGCGAAGTGATGCAGGATGGATGGTTGCAGACCTTCCCGGGTCCAAATGCAAATCAGAGGCACAGAGTGGAACTCAGTGGCGACACGAATAGCAACGTGTACAACTTTGGCAACGCCTTGAATTCCACAATAGCTGGATTCAAATGGCATGATACCAATGTGAATGGAATCTTCGATAATGGTGAGAACCTGCTATCGGGCTGGGTTTTTTACATCGATAGCAATCAAAATGGAGAGTTTGATTTCACCGAAGTTAGCGTGACGAGCGATGAAAACGGACGCTTTAAGTTTGAAAACCTACTTCCAGGTCAGTATTTCATTGGCGAGGTCGGCAAAAATGGCTGGCAACAAGTGTTCCCAGCAAATAAGGCCAACCACGTCGTGTCCATCATCAGTGGATCAGACATCGAGATAGGCTTCGGCAACGCGACCGATGAGGAAGTCGAGGACAGCCTTGAGCCCAAGATTTCGACCATAGAGGGCAACATGTGGTACGATTACGTCGAAGATGGCGCTTGGGACCATAAAATGAACCTGGGCTTCGCCAATGACCGCATTGATGAGATCGAAGTCTCACAGTGGAAGATTACGTTGAAAGGCGAAGACACGGATGGCAACAAGGTCGAAATGACCACGAATACCAATCCCGATGGTTCATACACGTTTGTGGATGTGCCCGATGGCGAGTACCGCATCGACCGTGAGTACCGCGAAACTTGGGTTCCTGCATTCCCAATCGTCGTCGACGATAATCCAGAGGGCCAATACCACATTGTCAAAGTCAAAAACGGTTACGCAGGTCTTGCCTCATCCGACAGAAACATCGTCGCGGGCAATGTTCGGAACTGGATGGACGACCTCCAAAAAGGGGAGGATGTGCTCTATGCAGGTGCCTACTTGCATCTCGACACGAACGATGACGGTTTAGTGGACACGAAGTTCTTCGTTTCGGGCCCAACGTCCATGAAATGGGACCAACCAGTCTTACGCAAGTCAAACTATGAGTTCACTTCGTTTGACCTGGTCGGGTACAGCGAGCAGTTTGGCCGAATCGAGCTCATGCCGTTGTCAGGGTACCAAGTATTGGGTAGCTTGGATGGACAACCGGGCGATTCGTTAGTCGCTTCGAGTTTCGAAATGCCATTCAGGCTTGTCGTGGGTGGAGAGCATTGGAACATGCCGTTGACGGAATTTCCGGAATTGTCGGGTTCAGTCAGTCAAATGTTGCCTTACAATCAGAAGCATGTAATGTCTGCCACGCAGCATGTGCCGCTCTACGACACGTTTGGACGTAAGGTAGCCACGATGTTGGCCTATGAGTTCATGCCGTTGTACGGTGCCGATTTTTCGACGAACCGTTCTGTATTCGGCTCAGCCCCTGCCGAGCAGTATCCAGTAATGATGGAAAACGACGGTGCCCGACACGTACTCCATCACAACATGGAGCAGCACCGCCTGCTTCTGGGTAGTGGAATTGAGACCTCACAGCTCTTTGTGCGTAACCAGCGTCAAAACCGCATCGTACCAAAGACGGATGCTCTACAGACCGACGGAGTCGTGTTCCTTACGAATATTCGGGCGAATGAACCGTCTGCCGTATCGGTCAACGCAAACGCAAGCGGCTATTTATATGCTTGGATAGACTTCAATCGTGATGGAATCTGGACCGAAGAGGAACGCATCATCGCCAACGCACCTATCAAAGCAGGACAGAATATTCTTGAGTTCAGCGTGCCTCTAGGTGTGGCAAGTGGCGAGAGTTATGCCCGATTCCGACTATGCGACTGCCCCGATGAAACCGAGCCTGTTGGGGTTGTAACAGGAGGCGAAGTGGAAGATTATCTCCTGATCATTAACGCAAGTGGCGGCGTAGTTCAAGGAGCCGTCTGGCTTGATATCAACGAGAACGGTATTCGTGAGATCAATGAGCCTGGCATTGCAGGTATTCGGGTGTATGCCGACTTGAACAAAAACGGAAGGCATGACCAAGGTGAGCCCGTGGCAACCACGAATTCGAGTGGTGTGTACACGCTTGGCGGAGTACCACTAGGCTCTATTCAAATTCAGCCTGACTATGGCGACAGATGGGCCGTGACCAATATTTCGGGCAACGGATTTGCAACTGTCGAATTAACGCAAGGCATGAATGTGAGTGGCTTGAACTTCGGGTTGAAAAACCTCAGCACAACATCGATCGACGACGACTCGGCCCTTCCGCGCGAGTTTGGTCTCGACCAGAACTATCCGAATCCGTTCAATCCAAGCACCACGGTTCGATACAGCTTGGCCGAAACGTCATTGGTACAGCTATCGGTGTATGACATGAATGGTCGTCTTGTATCCACACTTGTTAACACCAATCAGAATGCAGGTGTCTACACCGTGAATTTTGATGCAACGGATCTCGCAAGCGGTGTCTATATCTATAGAATGACCGCAGCCGGCCGTGTGTTCACACAAAAGTTGACACTCATTAAATGACGATCTAATCGTAAAGAATACTTAAACACTGAATCGGTTTTTCGCATTGTCCGGCTCAGTATTTGACGGCCTGATTGGAAAATCAGGCCGTCTTTTTTTATCAGTGGCAGAGGAGCATGCATTCACTCTGAAACTGACGCTCATAAACTAGTAAAGAAACATGTAGGTAAAATATCAATAATGTCTGCATTCACTTTGTTTGAAAAATCATCAAAGATTTCCATTAATCGCATTATAACTTGCGTTTATCGTATGAAAATCATGATCTTGTAACATAGAAATTACATCTAAGAACCTATCTTACTGAAGTGGTTTTCGCATTGTTCGCAGTTCAGTAAGTTGGCGGCCAGGAATGAAATCCGGGCCGCTTTTTTTTTAGGTAAGAAGCTTGATGATTTCTCCGACAACGTTTAAGCCTGCATCACCGTTGCCGTAAAGTTTTGCATCCCAATTGAGCTGGGTCGTCGAGAACATGTTTACCGCCTCCAAAATGCGTCGCCTATCGGATCCGGCGGTGATGTTGAAACCATCGTTCGTCAATTCCACCCATTCCGTTTCGTCTCGAAGTGTGATGCATGGTTTCCGAAAAAAGAAGGCCTCCTTTTGGAGTCCACCACTGTCGGTTAACACTGCCTTGCAACGCTTCAAAAAATGAATCATGTCGTAATAACCGACAGGCTCCGTCACGATGCATTCCAAGTTCAGTTCATATTGATCGATTGCTGACTTTGTCCTCGGATGGAGCGGAATAATTACCGGGGTACTTTTATGCAGCGTGTTCAATGCGTCTACAATGCCGCTGAGCCTTCGGATGTCGTCTGTATTCTCCGCACGATGCAGGGTAGCCAAATAGAATTCGGAGATGCCGTCGATGGTTGCCTGCGCCTTATGTGAGTAGCGCTCCTCCGTATGGGCATAATGCATGGCGGCATCGAGCATCACATCGCCCGTTATCACAGTGCGGCAGCCAAATAAACCAAAACCCTCGAGCTCTAGGTTATGGAGTGCAGCTTCGGTAGGGCAACATAAAACAGAGCTGATGCGGTCGGTAAGTATGCGGTTTATCTCCTCGGGCATCCTCATGTTGTGGCTGCGCAACCCGGCTTCCACGTGTACTACAGGAATATGGCATTTAACGGCGGCGAGTGCTCCGGCCAACGTTGAATTCGTGTCGCCGTACACCAAAACGGCGTCGGGTTTTTCCTCCGACAGCACCGATTCAATTTGCTCCATCATGCGCCCTGTCATTGCACCATGCGAAAGCCGATTGAATGCATAGTGGTAGTCAGGTGTGGGGATGTCCATCTCTTTGAAAAATACGTCGCTCATCTGTTCGTCAAAGTGCTGGCCTGTGTGCAATATAACTTCCTTAAACGTAGTCGCTTGCGAGGATTGGTTATGGGTGGCGAATGCCCTCGACACGACAGCGGCTTTGATGAACTGTGGACGTGCACCAACAACAGTCAGAATTTTAAATGTCATAACGCGGCTAGATTCCCTTCTGAATGCGATATATCGAACACCTTTTAGTAAATTAAAAATACTCCAATGTCCAAAAATCGATTCGTGAAACACATTTTTGTGAGATGGCTCAATTTACTCGTTTTTGGGCTATCGCTCATTATCTTGGCGCTGCCTGGCCAAATCCAAGCACAACAATCTGCGATACTTCACTCTGAGGATCCTGCTTACGAGCTTATTGAGAGGTTGCAAAGGCGCGGTCGTTTGCCCGACCTGAATCCATCACTCCGACCCTACACCTACAGGGCTATAAGGGATGCCCTCGACAAGTCTGAGCTGGCCTTGCTTTCGCCCAGAGAAGTAGAGTGGCATGCGCAGTTAAATGCATTAGTCGGGCAAAACGAAGCATCATCGGAACTCATCACCAGGTTCGGCATTGCAGCCAGCATGATGCAATCGAGCTCGAAGCGGTATGATCCACTACGGCCGCTCGACAGTAAGCCATTTATTGATCCCAGGGTTGAGTTTACAGCCATTATGGGATGGCAGAACATCGTTGCGACTTCAGGCCTGACGCACGACATGTTCTACGACCGCGACCCCGACGGCCTGGATGTGGTGAACCGTTTTTTCATGCGTGGCGAAAATACCTATCTGGGATTTTCGTCCCGATTCTTCGACATCCATATCGGCCGATTTGGCACGCATTGGAATCGGGTCGGCATCGAGGCACCCCTGATCGGAGACGATGCGCGGCAATATGACAAAATTGCATTGAGAGTGGGAAATGAACGACTCTCACTGCACAGCGTTTATGGCGAGCTCGACAACCTCGACTCCGTCGGTGTTTATTCAGGTTTGGGATTTAAAGCGGGCAATGTTCGGCGCTTTGTTTTTGCGCACCGGATCGATTGGAGACCGATATCAACATTGACGCTTACAGTTTTCGAGGGCGACCTTGTATCGGGTGAAAATGCTGGTCTGTCTCTCAGATATCTGCAGCCGTTTCATGTGGTGTTCTTTGAGCAGGATAATACCCCGAAGAATTTCGAAAACAATTTAATGGTGGGCGGGGGTTTTCATTACAACCGCGGAAGACTGTCTGCGACCGGTCAATTCATCTTGGACGACATTGTTATCCTCGATCGGAGCACTGTGAAGGCAGAGGGGCGTCTCGAACCCGCGACATCGCAATCGACGCTTCACATAACCCTCGCGGATGTAAGGCCAAGCCTCGACGTCGGGATTTCAACTGCGCTCGTCAGCTCCATGTCGTATCGTACCGACCAAAAGGAAGGGCAATGGAGCTATGCGCAACGTAGTTTGGCAACACCATTTGCCGACTATGCCCACTTCAAACTGTTTGCCGACTGGTACGCCGACGATCTCGCCTTGGGGCTCACACTTAAGCCAGCGATCCATGTTCTTGCCCAGGGCACCGGCGATTTCAGGGACGATTTCGACAAATCGTACGAAAGTGGCAGGCTGCTGCCGGCATTTCTGTCAGGAACGGAATCTGTCACCTTGAGACCATCCCTTGGGATCGATTATCGAATGTACAATTTATGGGTTGATGCAGATGGATCCAGCAATGGTTGGGAGCTGTACGTCACTGCCGACCTAGGTTTTAATCTGATACGAGATCACGGGCACGTGAAAGGAAACAATGCCGTTCAGTTTCACAACGTAGCCAAAGTGCGACTAAAAAGAGGATTCTAGGGCTATGATCCAAATCGTGCATCCCGAGTATTTTGCCAGACACAAGTCTGATGCCCTAAACATCTTCCGGTCTTCGATGTGGCATCTGCACCCTGGCAACCGTATACGTGATTTTGTTTCAGTTGAGAATGGCCACCTTCACGTCAACGACACGGTGTACGACGTCGGTGAGCGGCAAATATGGGTAATTGGCGCAGGTAAGGCCGTCCACTCCATGGCTGAGGCGATTGAGGGTGTGATGGGCAATCTTATTCACGACGGCTTGATCGTGACGGCTCCAGGAGCCCATGTTTCGTCCAATCGCATACTGAGCCTTCAGGGCAACCATCCGGTACCCTCTGCGGCATCATTGGCGGCATCGATTGAACTGGACAGATTTATTCGTAGGATCCCCAAGGGCGCGTTGGTGCTCGCCCTGATTAGCGGTGGCACCTCCTCGCTGGTCACACTTCCTCCCGACGGTGTATTGGTTGACGACATTGCGAGGACGACCGATCTTCTGTTGCGGTCGGGGGCAGGGATCTCCGAAATTAACACCGTACGTAGACATTTGTGCAAGCTGAAGGGAGGCAATTTGGCTCGCCAGTTAAGACCTCAGAACCTGGTGACCTTGATGTATTCAGATGTGCCCGGCGACAGTCTTCACGACATCGGCAGTGGGATGACCGTCCCAGATCCGACCAGGTTTGCCGATGCACTCGATGTGATCGACCAACATGGACTCAGGGCTCTGGTGCCCATGCCCGTACTCAGGTATTTGCAGGAAGGCGCCGACGGAGTGCACCCCGATAACCCGATCACACAAAACGAGCTGGGCTTGAATCATCAAATCGTGATGATGGGTTCATCGGGGCTTCTGGCCTCCCAAGTTGCCCGACAGGCAGAAGCACTAGGTTATCGTGCTACGGTGTTTAATCCAGCCTATGATACAACTGCCAGAAACTTGGCACGTGATATTGCATCTCGTGTAAGAGAAAAAGCCATGCAGTCGAACGATCGGCAAGTGTTGGTGTTTCACGGAGAGAGCAAGGTGCATGTGACCGGTGGCGGAAAAGGTGGAAGAAATCAAGAACTTGCACTGCTTGTGCTCATGGCTCTCGAGGAATTTTCGTTACCTTGGACGCTTATGAGTGTTGGTACGGACGGTATTGACGGCAACACAGACGCCGCTGGTGCGTTTGTCTACAACGGCCTGCTGCCTCTGGCACGGCACCACGGTCACAGTCCTGAGGGATATCTGCTCGACAACGACGCTTACCATTTCTTTTTGGGAGTTGATACCCTCATCCGCACCGGACCAACAGGAAACAACATGACCGATTTACAAATAATGATCATTGATCCATGATTTGGGATACAGCTGCTTATTTATGGCTACTTATACTTGTTCCGCTTGCGGGTATTGGCGGGGTGTTGAGCTACCGGTACAAGATGAAGATCAGAAAGCAATATATCGACGACCCCATTTTCGCCAATCTGTACAAGGGCGACTGGAAGGCGGGTCGCCGCTTTAAGGACGGTTTTATGCTGTTAGGGATCACGTTGCTCATCATCGCTCTTGCGGGACCCAAGATTGGCACCGAAGTGAGGGAGATCAAGCGCCAGGGCATCGACCTCATGATCGCTCTCGACTTGTCTTCATCGATGAATGCGCAAGACATCAGCCCGAGCAGGCTTGAAAAAGCAAAATATGAAACGATGCGCCTGGTTACTCAACTCAGCGGCGACCGCGTGGGGCTCATCGTGTTTACAGGTGAGGCTTTTCTTCAATCACCCCTTACAGTCGATTATTCTGCATTAAGGTTGTTTTTGAATATCGCCGATACAGGGCAGATGCCTAGCACCACAACGAATTTCGATGCGGCATTCACCGAGGCTAAAAGGGCATTCGAAGGCATCGACGCCGAATCAGAATCGGACGCGGCCCAAGTGTTGCTTGTCATTTCTGACGGTGAAAATTTCGGCCAGGAATACTCCCAATCGCTCAAAGAGTTGGTCGATTTAGGCATCCAGGTCTACACCATAGGCATTGGTACGCTAGCAGGGGGGACCATACCCGAAGTTGATGGGCAAACTGGCAGGGTGTCGGGATACAAAAGGGACAATGACGGCGAAGTGATCACAACTAAACTTGAATCTGAGACACTTCAGAAAATTGCTGACGCTGGCAACGGTCGATATTATGAAATACAGCGTGGAAACGAAAACTTCGATGCCTTCATTAACCGAATCGGAGAACTACAGAAGGGCGAGTTTGCCAGCCAGGAATATGCCGATTATAAAAACCAATATCAGACAGTGGCTTTGATCGGCTTGTGTTTAATTGGTCTGGCGGTTGCGATACCACGTTACAGAAAACCAAAATCATGATCCGTCTTTTTGTGGTAGACCTGGACGGCTGCATCAGCCATCCTTTTGTAACCCCCGACTGGCATGCCATCAATGTTATCAGGGATCTGAACATTGCCAGTAAAAACGACCCAAGCATCCCACCCATCACGATTTGTACGGGTCGGCCCTTGCCCTATGCGGAGGCTGTGGCACAATGGCTGTGCATCGATTTGCCTTTTGCCTTCGAGAGCGGAGCCGGGCTGTACCACACGCAAAAAAATGAGTTGACATGGGCGCCAGAACTCACGCCCGAGAGGCTTGAAGCCATATCCGAACTGAAAAAATGGGCGATATCCGATATCATCCCGAAGTACCCAGGCACGGTAGCAGAATTTGCGAAAAAGTCGGACGTCGGATTCATCCACCCTCTGGCCGAGATGAATCACAGGATTTATCATGATGTGAAGCCGTACGTAAATGCCAATTACCCTGATTTTGAAGTCCACGACACAGACGTTTCCGTGAATATCATCGTAAGCGAATGCAACAAGGGCACAGGTGTCCGGTTACTGAGCGAAAAGATCGGAATCCCACTCGACCAGATGGCCTACATCGGCGACAGTTCGGGCGACCTTCCGGCCATGAAACGCGTCAAGCTGTCGTTTGCTCCCAGCAATGCTCGCGATGTTGTGAAAGCTTTCGCGAAAGTGATCGACCATGAGGCTACACACGCCACCATGTTGGCATACGAAGAGTTGGTGCGGTTGAACCGCAACCATATCTGAATTGATCGTTAACGATCGCGTCGCTCGAGCACTTCGAAGTACTTCTCGATCAGCTTCTGGTAGTCGTCGCTGAACTTCGACATGTTTGGATCTGAAAGCCTTGAACGGATGCGCTTACGTAATTCTTCGAGCGTTAGCTCCGGTGGAAGGGCCCTGAGGTTTTGGTCGCCGGTGCTTCCCTTGCGTTTTTCGTCTTCGTCACGCTCTTGCAGTGCCTTCTCGGCGTCGAGCATCCTCGAAAGGATATTCTGCTGGCGGTTGATGAACTGTCGATCCATGCGGCCACCTCTGAGGTCGTTGATGGCATCCTCCATCTCCTGAGCCACACGTTCGAGCTCGCTCATGATGCGGTCACCTTCAGGCAGGCCGCCGTTTTGTCGCATTTCCTCAAGCTGACGTCTGATCGCATTCTGTTGGCGTGCCATCTGGTTGATACGCTCCATCTGATCTTGACTCAATCGTTCGCCCTGGATATCGTTGATCATGTCCTGGATCATCTGGTTCAACTGCTGCTGCTCTTTACCCATTTGTTGCATTTGCTGCATCATAGAGCCGGATCCGCCACTTCCGCCGTTATTTTGGTTCTGCATTTGATCGAGCAGGTCTGCAATCATGGAACCTAGTTCGTTGATACCCGACAGTACAAACCGCGTCTCGGCGCTTGCGTTTCCGTTGTCCCTTTCGGCAAGGAAGCGGAGGGCATTGTCAAGATTCTTCTGGACCTGCGTCTTCTTCTCGAGTATCACGTTCGACAGCTGTGGTACTTTCGATGCGACCGCCATCAGCGAATCCACCGTGGTCCCAAATGTCAGGTTCACATTGTTCTCCATGCGCGCCAGTTCGACGAAACCGTTACCCCGAAATGGTTGCTGTGCTGTTTTAAGTGTGATCTCCTCTTGTGATTCCGACAGCAAAAGCAAGGTTCGTAGAATCGAACGCAATGCATTGGCATTCACGGTGTTTTGCTGCTGACCCATCGACGCCATCGACTGTCGCACGCGCTGCGACATCTGCTGCAACTGCTCGCCGGCATCTTGTTGCTGCTCTTGCACCGGCGACGGCTGCTGTTGATCTTGTTGCTGACCAGAATTGTCCTGTTGCTGCATTTGATCCAGGATTTCCTGCATCTGTTCGCTGGTGCGCTCGCTATCCTTCTTGAGCTCTTCCTTTAACTTCTCCAAGGTCTCGCGTGCGTTGTTGGGTGCGTCATTGTCGAGGGAATCAAGCTTCTGTTGGGTCTGATCTAACTCCTTTTGAAGGGATTCCTGTTGTTGCCGTTGCTGTTCACCGCTCTCTTGCTTCGACAGCTCCTCTTGGCGACGCGCGAGATCCTCATAATTCTTGGCCAGTTTGTCCATCTCGGCGGTCGTCTTCACCTGACGGAACAACTCAAGAGTCCTCTCAAGGCGCTGCTTGTACAGCTCCTCGTTGAACTCAAGATTGCGCATGGCCTCACGCAGCTCGTTTTGGTCCATGTTCTGCAAAGATTCCTGCATCTGGCGAAGCGCCTCGCGAAGCTCAGGGCTGTCGATCTCCTCGATCAGCTTCTGCAGTTGCTGATATTGATCCAACGTCTCGGGGGACAGCACCTCATTCTGGTTGAACTCGTTCCGAAGCTGCTCGAACTCTTCCTTGAGCTTACGGGCGGCCTCGTTCACGCTCTCCTGGCGTTCCTGCAGCTCTTCGAGTGCTTGCTGTTGGCTGAATTCGTCGAGCTGGTTCGTTTTGAGATCCTCTTGGAACGTCTCCATCAGCTGCTCGAACTCCCGATAGCGCTCGTCCATGTTGCGCAGCTCATTTTCTACTTCGCGTTCCTTCTCGTCCACCACGTCCAGATAATCCGCCATCGAGGTTAGCACAATGCGCTGGCGTTGCGACTCCGCCATTTTGAATCCCGCAACGGCATCATTGTCGAACAGTTCGAGCCAATAGGTTACCTCGTCGAGTGGTTGCACTCCAATCTGGGCAAGGTCGAATTCTGAAATGCCCAGACCACTGCGATCACGCGGTGTCGGCAAGTTGATGGTGCCCTCGACAGGTGCGCCAAAAGCTTTCTTGACCTGATAGTTTATGCGAAGACGACTGAACCCGAAATCGTCCCTGTATTCATACCCAAGTTGTACAACATCCGGATTAAGAAGGTTCAACTCAGACTGGGGCTCCAGAAGGTATACACTCGGATAACTGTCAACTAAGGGTGAAATGATGAACGTAAAGGGGTTGCGGTTCTCGAAACCGATGGTGTCGGTGAGGTGAAATGAAAGGGTGTCGATGCCAGACGTAAGCATCTGGTAGGAGTACCCGTCATCAGGCCCCACTTCCATGTTGATGGACTCGCCCGTTGACGTACGAATCAATTCAACCTGAGCAAGCACCTTATTGGCGATGGCCGATATGTCAATCCGAGTTCCAGGGTAGGCCTCAATCACAGAAAAAGGGTATGCCTGGCGTGAAGGCTCTATCCCGGTATGCTTCGGAGGGGTCACCGTCACCGAAAGGTCTTCGAATCGTGGCAGCAGCTGAATTTCGACAGTGAACGTCTCGCTGCGGAATCGGTCCATCTGAATAAAATACTCCGTCGTAGTTGTAAAGCTGAACGGCTCAGAAACGAAAGTACTGCCATCTGCCGACGTCATCTGCTGCAGTCGGTAGTCGCTTTCGACTTGGGTCTTGAGCCCAATTGCCACGTTGCGTGGTTTGAGTTCTCCCTCAAATTGAATGCGCGCCTGAAAACCACTACCCTGTTCCAGCACTTGGTTGCCGGGCGATATGACATACGTGAACGGAATAGGAGGCTGGAAGGTCTTCCAGAACTGAAGCGTTCGCAGAACGCCCGAACTTTGGAACACGGTGGCGACCAATAACAGCAAAAACAGGAATCCGCTTGCATACCCAGCTTTTCGATATCCCAGAAACACCGGGTGGCTTTGTTCGTAGGCAGACTGCTGCAGATGCAGGCTTGCATCGTCGCATGAAGCTAAGTTCTGCTCAATCGCTCGACTCACGAACAGGTTTTCGTTTACGGGTTCAAGGTGCATGTCGAGCACATTGCGCAGAGCCTCGTTGTTGCCAGAGCGCGACACATCCGCATAGTACCTGCGGAACTGTGGCTTGCCCAAATGTCGGGATGTGTAAAAGGAAGCTGCAACCGCCGCTATCCCCCCAATCACAATCACAGCGGTCTTAAAGGGTGCGCTCAGGTAAAACAGAGATTCCAAGGCCCAGAGCAACAGGAATCCAGCAAGGAACACAGACAGGCCACCCATCACTACAGCGAGATGGCGCCGTAGCAACAGCAGTTTCCAGCCCGATTCCATGCGCATCAGTACATGTTCAAGTCTGGATTTGGTGCTTTCGGGCAGTTGTGCTTCCAAGTGTACCTGTTAAGTTGTAAATATCTAGGTAGAACGCAGTTTTACGTTAATTCGTGCGCAATGACGCAGGAGTCTGAATATAGAAAAGACCCGTCAGATTATACAGTTGCCGGCATCGAATCGATCCCGAACGGGATGGATCTTACAGGATTTTACATGAGGTTCACCTGCCGAAACGCTCTGGCACCAAAAAGCGGGCACTTTGGTGCACCAAAGTGGCATCAATGGACGTCAGCCGAAGACCGAGGTTCTCGCCATCGGCATGAGCAGCCATTCCTTCGTGGCATTGAATGTGGATATGTCTGCACCGACGGTGCTCAAGGGCCCTAAACGCGGGCTGTTTTCGAAACAAGAGGAAGGGAAGACGCAAGATCAAGCCGAGCTTTCCAACCGGTTTCACGATCACGACATCGAGGAGTCCGTCGTCGGGCCGGGCATTTGGGGCAATATGAAATCCACCGCCCTCAATGCCGCCGTTCGCAAGGGTGATCATCAGTGCTTTGACCGACTCCTGCTTTCCGTCAATCACGATTTCAAAGTTTTGCGGCTTGTGGTGCATAACGGACTTCAATGCGGCGACCACATATTTGAGTTTTCCTTTGGGGAAGGAGATCAGCGTGGCAAAGTGGTTCGCCCAGCCATCAAACCCAATGCCAAGCGTGTTTTGGAACATGTGGCGCTTCCCGTCTACAACCACGTCGACCGAATCCATTCCAACGATCTTACGTTCGCTCAGTTTTTCGAGTTCGGCGTCAGGGTTCAACGATAGGCCAATCCCCCGAGAGAAGTCGTTTCCGCTGCCAGACGGAATCACGCCACCGATGCAGTCAGTTCCTCTCAGACCCTGCACGAGCTCGTTTACCGAGCCGTCGCCTCCGCATACGATGACTACATCGTGCGTGCCTGATAGGTTTTGGACTTGCAAGGTGATGTCGCCGCTTCGCTCAGAACAGGAGATGTGCGCATTCGGATACCTTGACCTTATGGTCGCCTCAAGCCTTAAACCACGTCCCTGATTTTTATGGTTGTTCGCCGCGGGATTCAGGATGAACGCGTACTTCATGGCGAACAGTGTATCTGTCAGAAACCGTGATCGGCAAGCAGACGTGTAATGTCGCTCACCTCTTCGGCCGATAGACGAACGTTCGCAGCCATGGCATTTTGCTTTGCCTGTTCAGCGTTCCGGGCACCGGCCAAGGCAACAGTGATGCCCGGTTGCTCGATGGTCCAGGCCAGTACAAGTTGGGCTAGCGACGCGTTGTGCCTGTCGGCTATGGGCTGAATCGTACTGAGGAAGTTATTCGTTCTTGTCACAAACTCATCCGTGAAATATCGGTTGCCGTCGCGATGGTCGCCGTCGGGAAAGGTCTGGCCCGGTTTGATTTTGCCGGTGAGGAGACCCCGTTGAAGGGGGCTGTATGCTAAAATGCCCATTCCGTGCTTGAGGCAAAATGGTACGACTTCCTTCTCGATCTCGCGCAATACCATACTGTAGGGCACTTGGTTCGATACAATCGGCGCCGTCTTCAGGGCTTCCTCCATCTGGGCGGCATTGTAGTTGCACACGGCGGCGTATCGGATCTTGCCCTGCTCCAAAAGTCGGACCATGGCCTCCATCGTCTCGTCGATAGGTGTCGGCTTGTCGGGCCAATGGAGCTGGTAAAGGTCGATATGGTCGGTTTTGAGGCGTCTGAGGCTGTCTTCGCATTCTTTGATGATACTGTCCCTGCCGGCATGACGATACACGACCAAGGGGTTGCCGTCGGCATCTTCGGCCTCCGGCTGCTCGCCCTTGTTGGGGGTGCGCCAGCGCAACCCGAACTTTGTAAGCAGCTGAACCTTGTCGCGTGAAATGCCCTCAAGGGCTTCTGCAACAAGCTCTTCACTCAAGCCCATGCCATAAATTGGCGCTGTGTCGATACTGGTAGCACCTGCATCAATCGATGCGCGTATTGCTTCAATTGCCTGCTTGCGGTCGGTGCCGCCCCACATCCATCCCCCGATGGCCCAAGCGCCGAAGGTGATTACAGACAATTCTAGGTCGGTCGATCCAAGTTTGCGAAATTTCATGGCTTATCGTGGGTTAGCTGCCAGGTACTCGTTAATGAAGGGCATGAGCATCTCCTTGATCTTTTCGCGCAACAAGGGGAGGCGATTGCCGCGCTCGCTGCCGATCACACTCCTGTTCCAGGTAGATACACTCATCGTCACGTCGGGATTGCGTGTCAACGATGCATTCTGATGGAATCGAAGCTCCATGCTGTAGGTGTAGGTGTTCAATGTGCCCTTCAGGGTGCTTACGACCAGGAAAAGATAGGGCCGCCCGGAGCTGTCGTCGAGTTGCGATCGGTCAACCACCCGTATGCCTGCCTTACGCAGTTCCACCTCGATGTCGGTGCGTATGAGATCGACGGTGAACTCATCGCGCACGGCGTCGGGATCCAGATCCTGGATCACCACTGCAATCGGGCCGACATCCTTGAGAACGGCTGAACTTTGGGCTTGCGCACCCAAATATGAGCACATGAACAGTGCTATGATGATGGCTAATCGTTTCATAAAAAGTATGGAGTTGCGGTTGTTGCCCATGAACGGATGTGCGCAGCTGTTATTGGATGCGCACGTTGGTGCCATATCTCAGATTGGGGCTCAGTGAGACCGGCAGACGGCCGACAGCTGGCTTGTTTCCGAGCAGGATTTCGGCTGCTGCCGATTGGCTGAATTCGGTGTTCTCGTAGGCGAAGACCAACGTCCCGAAATTGTCGGCACCCTCGACCTGCAGCCAGGTGTATGGGTTGCTGAATAGAACCAGCGCACGATTCGGAAGTTCCGACTGCTCCGAAATAAGACGTTGGATCCAGTCGGGAACCGTCAACCTGTTCAGTGGCCTTCTCCTAACGTCATGAAGGGCAATAACGACCTGGTCGTACCCTTTGAGGGCTTCGGCAACGGCATCGGCCATGGCCTCGCTGGTCTGCCAACTCAGCCAGTAGGGGTAGAAGCCGTCGCCCAGACTCATTTGAAAACGCGACCGCTCGGTTGGACCAATCGATAAAACCGCCACTCGATTGGCGACATCAAGTGGCAATATCTCGGTATTGTGTCGTGCCAGCGTCACAAAATTCGCCGCAAGTTGCCTGTTCAGCCTGGCAGAAGCCTCGCTGTTGAGATCACGGTGCAGATTGTTGAGATCGACAGGGTTCCATCTGTCAAGTCCGGCCCATTGTTTGGCTGCGAGCACCTTTCGAACTTTGGCGTCGATGTATTCCTGCGATATGCGTCCTTCACGCACTGCCACCTCGATCGAATCAATGGCCCTGGGTATGTTCGGCGTGAGCTCGAGAATGTCATTCCCTGCGAGCAGGGCTCGTACTTCGGCTTCGCCGGTGGGAAAGTGATCGGTTACGCCCTTCATGTTCATCGCATCGGAGAAAACCAAGCCTTTAAAGCCCAGTTCATTTCGGAGGATTCCGGTCACAATCGGTTCCGATAATGTCGATGGCAAATTTGGGGTGTTGTCGAGTGCGGGGATGCTCAAATGGGCGATCATCACGCCTGCCAACCCACTGTCGAGCATGCGACGGAACGGGTAGAGTTCAAGGGAATCCAGCCGGCTACGGTCATGTTTGATCAAGGGCAGGGCATAATGGGAGTCAACGTCAGTGTCGCCATGGCCGGGGAAATGCTTGCCCGATGTCAGTATTCCGCGCGACTGCAGCCCCGTGGTGTAAGCCGTTGCTTTTGTAGCCACGTTGCCTCGGTCCTCGCCGAACGAACGGTAGCTGATCACCGGGTTGGCGGGATTGTTGTTCACGTCGGCGACGGGGGCAAAATTGACGTGCATTCCCAAGCGGCGGAAGTCGCCGGCAATGAGTCTGCCCATCTCCTCGACGAGCGTTTCGTCGGGGATCGCTCCCAGCGACATCTGGTAGGGAAAGCTCACTGTACTGTCAAGGCGCATGCCAATTCCCCACTCGGCGTCCATGGCATACATGAGCGGCACTTTTGCCGCCCGCTGCAATTGGTTTGCGATGGCGGATTGCTTTACAGGTCCGCCCTGAAACCAAACCACACCTCCAATGCCGACCTCCCTCACCAGGCGCTCCAAGCTGTCGGCATGCGATGGCCCCCGATTTGAGTACCCAGCCACCATGAACAGCTGTGCAATGCGCTCACGAGGCGTCAATGAGGCCATGACCGCATCCACCCATCGGCTCTGTGAATTCATGTGGACAATGGGGTCGGCATGAATGAAATCATCCTGAACCTGGGGAGCAACGGCCACTTTGGATCCGCCTGTGCAGGATACAAACAGTAATGCCAAAGATATAATTGAGAGCGGTTTGATCATGTCGGGATATTTTTGTGAATCAGACAAGTAAAATACTTTTAACTGGACCTGAATGCAAAGCATTGTGGTGTTCGCAGAATTTCGTAAAATATTGACGAGGCTGAATAACGCATGAATATGATCTGCGAAACACGATGCGATACTAACTGTCAAACGCTCGAGATAATAAAATATGAAAAGAGCATGCATCGGGAACGGTGTTCCCGCAAAAATGGAACTTGCGATAGTTGGATTTCTTTTGGCTTTTCTTTGTCTATTCGCCACCGAATCGATAGGTCAACCAACAGTAAATATCAATATCAGTAAGACGGCCAATCCTACGACTGCTGTCCCTGGGCAGCCTGTGGCATGGACCGTAACGCTCACAAACACAACGGTTGCGAATACCGGGTACAATTTGTCGGATACATTTCCTGCAGGTTTCGTCTTTGACCTGGGAGCTTCGACGTTTCCCGCAGGCACTACCAACTTCAATGCAGGGACGAACACACTCACACATTCGGGATCTGTTCCGGGCAACGGCATCCATGTATTCACAATGGTCGGGACAGTCAATCCCGCGTTTAATGCACCAGGTTCTTTGAACAATACGGCAATATTTAACTACAACGTGCCTGGGATCACATTGCCCGGCAAACAGGCTTCTGCTTCGATTGCCGTAATCAGGACAACCATTGGTGGATTCAAGTACAACGATTTGAACGGTAACGGTGCATTCAACGCGGGTGAGCCACGCCTGCAGGGATGGACGATCTATCTAGACGCCAACGACAACAACATTCTCGACCCCGGTGAACTCAGCACCGTCACTAATTCGGTCGGCGAGTACGCCTTTAACGACATCAATCCTGGAACTTACATCGTTCGAGAGGTGCAACAGTCGGGTTGGACCCAGACGCAACCCGGATTTGGGGCGGCTTTTAAGTATACGGTTGTATTGAACGTCAATACGCCGACGGCCGTCAGGAATTTCGGCAATAGAGAGCTCCCGTCGATAAGGGTTACAAAATGGAGTGACCAGGATAACAGCGGGTCGATAAACGCAGCCGACACCCGGGTGCCAAATTGGCGTTTTTATATCGATGCAAACAACAACAACCAACTCGACAGCGGCGAGATTGACGCCCTCACCGATGCAAACGGTGATGCCTATTTTCTGTCGCTATCGCCGGGAACATATCGGATCAGAGAAGTTCTTACTCCGGGTTGGCAGCCTGTTTTGCCATCGGTCGGCTATGTGGATGTGATGATTGCGGCTAACGATGGACAAAAGACAGCGGAGTTTTTGAACGTTCTGCCAAACAGAATCACAGGCATCAAATATCACGACGTTAACGCCAATGGTTCAAAAGATCCAAATGAGCCGGTACTGTCAGGTTGGCGCATTTACGTTGATCTGAATAACAACGGGATGTACGATGGTGGCGAGCCCAACGACATCACCAATGGTAACGGTGTCTACTTGATCAATGCTGTTCCTATCGGCAACTGGACCGTTCGTGAACAACTTTTGAGTGGCTGGCAAATCACTCAGCCTTCCACGGGCTTTTATTCTGTCAGCTTCCCAACTACAGGAATTCTCCTAAATCTGGATTTCGGCAACACCCAGCTCGTTCGCATCAGTGGGGTCAAGTATTTCGACAGAAACACCAACGGAGTATATGACGCTGGCGAGCCATTGTTACCAGGTTGGGATATCTATATCGATTCTAACTCGAATGGAACATATGATCCAGGCGAGCCATTAACAACAACAACCGGCAACGGGACATACGAATTCATTGACCTGACACCTGGCACCTATCGGATATATGAAATCATGAAGGAGGGCTGGTACTATACGGCACCTGCCAACGGGTTTCATTTGGTGACGCTGCTGAGCGGTGAAATTGCTGCCAATCGCAATTTTGGGAACAGATTGCTAGATGAGTCGGATCCGTTCACACCAAAAGATATTGTGGGCAATGTCTGGTACGACCAAATTGGCCTGCGCCGTTGGGACAAGCCAACGGAGCAACCCATGCCTACTGTCGAAGTGCGCTTAGTAGGAAAATCGAGCACTGGTGCGCCAGTCGAAAGGTCCACATTTAGTAATGAAGATGGTGTGTATCGTTTCGCCGGACTCGAATTTGGCGAATACACCGTTTCGCGGAAAGAGTCCGATTATCTCTTTGCAGAGTATCCGCGGCTCGAACAAGAATCCCCGAACGGTCATGGCCACCGCATCTCGCTTGTGGATGGCTACGTGGGCATACCGCACACCGATGCCGTAGCTATCACCGGCGACAAGCCCAACTGGCTTGCCGATATCGTTGCACCCGGATCTGAGGGGATTTTCATGGGATTATTCCTCGACTTGGACTTGAATCAAGACGGAGTGATCGATGAGCGTATTTTTGCCTCTGGGGCATTGGATTTCGAGTGGACCCGTGCATCGGCTTTCGACGGTCTAAATATTGGCTACGATACGATGAAGCTGCTTGGCTACAGCGAATCTCTCGGTCACTTCGAAATCAAACTGCGCCGATTTGGTCGAAATGACGGAGCATTGATCCAGCATGGCGATAATCCTCGCGTCTCGTTGCTCGACATGCGATTGTTGCTTGAGATTTCGTTCGAGGACGAAGAATGGTTCGGGCCAGACAATCAGGAAATCGAGATGCAGGGCGAAACATTCAGGTGGATTCCGTATGGAACTAGGTTGAACTCAGCAGACGGAATGAGTAAACAGTTGTTCAATGTTTTCGGACAGCTGAGAGCTCGCATTCTCGGTGCCGAAGCCCATTTGCTTTATGGTGCAGATTTCAGCCTCAACAGGAGCCGATTCGGCCATGTTCCAGAAGCGCTTTACCCCGTTTTGAGCGCAGAAACGCAATCGCGTGCGATTGATCCATTCGAACACGACTGGACCAATCCTGTGTTTTTCCGCACGACATTCGAGCAGCGATTCAAAGTGAGAAACATTCAGAACCCTGGTCCTCCGGCACTAGATCAGAACATGGACGAACCGGCCGTTGTCGTGCCTCAATCATCACGATCTGGCCGCGACATAACCTTGAAAGTCGTCACAAGCGGTGAAGGATACCTGTGGGCTTGGATCGACATGAACAAAAATGGGTCTTGGGAACCTGATGAGAACGTGATCAATAAAGCGCCATTGGTGGATGGGACAGATCGAGTTGAGACCTTCACATTTAAGGCTCCAAATACAACGGTGGAAGGTGACTACTGGGTGCGGTTGCGATTGATGCCAAACGATGCCGATGCTCAGCCTGTCGGCACATACTTCGGCGGCGACGTCAGGGATGTTTCGGTTAAGATCGTGTTGACCGGCAGCTCCATCAGCGGTATCGCCTTCAGGGATACGAACGGCAACAACATTCCCGACGAACAAGACCTGATTCTGGTAGGGTTGACCGTGTTCGCAGATAGTAACGGGAATAGGGTGCTGGATGATGGTGAACCGTTTACCATCACCGACCAACAGGGCTATTATAGCTTGAACCTTCCCGGCGGAGGATCCTACCTGATCATGCCCGCCTTTCTGCCACCACGAGGTTACGTGTTTGAAAATGTACCGATATCCGTAACGCTGGCCGACAACGAGGACAAACAGATGGACCTAAAGCTCGAATACGTTATCGTATCGGATAACGAAGACAAACCCGATGTCCCGAAATCGGTAGAGCTTCACCCAAACTATCCGAATCCGTTCAACCCCACCACTACGATCGGGTTCTCATTGCCTTCGACATCTCATGTGAAGCTGGCAGTGTACGATGTGACGGGTAGGACGGTGCGTACCGTCTTGAACCAAGTTGTTCAATCGGGAAGCCATACCGTCCAATTCGATGCCTCAGGCCTAACCAGCGGTTTGTACTTGTATCGACTCGAGGCGGCCGGAATTGTGATCACCAACAAGATGACCCTCGTTAAATAGTCGTTCGTAGGCTGCAATCAGACGTTTGCGTATCGGCTCGGCACGGCGGCTCAGCGCCTCCTGCCGGGTCGCATACTCCCTTCGGCCATCGGCTGTCTCGATCGCAACGGGCTTGTAGCCGTACATGCTCACATCGTATGGACTTGCCTGCATGTCGAGGACACGGGTGTCAATGGCGAGTTCAAGGGCGTCTGCGAGGATATCGGACGGAATCCACGGCCACCCCTTGTACGCCCATTTGTACAGGTCCATCGTAACGTGAAGACAACCTGGCTGATCCAACTGGATCTGCGTTTCGCGGGTCGGTTGGAACTTGTTTAACGGACGTGCGGGCTCGGTAAAAAACCGAAATGCATCCACGTGCGAGCAGCCAATCGGTTGCGACTGCACAAAATCGTCGATTTCGCCCTGCGGCAGTCGCAGCTTTAAATAGGGATGCCTTCTTTCGTCGGTCTGATAGACCATCGCCCATTCGTGCATTCCATGACAATGAAACACAGGGGGGCGTTGGTCTATGGCGGTGAGCAAGCTATAGATCCACTGAAATCCGGACTGCTTTTTGAGGCTCATGCCATCGGTCGAGACAACACTGTGCCCGTTCGCCGATGTCCAAAAATTCCCATTGAGCTGCTCGCCCGACTCATGTTTCACCCAAACGCCGAAACCGGGAGTGAAAGTGGCCAGTTTCGATTTCCTGAAGGAGTAATATTCGACCAGAAAGTCAAGCACCGCGTGCTTCACCCCATGGCCGCGGTCTTCATAATAACTTCCCAACAGGGACCCGATACGTTCTTGGTGAACGAGCGACCTTTCTGAATAATCCTGATAATCCAAGGTTGGTCTGTTACGGTAATGCATAGTTAAGATGCAAAATAGTATATTATATTAACTAATTGCGTGGAACCAACAGCTAACGCATCGGGAGAATCTACGTGTCAGAACATACTATTCAGAAAACACTTGAGGAATCGCTCGTATTCCTTCTGCTGAACCTCGCCAACCAAATGCAGCGAAATGGCGACATCATAGCCGACCAAGTATCTTTGACTACGCAGCAATGGCTGATCTTGCTGTTCATCGGGGGTGACCCAAATATACCTAGAATGGAGCAACTCATCAGCGAGCGGGGTTTTCTGGCAAGCGAAATCGCCGAGTCGCTGGGGGTGTCGAGGCCGAATATCACGGTCCTGGTCAACTCGCTCATCAAAAAGGGGTTAGTTGAACAGGGATCCGACCCAGAAGACCGTCGCCGTAAACGTCTGCACCTCACTACCAAAGGATGGCAGATCATCCACAAGATGGAGCCTGTAAGGCACCGGTTTAACCGAGCACTGTTCACGCGTCTAGGCGACGATGACCTCAATGAGCTCAAACGCCTGCTGGTGCACCTACTGAACAGGATATATCGGAGGGACGACGAGATCTAGAAGCTGTCGAATGCATCAATGAATTCCGACCCCATAAATGCGAACAACCCCACCAACACGATCAGATACAAGGCAAAAATCACCAAGGCTATGATGATGAGCACCTTCATGATGAAAAAGAAGGAACTCTGCTTTTCGAATGCCGTAAGTAGTTGACGTGCGTCGCTGCTGGTAGAAAAGGCAAGGTATGAGTCGGCCGACTCCCTGATCCGGAGACCTGCGATAATGTAGGGTATGCCAATAATGGCGCCTACTATGCTCAGGCAGGCGATGGCGCCGTATATGATGCAGAACAAACCAACAAAACCCATGTGCTTCGACATCTCACGGAGTCTGCCCTGTAGAATGGTGGTGTCAGTCTGCTGGTAGCTATTCTCCTGTTCCATAATCTCCCTATACGTCGGTTTGCATTATTTGATCGGTTACATCTTGAGAGCTAAGATAGCATCTTTACCCAAAAAGTACAGAGTGAGTCCTGTTGTGAGAGAATAGATTTGCTGGTTCACTTATGTAAAATTATTCGCTTTCGCATCATTATCTGAGATTATGCACGTGTAAGCGTTGACATTGCACTGATTTGTTTATTATGTTAACCAACGATTATCAGTGTCGTCGATAGAACAGTGTCAGTGTCGTGTTTTTAACAACATCACTTTAGAGAAATGCTGAGGCGCTTTGTGCCGCAGCAACCACAAACGAATTGTCCATTCACTTGGACAGAAGAAGCTGTTTACTACAGCATTGTTCGCAGTTCAGTAAGTTAACACACGGTGCGTAAGGTGAAACTTGCGCACCGTTTTTTTTACTGAACTGCTGAATGCCACTTCTATAACACGATTTAATCAAAGGGCGGCCAGACGGCAAGGCCTATGACACGGGTTTCCATGGTGTCGACGGCCGTGTAAAAATGGTAATGGCGGTCCGCAGTTCTGAAAATGAACGGCTTATGTGCATGCTGTGCGTCAAATTCTCCGGGTTCTCCCAACCGCAGCACCGGGTTGCCCTCGTATTGGCGCCAGTTTAGGGGGAACTCTTCTTCTGTTGTCCATGCCAAGCCATCCTGGGCATTTTTTTTGTCCCATCCATACCAGGCCATATACCATTTGTTGCCCACTTTGTAAAGACTCGGGTCTCCCGCGCGTCCGGTAGAATCCCACGTGCCGTCCTCCATGCTGCCGACAACAACGGGGGAGTTCTCGTCGTCGACATCCCAGTTCATAAGGTCGATCGACGTGGCATAGCCGATATACTCTTCATAATGGCCGTTAACGACGCCCGATGCATTGAAGAACATGTAATAGATGCCGTCAACCTTCACAATATTTGGATGCCAGATGGCGTCATACCGCCAACCCTCGCCTTCTGGCTTGATGATGGGGTTGTTAGGGTTACGGGTCCAGTTCACCAAATCGGTCGATGTTGCCATGTTCATGGTCTTCAGCCCTTTTTCATACCCAGAATCCGTCGTTCCAAAATAGTACAGATGATAGGTGCCATTCTCGTACCACATGTATGGGCCTGGCGTGCCGTGCGAATCGGGTGAATTGGGGTCGTCGCTCGGGCCAAAAATGGGGCTGCGCGGGTCGCGCTCCCAGTTCACCAGGTCGTCGCTCCACGCAAGCCCCACCTGCGGACGGTCGACGGCCTTGTACCCGCGTGTTGTCGTGTCAATACGATGGTAGGCCGTATATACCATGCCGTAGCGTCCGGTGTTTTCGTCGAGCCATACCACGGGCGACTCTACCATCCCGTCGTCGAACGAGCCCGGCTCGCCTAGGGTGAGCACTGGACCCACTTTATGGAGTTTGGATCCGGGAAAATGATCCGGTTCGGCCATTTCGGTTGATGACGGTGTGCATGAAATAGTGGCCAAAAGTGCGACAAGGCCAACAATTGTTGTAATTCTACGCATCGGTTATCTGATTTAGGATGGATTGGGACCTTCGAGGGCCATAATGGTTTCGTTCAGTTCGGCTGAAAGACCCCGCAACGATGCTTCATCGGTGCTATGATGCCAATCGGTTGCGAATACGAGTCCTGCAACAGGGAGGGACCTCATCGATTTGGCTAACATAATCTGCTGCGCCTTGTCTTTTGCAGCATTGCGAAGGTCAATAACAATAGGCAGACCTGTAATTTCGGAAAGCTCATAAATGGAGGCAGGATCGATAATGGTTCGACCAGATCCATCGAACCGTTTGATGCCTGCGTCGCACAACACAACCTGTCGGTTGCCCCCCTGTACGATCCAATTTGCAGCATCGACAAATTCATCGATGCCCGAGGCGATGTTTCTGTACAGCAGAACCGGCTTGGTCTGACGACCCAACTCCTTCAAAAGAGGCGTATTGCGCATATTCCAGGCACCCACTTGAATCATATCGGCATATTTGCCCACAAGTTCGATATCGTTCGATGAGCTGACCTCAGCAAGGAGCCCCATGTTGTACCCGTCGGCAGTCTCTCGGGCCATGTGCAGGTCGGCCTCTTCAAGCGATGTTTGTAGAGCAAGATCACCCATGGCGCCAGTGCAACCTATGCGAAGTAAATCAACTCCGCTATCGCGTGCAACCCGTGCCAATCGGCTGAACTGCGACATGCTGCCGAAGGTGTCGGGTCCGGCAATAAAAATGGGTTGATCACCCCCTACAATGTGTCCATGCACCTGGAACGACATCTTTGTTGATGCGGTGATCTTTGGCTGTGTTACGGTTTCGGAAGTGGACTCTTGAACCCTGATGCGTTTCCTCGAGGGCTGCGTTCTGCTGAGTTCGCCAGCCGGATAGCAACCTAAGACTTTTAGGAACCGAGTGACCGCAGCCAGCTTGTTCATGGCTTCTCGAATAGAAGGATCTGCCAAGTTTCCGTCGAAATCGACATAGAAAAGTTCTTCCCACGGGTTACCCTCAATGGGTCTGGACTCCAATTTTGCCAGATTGATCTCAAAATCGCGAAACACCTGCAAGCTCTCGAGCAAAGCGCCCGCCTCGTGGTGTGTCGCCATCACGATGGACGTCTTGCAAGGAATACGTTGGTCGACTTCCATCGGCTTTTTAGAGACGATAACATAGCGAGTATAAATTCGGCTGGTGTTGGCAATCTGCGTAGAGAGAATTTTCAAGCCGTATAGATTTGCCGCCTCTTCGCTCGCAATTGCCGCATACTCGGAAATGCCCTCCTCCTTGAGCTTCCTCACAGAAACGGCCGAGTCGGGGTAGTTCTCAATTACCACGTCTGGCAACTTTGACAGGAACTGGCTGCACTGTGCGGCGGCCTGGGCATGGCAGTAGATCTTGCGGATATTTGAGATCGGCTGAACCTGGGGACTCAGGAGACAATAGCGTATTTCGATCTTCTCCTCACCGACGATGTGAAGGTTGGTCTGCAACAGCAGATCATACACTTCGCCATAGGCGCCCGTGTTGGTGTTCTCGATCGGTAGTACTCCTAAGTCGGCCCGACCTTGTTCGACGGCCTCGATCACGTCGTTGTGGCGCTGACATTCGACGAGGATGTGCCCCTCGTTGCGCCTCGAAAGGTACTTCTTGGTCACATTGGAACTGTATGAACCCTCGATCCCCTGAATGGCCACCCGCAATGCGGGGGTGTCGCCCTGATTTATGGCGCGCTGGAAGTATTCCTGCTGGATGCGCACCGAGTCGTCGATAATCTCATGGAATACCCGCGTTACGAAGTGGGAGTCGAGACCCTTCTGGCGGCCGTTCTGCACCAGGCTCACTAGCAGGTCCTCCTCGCGCGACGGATCGCGTATGACGGCCGTGTTCACATCCTTCGTGGCCGCCACGGCGTGGCTGAGGCGGCGGCGCTCCGACAACAGATTCAGAATCTGCTCGTCGACGCGCGTAATCTCGCCCCTGATTTGCTTCAGGGCGTCAATATGTGACGGATCGTTGTAATGTGACATATTCGATGGTTATCGGGAGGCATGAACATGTCGGGTAATATATAGGTTGGTGACGGCAAAATCGATGATCACCCCAAAAACTTGGAATCTGACATACTGGAAAAACAAAAAAGGCCGACTTTCTTGCGAAAATCGGCCTTCGATCGTGGCGGGGGCAGGATTCGAACCTGCGACCTTCGGGTTATGAGCCCGACGAGCTACCAACTGCTCCACCCCGCGGTGTAGAATATAAAGATACGTTTATTTGCGATGGATAACAACTAATAGAATCATCGCAACTAAATAGATGCCATTTTCGTCTAATAAGCATCTTGCTGAACGCGAAGCCATACGATTTTTGAGAAAAATGATTTCGAGATGAAACTATTTTTATCCAAAAAGCGTATAACCCCGTAAGTAAATAAAAAAAATCAGATATCACAACTAGCAAATCCAATATTTTTTCCAAAGTCATGAAAAGCTTCAAGAAAATCATCTTCACTCTTACTCTTGCCGTGTCAATCAGCGCCACTGCTTTCGCAACTGGCAACAACGATCTTATCAAAGCCGTACAAAAGAGCGACTTCACATCAGCTGTGGTCTTGCTCGACAAAGGGATGAATCCCAATGTCATCGAATCCGGCCAATCGCCCCTGATGATCGCGGCTCGCAACGGCGAGGCCAAACTCACCCGGGCGCTCATCGCCTTCGGTGCCGACGTGAACCTTCGTAACGACGACGGCACGACGGCCCTGATGCTTGCGGCACGCCAAGGGCACTCCGAAGTAGTCGAAATGCTGCTCAAAGCCGGAGCCGACGCCGAACTTCGCAACAACAGGGGATATACCAGCGCCGACTTGGCGCGCATGTTCAACCATGACCAAACACTGAATTTGCTGCGCCAGACGAATCTTCGCTGATCGCACAGCTGCACAACGACTTAAAGCCGGATGACTCAACCATCCGGCTTTTTTTGTTTTCCTGAGCAATAATTTCATTCGCGAATTTGGGCGCATGGGGTGTATATTTACTACTATGCGAATGATTTTGAGCCGCCCGCTGGGCCTGTTAACAGCACTTACTCTTACACTGACCCTATCTCTTGCCTCCTGCGACAAGGATGTGCCTCAAGAACCCATCGATCCTGTTTACCAAGGGGTCGACGGCATCATGGACGCCCGCTTCGGTGGCAGGAACCGTGCTGTGCTTGCACTGATCGAAAACGGGCAGGTGGTGTTCCGTCGCACGTACGGAAGCATCCCGTACAACCAGCACGTCAATATCGAGTCATCGTCGATGTGGGTTGCCTCGGTGGTCATCCTTCACCTGGTCGACCAGGGTTTGCTGTCGCTCGACGACCCTGTATCGCGTTTTTACCCTGAGTTTACAAACCATCCGCAGGGCCGCATCACCATCAGGCAGCTTCTTTCGCACACCTCTGGGATCGTCCCGAACCACAGCTGCCTGAACAACCTTTTCGGCACGACGCAAGACTGTGCGCTGGGTATCCTCTATGATGCCCCCCGCTTTGCGCCCGGAACAGGCTTTGAATTCGGTTTGGGAGGTTTTCAGGTCGCTGCAGGCATTGCCGTGAGGGCATCCGGCAAGAACTGGCAGGACTTGTACCGCGATGTGATCAAATTCCCCATGAAGATGGTACACCTCGACTTTGAGTACGGAGAATACTACTACCTACCAAATGCCCGGGTAGCCGACGGCCTGTATTCGAATGCCGAAGATTTCGCCAACTTTCTCATCCTGATCATGAACAACGGCTGGCACGGTTCTAACAGAATCATCAGTGAGGAGTCGATCCGTGAGATGTTCACCAGCCAGTTAGGTTCAACCCCCGCCGTACTTTCTCCCAGCAGAGGATATCTCAACGCCACCGAAATCATCCAGCAGTATTCATTTGGCCTTGGTGTGTGGATTGAGCAGGTCAATCCCACAACAGGTAAGGCGTCGGTAGTAAGTGCCCCTGGCACATTCGGTTTCATTCCGTGGATGAATCCCGAGACGCGCAACGGAGGCGTGCTCATCGTGCCCGGCAACTTCACCGATGCATGGGGTGCTTATCAGGCCATCCGCTCTGAGCTGTCAAGCATAGGCAAATAGTCGACACTGCCGCGTTCAAGAGGCACGACGGAATTACATTTCTTTACATTAAGGCTCGAATCCTGCGAACGATAGAGTCGTATATTGGCATTCGTGTCTATCAATAACATATCCATCCTTTTTGTCGATTATCAACGTTCAGTTGACTGAACATCCTATTGTATGAACAAGAAAATTGTTACATCCCTCATCGTGCTGGTCATAGCGGCAGCTCTGATATTCCTGGCAACTAAATTCTTTTCGGGGGCATCTGGCACCGAGGGTCCGTCGGCACAGCAACCTTCTGCACCCGTCGACAACCGGCTTGCAGTTGAGGGTGTCGTCCTCAAGCCCGACAGTCTGCGCAACGTCATCCGTGTGACCGGTTCGGCGATTGCCAATGCCGAAGTCGAAATGAGAAGCGAGACATCTGGCCTGATCACACAACTAAATTTGCGTGAAGGCAGCAGGGTGTCGAGGGGCCAGCTTCTCGTGAAGATCAACGACGCAGACCTGAAAGCGCAACGGAGGCAGTTCGAGCTGGAGATGACTCTGGCAAAAGACACCGAGCGCCGCCAGAAGCAGCTCTTCGAGAGAGGCGCCATCAGCCAGGAAGACTACGACCTCGCCCTCAACCGCCTGAATGTGATCGAGGCCCAGCTAGCGTTGGTCGATGCGCAGATCGCCCGCACCGAAATCAGGGCGCCGTTTAACGGAACCATCGGCCTGCGCTATGTCGACATGGGCGACTACCTCACGCCTGCAACACGCATCACGATTCTCCAGAACATCGATTCCATCAAGGTCGACTTTTCGGTGCCTGAGCAATATGCCGGCCTCGTTGACCGTGGCGACCGTATCCAGTTTCGCGTTGCGGGCGTCGACAGCACCTTCGACGGCAGAATCTTCGCGATCGAGCCCCGTATCGACCAGGCCAGCCGAAGCCTGCCCATCCGCGCCATCGCACCCAACCGCTCGGGACGCATCCTGCCGGGGTCCTTCGTCGAAATCGAATACCTGCTCGAGGAACTCACCGACGCCGTGCTGATACCCACGCAGTCGCTCATCCCACAGTTGCAGGGTCAGATCGTCTACGTGAGCAGGGCAGGGAGGGCCACTCCCGTCAATGTGAGGACCGGCATCAGAAGCAGCACCAAGATCCAGATTCTTGATGGTCTTGCATTTGGCGACACCGTGATCACCACCGGCATCCTGCAGCTGCGCGAAGGTCTGCCCCTTAATGTAACCAGCGTACGCTAAACCGGAGAGGACCACCCCATGAGCTTAGCATCCGTCAGTATTCGCCGTCCGGTATTGGCGATCGTGATGTCGATCGTGATCATCCTTTTCGGAGTGATCGGGTTTTTATACCTGGGTGTACGCGAGTACCCCGCGGTCGATCCCCCCATCATCACCGTAGCCACATCGTACACCGGCGCCAATGCCGACATCGTGGAGTCGCAGATCACCGAGCCCCTCGAGGAGAGCATCAACGGCATTGCGGGCATACGAAGCATCACGTCGGTAAGCCGCGAGGGTGTGAGCACCATCACCGTCGAATTCAACCTGGAGATCCCACTCGAAGATGCCGCAAACGATGTGCGCGACCGGGTGAGCCGGGCACGAAGGAGTCTGCCTCCGGAGGTCGACAACCCTGTTGTCACGAAAGCCGACGCCAACTCGAGCCCAATCGTGTTCCTGAGCGTGCGCAGCGACACGCGCAACCCGCTTGAACTCACCGAAATCGCCAACAACGTCTTCAAGGAGCGGCTTCAGACCATACCGGGGGTGTCGGATGTCCAAATCTGGGGTTCCAAACGGTATTCCATGCGTCTGTGGATGGACCCCGCCAAGCTCAGTGCCTACCAGCTCACGCCGGGCGACATCCGGCAGGCGCTCGAGCGCGAAAATGTGGAACTTCCCAGCGGTCGCATCGAAGGCAATACCACCGAGCTCACGGTCAGGACGGTAGGCCTTCTGCAGACCCCCGAAGATTTCAACGACTTGATCATCCTTCAGCGCGGTAACTCCATCATCCGTTTCAGGGATGTCGGACGGGCAGAGCTCGGTGCCGAGAATGAACGCACCGTGCTCAAGCGCGACGGCGTGCCCATGGTGGGTGTGGTGCTGATTCCTCAGCCCGGTGCCAACAACATTGCCATCGCCGACGAATTCTATGCGCGCGTCGAGCAAATCAAACTTGACCTGCCTGACGACATCAAGCTGGCCATGGGCTTCGACGTCACCGAATACATACGCGAGTCGATCGACGAGGTGCTGCAGACCGTCTACATCGCCTTCTCGCTGGTCGTGTTGATCATATTCCTGTTCCTGCGCGACTGGCGTACGACCATCATCCCCGTCATCGCCATTCCCATTTCGCTCATCGGGTCCTTTTTCATCATGTATATCGCTGGCTTCTCCATCAATGTGCTCACATTGCTGGGGATTGTCCTTGCCATCGGTTTGGTGGTCGACGACGCCATCGTGGTGCTTGAGAACATCTACACCAAGATCGAGGACGGAATGGAGCCCTATCAAGCCGGAATCAAGGGTACCCAGGAGATCTTTTTCGCCGTTCTATCGACCACGATCGCCCTTGCGGCCGTGTTCCTTCCGGTTATCTTCCTGCAGGGCCTCACCGGTCGCCTCTTCCGTGAGTTCGGCATCGTGATTGCGGGGTCGGTGATCATCTCCTCGTTCGTGGCATTGAGTCTCACACCCATGCTCTCGACACGGCTGCTGAAGAAGCGCGAAACCCACAATTGGTTCTACAATGTAACCGAGCCCTTCTTTGTGCGGCTCAACAATGGATATCGCTCAACCTTGGCCGCTTTCATGAAGGTGCGCTGGTTGGTGTTCCCCATCATGGCCATCTTCACGGCCACGTTCATTGGGCTCTATTTCACACTTCCTGCTGAACTCGCCCCACTTGAGGACCGCAGCAGGATGCGCGTGATCGCCACAGCCCCCGAAGGTGCCACATTCGAATACATGGACGAGTACCTCACCGAAGTGGTCGACTATGTGATTGAAAGTGTGCCCGAGGCTGATGCCGTGATCAGTGTGACCTCGCCGGGTTTTGGAGCATCCAGCTCGGTGAATTCCGGGTTCGTCAATGTGATCTTGAAGGACCCTGACCAACGTGACCGTACACAGCAAGCGTTGGCCGACCAGCTATCTGCAGAGATGAGGAAGTTCACAGGCGCGCGCACCTTCGTGACCCAGGAGCCGACCATCGGTAACCGCAGGGGTGGGTTGCCCGTCCAGTTCGTCATCCAGGCGCCGAACATGGAACGCTTGAAGGAGGCGCTGCCGGCGTTTATTGAGGAGGCCACGGCCGACCCCACGTTTTCTGTGATCGACGTCAACCTAAAATTCAACAAACCGGAAATTCGCGTCGAAATCAACCGCGAACGTGCACGAGCCCTCGGCGTTTCGGTGATGGACATTGCCCAAACCCTGCAGCTTGCCTATGCCGGCCAGCGATTCGGCTATTTCATCATGGACGGCAAACAATATCAGGTGATCGGGCAGATGCAACGCCAGTTCCGAAACGAGCCGCTCGACTTGAGGTCCTTGTACGTGCGAAACAGCCGTGGTGAGATCGTGCAGCTCGACAATGTGGTGACCTTGACCGAGCAGAGCTCTCCGCCGCAGCTTTTCCGATTCGACCGTTATGTGTCGGCCACGGTCTCGGCCGGCCTCGCCTCGGGCAAGACGCTCAGCGACGGGATCGAAGCCATGAACGGCGTAGCAGACCGCGTGTTGGACGCCAGCTTCCGTACGGCGCTCGACGGCGAGTCGCGCGACTTCTCGGAAAGCTCATCGAGCCTCCTGTTCGCATTTGCTCTCGCGCTTATCCTCATCTATCTGGTGCTGGCTGCACAGTTTGAGAGCTTCATCG
>CAYWCV010000013.1:0-3810 GCA_964456845.1 uncultured Chitinophagales bacterium | reverse complement strand
CTCGCGCTTATCCTCATCTATCTGGTGCTGGCTGCACAGTTTGAGAGCTTCATCGACCCCTTCATCATCCTCTTCACCGTGCCTCTGGCCATTACGGGCGCCTTTGGAAGCCTGTGGCTGTTTGGGCAGACGCTGAACATCTTCAGCCAGATCGGGATCATCATGCTGATTGGTCTGGTCACCAAAAACGGCATTTTGATCGTAGAATTCGCCAACCAACGCCAACAGCAGGGCCTGGGTGTGATGGACGCGATCACGGAGGCCTCCGCCGCGCGTTTCCGCCCCATTTTGATGACCGGACTGTCGACCATCCTGGGTATCGCACCTATTGCGTTGGCGATCGGCGCCGGTTCTGAAAGCCGCGTCTCGATGGGTATCGCCGTCATCGGCGGTCTGATATTTGCCGGAATCCTCACGTTGTACGTCATTCCCGCCATCTACAGCTTCTTCTCGAAAGCATACAGACCGTCGCCCGCCCTGGAGGCGCTTGCAAAGCAGGAGAAATTAGAAACGGCGGGCGCCTAAAGACTATGAGCAACATGAGACTACTTATTCTGGCCGGTATCGTCGTTATCTTCAGCTCCGGCTCGGTTGCCGCCCAGTCGTTGCTGAGCCTCTCGGATGCGTTGAGCACGGCCCTGAGCAACAACTATGGAATCCGGATCGCCTCCGAGCAGCTCGTGAAGCTCGACAACAATGCGACGCCGGGCAATGCCGGCATGTTGCCCGTACTGAATTTCGACGGAAGCAGGAGCTTTAGTGTCACCGACGTGAATCAGACGTTCCAGGACGGTCGACAACTCAAAAATGACGGCATCAAGGCGAATTCGTACAGTTTTGGTCCACGTTTGGAATGGACTCTATTCGACGGGACAGCGATGTTCATGGAACGCGACCGCCTGGAAGTGCTTCGTGAGATGGGCGATCTCGCCTTGCGAGCCCAAATAGAAGGCACTGTTGCCGAAGTGACGATCACCTACTCCGATATTGCCCGCCAGCAGCAGCTGGTGAGGGTCCTGGAGGAATCGATCGACATTTCGCGCCAACGGCTCAAGATCGCCGAAGATAAATTCGATGTCGGCAGCGGCGCGCGCGTCGAGGTGCTGCAGGCGCAGGTGGCGTTGAATGAGGACGTCTCGGCCTGGAAGAACCAGCTGGTCATCTTGAGCAACACCCGAATCCGGTTGAACACGCTCATGGGCCTCAAAGGGGACCATCAATTCACCGTCGACGATGTGATCACATTGTCGCAGACCCTCGAATACGATGCTCTGCGATCGGGTGCACTGCAGACCAATCCCGAATTAATGATGGGACGAAAGGCGGTGATCGAATCGCGCCTTCAGACCCGTATTGAGCAGGCATCGATGCTTCCTCAACTGTCGGCAAACATGTCGTACAATTTCACAGGCAGCGAGAACAGCGCCAGCTTTTTCACGGAGCAGAACAACCGAGGCCTCAATTATGGACTGACGGCTCGAGTGCCCTTGTTTGACGGGTTCAACCGCCGCAGGATGGTCGAGAACGCGCGCGTCGAAGAAAAGATCGCAGCACTTGAGCTCGAGTGGTCGGAAATGGAAGTGGAATCCACGCTGATGCAGGTCTGGGCCGACTACGCCAACGCCTTGGAGCTGATCGAACTTGAGGAGCAAAATCTGCTCGTTTCGCAGGAGAACGCCGCCATCGCCCTCGAACGCTTCCAGCTTGGCACCTACACCCCCGTAGAGCTCCGTGAGGCCCAGCAGGCGCTGCTCAACACGGAGAACCGTCTCGTAGCCGCCAAATATGCCGCCAAGGCCAGTGAGACGAGGCTGTTGCTGATTGGGGGGAGATTGAAAATTGAAAATTGAAAAATTTAAGATTTAAGATTGACTGCTGATTTCACTTTTTGGGGTTCGCCAGATTTTCATTTGCGGTTTTAACAGATCGATATAATATCGCAAATAGCTGTCCGCATTCATCCTGCAACTCTTTGGCGGCAAAGCTAGCTTCATCGTCATCGCACTGTGCAAGGAGTTTTAGGTTCACTTTTGATTCATTAATCTCTTTGAGGCATAACCTCAGTTTGTGTGCGAAATCCCGCTTGGATTCAGAGACACAAGCCTCTGCATAGTTCAAGCTCACGGATGTTGTTGACCTAATCAGTTGCTTGATGAGATTAAAACTGAAAAAGGATGATCTTCGATTCGATTCGAGCTTTTTTACACGAACACAATACGTGTCAATTCTATTTTGTAATTCTTCTGGGGTCATGTGGTTATGTTGTTAAGGTTGGCAATTATTATATAGATCCACAAAAAAGACACTACTTACGCATGCCAGAGAATATTTTTTAAGTTTTTGCTTGCCTTTTTGCACTATGGGAGGGTCTACAAGTTTTAATGTGAGCCAATTTTAAATCTGCAATCTTCAATTTTCAATTTTTCCATATCTTCAAGATTATCTCTGTGCACATCAAATCGCTTCATGATCCCATTGTCGGCTTTGCAGGCTGGAGACATCGTCTCAATATCTTGTCTGGGGTGCGCCCTCGACCAGGCGTGCCGTCTTCGTGAGATGGGCTGCGCAGAAGGGGCCGTCGCACGGGTGGTGGCCATCCGCAAAGATGTGATCCTGCAGATTGGAGACACCAAGCTTGCCATCGACAGCATGCTCGCGCGGATGATCTTGGTAAGCTACAGCCTCGCCGGCTAACATGAAGCAGACCCTTGCCACGGTCGAAGTACCATCCACACAAACCGTGATGCAGATCGATGGACCATTCAGTGTCCGGCTCATGGAAATGGGAATCACGCCGGGTCAGCAGTTCGATGTGGTACGTCGGGCCCCGACCGGGTTCCCGATAGAAATTAAAATCAGGGGTTACCTCGTGAGCCTGCGTCGTGAGGAGGCCGAAGGGGTCATAACACAGGAGTAGGCTTTGGGCACCAAGGAACCGGTAATCGCACTTGTCGGTAATCCGAATACGGGGAAGTCAACCCTGTTCAATGCTCTCACGGGGTTGAGGCAACATGTGGGCAATTACCCTGGGGTGACGGTCGAGCGCAAGGAGGGCACCTGCCGCACGGCGAAGAGGAGCTACGAAATCATTGATCTGCCGGGCACATACGCGCTCAATCCGAAGTCGCCCGACGAGCGCATCACCTATAACACGCTGATTGGGGTTCAAGAGGGTGAACCGCTGCCCGATGCGGTTGTCATGGTGGTTGATGCCGGCAACCTCGAACGCAATCTGTACATCCTTACGCAGCTCTTCGACCTGAAGCTGCCGGTCATTGTGGCGCTTAATATGATCGACGTGGCCCAAGCAAAGGGCATGACCGTCGACGCCAGGCTGCTTTCAGACCGGCTCGGCGTCCCTGTGGTGCCCATGGTGGCAAGCAAGGGTCATGGAGTGGACGAGCTCAAGGTTCAGTTCGACGCCTTCGAATCATTGCGGATGCCGAGATCCGTTTTTGATGGCGACGAGGTTGTCTATCATGCGGCCGAACTCATTGCGGAAAAATGGGTGGATGTGTCGACGTCCATTCCGCGAAGCTCTCGCAACACCGAGGCGTTCAGGCTTCTCAACAATCTCGGAATTATCAGCGAGTTCGACACGCATCCCGGTCGCGAGTCGCTCAGGGGGGTACTTTCTGAGGCGCGGTCGATGCTCAGCCAGAGCGGGGTGAACAGCACCACGGCCGAAATACTGGCCAGATATGCGTGGATTGGCAAGGTTTGTGAGGGCGTAGTGCAACGCAAACATACCGACCGCACACTCTCCGACAAGGTCGACACGGTTGTGACCCACAAGGTCTGGGGACCCGT
>CAYWCV010000012.1:12873-48851 GCA_964456845.1 uncultured Chitinophagales bacterium | reverse complement strand
CGCCCGAAAAGGGCTGTGGACCCGGCAACGGCAAATGCACCCGCTCGAGCAGCGGAATAATATAGGTGCAATTGGGCTCTAGGATGGCGCCGTTCTCGATGGAGAAGCTGTGCTGGGTTAGCTTGTTCAGCTTGTCGCTCACGCGCTCGTTTTCCGGCAAAAAGCTGCAGCGTACACGGTGCGCGATGGTGCCCAGCCTCAGATCGAGTGAATTGGGCTGATATTGGTCGGGAAGAATGGGGTGGTCGGCATCCGACGCGATAATCCCGGCATCCACCATCTGGCGGATGCGCTGTACGGGCAGGATGCCGGAGGTGCGCAGTGTAGGGGTCATAATATCACCGCTTTGGTTTAACTCCGGCAAGCTGATGTACAGCCAGCCATTCTTCGGATGTTACGGGTGTTATTGACAGACGGTTGCGCTTGAAGAGCATCATCTCCCCGCAGATGGGGTCGTTCTGAAGCGTCGACCGATCCAGTGGTTGGGGAAAGCTGCTCTCGTATTTGACGTCCACCAAGTACCAGATAGGTTGTTCCTTACTCGACTTCTTATCGAAATAATCGGATTCCGCATCGAACTGGGTGGGGTCTGGATAGGACTTGGAAGCCACCGACGCCGTGCCGGCTATGTGCGGCGGTTTCGAGTTGGAATGATAAAATAGGATACCATCGCCAACGCGCATCTGGTCGCGCATGAAATTCCGTGCCTCGTAGTTGCGTACGCCCTCCCATGTGGTCGTCTTATTCTCCGCGTTTACGAGATCGTCCAACCCGAATACATCGGGTTCGGATTTCATGAGCCAGTACTGACGAGAGGGCCTGTTAGACATGCTTCATGGGCCTCATTCGTCCGAGTTGCGATACTTTTCTACGTACCAAGCAACCGTTTCGCGCAGATGCTCGTCGAAACTGCCAGCATGTTTCCAACCGAGGCTGGTTTCGATTTTGGTCGGGTCGATGGCGTAACGCAGGTCGTGACCTGGTCGATCGGTCACATACGAAATCAGATTCGCATAATCACCATCAGGACCATCCCCGATCATATCGTTCATGATGGCGCAGATCGACTTGACCAACTCGATGTTCATCCACTCGTTGTGCCCACCCACATTATAGGTCTCCCCCGCTTTGCCTTGGTGAAAGACAACGTCGATGGCAGAACAATGGTCCGACACGTGTAGCCAGTCGCGTACGTTCTCGCCTTTGCCATACACCGGAATGGGCTTGCGATTGAACGCGTTCCGGATGACCGTAGGAATGAGCTTTTCGTCGTGCTGAAAACGCCCATAATTATTCGAGCAGTTGGTGGTCACAACGTTCATCCCATAGGTATGGAAATACGCCCTCACCAACATGTCGGATGCCGCCTTCGTCGCGCTGTATGGCGAATTAGGAGCGTAGGGTGTTTCTTCGGTGAATAGCCCCTCCGCACCGAGCGATCCATAAACCTCATCAGTCGACACGTGATGAAATCGGTACTTATCTAGCCCACCCTTCGATTCGGACCAAAATCGGCGGCACTCGTCCAAAATATTGAAGGTCCCCACCACGTTCGACTGGACGAACGGCTCAGGACCTTTGATCGAATTGTCCACATGCGACTCAGCGGCAAGGTGAATCACGCCGTCAGGCTTGAAGGTTTGGACGGCATCCTGCACAGCATCGCGATTCACCAAATCCAATTTTTTAAAGTAGTACCTGCTGCTGCCCTTCAAGTCCGCCAAATATTTGGGGTCTGAAGCATAGGTCAACTTGTCCAGGTTCATGATCTGGATGTTTGGGTACTTCTCGTGCAGGTATAAAATAAGATTGGATCCAATAAATCCTGAGCCGCCAGTAACAATGATACGCATGCTTCTATGTCGGTTAGTGGACTATGAATTTACATAGAATCAGGGTAAATCTTGTTCTCGAATTTGATTTAGGGCAGGATTTTCGAGGTCTTTTGCAGAGAGCAGCGGCGAATCAATCGGCCACTGAATTCCAATGTGTGGGTCGTTCCAAACCAGAGACCTCTCACCGTCACGATTATAGTAATCGGAACACTTGTAGTGAAATACCGTATCCTCCTCGATGGCTTGAAATCCATGTGCGAAGCCGGCGGGGATGTACAGCATTTCCTTGTTGCGGTCGCTGAGCAAAACGCTCACATGTTTGCCGAAGGTGGGCGAACCTTTGCGAACATCCACGACAACGTCAACTACGGAACCCCTCAAAACGGTCACAAGTTTTATTTGCGGGTTGACGATTTGGTAGTGCAATCCACGCAGCACGCCACGCGATGAGGTCGAAATATTATCCTGCACGAAATGCGTCGTGAGCCCCTGTCTTTCGAACAAGTCGCTCCTGTATTGCTCTCTGAAACTGCCACGCATATCTTCGAATACAATGGGTCGAATCCGTATGACGCCTTCGATGGCCGTTGGTATAAACTCCATATAAATCGATCGTTATGTTATTCCTCCGAAACCCACAGAATAGCATTCGGAAGGCTAACTGTCAACATCAACTCATCAAACAGAGGTGAGCAAACCGGTGGACGGATGCAGCAGCCTCGCCAATCCAAGCTTCCAGTCTTGGATGACAACTCCGTTTTCAGACTGTGCTTTACGTGTGTTCAACAGCGAAAAATTTGGCCGTTTGGCGGCGGTCGGGTACTCGTCGGTCGATATACGCTCAATGTTGGTATCGAAGCCTGCTTGCCGCATAATTTCTTCAGCGAAGTCGGCCCACGATAGCTTACCTATACTCGCAAGATGGAAGGTGCCGTTATGTCCGCCTTCAATGATTGCCAATGTATTTGCTACTACATCGTCAGAAAAACTGGGGCAGCCCACTTGGTCGTCCACAACCCTGATGACATCGCGTTCCTTGCCAAGACGGAGCATCGTCTTGACGAAATTGTTGCCAAACCGTCCACAAAGCCACGATACGCGGATGGTCAGGTGCTCGCAGCCCGATGCGATGATCGAGCGCTCTCCATCCCATTTCGTCTGTCCATACACATTTTGCGGATTGGGTGCATGGTCTTCAAAAAATCCGTCGGGGAAATCTTTTGCATCCTGTTTTGAGCCGCCAAAAATGTAATCGGTGGAGAAATGCACCAACTTGATCGATTTCCGCGAGCACAAGGAGGCGAGTCTGCCAGGAACGATCGCATTAAGCAGGCGGGCTTGCTCCGGTTCGGATTCAGCCTTGTCGACGGCGGTGTAGGCTGCACAGTTGATGATCACCGTGGGTTGCACGTGCGAAACGATACGGCTGACAGCCTCCATGTCGGTGACGTCCAAATCCTCGAAGGCGTAGGCGTACACGTCGTGGTCTGCCATGGTGAGTTTGTTCACCCACTCTCGGCCCAGCTGTCCACCTGCGCCAGTGATCAGATATCGGTTTTGGATCATTCGTTTCCTGAGTAGGCCAACTCATTGGCCAGACGATACGAATCGGGTGTGCCGGCATCGGTCCACCAACCGTCGAGCATGGCAAAGCCCATCTTGCCCTGCGCAATGTAGTGGTTGTTCACGTCGGTGATTTCGAGCTCCCCCCGACCTGACGGTTTCAGGGTCTTGATCACCTCAAAAACGCCAGCGTCGTACATGTAGATGCCGGTTACGCAGTAGTTGGATTTTGGATTCTTCGGCTTCTCCTCAATTCCTACGATTCTGTCCCCTACAATCTCAGCGACGCCGTAGCGCTGTGGATCGTGCACTTCCTTGATGAAGATCTTTGCTCCAGACCCGTTCCACGACGTTACACCGTCGGCCAATGAGGCCTCGAAAATATTGTCTCCTAAAATGACGGTCATGGGGTCATTTCCACAGAAGTTCTCTGCGAGGCCTAATGCCTGGGCAATCCCTCCGGCCTGATCTTGTACCTTATAGGTGAATCTACAGTTGAATTCGTGACCAGATCCCAATAACCCTACAACGTCGCCCATGTGCTCCGTACCCGTCACGATCAGAATCTCCTCCATCCCGGCATCGATGAGCTTCTCGATGGGGTAGTAGATCATTGGTTTAGTCCCAATCGGCAGCAAGTGCTTGTTGGTGACCTTCGTCAATGGGAACAGACGTGAACCGGTACCTCCGGCAAGGACGATGCCCTTCATAGGTGTAAAAATTAGAGCAGCATGATGCTTGGGTTCTCGAGGAGGTGACGCAATGTGCTTAGGAATTCAGCCGCCGTTGCACCGTCAAGTACACGGTGGTCACTCGACAGGGTGACCTTCATGCGCTTTCCAGGAACGACGTTGCCATTCTCAACTACGGGAACATCACGTATCGCTCCAACGGCCAGAATAGCGGCATTGGGTGGGTTGATAATCGCCGTAAATTCTTCTATGCCATACATGCCCAGATTGGAGATGGTGAAGGTGCTTCCCTCCCATTCTTCGGGCTGCAGTTTCTTGTCGCGTGCGCGGGTAGCCAAATCTTTGGTCTCGGCCGAAATCTGGCGCAGTCCCTTTTGGTCGGTGTTGCGAATGACGGGCGTTAGCAAACCGTCTTCTACGGCCACAGCCACTGCAATGTTGACGGATCCGTTGACGCGGATTACATCGTCCAACCAAGATACGTTGACTTTTGGATGGCGGCGAAGCGCAACGGCGCAGGCTTTGACCACGAAATCGTTGAAGCTGATCTTTACATCGCTGATAGCATTCAACTGCTCGCGGGCAGCTATGGCCTGCTTCATGTCGATGTCGATCGTCTCATAGAAGTGCGGACTCGTAAACTTGCTTTCGGCGAGGCGGCGGGCTATGGTTTTGCGCATCTGCGAGATACGGATGTCTTCGTCCTCAACCGATGCCGCCATGATCGGAGCCTTGGCTGCAGGCTTGGATGTTGCAGGCTTGGAAGGAGCCGATTCGGCCGCGAGCACATCCACCTTGACGATGCGTCCTTCAGGTCCGCTTCCCTTTATCTTGCCGAGATCCAGGCCCTGCTCTTCGGCCATCTTACGAGCCAAGGGCGAAGCCTTGACACGTGCGTCGGAAGCCACCGGAGCAGATTTCGTCTCCAGATCGCCCAAAATGGGATCAAACGACTTCTCATGTTTGCCATTCGACTCGGCAGGAGCCTCTTTTGCCTCAGGCTTCGGCTCTTCTTTCGGCGTGTCTGCCTTCTTTGCAGCACCACCCTTGCCGCCCAGAAGGCCGCTGATGTCCTCGCCGGGTTTGCCGATGATGGCCATGATGCCACCAAGAGGCACTGCATCGCCCTCTTTGGCCAATATCTTTAATACGGTCCCAGCATCGAAAACCTCGACGTCCATGGTGGCTTTGTCGGTCTCAACTTCGGCAATTACATCGCCTGAGCTGACCTTATCGCCTTCCTTTACATTCCATTTAGCGATCACACCTTCCTGCATGGTGTCGCTGAGTTTGGGCATATCAATTACTATGGCCATGGTCTTCTAGTTTGAAATTGGGGAACATGATTAACGGTAAGTTACAGCTTTCACTGCTTCAATCACCTGCTTTGGACCTGGTAGCCAAGCATCAAATAAGTTTTTCGCAAACGGCGCAGGCACATCTGGTAATGTGACTCGCAGTACGGGGGCGTCGAGGTAGTCGAAGGAATCGCGTTGGATCTGGAAGCCGACTTCGGCAGCCATGCCACCAAATGGATGCGACTCGTCTACAATCACACAGCGATTCGTTTTACGAACGGAATCGAACACCATCTGGAAGTCGAACGGCTTCATGGTACGTGGATCGATGATTTCACAGTCAATACCATCTTTTGCCAATTCCTCGGCGGCCTGCACAGCCACATGGTACATTTTGCCGTGAGCCACCAATGTCACGTCTTTGCCCTCGCGCTTCACCTTTCCGACGCCGATCGGGATGACGTGTTCGCCATCTGGTACTTCGCCTTTCATGCCGTACATTTGCTCAGACTCGAGGAAAATGACGGGGTTGTTATCGCGGATGGCCGACTTCAGCAAACCCTTGGCATCGCCCGGTTCTGACGGATAGATCACCTTCAAGCCTGGGAAGTGAGCATACAGACTCTCAAAGGCAATGGAGTGTGTAGCGCCAAGCTGTCCGGCAGAGGCGTTCGGACCACGAAACACCATCGGCACGCTAATTTGGCCGCCACTCATATAACGAAGCTTGGCTGCATTATTTAGAATTTGATCGATACCGACCAAGGCAAAGTTGAAGGTCATGAACTCGACGATCGGGCGCAGGCCGTTCATGGCCGCACCGACACCGATACCGGCAAATCCAAGCTCTGAAATCGGTGTGTCGATCACGCGCTTAGGGCCAAACTCATCCAACATGCCCTGGGTTACCTTGTAGGCGCCGTTATACTCGGCTACCTCTTCGCCCATGATGATGATGGACTCATCGGTGCGCATCTCCTCGGACATCGCCTCACGAATCGCCTCACGAAATTGAAGAACTGCCATTTTCTATCTTCTCCGGATATAAATTTCTAATTACTGTTCAGGATGGATCAGGTCGTCCACGGGAAATCGTCCTCAACGTAGACATCTTTATAGAGGTCTGAGAGTTCGGGAAATGGACTGTTTTCGGCAAAATCGATGCTGTCGAGAACCGTTTTCTCGATTCTCTCGTCGATTGCGTCGATATCCTCCTGCTTGGCGATCTTCTTTTTGAGCATGTAATCCTTGAGCCTCTCGATTGGATCAAAGCTCTTGAAATCTTCCATCTCTTCTTTCGAGCGGTAGTTTTGAGGATCACTCATCGAGTGACCACGATAGCGATACGTACGCACTTCCAGAAACCACGGATTGTTGTTCTCACGCACGTCGGCGGCAACTTCCTTGAATTTTTCGTACACGGTAAATGCGTCCATACCGTTTACGACGTCCGATTTCATATCGTAGCCGCAGGCGCGCTTATGAAGGTCTGTTGCACTGTGGCGGTTTACAGCGGTACCCATCGAGTAGCCGTTGTTCTCGACCACGAAGATTACCGGCAGCTTCCACAGCTGTGCCATGTTGAAGGTTTCGTTCAAAGATCCTTGATCGATGGCGCCGTCACCAAAGAAACACACCGCAATGCGGCCGTTTTCCTGGTATTTGTTGGCCATGGCCAATCCGGCACCAAGCGGGATCTGGGCACCGACAATCCCGTGTCCACCCCACATGTGTTTCTCCACACTGAAGTAGTGCATCGAGCCGCCCTTGCCTTTGCTCATGCCGGTTGCCTTGCCGAATAGCTCGGCCATGCACTGATCGGGCGAAACGCCGCGTGCCAACGCGTGACCATGGTCGCGGTAGGCCGTAATAAGGTCGTCATCGTCGTTCAGGGCGGTGACAGTACCCGTCGAAACCGCCTCCTGGCCGATGTATAAATGAAGGAATCCACCAAATTTGCCTTTCTGGTACATTTGGGCTGCACGTTCTTCAAATCGTCGTTGAAGCTGCATGGATTCGTACATTTCGAGGACCTGCTCTTCCGTCAGGCCAAGCTGTTTGTGGGTCTTCGTCGTCGCCTTTGGCAAAACAGTGCTTTTCAACACGGAACCAGTTGGCGTAAAACCGACGATTTCAGCGGTCTTGGACATAGATATAAATTGAAATCTCTATAATTGGATAATCGGTCGTATAGGCGGCGCACCTATCTGGCGTGCCTTAGAACATGTACTGCGCAGAACAGGAATATACCCATATTTCGCAGCATTTGGAAACATGATCAGCCCTTGAGGCGTCCTGGCACGGAAGCCAAAACGTCGGCGAGCTTCTCGGGTAGACGCCCTCCAGCCGTGGCCAGATTGGGTTGTCCGCCGCCCCCGCCACCTAGTTCTCTGGCCAGGGCACCCACCAATTGTCCGGCCTTGAGCGACTTCGAAGCAATCAGGTCGTCGGTCACGGTTGCGACCAAATACACCTTGCCGTTGGCATCGTCGCGCGACCCAAGCACGGTAACAGTCGATTCCGGGCTGCGCTTGAGCGACTCATACCCCAGCTGCTTGAGCACCTCGGTGTCGGCACCGGTAATTTCGCCCGTGGCAACGGTGATGCCATCTTGCGCGGAAGCACTACCTAGAACGGTAACCAACTCGGAGATGGATCTTTGTAGTCGTATCGTTTCAAGCTCCTTCTCCATGCGCTTGCGGTCTTCAATGAGCGACTGCAAAGTCTCGACGGGATCAGAAGTCTGGCCAAGCTGTGACAGCAGACGGCTATAGTCGCGCTTTTCGCTGCGTAGCACGTCGTCGGCCGCATGGCCCACAACTGCCTCGACCCGGCGTACGCCACTGGCTACCGAACCCTCGCTCACAAAACGGAAGTAACCGATCTTGCCGGTCGCATTCACGTGCGTGCCGCCGCAGAGTTCGACCGACCAATCGGGATCGAAGGTGATCACCCTCACGTGGTCGCCGTACTTCTCGCCGAAAAGCATCATCGCACCCTTGGCACGAGCAGTATCAATCGGCACATCGCGCTCCTCCAATAAGTGGATGTTCTCCTGGATGCGGCGGTTCACGATCGACTCAATGTCGTCCAACTCGCCCTGCTCGATCGACTTGAAGTGCGAGAAGTCGAAACGAAGACGAGTCTCTTCAACCAAAGAGCCCTTCTGGGCGACGTGGGTACCAAGAACCTGGCGGAGAGCCGCATGAAGCAAGTGCGTGGCACTGTGGTGCTTACTTACCTCAAGGCGACGAACGGCGTCGACGCGGGCCGTCCACGTGCCGGATAAATCTTCGGGCATATGGTCAAGATAATGCACGATCTTACCCTGATGCTTCTGAACGTCTACCACCCGAACATGCACGTCGCCGTTGGTTAGTATCCCGAAATCAGCCACCTGTCCGCCACTCTCAGCGTAGAATGGCGTTTCGTCAAGCAGAATGGCGTTTCGGTCGCCCTCTTTGCGTGCCGCCATGATCTTCGAGGTGCTCTCAATGAAATCGTACCCCACGAAATGGGAATCCGCTCCTTCGTTGACGGCAACCCATTCGTTGGTCGCCGACAGGTCTACCTTGAACTTGCCGGAAGAACGTGCACGGTCTTTTTGCTCCTTCATCCGCTCGGTGAAGCCCTTTTCGTCAACAGCCAGACCCTTCTCGCGGGCCATCAGCGCCGTAAGGTCGATCGGGAAGCCATAGGTGTCGTGCAGGCGGAAGGCGTCCTCGCCACTGAGGGTCGCCTTGCCCTCGGTCATCTTGTTGAATATTTCGATCCCCTGACCCAAGGTGCGGAGGAATCCCTTCTCCTCGGCCTCGATCACGCCCTGAACATACGACTGCTGAGCCTGCAGCTCAGGGAACACGCCTGCAAATTGCTTCGCCAGCGTAGGCACAAGCTGGTTCATGAACGGATCCTTGAGTCCGAGCTTGTCCCAGCCGTAACGGATCGCACGACGTAAAATGCGACGCACCACGTAACCGCGTCCATCGTTCGAGGGCGATGCACCGTCGGCAATCGAGAAGGCGACGGCACGGATGTGGTCGGCGATCACCCGCATGGCGATATCTGCCTGATCGTCTTCACCATAGGGCTTCGCTGCCAATTTGGAGATGTGCTTGATGATCGGCGTGAACACATCCGAATCGTAGTTCGACGTCTTCTGCTGGATCACGGCGCAGATGCGCTCAAATCCCATACCCGTGTCGACGTGCTTAGCCGGTAACGATTTGAGGCTGCCATCGGAGGTGCGGTTGAACTGGATGAACACCAGGTTCCATATTTCCATCACACGGGGATCGTCGGCATTCACCAGCTCGCTTCCGGGCTGGGCGGCACGCTCTTCGTCGCTGCGCAGGTCGACGTGGATTTCGGAGCAGGGCCCGCAGGGACCCGTTTCGCCCATCTCCCAGAAGTTGTCCTTCTTGCCGAAGCGCAGCACGTGGTCGGGATTGATCTTGGTCACCTTCTTCCACAACTCTTCGGCCTCCTCGTCGGCGGGGAGTCCGTCGTGTTCGTCGCCACCGAACACGGTGGCGTACAAACGGGATGAATCAAGCCCCCATTTGTCGACCAGCAGTTCCCATGCCCAACGGATGGCCTCCTCTTTGAAGTAATCGCCGAAGCTCCAGTTTCCGAGCATTTCGAAGAGCGTATGGTGGTAGGTGTCGTGCCCGACCTCCTCGAGGTCGTTGTGCTTGCCGCTCACGCGGATGCACTTCTGGGTGTCGGCCGCACGCTGCCACATTTTTCCCTGATCCGCATAGCCCGGTTCCTCGCCCAAAAAGATGGGCTTGAACTGGTTCATGCCTGCATTTGTAAACAGCAGGGTCGGATCCTCAAGCGGCACTACAGGCGCGCTAGGGACGATGGCATGGCCCTTTTCACGAAAAAATTCAAGAAAATCATTTCTTATCTGCTCGGAAGTGCGAAATTGCATATAGTGCCTGAAGATGATGTGCCAGATTCTGCCGTTTGGATATACGGCCCATAAACCCGTAATATACGCAAATAACAGCCATAAACATGGCTGGTTTGATCCGAGATTCGATTCATAAAATGATCAAGAGACTCAAGTTCATCTATAGAATCGCCATCAACACCATCAATAAGTGGGTGGCTGACGATATCCCGATGCATGGGGCGGCCTTGGCCTTCTATACCATCTTTTCGATTGCTCCTGTTTTGATCATTATTGTGTCGGTTGTCGGATGGCTCTGGGGCGACTATACCGCATTGTACGAGCTGCGTCGGTTAGTAAGTGATTACCTCGATCCTCAGATGGCAGGTACTGTCGACGAAATCCTGCAACAGGCTGTGAGTCAAGATGGTGTTGCCATGCCCATCATCAGCGGTTTCGTTCTCGTATTTGCAGCAACAACAGCAGTTTCACAGCTTAAGTACACCCTAAACACGATCTGGGCTGTAAAAACACGCGATGGCAAAGGTGTGTTGCAATTCGTGGTCGACCGCCTACTCTCCCTCCTGTTAATATTCAGCCTCACCCTTCTGCTAGTGCTATCGGTCATATTCGACACGATACTGTATGCGATAGCGCCGCACATCGAGGCCATCACCGAATTGGACATCGGGGTGGCCGACATTTTCAACACATCTTTATTGTGGTTGACCACGTTCCTGCTTTTTGTGGTCATCTTCAAAGTGCTCCCCGACTTGCATCTGCGTTGGCGCGATGTATCGCTCGGAGCCATGGTCACGACCGTTTTGTTTATGGGCGGAAAGTTTTTGATTGGATGGTACCTGAAGAATTTCGGCAGCTACGATGTTTTCGGAGCAGCCGGCACCTTTGTCGTATTGTTGATATGGGTCTATTACAACGCACAGGTCGTCTATTTGGGCGCCGAATCCATTCAGGTGTACATGACCATGAAGAACCGGCCGCTTTTGCCCAAGCGCTTCGCATACTTCGACGAAAAAAGTTGATTTTTGTTGGTTACAACAACAATATGCGACACTAGCCGGCGTTATCCTTTTGTTCCGAAATCATTTTTATGGTTTTTGATGATTTTTGGAACGAACGTGTAAGCATGTACGTTGAATAGAGCAACATATACAAATCCTCCAAAAGGGTTGCGCTCGGAAGGGCGCAGCCCTTTTTTTATGCCAAATACTTACTGCACAACGATTTTCCAGCCGTCATAGTCGAAATTTAGCTACAAATTGGGCGGCGGAACCCATTCCCGTCTACTTATGCTGGCACCGCCGATAAAACCGGAACCCGTTGAGGTGTTGGCATAATTTAATATTTGTTGGAAGCTGTCGGTCCAATTAATGTGCCGCGGGAACCACCCCTCGTGCGTCAAAGTCACGTTCAAGGTCACCTTCTCGACCGTGTATTGAAAAAGACCCGTGCCTCCATCTGGTCTCACCGGCAGATGGCCAAAGTTGAACAGCTGGCGGGTTCCCTCATCCAAGTTGGCAACGACGACGATGCCCTGCTCGCGCCAAGTGATGGAGGATGGGTCGGTGAATATAATTGGTACATCGACAGTTTCAAATTCTCCCTGACGTCTTACCGTTGCCGTCATGTCCATATGGAAATAATCGTCCAATCCAGGCAAGAAATAATTCAATCGAAATGGTCGCACAAATGGGTTGGTGTTGTCCACTTCAATCACATCAACCTTTTTGGGTGTACGGATGCTGGCGTTGACGTCGGAATACCCTTGACCTGAAAGATGCAGCTGATAGTCGGTATCAGGCTCTACTTGCGTATCGGTATAAAAGAACAAGGCGCTGCTGCCATCCGGCATCCTTTTCGGCATTGGATGCCAATAAACCGTGTCATTATTTGCGATGTGCCTGAACGTAAAAACGCCAACTGGCACCTCGTTTGGTCGCTCGATGGCTTCTCGTGTAATGGTGATTCGCACCTATTGCGTGTCGGCATCCACCAACAGGATGCCGTATGGACTGGCGAGGTTTACAAAGTCAGCACGCGGCTCGAAATCCTCCGTGCACGAAAGAAGGAAGAAAGTTGAAAGAATAACGAAGTAAAAATGATGAAATATTGAATCACATCTTCTAAAAAGCAGTTCCCATCCTCCTTCCTCTATCTTTTTCATGATTCCTTCCTATGTCCTATGTCCTACGTCCTACGTCCTTCTTCTGTCCTTCCGTCAGTAAACCTCTTCGAAGGCTCGATTACCCGGTTTGAGGCCCGTCTTGATTTCGTCGCGGGTCCATGTGGACGGATCCCTGCCCTCGAGTTCGGGCGCGACTTTGCAATAGCCGTGCAGGCCGTGTTTGATGAGCATCGTGTAGATGCCGGTCTCCATGCCTTTGAGTCCGCAGATGTAAATCAGCGTGTTCGGTTTCGATAATATCGGATGCAGCACGTCGGCGCGGTCTTCGATCATGGTCTGCACATACGGTTTGGTTCCGTCGGGACGCGCCGCCTCGCGTGATATGGCAGTGATGTAATGGAAGTTGTCATTGAGCTGGTCGAGAGTGAGCATATCTTTGTAATAGAGCAGGTCGGTGCGGTAGGGCGAACCGAACACGAGGGCGACATCCGGCTTGTTGTCCAGCTTAAGCAGATCGAGCACCATGGCCCGAAACGGCGCAATTCCCGTGCCCGTGGCAAAGAACACATAATTATAGTTTTCAGGATTTTCCGGCAGGATGAAATTCTTGCCGCTTGGTCCTGTGACCAGAACCTTGTCGCCGGGCTTGAGTGAGCACAAGTAATTGGAGCACACGCCCGTGAACAGCTCCTGGGTCTCCCAGTTTTCGTCAATCACGCGCTTGACCGTGGTCGACACGAGATGGGGTTGTCCGCCCTCGCCTCCTGTCGGCGAGCTCACCGAGTAGAGGCGCAGTTTGTGCGGCTTCCCGTTTTCGTCGAGTCCGGGTGCCAGAACGCCGATGCTCTGCCCTGCCACAAACTTACCCTCAAGCTCGGTTCCCGTAAGGTCGAACGTGATGTGCCGGATAAAGTTCGGGCTCGACGTGTGCGTGCAGATGCGGCTCTCTTGGATGGTGACCTCAGCCGGATTTTTAACTTTTACGACATTGATGTCAACTTCGGGGAAGGTGATTTCGATTGCGTTATCCTGGCTCATGAACGGTAAGCTCTTGTTGGCGCGACACGTCAGGTTAGTTGCACCTGACATGCACACCTTGGTTAATAGTGTGCGACTCTGTGGACAAACCCTCAAGTCTTTGGTATTGCGGTTATAATACAACACAGGGTGCCAATAAAAAAGCGCAGCTAATGCGCAAATTGCTACCATTTTGAACCACAGATTGCACTGTATAGAACGAAGTGCGATCGTCTGTTGATCTGTGCAACTAGGGCTTTCTGTTGTTTATTTCGGGATCGAATTATTGTTTGGATTATTTGCAATTTAGTTGCATCTGGTTATATTGACTGAAAAATCATCTCAGAATAGACAGCTATGCTTATAATTTTAACTTTATTGTCGGTGTGGCTTACTACGTCATTTTTTCCGGATGCGAACGACACCGCTTCAATCAAAGGACGGATCGTTGACAGTAATGGTCCCGTAGTTCAGGCCAACGTAGCTTTGAAGGGAACCACTCGTGGTGTCACTACCAACGACATGGGTTCATTTGCCATTAACGAGCTTAGACCTGGAACATACACTTTGGTAGTATCAGTGATTGGCTACAAGAGGCTTGAGCGCGAGGTCAGGCTTGTTGTAGGACAATCCGTTGAGCTCGAACTTCGACTCGAAAAGATGACATTCGATCTGGACCAAGTCGTGGTAACAGGCACTATGACTGAGACATCCGTGGCCGATTCGCCGGTAAAAGTCGAGGTTGTTAGCCCCAAGATGTTCAGAATGAATCCTACAAGTAACATCACTGAGGCCTTACAAACGGTGAATGGCATTTACAATCAACTAGACTGTGCCGTATGTGGCACCAACAACTTGCGCATCAACGGAATGGAGGGGCCTTACACTGCAATTCTGATCGATGGAAATCCCATCATGGGCTCCCTGGCTTCTGTTTATGGCTTTAATGGGATCAACCCAGCCCTTATAGACCAAGTGGAGATTGTTAGAGGCCCATCATCCACATTGTACGGTTCGGAAGCCATGGGTGGCGTGATCAATATCCGTACGACCAACCCGAGATTTGCCCCCAAATATGTTGTCGATCTTAATGCAAATGACTTAAGCGAGATGAACGTTGATTTTGCCCTAGCGCCAGCTGTCGGCCGCGGCCGGACATTAATTAGCGGGAGCATATATCACTTCGACCGGTTTGTTGACAGAAACAGCGACGGTTTTTCCGATTTAACCAGAAATACCAGGGTTTCTCTATTCAATAAGTGGTCGTATGGCAGTCTCGATCCAAAAGGTTTTGATGCCTATGTCAAATATTATGGCGAAAATCGTATGGGTGGCACTGCCGCGTTTAACCGATCGATGCGGGGAAGTGATGAAGTCTACGGCGAGTCGATCTATACGCAACGCTTGGAGGCTGCAGCTATGGCCATATTGCGTAATGCTGCATCAGTTACGCGTGTTCAAGTCTCGGGGAGCTTCCACGACCAAGACAGCTATTATGGCGATTACGGCTACAAAGCCACCCAGTCAAACATCTTTGCAAACATTACCAACGACCGTCGTTTATGTTCTGATGTGTCTTTGCTCACCGGTGCCAGCGTCAGGTATGAAAACTTGGAACAAACATTTTCTGACAACCTTGATTTCAACGGCGCCGACCGTCGATTCATCCCTGGCGTATTTGTCCAATCTGAATATGGAAGTGGGAAGGCTTTTGGTGTGTTGGGAGGTTTGCGCGTCGACAGCTATGAAAGTCATGGCCTGATTTACTCACCTAGGCTGAGCTTGCGTGCGCAAGCTGCAACTGGAACTACTGTTCGTGTGAACACGGGTACGGGTTTTCGGGTTGTTAATCTGTTCACAGAAGAGCATGAGGTAATTACAGGCGTTCGCGAAATCGTTATAGAAGGCGAGATTCAACCTGAGAGGTCAAGAAATATTTCTGTCAATGTTAACCAACTGCTCAATAACGGCCACGCAGCCACAACATTCGACTTAGATGTGTATCTGACGCGCTTCACCAACCAGATTTTTCCTGAGTATCTAAGTGATTCTGGACAAAACTTCATCATTTACCGAAATACAGACAGTAAGTCGACTAGCCGTGGTATTTCGATGAGCATCACGCAAAACTTCGATTTCCCGCTCACTTTTTCGATCGGTGGCACCTTACAGGATGTTTTTGTGACCGAAGTCGACGGCAGTAAGCGCGACCTTGAGTTTTCGTCTGATTTCCTCGGAGTTTTCACATCGTCCTACACGTTTCGTTCGAGATTTCGTCCGTCGATTGATTGGACGGGACGCGTAGTCGGTCCGATGAAACTACCGGAATATGAAGCCCCCTTTGAACGGGATCCATATTCGCCCTGGTTCACGGAGCAAAATGTCCAGTTCACCATCCGACCGAACAATCAGACCGAGCTCTATTTGTCCATCAAGAATTTCCTGAATTACACACAGAAAGATGCAATCATTGATCCGGGCAATCCCTTTGGCGACAGCTTTGACACATCTTATGTTTACGGCCCTTTGTTGGGTCGCAGGCTCATGCTTGGCCTCAGAATCAGGGCACTATAAACCGTTCGAGACGTTGGTTTTCTCGTACAATAACTCATAATAGCAGAGGTGCTGTAATTCAGAGCTGAAGCAAACACCAAAGAAGTTGAAATTCTATGTCTCAAGTATCTGTGTAATCTGTGCCATCGGTGGTTCAATCGTCTTTCATTCAGTTTATTCCGTGTTTTCCGTGGTTCATTTTATCTGACTGTAGTTTTCGCCCTGAGGTGGTATATTTCCGCTTTTGAATCCTAGCCGTTTGCCATGACTTGGGTCTTTGCGGGAATTTTAGCCTACATCGCTGTCCAGTTAATGATCGGGTTTTGGGTGTCCCGTTTCATCCAGACCGAGCAGGATTACCTGTTGGCCGGACGCCAGCTGGGGCCATGGCTGGGCACCTTCACCATTTTCGCCACCTGGTTCGGCGCCGAAAGCTGCATCGGTTCGGCAGGTGCCATCTATTCGGGCGGCCTTTCGGGCGGCTCGGCCGACCCCTTCGGATTCGGGCTGTGCCTCATTTTAATGGGACTAGTGTTCGCTGTGCCCCTGTGGAAGCGCAACATGACCACCCTGGCCGATCTGTTTCGTGAACGTTACTCCGGGTCCGTCGAAAAGATCGCCGTGCTCTTCATGCTCCCGACCACGGTGATGTGGGCCGCCGCCCAAATCCGTGCCTTCGGCCAGGTGCTTTCGGCATCATCGGAATTGGATGTGACCATCGCGATCACCATCGCCGCCCTCATTGTGGTGATCTACACCGTAGCCGGCGGATTGTTGGCCGACGCCATCACCGACTCGGTTCAGGGCGCCATCCTCATACTTGGATTGATTGCCGTTGCCGTGTTCGTGTTCCTAAGGGAGCCTGATCTTCCTGCCATCGTGGCAAGCATCCCTGCCGAAAGGTGGAACTTGTGGGGTCCGGCAGACGAGTCCATCTGGCTCAAGATCGACACCTGGGCCATACCATTGTGCGGGTCGGTGGTAGCCCAAGAACTGGTGGCACGCGTTATCGCCACCAAGTCGCCTGAAGTTGCCCGTCGCGCCTCATTGCAGGCAGGTTCCATGTACCTGATGGTCGGACTCATCCCAGCCATGATCGGCCTGGTCGGGTTCTCGCTGATACCCGACCTTTCCGTGCCGGAGCAGATTCTGCCGTCGATGGCCCAAAAATACCTGCCGTCGTTTCTATACGTGATCTTTGCGGGGGCACTTGTCTCGGCCATCCTCTCGACGGTTGACTCTGCCCTGCTGGTGGCTTCTTCGCTGGTGTCGCACAATGTGGTGCAGCGGTTCAGGCCCGGAATGACAGAGGCTAGCAAAGTAAAATCGGCTCGAATCGGAGTTGTTGTGTTCGGAATCGTCGCCTATGTGATCGCCGTCTTTGCAACTGGCATCTATGACTTGGTGGTTGACGCCTCAGCCTTCGGCACAGCAGGCATCTTCACCGTTGTCGTATTCGGTCTCTTTACAAAACTTGGAAATTCCAAAACGGCGACGGCCACTCTGATCATGGCCATGAGTTCTTGGCTTATCATGACCTATGTCTACGAAATCGAATTCGCATACATCATATCGCTTGGCGTATCCTTTGCGACGTATCTGATGATGTCATTGATCGACAGAAAACCAGAAGACATCAAGTATCAACCTTTGAACGCGTAGTAAATAACCAGGAATAAATGGTCCCGCATGAAGGAAACAACCTACATACACGGCACGACACCCGACGAGCAGGAACGCCTCGCAACCTTGAACAGGCTATCGAACCCACAGTTCATTGCGTTCATGAAGATCCGGGCCGGTCAACGCGTGCTCGAAATCGGATCGGGGTTGGGCATACTGGCCCGCGATGTGGCTATATCGTCAGGTGCCGATGTGACAGGAGTCGAAATCAGCCGCGAACAGCTTGCCATCGCTGAAACGGTATCGGACAAGGTGCATTGGGTCCAAGGCGATGTGCATCATCTGCCCTTTGCCGATGCCAGCTTCGACGTCGTCTACGGCCGTTATATCCTTGAACATGTGACAGACCCGATGCAGGTGATGCGAGAGGCCCATCGGGTGCTCAAGCCCGGCGGACGCTTCTACAACCAGGAGAACAATAATGAGATCCAGCACACGTGGCCCGACTGCCCGGCATTTCTGCACGCCTGGAAGGTGTTCGAATACCTTCAGGCCGATTTGGGCGGGGATGCACTCATTGGAAAGAAACTGTATGCAATGGCCATCGATACGGGCTTCGATCAGATACAGATCAGCTTGCAGCCCGAAATGCACGGCTTCAACGAACCAGGTTTTGTCGTCTGGGTCAAAAACCTGATCGCCCTGCTCATGGGTGCGAAGTCGCACATCATTTCAGACAAGTATCTGTCTGACAAGCAGTTCAATGATGCCATTTCCGAACTTGAAGCGTTGCACGACAATCGCAGAGGTTCGGTCTACTTCTATTGGAACCGGCTTGAAGCTGCCAAAAAGGCGGGGTAACCCGGCATCCTGAGGTTTCTATGAATATCAGAATATGGTCCGTTGGTTAGGCGGAAGATGTGTCGGTTATCGCCGGGTCCCCCTATCTCATACCTTATTAGACGATTTGAGGGCACTAAATGTTTCGCCTTTTGTGTTATCAATACATTATGTTCGTTAAGCGTTTGCAATCGTTATCTTAAGCCATGATCCGTTTCATCCTGCTCTTGCTCCTATCGTCGACTCTTACTGCAACCGAGTCGCTCGCCCAGGCCGATACGCGCGTCGGCCTGGCCAGAATCCAATACCGTGGTGGCGGTGACTGGTATAATGACCCAAGTGCCCTCCGCAACCTCATGACCTATTCACGTCGTTTTATCCCGGTCAGTTTTCGTGAGCAGTACGACGACGTGGCCCTCGGTTCTCGTGACCTGCACCGATATCCGTTCGCGTTCATGACGGGTCATGGCAACATCGTGTTCAATGAGGCTGAACTTGAGAACGTGCGCACATGGCTCGACAATGGCGGTTTCTTGTACATCGACGACGATTATGGTTTCGACGAGGCGGCGCGCCAGCTGATGACGCGTCTGTACCCCAACGAAGAAATCGTCGAATTGCCGCATTCCCACCCGATCTATTCGATCGTTTTCAAATTTGAAGAGGGTCCGCCAAAAGTGCACGAGCACGATAACAAGCCACCACAAGGTTTCGGCGTGTTCCGTGACGGCAGGCTGGCGATCTACTACACCTACGAGTCTAACCTGGGTGATGGTTGGGCCGATGCGGCTTCACACGGAAACCCGGAGAGCGTGCGCGAAAAGGCTTTGCAGATGGGCGTCAATATTCTCACCTTAGCCTTGATAGGTTCTTAGCTTTCCGTTAAAAAAGCGTAAATTTGGGCATTCTGAAAATTTTTGAAAGCACGCCATCATGATTCCAATAGGTAGTGACCACGCCGGATATCCACTCAAAGAAGCCATCAAAAAAATGCTGGATGCGAGAGGGATTGAATATGTCGACATGGGCACACACTCCACCGAAAGCGTCGATTACCCCGATTTCGCGGTGATGGTTGCAGAAAAGGTGGGAGATGGAACCTACGAACGCGGCATTTTGGTCTGCGGCAGCGGAGAAGGCGTGTGCATGACGGCGAACCGTTACCCTCAAGTTCGAGCCGCTTTGGTATGGCGACCTGAAATCGCTGTCACTAGCCGAACCCACAACGATGCGAACATCCTGTGCCTGCCAGGTAGGTTCATGGATGATGCGACTGCAGAAGAAGTGCTCGATATCTTCTTGAATACACCATTCGAGGGTGGACGCCATACCCGTCGAGTCGAGAAAATGACGACCATCAATCCGGCCGGAAAGGCCTAACTAGACCCCTATGTCCCTCAAGAATACCGACCAGGCCATCTACACCCTCATTGAAGAGGAAACTGACCGCCAAAACCGTAACATCGAGCTCATTGCCAGCGAGAATTTTGCATCGCGCAGCGTGATCGAGGCGATGGGTTCCACTCTGACCAACAAATACGCCGAGGGGCTCCCTGGTAAGAGATACTATGGCGGTTGCGAAGTGGTCGACAAAGTGGAAGATATTGCCCGCGACCGCGCTAAAGAGTTATATGGTGCCGACTGGGTGAACGTGCAGCCGCACAGTGGTGCAACGGCCAACGCCGCCGTCTACTTGACGATGCTCAATCCTGGCGACACGCTCCTGGGTTTGGATCTCTCGCATGGCGGACACCTGACGCACGGGTCGCCCGTTAACTTTTCGGGTATTCTGTACGACGCTCGGTTCTACGGAGTAGATCCTGCAACCGGTCGTCTTGATATGGATCAGATTCGCGACACGGCACGCAAGGTGAAGCCAAAAATGCTCAGCATTGGGGCATCGGCATACCCAAGGGATTTCGACTACAAGGCATTCAGAGAGATAGCCGACGAGGTCGGTGCCCTGTTATGGATGGACATGGCACATACGGCTGGCCTTATTGCGGCGAAGCTGCTTAATGACCCACTTCCACACGCTCATGTCGTGACCACCACCACCCACAAGACCCTCCGTGGCCCCCGGGGCGGCATGATCCTTGTAGGCAAAGACGGCGAGAACACCCTCGGCAAAGTTGCGGCAAAAAGTGGGCGCGTTCGACGCTGGAGCGAATTGCTCGACTCGGCTGTTTTTCCAGGCACGCAAGGTGGTCCACTCATGCACGTCATCGCTGCAAAGGCCGTGGCATTCGGCGAGGCCCTTCAGCCGTCGTTTACGACGTACCAACAACAAGTTTTGCGCAATGCCAAGGTAATGGGCGAAGCCTTCGTGGAAAAGGGCTACAACCTCGTGAGTGGCGGTACCGACAACCATCTCATCTTGGTAGATCTCCGAAATAAGGGCATCAATGGCACTATTGCCGAGAAGACACTCGACAAGGCTCGCATTACGGTGAACAAAAACATGGTTCCATTCGACACCGAGAGCCCGATGGTCACCAGCGGCATCCGAATCGGTGCCCCTGCCATGACAACCCGTGGATTCAAGGAGGCAGAGTTCAAGGCTGTGGTCGACCTCATTGACAAGGCACTTATGAACCACTCAGACGAAAGCGTGTTGAAAAAGGTGAGTGACGATGTCGAGGCCTTGTGCGAACAGTTCCCCCTCTACGACTTTAGCACGATAGGCTGATCCTACTATGGCTGAAACGGGACCTTCCCGATCCATCATGAAGCCGGTACCACCGCCGGCCAAACCCGCAAAGCCGAGAGACGTCGACATGCCGTTCCTCGACCACTTGGAGGAGCTCCGCTGGAGAATCATCAAGGGCCTTGGCGGTGTGCTCATTGGGGTGATCCTCGCCGTGGTTTTTTCGGAGTGGGTGATGGATACGATCCTGCTCGGTCCCACGAGGAAGGATTTCTTCATGTATCAGCTTCTGGGAATCGACTCCATCGACATCGTCTTGCAGAGCAGGCGTCTGCCCGGCCAATTTTTTACCTTTTGGGGCACCATGCTCATGATCGGGGCGATTGCCGGCTCACCGATATTCTTTTATCAGATGTGGGCATTTATCGAGCCTGCCCTTGGCGACAATCACATTCGCCACACCCGTTTTGTTGCCTTCTTCATATCGTTGCTCTTCATGATGGGAGTCTCGTTCGGGTACTTGATATTGACCCCCTTTGCCCTTCAGTTCTTCATGCAGTTCACCATATCCGATTTTGTGCGTAACGACTTCGACATCAACGAGTACTTCAACTCGCTGACGATGTGGATCCTCGCCTCGGGCATCATCTTCCAGCTGCCCATGGTAAGCTGGGCGTTGTCGCGAATCGGACTGCTCACTCCCGAGTTCATGATCAAGTACAGAAGGCACTCCATCGTGCTGATCTTGGTACTAGCCGCCATCATCACACCGCCTGACCCGCTGTCCCAAATCATGATCGCCATCCCTCTCGTAATTTTATACCAGATCAGCATTCAGATTTCGCGGCTTGCCAACAGAAAACGTAACAAGGAGATCTGGGGGAGCGCGAAACCGCCGGCCGGTGATTAGTGATCGGGGATCAGGGATCAGGGATCAGGCTATATTGGTTTTGATAATTGTGCCATAGGTTTCTAAACTTTTACTACAACCAGGCTGTCATCCTGTAGGGACCCACCCCGAAGGGGTCTATTACATCCAACAACGAATGCTAGAATGAATCGACTTTCAAGCTCCAAATCGCCCTATCTCAGGCAGCATGCCCATAATCCTGTTGATTGGTTTCCGTGGTGCGACGAGGCCCTGCAGAAGGCCAAAAACGAGGACAAATGGATATTTCTGAGCATCGGCTATTCGAGCTGCCATTGGTGCCATGTGATGGAACGCGAATCGTTCGAAGACCCCGAAGTGGCGGCTTTCTTGAACGAACATTTCGTATCCATAAAAGTGGACCGGGAGGAGCGCCCTGATGTCGACGCAACGTACATGGAGGCTGTGCAGATCATTTCCGGCCATGGCGGATGGCCATTGAGCGTCTGGCTTACTCCCGACTTGGTGCCCGTGTTTGGTGGCACCTACTTCCCTCCTGTCGACATGCACCAGCGCCCGGGATTCCTCACCGTCTCGCGCAGATTACTCGAAATTCGCAGTCAGGACCCTTCCGTGGTGAGCGATCGCGTCGAGAAAATACGGTTGGCCCTAAGACATGACATCTACGATGCTCTCCCTGATGCGCCGGTTGAACCCGACACCGTCGCAAAAGCCGTCAAAGACTATGCAGCCCGTTTCGATGCCGAATACGGAGGCTTCTCAAGCGCCCCAAAGTTCCCGCAGGCCATGGGATTGCGCTTTCTGCTTGGAAGTGAAGGCCATGAAGCGCATCAGATGGCATTGATAACGTTGCGCAGCATCCTAAGAGGCGGCATTTGGGATGCGTTGGGTGGTGGACTGCACCGTTACAGCACGGATCATAAATGGTTGGTGCCTCACTTCGAAAAGATGCTCTACGACCAGGCCACCCTTCTCGATGCCCTTGGCTTTGCCCAGTCGAAATATCCGGAACCACTTTTCGAGTCGGCCATCGCCGACATGCTGACATTCCTTGAGCGCGACATGAAGCACCCAAAGGGCGGCTATTTCAGTGCGTTGGATGCCGACACGAACGGTGTCGAGGGCCTGACCTACGTATGGACCGATGCAGAGCTGAGCGAGGTCTTGTCTGCGGAGGAATTGGAAATTACCAACCGCTATTATGGCATCATACCGGGAGGCAACTGGGAAGGCACGCACATCTTGGTCCGTAAGAATAGCCATTCAGAGTTGGCGGACGGTTTCAGCTTGAATGATATCGAGTTTGGGGCAACCATTGAAACGATCCGCCGCAAACTTCATGATGCAAGGCAACATCGGCCACAACCTGGAATCGATGACAAAGTACTCACTTCATGGAATGCCCTTCTGCTTACTTCGATGGCAGATACGGGCATTCGAACAGGCAACCAAATAGCACTTGACGCTGCTTTAGATCTTGGCGACTTCTTGGCAGGTGCGCTATATGATGAGGGCGTGTACAGGGTGTGTTATGACGGGGTTTGGGAGCAGCAAGGTTTCTTGGATGACGTCGCTTTTCTGGCACAATCCTTTTTCAAACTGTACGGCCTGAACTCTGATGTCAAATGGCTATCGCGTGGCATCCTGTTGGTCGAAATGATGCGAGACCGTTTTTATGACCACGAACATCGCGCCTTTTGGTTCAGCGCTAATGACCATGACCAACCATTGGGTAAATCGCGCGACGTCTTTGACAATGCGCTCCCTTCGGCAACATCAGGTGCCATTGGTGCCTTTATGACGGCGTATCAGCTTACGGGCGAGCGGCATTATGATCTGATCGCACAAAGCGCCCTTCGACGGTTGTCTTCGGTCATCGCCGACCACGGCACATCCTTCGGATCTGTGCTCCAGCATGCAACTGCTCTCGTAGGGGGGCTGTACGAACTGGTAGTGGTTGGGCCCGAACCGGATCCGTTCATTCACGTTTGGCGGGAATTTGACCGAGGCAACATTACACTCGTGCTCAACAAGGACGGAAACGGAAGTGGTGCGCTTCTGGAAGGGCGCACCTTCGATGCGGGCAGAACTTCAGCATGGCTGTGCAGAGAGGGGTCTTGCGAGTTGCCCGTCTTTGATGCCGAGGCACTTCGTGCCCTGCTTGAAAAATAACTATCTCAAGAAAGCGTTTACCTGATAATCAAAGTCTTCGTATCTTGAAAGAATGAACAGATTGCGCATCTCTACGATATTTTTAACCCTTTTTGCCGCCGTATTGGTGGGTTCGTGCGATTCCAGCGATCCTTTCGATCCGTATCGCACCGTTCCACCACCATTTGACATAGCCGGCAAGCAGAAGGTGACGCTGCCAAACGGGCTGATCTACTACTTGGTAGAACCGGGGACAGGCGACGATGTGACCACGCTTCGGTCGACCGTCGACATGCACTACACTGGCCGATTGACCAACAACCGTATTTTCGATTCGAGCTACATCTACGGAAGTCTCGTGCCAAGAAAAATGTACCTCCCCGACAATATCCGTGGTTTCAATTATGGCGCCGTCGGCATGAAGCAGGGTGAGAAGCGTAGGTTGGTCATACCCCCTGCCCTTGGATATGGCGACTCACCAGGTGCTCAGTATTCAAAGGATACACTGGTTTTTGATATCCAGCTCGAGTTCATTTATCCCCAAAAAATAGCAAACTGATCAGCCACCCGGCTTTCTGGCGACCCCCACGATGTGGGGCTTGTGGAAAATGGTGATGCCTTTCACCTCGACAGGGTCGCATCTGTCGACGATCAACCCTGAGGATTCTATGACCGATTTGGTGTCTCTGTTGCAGTTACATCCGTCGGCTAATACCTTGTTTAACGGGTTGAACATGTCTTGAGCCACCTTTAGACGCCGCCTGTCTGACACGACATGTTCGATGAAGACGAATGGCGACCCCGGCTTCAGCACGCGACGGATTTCCGAAAGCACCTTCTCGGGCTCATCTACCGAACACAGGACCAACGTGCTGACCACTGCATCCACCGAATTATCGGGCAATTCGAGCCGATGAGCGTCCATAGACGATATTTCGACCGGTATAGAATGCCTAGCCGCTTCTTTTCGGATATCATCGTGAAATGCACGGTTGGGTTCGGCAGCAATCCAACGCGTTACATTACCCGTGAGAAAAGAAAGATTTAAACCTGTACCTGCTCCAAGGTCGAGAACGGTGCCATGCAGATGCCGAAAAAGGTCTGTTTTATATTTTGCATATAATTTCCGGTTTACGGAGTCTCCACTTCGCATAAACCATGCGAATATTCGCTTACTGGCCGTCGCTGTTGCTGCCATGTTGATGAATTCAGATTTGTCCGATCATATTCATGAATCGCTGCCACCACGTCCAATCGGCCGCAACGTTCATCAGCACGTGTTGAACGGCCATCACGACCAGTACGATAGGGTAAACATGGTTTTTTACACCTCTTCTTCTCTCGCCGAATATCATAATGAGTAGCGCTAGTTCAGCGAGCGCAAATGAAATATTCAAAGCCAGATCAAAGCCCGGCACAGCAAACATCCAAAAAAGAAGTCTTGTTACGGCAGGCATGAGTGGCCCAAATACGGTTGCAACCATCCACCTCGCATGATATTCGGTGTTTTTGACATTCTTGATCGCAAGGATGTAGAATATTGCGAACTGCGTAAGCACGTAGAAGTCGATAAATCCCAGTTGGTAAGCCAACTCTAGAGGATACACACCACCGGTCATCATTTTATGGATCATCACTACTCCGGTAATGATCAATACTGGTACCAGTACGATGCTGAATTTGCCCATCATTCTGTGTAGGGCCATCTTGTCGCGTGCATAAAAATAAGGCTGCGATACTAACAACAGCATCCATAAGGTGGCCGTAAACCCGTGGACATGGTGCCCCAAGTCTGCGGTGCCCAATTTTCCAAAATAGGAGGGGAAAAAGCCAAGAAATGTCAAAAAAGGTGCCAACAAGAGCCACAAATAGGCCCGGTCGTAAAAAAAACGCTCAGATGTGGAGTGCCCCATGATTACACAATTTCGTTTGACGACATTAAGACGAGTTTAATCCGAATTTGTGTATTTATCAATTCTTGAATTACTTGGCCGTGTTTATACTATTCACAAAGTAGTTTGGGTCCACCGTAACTGATTCTATGCCAATGCCTAACTGGATTTCTTGTAATTCGGTGCTGGGTTTGAGCATCAATGTCTGATCGCCCACAATCACTTTGACTGGCATGTCGAACCCCTCGACCACCTTATCCCATTTGTATTGGAGGGCACCTGAAGGTGCCAGTTCGTAGTGAAATTCAGGTACCTTGATGGTCCTCAAGTACTGATCGAACACCTTGCTGAAGTCGATGCCGGCCTTATCTGATATATACTTCTCGACTTGGGCACTTGTCACGATGCTGTGGCGGAAGTCTCGGTTGAGGCCCCTAAGTATTTGCCTAAAGACATCATCGTCGCCAATGATTTGCCGAATGGTGTGCAGCATGGCAGCACCCTTGTAGTACATATCGACCGAACCCTTATTGTTAAGGCCATACTTTCCGATGATCGGCTTGTCGTTTTGGATGTTACGGCGAATACCTTGAACATATGCGTCGCCTCCCTCCTTGCCGTAGGTATACTCCGTAAAAAGGGTCTCGGAATAATGAGTAAATCCTTCGTGGACCCACATGTCGGCAATATCCTGAGTCGTTATGCTGTTTCCGAACCATTCATGGCCGCTTTCGTGGACGATCATGAAATCCCATTTCATGCCCCAGCCGGAAGCGGACAGGTCGCGACCCGTATATCCAAACAAGTAGCGATTGCCATAGGCAACTCCACTTTGATGCTCCATGCCCACAAAGGGGGTCTCAATCAGCTTGAAACTGTCGTCATAGAACGGGTATGGACCAAACCAATACTCGAAGGCCTCCATCATGGGGCTTACAACCCCGAAGTGCCCCTTTGCGCGCTCGAGGTTGTAATCGAGCACCCAATAGTCAAGATCAAGAGCACCCTCTTCGCCATTGTAGATGTTGTTGAAATTCGCGTAGTGTGCCACGTTCATCGTCACACCATAGCTGTTGATCGGGTTGGATACAAACCACTCAAAGACCTCGGTCCCGTCGACTTGCGGGCGACGGTCGCGAAGGCGTCCATTACTGACGCCGATCATACCTTCTGGCACGCGCAAGGATATGCGCATACTGTCGGGTTCGTCGGATTGATGGTCTTTCAATGGCCACCAGACACTGGCGCCAATACCTTGGCAAGCGGTTGCAATCCACGGACGATCGAGCGAGTCACGAGCCCATACGAGCCCCCCCTCCCACGGCGCCCTGCGTGCGACAGTGGGTTTACCGGAATATTCAATCCGGATTTCACGCGTGGCATTGACAGGGGCGATATCGTTCATATCGACGAACCATGCATGGTCTTCGTTGGTAAAAGAGAGCTGCTGGCCGTTCTGGATTACTCGTGTAATTTGAAGGGGTTCTTGAAGGTCGATTTGCATCACGAGACCTGGCTTAACAACCTTGTAAGTGATGGTGTTCACTCCGGTTATGGTACTGTCGTTGTGGTTCGGCATCACCAGCAAGTCGTAAAATGTGACGTCCCACCACGCACGCTCTGGTGTGATCGATCCCCTGAGGGTGTCAGCACGGGTGAAATCCTGTGCGGCGGTCGCACTGGCTAAAGTGCCGATTAGAAGTGCAAGAAGAGTGACTCTAAATTTCATTTGAATTGCTGAAGCTGTTCATTGGTTACAAACCCTGACGACGTCTCCCCGTCTGGCAAAGAATATCGTAAGAAATGGTATCGGATGCTTGGGCTAGCAGGTCGGCGGTGCAATTGGGTCCACCAAGCAGCGTGACCTCCTCACCCGAAATCAATGGCCTTCGATCGGTGTAGACCATGATGTAGTCCATAGTCACTCTGCCAGCAAGCAGTGCATGGCCGTCCTGAAGGTCGACCATGGCCCGCCCGCTGGCGAGACGTGGGTAGCCATCGGCGTAACCTGCAGGAACGACTCCAATCCAGCCATCGACAGGTGCATTCCAGGTCCACCCATAACTCACCGGAGTCCCGGCTGTAATGGGCCGTACCTGTGTGATTCTGCTCACCCAGTGTTTAACCGGGAACAGCTCGGGAGCGGCCATCTGGTTGGGTGTGTAACCATATAGAAGGAGGCCCACACGGATGGCGTCGAATGGTGTATTATCGAGGCTGAGAGTTGCCGCCGAATTCGACAGATGGCGCATCCACGATGCCGGGAAGATGTCGGACAAAGCCCGAAACGCATCCAATTGTGACTGTACTGATGGGTGGCCTGGCATGTCGGCATTGGCGAAATGGCTCATGAGTCCGACGAAATTCAGGTCGGGTCGGGCCTGCACAGCCTTGAGCACGGAAGTGGCATCGGTGGGCAGAAAGCCCAGGCGTCCCATACCCGTGTCGAATTTTATGTGGACGCGGGTGCCTTCGGGGAGAATGGAAAGCGCGTCAAGATGGCCCACAGTTGCGTCGAGATCCCATTGTTTATACAAGTGGGCAAAAGGCAATTCTGGCATGCAAAGAACAAGGATCGGCTTTGAGATGCCCGATTTTCTCAACTGGATGCCTTCGGAGGGTTGGGCGACCGCAAATGCGTGCACTTGTTTATCAATGTGCTTCGAAACAGCCACAGCTCCATGCCCGTAGGCATCTGCTTTGACAACGGCGATGATCTTTCTCCCCGCAGAAAGATTTGCCACCACGGTCATATTCCTGTCGAGTGCGTCGTAGTCAAGACGCACTTCTGAAAGTGGCGTTATTGGTTCCAAATCACTCACCCGTAATAAATGGTTTCGGAATTGTCGGTCTCGAGTCTGAGGCGGGTCGTTTCGCGCAGCCAGAAGCGCAGCTCATGTGGGTCGCACAGACCCAGCAGCTTACCCCTCTTCAAAACAGGGACGAATTCAGCTTTGTACTCAACCGTGTTGCCATATGTCTCAGCCATCTCTACATCGATGTACGTCCCCATCTCAGGATCGCGAAGCAACGAGTCAATGACATCGTCGTTCAAACTATCGCTTCCCGGCATGGTGTTGCCGAAGATGACACCCGATAGTTGGCCGTCGTTGACGAACGGGACAATGCAATCGCGCAAATATGTGGGATCTGCCTGCAAAATTTCTCGAATAATCACCGATGTGGGCACGTCGTCCGGCAAACGAAAAATCAAATCGTCGCTCGATGGCACATGGACCAATTCACGACGCCCGTTCAACGCCGTATACATCATGTAAAGGGCAAATGCTGCGATCCACATTGTCCACATGGGGTCAAACCAGAACCAACTCACAAAGCTGAGGATGAAGAGGATGGCGATCAGGTTCGAACTGATCCTGAACGTGAGCATGGAGGCCTCATAAAACCGCCCGTTTCGATTCCAAAGAAGTCCACGCAGCGCCCTGCCGCCATCGAGCGGGAAAATTGGGACAATGTTGAATATCGCGAGCAGGCCGTTCATCAATGCAGCATACTGAAACACGTGATGTACCGGGCGGTATGTGTCGGCAAAAGCGAGAGCCATCAGATAAAAGGCACCGGCCAATGCCATTGATGTCACGGGACCGGCAATGGCGATCCAACTTTCATGGGCCGGTCGCACGGGGCGATATTTTAGCTCGGCCATACCGCCGAAGAGAAACATGTGGATGCGCTCGGTGGGCAAGTTGAAATGTTTTGCAGACCAGGAATGCCCCAACTCATGAAAAAAGATGGATGCAAACAGGAGGATGGCAGACACAACCCCCATTGCCACATATTCCCATGTTTGCAGACCCATGATGTATCGGGGGAAGTACCGCTCAGCCAGTACCCAAGCCATCAGGATAATCACTATGGGCAACAAGGGATCGACGGTGATCCTGAAACCGAAAAGCTTAAATAATTCCCTGTTGCGGCCAATCATGTTTATAGAACGTTCATCGGGCGGGCTTCTTGTGGTCTTTTAAAACCACGGTGGCGGCATTGTAGCCGGCTGCACCAAAAACACCTCCTCCGGGGTGGCAAGATGCACTGGAAAGATACAAATTCTTGATGGGTGTGCGGAAATTGCTCATTTCTGGAGTTGGCCGGAACATGAACATCTGATCGAAGCTCATCTCGACGTGCATCACATTACCCTTTAGCAAGCCATGCTTGCGTTCGATATCTAGGGGTGACTGAATATACCAGTCGATCAGTTTGCCTTTCATATTGGGGGCGTAATCGACGACCACGTCATAGATTTTCTGAGCCTCCTCCTCACGGATGTCGTCCCAATGGCGGCCGCCCGACAATTGGTAGGGATGCCACTGCGCCCAGCAAAAGAGTGTATGCTTACCATCTGGAGCCACGTCAGGATCGATCTTCGAAAACGTCATGGCAACCACAGCCGGCTTTTGGGGCGGATTTCCGCGGTTGTAGTCGGCGATGGCGTTGTTCATGTAGGTCATGTCGGGGCACAGCAGCTGGAGACCATTGTGAACGTATGGGTCGTCGGGACAGGCCGTGTATTGTGGAAGCTCCTCGACGGCACTTCTGAACACCATTCCGAACCCGTTGCCCACGTTGATATTGTCGACGCGGTGCAAAAAAGACGCATCCAAATGGTCGGCTCCGACCATCTTCAGCATAGTCGTCTGCACGTGCGCGTTCGATACAACGATGGGTGCATGGTACTCCCTTCCGTCGGCAGTCGACACACCATAGGCTGTGCCATTTCGAACTAGCACCTTGTCGACAGGGCAGTCGCTGATCACTTCACCGCCAAAGTCGCGCAACATGGCCGCCATTGCCTGTGTGAGCATTCCACTGCCACCCCTCGGGTGTTTTGCCCCGCTTTCGTGAACCATGGCCTGCCAGCCCACAAAATCGCCCGTGGCTGTCTGCTGCGGCACGGGTCCCGACTGTGCCGCAAACCAGTTCAACGCCGTCTTCAGATAGGGACTCTTAAACCGTTCTTCCACCTCCTGGCCATAACTGCCCAATATGCGGCGCAGGCCGTCCATGTGCTCACCGGCCTTGAACATCGATCCGTCGCGCCATTGACCTTTGATGATTTCCTTCATCATGGCACCCATGGTAGGCGGCACCATGAACGTACGGAACACGCCCGCGTTGATGCGCTTCCAAAATGCGATGAACTCACGGTAGTTCTTCACGTCGGCGGGGCTCACGGCACCGATGGAATCCAAGGTTCTTTCCAGGTCTTTGAAGAAGTGGATCACACCTTTACCATCTGGCAGCGGATAGGACGCAAATGGATCCATATCGATGTACTCGAGCCCGTATTTTTCGAGTTCGAGCAACTCAATCAGACCCGTCTGATGTATCATGATATGAGCTGACGAACCCACGTCCATGCGAAATCCGCTTGGGTTAGCATCCGATTGGAACATCGTCTCCGTGCAGACGGCGCCGCCGATCGTGTCGCGGCGTTCAATCACCCGCACGTTGAAGCCCCTGCGGGCAAGCAGACAGGCGGTTACAAGGCCATTGTGGCCGGAACCAATAACGATGACATCGGAAGTAGTGTTCGACATTCGTGCAAGATAAGGTGATGTGTCTCGATACCCAACGCCCGAGTTCGAATCAATGTTCCAACGTACTCACACCTGAGTCAGTATAGGTATTCGACATCGTTCCAATTCAGCGTCAAACCTTCCCATACTTGGATGATGTGCTCGATCTCATTCCACTGCGCGAGCTTCAGGCGGTTGTTCACACTCGGCTGTGTAATATGCAGGATGTCCGCTATTTGATGCTGAGTCAATCCCTGCAGCGCATATTCCATTGCGGCCGCCTGTGATGTGGACCAACCGGTGACAACGCGGTCGAGGAGGCGAAGGGTGGTGCCAAGTAGTGCATCCACATCGTTGCTACCCGTATTGATGGCAAGCCGTCCGTTTCTCGATATTAAGTCGTCAAGACCTGACTCGGCCCTTTGTCTTGCGGCGTATTGGGCAGGCGCGTTGGTCGTGCTGTCGTCAAATCCTCCCAAGCCGATCGACATCATTGCATCGAGTCCTTTTGGGTGCTGATGGTGCACAAGCTGTTTAAGCATTGCATGGTGTTCCAAGCAAAGACGCACAGCATCGTGAGGATCGTGCATCACTGCGATATAAGCATTGCCCTCGATCGTGTAGGATTCGATGGCGTGACGGTTATACATGGACGATGCCTTCTCTCTTGCGATCGTTTGCATGGTCGTATTTACCCGGCCAAAATCAACGATGGTGCCGGTTACGACCGCTATCGGTTCATTCATCACGGACAATCTCTATGCTCAACTGAGCTGTTTCGGAATAGGTTTTCGCATTAGGAAATTATAATATTTTGGCCCGAAATCCTAATTATAGACAGTTGAATCTATACTAAATATGACGATAAATACGGATCTGACCGATTTGAACGACTTGGATGTGAACACCCAAATGCATATTGTTGTAGTGCTATCAATATATCTATCATCTACCGGTAACAACTATGGGTTTCTTCAAGTCATTTTTGGCATCACTATTGGCCATTATTGTCAGTTTCTTCGTGGTCTTCTTCTTTTTCGTGGCCCTCATCGCAGGTCTGGCCAGTTCGGGAGGATCGGAGGCCGAACCATATATTCGCGACAAGACGGTGCTCAAAATCTCGCTGTCGGCGGGCATACCTGAGACAGCCTCAGACGATCCATTCGAGCAGCTTTTGAATCCAGGCGTGAATTCGGGTGGATCGCTGGTGGGAATTATCGAAAATCTAAAAAAAGCGTCCTCTGACGAACGGATCGAGGGTGTATGGCTTGAATTGGGACCTATGGGTGTATCGTGGTCTACCTTGTACGAAGTTCGCGAGGCTCTGAAGGAATTCAAAGAGGGCGGAAAGTTCATGTATGCATCAACTAACGACCTTGGCATGAACGAACAGGCATACTACTTAGCCACGGTTGCCGATTCGGTCTTTGCACCACCAGTGGGTGTGTTCGAATTTGACGGATTCTATCTTCAGCCGATGTTCTTGAAGGACATGTTCGACAAATTGGGCATAGAGGCCGAAGTCATTCGTTCCGGAACGTTCAAAAGTGCCGGCGAGATGTTTACACGAAATGATCTGTCGGACGAGAATCGTGAGCAATACGAGGCGATATTGAACACCAGCACGAGTGAATTTATGGAGGCAGTGGCTGAGTTCACGGGAATGACGCGCGCCGATTTAGACAACATCCTCAACAACGAGCCGATCCTTGGCTCAGCCGATGCCCACTCGAAAGGGCTCATACACCGGCTTCTGCAGCCATCGGAGGTTGAGGCTAGGATCAAGGCCCGGCTTGAGCTTGAAGCTGACGCCAAACTCAATACGGTCAGCAGCAACCGCTACATCAAGGTGCCGAAAAGTTCGGCGGGCATCACTCAGGCATCCACATCCGATAAGATTGCCGTCATTCGGGCAAGCGGCACAATCATGCCGGAAATTGTAAGTGGATTCGGTGAGCAAACAGGAACGATAACGGTAAACAATTTCAAGGAAAGCTTGGACAAAGTATTGTCCGACAAGAATGTAAAGGCTGTTGTGATTCGTATTGACAGTCCTGGAGGAGCAGCCACTACTTCCGATGAGCTGCATTATCTCATTGAGCAGGCAGCCGAGAAGATTCCGGTAGTTGCATCGATGTCATCCACGGCAGCTTCAGGCGGCTATTACATGGCGATGGGTGCCGACACCGTTGTGGCGTCGCCTCACACGGTTACCGGCTCCATTGGGGTTATCAGCCTCAAGTATAATGTCGAGGAGCTCATGACAGAAAATCTCGGCATAACGTTCGACGAAGTGCGCTCACATCGCAACGCCGACTGGTTGAGTTTTACACGTCCGTTCACCCCAGAGCAAGCAAACCGCTTCCAAAGCTTCAATGCGGCAACATACGAGAGATTTCTTCAGGTAGTGGCCAATAACCGGGGGATGACCCGCGACCAAGTTCACGAACTTGCTCAGGGTCGAGTCTGGACAGGAAAGGATGCAAAAGACAATGGGCTGGTCGATATTTTGGGTGGGTATCAGGATGCCTTGGATGTTGCAGCCGAAATGGCTGGAATCGAAAACTACGAGCTCGTATCCTATCCGATTGAAAAGACGTTTATTGAGCGATTTGCTGCCAGTTCACAGACGGCGGTCATGACATGGCTACACCCACAGACGGAGCTGCAACGTCTGGCACGTAAGGTGCTGCATCTTACAGGTCCAGGCCCTGGTTACCCGATTGCACGAACGCCTATCGAATTCCGTATCTTTTGACATGAAACTTGGTTCGATAATCGTAGAACAACTCAGTGAGGGCAATTTCGAGGTCACACAGTCGGGTTCGATCACTCGGTCTAACCCGTCGGCCAAACAGTCAGACTATTCTGCGCTTGTCGGAATAGATCCTCTAGTGGTGATACACGACGGTGAGATCACATTGGTTGACGCCGGAATCGGACTGGGCCTCGACGCCAAGGGACACACCGACAGGCTGTCGAACCTGCGCACCAACTTGGGTGTGTTTGGCATTGACTATAGAGACGTGAAGCAAGTGGTGTTGACTCATTTGCACTACGATCACATGGCTGGGTTGTCGTTGACAGACTCAGCTCAGACGACCACATCAACATTGCCGAACGCCACCATTTACGTGCATCGCACCGAGTGGGAATTTGCCTTGGAGCAGATTGAGGGCAAACAAGGTCCCGGAATCGGCTATGACCTTGACGATTTCTACCGCCTAGTGGCCGACGGCAAGGTTGTCTTCCTGGAAGATGATTATACGCGGATTACCGCGCATGTGGAGGCCATACGGACGGGTGGGCACACACCGGGCCATATGATTGTGCGCATCAGCGATGGACAAGATATTGGCTACTACTTTGGTGACTTGGTTCCCAACGAGGTCTTTCTTCACGCGGGAGTGAAGGGCAATGATGTCGACCCCGTAGAAAGCAAGGGCTTACGCATGTTTTGGCTTAAGCAAGCCTACGAAGACAAGGCGTGGATCTTCTTCTACCACTCCATCAAGCATAAACTTGGAAGGCTCGAACGCGACAGAAACCGACAATTTGTTCTCAGTGATCAGTGATCGGGGATCGGGGATCAGTAAAAACTACTTGGAGGCGATTGATTGGCCCCCTATTGGTTCATGGAGATGAGGAAATGTCGGTTATCGTAAGTGCCCTTCATTTTGTCGAGCAAGAATTCCACGGCCTCAACGGGATTCATGGTTGCCAAATAGCGTCTTAACAGCACCACTTTCTCGCGTTCCTCGTCGCTGACCAGCAGTTCCTCGCGCCTTGTCCCACTCTTGAAAACGTCGATCGCCGGGAAAATTCGTCGGTCAGCGAGACGGCGGTCGAGAACGATTTCCATGTTGCCCGTGCCTTTGAACTCCTCAAAGATGACGTCGTCCATTCTTGAGCCAGTCTCGATAAGCGCAGTCGCAATAATGGTAAGGCTTCCGCCTCCCTCGATATTTCGGGCTGAGCTGAATAATTGGCGAGGCACTTTCAGTGCCTGTGCGTCGATGCCGCCGGTCATAGTTCTGCCCGTATTATTGGCGCAGATGTTATAAGCTCTGGCAAGACGGGTGATCGAATCCATCAGAATGAGGACATCTTGGCCGCACTCAACCATTCTGCGGGCCTTCTCGAACACGATCTCGGCCACGCGAACATGGTTCTCTGGGCGTGAGTCGAACGTGGATGCCACAACTTCGGCATCTATTACCGTGCGCTCCATTTCGGTCACTTCTTCCGGGCGCTCGTCGACCAATAGAATGATGATCCGCGTCTCTGGATTGTTCGTGGAGACGGAATTGGCAATGTTCCGCAAAATGGTGGTTTTACCTGTCTTAGGTTGCGCCACAATGAGACCACGTTGCCCTTTCCCAAGAGGCGCAAACA